>NZ_JBWKEB010000006.1:0-489332 GCF_056435665.1 Amycolatopsis sp. NPDC043887
TCGGTGATCTTGTCCGCGTACATGTGCACCTCGCCCGACACGTTCCGGGCCGCGCGACCGATCGTCTGGATCAGCGACGTGCCACTGCGGAGGAAGCCCTCCTTGTCCGCGTCGAGGATCGCGACCAGCGACACCTCGGGCAGGTCGAGACCCTCACGGAGCAGGTTGATGCCGACCAGCACGTCGTAATCGCCCGCGCGCAGCTGCCGCAGCAACTCGACCCGGCGCAGCGTGTCCACCTCGGAATGCAGGTAGCGCACCCGGATGCCCAGCTCCAGCAGGTAGTCGGTGAGATCCTCGGCCATCTTCTTCGTGAGCGTGGTGACCAGGACACGCTCGTCCTTCTCGGCCCGCTCGCGGATCTCGTGCACCAAGTCGTCGATCTGACCCTCGGTGGGCTTCACGACCACCTTCGGGTCAACCAGGCCGGTCGGGCGGATGACCTGCTCGACGAACTCGCCGCCCGCCTGCCCCATCTCGTACGGCCCCGGCGTCGCCGAGAGGTAGACCGTCTGGCCGATCCTGTCGGTGAACTCCTCCCAGGTCAGCGGCCGGTTGTCGACCGCGCTGGGCAGCCGGAACCCGAAGTCGACCAGGTTCCGCTTCCGCGACATGTCGCCTTCGAACATGCCGCCGATCTGCGGGACAGTCTGGTGCGACTCGTCGATGACCAGCAGGAAGTCTTCCGGGAAGTAGTCGATGAGGGTCGCGGGCGCGGTGCCTGCGCCGCGGCCGTCGATATGCCGCGAGTAGTTCTCGATGCCGGAGCAGAACCCGACCTGGCGCATCATCTCGATGTCGTACGCGGTGCGCATCCGCAGTCGCTGGGCCTCGAGCAGTTTGCCCTGCTTTTCCAGCTCGGCCAGCCGCTCCTCGAGCTCGGCCTCGATGCCGCCGATGGCCTTCTCCATCCGCTCCGGGCCCGCCACGTAGTGCGTGGCCGGGAAGATGCGGACCTCGTCGACCTCTTTGACGATGTCTCCGGTGAGCGGGTGCAGGTAGTACAGCTTCTCGATCTCGTCGCCGAAGAACTCGACGCGGACAGCCAGCTCCTCGTACGCCGGGATGATCTCGACCGTGTCGCCACGGGCGCGGAAAGTGCCGCGCGCGAAGGCGATGTCGTTGCGGGTGTACTGCACGTCCACCAGGGCGCGGAGGAAGACGTCCCGGTCGAGCTGCTCGCCGACCTTCAGCTTCGTCGACCGGTCGAGGTACGACTGCGGCGTGCCGAGACCGTAGATGCACGAGACACTCGCGACCACGATGACGTCACGCCGGGACAGCAGGTTCATCGTCGCCGAGTGCCGCAGCCGCTCGACGTCGTCGTTGATCGACGAGTCCTTCTCGATGTAGGTGTCCGTCTGCGCGATGTACGCCTCGGGCTGGTAGTAGTCGTAGTAACTGACGAAGTATTCGACCGCGTTGTGCGGGAACAGCTCCCTCAGCTCGTTCGCCAGCTGCGCGGCGAGCGTCTTGTTCGGCGCCATCACCAGCGTCGGACGCTGGACGCGCTCGATCAGCCAGGCCGTCGTCGCCGACTTACCGGTACCCGTGGCGCCGAGCAGGACGACGTCCTTCTCGCCCGCCTTGATCCTGCGTTCGAGCTCGTCGATGGCCGCCGGCTGGTCACCGGCGGGTTTGTACTCGCTGACCACCTCGAACCGGCCGCCGGTCCGGGGGATGTCCGTGACGGGGCGGAAGTCCGACTGGGCGAGCACGGGATGTTCGGTTGCGAAAGCCACGGGAACCAGAGTAGGCGCTGGGTCCGACAGTTTCCGTTTCGCCTGGTCGGATCAGCAGGAACAGTCACAACAGTTACAGCAGTCACAACCGTCACAGTTGTTGCACCATGCCTCGTGCGGCTTCCCGCTCCACGCCCCGGGGAACGGGTCCCGGCAGCAGAACTGGCACGAACAGCACATGTAGGTGGCCACCGCGCAACCGAGGAAGAACCCCCTCGGCTGGGCGGGCACCCGGAACTTCGGCGTCCAGCAGCACCCACCCTGACCGTCGGTCGGCGGGCCGCCGTGCTTCCGCTTCTTCTTCGGCGGCTCCTGCGGCGGACCCCCGCCACCGGGAGCGCCCGGCGGAGGAGGCGGCGCCTGGTAGCCGCCCTGCGGGTACTGCTGGGGCGGATAAGGCTGGTGGGGATGCTGCGGTGGCTGGAGGCCGGGCCCGATCCAGCCCGGCGGCGGCTGCGGGCCATGGCCGTGCCCGGTGAGGTTGTGCCCGAAAGCGCGCCGCACCGCCTGCCGCAGTTCGTGGACCAGGAGGGCGTGCACCAGCTTGGGCTGATCGAACTTCACCTCGCGAAGGGCGAGTTCGACGCCGAGCACGGCGTCGTCGCACAGCCGCCGAGCCTCGGCGAGCCCGGTCCCGGTGGCCGTCAGCGGGTTCCACGCACCGGCGGCCTCGTCCTCCGCGAGGTCCTCGACGGCGTCGAGCAGATGCGCGGCCCTGCCGAACAGGCGGCCGGCCTCGGCCAGCGGCGCCGCGTTCCCGGGGCGGCCGGCCAGGACCGCGGTGTGCGCGAACGCGGCCGCCGTCGCCAGTTCCGCGGGTTCGGTGGCGAGTACGGCCGAATCACCGAGGCGGACGGCGTTTTCGATCTCGGCCTGCCGGTCGACGGCCTCGGTCAGGACCGCGGTGTCGAAGCCGACCCGGATCCCCGTGCGGCTTCCCTGATCCGCCCAGCGCGTCGCCACCCGCCTCGCGGCGAGAGCGACAGAACGCCGCGCGAAGGCACCATCACGGTCTTCGACGTGGTCGCTGATCTTGGCCGACGCCAGCACGAGGGAGACCGCCGCCGCGAGCTGGGCGCCGCCGCCCTTCGCGACCGAAGTCCCCTTCATCGCCCGAAGCGGGCAAGGGCCGGCGTCGCGACGTCCTTCCGCACGTGATGACTGGGCTTCGACGAGCGCCGAGATGATCAGCCCGTCATAGTTCGTCACCATTCGGGCGAGATGTCCGTGTTCGTCCCGCAACGCCAGGCAAAGACCGCAGAGATGGGCGAGCCAGTCCGCGTGCAGACCCGCGGAAAGCCGGTGGCGGCACGGCCTGATGATCCCGAACATGCGTCGACTCCCCACTCACCCCTCTGGCGGAACCAGCGCACCTTATCCGGCCAGACGGCGCTACTCTCCCGGAACCCGCAAACCGTGATCGTCCACCCGGTTGGGCGGTGTTCGCGGGCGGCGCCGCCTTCCAAGATGGGCGGATGACCGCGCTGCATCCGCCCAAGGTCGAGTACTTCGACCCGGCCGCGAAGACCAACACGGACCCCAAGGGCATCGTGAGGGACGTCGAGGAATACCGCGAAGAACCCTTCGGCCTCTACATGGCGCGGCCGACGCCGGGGCGGGCCCAGTTCCACTACATCGAGTCCTGGCTGCTGCCGGATCTCGGCCTGCGGATCACCGACTTCTGGTTCACCCCCGGCCACGAACGCGATCAGGACTTCTACCTCGACGTCGTCGACATCCGCCGTGAGGACGGCGTCTGGGTGGCCACCGATCTCTATCTCGACCTCGTTCTGCGGGACAAGAAATCCGTCCAGGTGATCGACACCGACGAACTCCTCGCCGCGGTCACCGCCGGGTTGCTCTCCCCCGCCGACGGCGAACGCGCGCTCGGCGTCAGCCACGCGACGGTGGACGGGTTGGCCTCTCACGGCCACGACCTGCGCGGCTGGCTGTCCACAAAGGACATCACACTCGACTGGCGACGGCACTGACCTCTCGGCATCCATCGATCGGTTGATCCTGGCTCATCCCTTGGGTGAGCCGATCCTGACCGGCCGATGGATCCCCGGCGGGGCGGCGGTGCGGGACTCTCGATCAAGGGCGTAACCGATCGAGAGGGGGCGGATACCCGTGGTCATGGAGGCCGAGGGACTCCGGGAACGGTCCGATGGGCGAGAACCCGCGGGGGTCGCGTCGTTCGCCAGGGCACCGGTGCTGATGATCGCCGGGGCGATGGGGGCGGTCCTCGCGGCGACGGCCGATCGCTACGGCTACTTCGGCGACGAGTTGTACTTCCTGGCGGCCGGTCGGCATCTGGACTGGGGGTATGCCGACCAGCCGCCGCTGTTGCCACTGCTGGCCCGCCTGATGGACGCGTTCGGCGCCGATTCGCCGTTCGTCCTGCGCATCCCGGCGATGCTGGCGATGGTGGCCGGCGTGGTGCTGACGGCGCTCATCGCCAGGGAGCTGGGCGGCGGCCGCAAAGCGCAGACGATCGCGGCGGCGACGTTCGCGGTGTCCATCCAGATGCTCGGCGGCGGGCACTACCTGGCGACCAGCACGATCGACCCGTTCCTGTGGGCGCTGCTGATCTGGCTGCTCGTCCGCTGGGTGCGGACCCGGACGGACAGACTCCTGGTCTGGGCCGGTGTGGTGACCGGGTTCGCCCTGAACACGAAGTTCCTCGTCGGAGGCTTCTGGGTCGTCGTACTCGCCGCCACGGTGGCGTTCGGACCCCGTGACCTCGTCCGCCGCCCGGCGCTGTGGATCGGCGCGCTGATCGCCGCCGCGATGATCGCGCCCACCCTCGTCTGGCAGGCGGCGAACGGATGGCCGCAGCTGACCATGGGCGCGGCGATCTCCCAAGAGGTCTCGGCAGGCTGGGGCGGGCGGGTCACCTTCGTCCCGACGCTGGTGCTGAGCGCCGGACTACCGGTGGGGGCGATCCTGGTCTGCTATGGACTGTGGCGCCTGCTGCGGTCCGAACGCCTGCGGCCGTACCGGTTCCTCGGCTGGACCGCGCTCGGCGTCCTCGCCGTGTTCCTGCTGGCGAACGGGCGCTACTACTACGCGGCCGGGATGTTCGCCCCCCTGTTCGCCGCGGCGGCGGTGGAGATCGAGGCGGGCCAGGCGTCGAAGTACTGGCGCTGGATCGCCACCTGGCCGGTGTACCTCGTGGCCATGGTGATCGCGATCCCGCAGGCACTTCCGGTCCTCCCGCGTGCGCAGCTGGCGAGCGCTCCGGTGTGGGCGCGGCCGGTCTTCGCCGTCGAAGAGGTCGGCTGGCGGGAGATCACGGAGTCGGTGGGGCGGGTGTACCGGACCGTTCCCGATCCGTCCCGGACCGGTGTCGTCACGGCGAAGTACTGGCAGGCCGGCGCCATCGACCACTATGGACCGGAGTTCGGGCTTCCGTCGCCGTCGAGCCCCAACCGCGGCTACGTGACGCTGCCGAGGCCGCCGGAATCGGCACAGGACATCCTGTTCGTCGGGAACGACCCTTCGGGACTTGTGCCGTACTTCACGCAGGTGCGTGAGGTCGGCGCGCTCGACAACGGGGCCGGAATCCAGAACGTGAGTCAGGGCATGAAGATCTGGCTGGCCACCGGCCGGAACGGGAGTTGGGACACGGTGTGGCCGAAACTCACGGACTGGGGCTTCTGAGCCCTCACCGGCCCTCTCACGACCGACGCGCCACGCCGGTGGCACGTAAGGTGCGAGAGGACCGGCACCCGAGGGATCTGCGAGGAATGGATGGAAGCCGCCCGCGCGGCCGAAACACCGACGGTGTCCAGTGCGGCGTTCGCCCGGCTCCAGGTGGGGCTCCTCGCCGCCGCGGCCGCGGCGGTCCTGATGGCGACGGCGTGGCGGTACGGCTACTTCGGCGACGAACTGTACTTCCTCTCCGCGGGCAAGCGGCTCGCCTGGGGTTACGCGGACCAGCCGCCGGTGCTCCCGGTCCTGGCGCTGGCGATGGACACGCTCGCGCCCGGCAACGTCTTCGTCTTCCGCTTCCCCGCCGTCCTCGCGACGGCCGCCGGTGTCGTGTTCACCGGACTCATCGCCTACGAGATGGGCGGTGACCGCCGGGCGCAGACCCGCGCCGCCGCCGCGTACGCGATCTGCGGGCAGTTCCTCGGCAGCGGGCACTACCTGGCCACCTCGACGATCGACCCGGCGCTGTGGACGCTCATCGCGTGGCTGGTCGTGCGCTGGATGCGGACCCGCGACGACAATCTGCTGCTGTGGCTGGGCGTGGCGACCGCCGTCGCGCTGAACGTCAAGCTCCTGATCGCGACGTTCTGGGTCGCCGCCGGGGTCGCGATCCTGGTCTTCGGGCCCCGGGATCTCTTGCGCAGGCCCAAACTCTGGCTCGGCGCGGGGATCGCCGCGCTGTCGCTCGTCCCCACCCTCTGGTGGCAGGCCGCGAACGGCTGGCCGCAACTGGAGATGGGCGACGTCATCGCGCACGAGACCACCGGCGGCTGGAGCGGCCGCACCGGATTCCTGCCCGCCCTGCTGACCGGCGCCGGGCTCGGCATCGGTGTAGTCGGTGTCCTTTATGGACTCGTGGTCCTGCTGTTCTCGGCCAAACTGCGCGAATACCGTTTCCTCGGCTGGACCGCGGTCGGCGTGATCACCCTGTTCATCCTGTCGAACGGCCGGTACTACTACGCGGCGGGCATGTTCGGCGTGCTGTGGGCGGGCGCCGCCGTCCACTTCGGACAGTTGAGGCCGTCCTGGTGGTTCCGCTGGATCCCGACCTGGCCGGTGTTCCTGCTTTCCGCGCTGTACACGCTCCCGTACGCGCTGCCGGTGTGGCCGTCCGCCTGGCTCGCGGAAGGCCGGGACGTCCCCCGCCCGGCGTACACGCTGGAGGAGATCGGCTGGCCGGATCTCGCGCGTTCCGTAGCGGACGCCTATCACCGGCTCCCGCCGGACCAACGGGCGCGCACCACGCTCGTCACGGCCGGGTACTGGCAGGCCGGAGCGTTGGACCGGTACGGCGCCGACTACGGGCTTCCCGCCGTGTACAGCCCCAGCCGGGGCTTCTGGTACTTCGGGCATCCGCCCGAGACCGCGGACAGCGTCCTGTTCGTCGGGCCGGATCCGGCACGGCTGTTGCGGTCGTTCACCGACGCCCGGATCGTCTCCCGCGTGGGCAACGCGGCCGGCGTCCGCAACGTGAGCCGGGGAATGCCGATCTGGCTGGTCACCGGCCACACCGAAACCTGGGCCACGGCATGGCCCGGCCTGCGAGAATTCCGGGTATGACCAGCTGGATCCGGTGGCAGGACTCGCTGTGGCCGTCTCCTGACGACGGCGGGTCGCTGTGGCGCCCTGGGGGCGGCCGGATCGAAAATTGTCTGCCGTACGCTCTGCTGACGCTCAGTACGGTGCTCAGTCTCGTGATCTCCGAGCACGACCCGCCGCGCACACTGGGACTGGCCGGGATCGCGGCCGTCTGGCTCCTGCACGCTGCTTTCGAAGCGCTGGGAAGGTCATCCGGTCGTGATCGCCGTGTCCTTCACCGGGCTGGTACCGATCGCGGCGGTGCTCGAAGCGCACGACACGATCTTCCTCATCTTCATGATCACCGGTGTTCTTCGACGCGATGCGCCTGCGGCCCGCCCCACTGGCGCTCGCCGGGATCTTCGCGGTCTCCGCGCTGATCAACACGGTCCCCAACGGCGGCCCGCTGCGGGCGTTCGCCGATCAGCCCGCGCTGTGGATCGTGGTCACGCTCGTGCAGACGGCCGCCGTCGCCATCGCTTTCGCGCGGGGACCGCCCGGCGGCTGAGGCCTACGGGGTCCAGCCGGTCGAGTCCGCCCAAGCGTCGGCACGGGTGAAGGCCGCGTCGACCCAGCCCTGTTTCTCGTCGGTGTACCGCTCGACCGTCCCGTCGCCTGCGTGCTTCGCGGCCATGGCGTTCTTGACCGCGGCGTAGGCGTCGCGCTCGCCCGGATTCCGCCGCAGCCATTCCGGGAACAGCAGCGCGAGCCGCCAGGCCGGCGTCTCCCGCGAGCGGACGTGCAGGTTGATCGGACGGCGAGGATCGCCACCGAAGTGGAACCGCTTGGGCCAAGTGCCCTCTTCACCGTGCGCGTCGTCGAACCACTCCCCTTCCGCTCGCGGGAACCCCGCGTCGGAGAGCGCGTCGGCCAGCTCGTCCGCCTTGTCCAAAGTGGACACGGTCAGCTGGAGGTCGAGGATGTCCTTGGCGGGCAGCCCCGGCACGGACGTCGAACCGATGTGATCGACCCGCACGGCGTTGTCACCGGCCACCACGCGGATCCGCGCGAGCGCCCGCTCGGCCTGCACGGGCCATGTCTCGTCGTACGGCGCGATCTTCGGCGACATCGGCGCGCGCGGCTTGCGGAGCCGCACGTTCGCCTCGAACGGGGTCAGCCTGTCCGCCCACAGCGCGTCGACCTCGGCGAGCACGATGTCGGGAGCTCCGCTGTTGTCGAACCAGACGTCGGCCACGGCCCGGCGCTGATCGGTCGTGGCCTGCGCCTTGATCCTGGCACGCGCGTCGTTCTCGGCCATCCCCCGCGCTTCGACCAGGCGGCGGACCCGGACCTCCTCCGGCGCGTCGACCATGACGACGAGGTGGTACATCGGCGCGAGCCCGCCTTCGACGAGCAGCGGGATGTCGTGGACGACGATCGCGTCCGGCGCCGCGGCCGCCATCAGCTCGGCCGTCCTGGCGCCGACCCTCGGATGGACGATCGAGTTCAGCCGTTTGCGGGATTCTTCGCCGGCGAACGCCTTGGCGGCGAGCGCGGCCCGGTCCAGCGCGCCGTCTGCGGCGAGGATGTCTTCCCCGAACGCCTCGACGAGTTCGGCGAGCCCCGGTGTCCCCGGCTCGACGACCTCCCTGGCGATCTTGTCGGAGTCGATGAGGACGGCGCCGTGCTCGGAAAGCCGGTTCGCCACCGTCGATTTTCCGGCGCCGATCCCGCCGGTCAGGCCCACACGCAGCATGACGATCAGCCTAGTGGCGTGACCTGGGCCGACCGCGCAGGGTCACAAGATGTGCACTTCCGGCACAGAAGGGTGCAAAAGGCAAGTTCATAGTGACGCGTTACACGACCTTTATGGGTGACACGCCGGGCGGTTACCGGGCTTCGGCGGCTTGATTGCGTACCGTGCGCGGCGAAGGTAGCCCACACGGAGGAAAGATGGCAGACGGTAAGCACGTCGGAAGGCACCGGCTCGGAACGCCGGGCCTGGTGCACTGTGTCCTCCATCGTCCCGTGGCCGACGCCCTCGCCGAATACCGGCGCACGTGGCTGAGCGCGCTCCTCGTTCCCGCCAAGCACAGCTTCGCCGGACTCCGCCGCAAGGCCCGCGCCGCGGCACTCGAACGTGTCTGGGTGCCGTCCGTCCCGTCCGTCCGGACCGCCACCTCCTGATTTCCTCTCCCCACTACCGCATTCAGTCCTCTGAATGCGGTAGTTGCGCGTGCAAGGAACGCATCCAGAGGACTGAACGCGGACAAGAAAGCGGCCCCGGTCCGTAGTGGACCGGGGCCGCTGTCAGTCAGCTACTGGCTGAGCGCCTGGATCACGCGCCGCCCGACAGCTTCTCGCGGAGAGCCGCGAGCTGCTCGTCGCTGGCGAGCGTGCCACCGCTCTTGGCCTCGGCCGGAGCGGAGGTGTAGCTCTGCTCGCCCGAGTCGCCCGAGGTGACACCGGTCGCGGCGTCCGCGGCGGCTTCGGCGTCGGCCTCGGCTGCCTTCTGGACCTGCTTCATGTGAGCCTCGTAGCGCGTGTGAGCCTCGGCGTACTGACGCTCCCACTCCTCACGCTGCTTGTCGAAGCCTTCCTGCCACTCCTGGGTGTCCGGGTCGAAGCCTTCGGGGTAGATGTAGTTGCCCTCGGCGTCGTACTCGGCGGCCATGCCGTACTGGGTGGGGTCGAACTCGGTCTCCGGCGTGACGCCCTCGTTCGCCTGCTTCAGCGACAGCGAGATGCGACGACGCTCGAGGTCGATGTCGATGACCTTGACCATCACGTCGCCGTTGACCTGGACGACCTGCTCCGGGATCTCCACGTGGCGCTCGGCCAGCTCGGAGATGTGCACCAGGCCCTCGATGCCCTCCTCGACGCGCACGAACGCACCGAACGGGACGAGCTTGGTGACCTTGCCCGGCACGATCTGGCCGATCGCGTGGGTGCGGGCGAACTGACGCCACGGGTCTTCCTGGGTCGCCTTCAGCGACAGCGAGACGCGCTCGCGGTCCATGTCGACGTCCAGAACCTCGACCGTGACCTCCTGGCCGACCTCGACGACCTCGGACGGGTGGTCGATGTGCTTCCAGGACAGCTCGGAGACGTGCACCAGGCCGTCGACGCCACCCAGGTCCACGAAGGCACCGAAGTTGACGATGGACGACACGACACCCTTGCGGACCTGGCCCTTGGCGAGCGCGTTGAGGAACTCGCTGCGCACCTCGGACTGGGTCTGCTCCAGGTAGGCGCGGCGGGACAGGACCACGTTGTTGCGGTTCTTGTCCAGCTCGATGATCTTCGCCTCGAGCTCGCGGCCGACGTACGGCTGCAGGTCGCGCACGCGGCGCATCTCGACCAGCGACGCCGGCAGGAAGCCGCGCAGGCCGATGTCCAGGATGAGGCCGCCCTTGACGACCTCGATGACGGTGCCCTTGACGGGCTCGTCCTTCTCCTTGAGCTCCTCGATCGTGCCCCAGGCGCGCTCGTACTGCGCACGCTTCTTGGACAGGATCAGACGGCCTTCCTTGTCCTCCTTCTGGAGGACCAGGGCTTCGACCTCATCGCCGACGGTGACAACCTCAGCCGGGTCGACATCGTGCTTGATGGAGAGCTCGCGCGAGGGGATGACACCCTCGGTCTTGTAGCCGATGTCGAGCAGGACCTCGTCACGGTCGACCTTGACGATGGTTCCTTCGACGATGTCGCCATCGTTGAAGTACTTGATCGTCTTGTCGATCGCAGCGAGGAAGTCTTCCTCCGACCCGATGTCGTTGATAGCGACTTGCTGGGGCCCGGCGGGGGCGGTCGGGGCGGTGGCGGTGTCGGTCGTCATTAGGCGGGTTGCTCCGGTGGATGGGAAGTAGTGGGTTTGCAGTTAGGGCACCATGGGCTCTTCCGACATGAGGCGACCACATAAGCAAACGTCCACAGGGAACGACCGCGAGCATCACCGCATCCGGTACGCGACCCCCTGACCCGGACGCTGAGCGAACCGGGGGAAAGAGTAGCGCGAACCCACTGCGCTAACAGATATCCTACGCGGCCCCCTGTACACGGCACAATCAGGGTCGCCCCCACGATCGCGGCGGGCGGATAGACTGTCCCGCGAAGCCCTGACCTGGGGAAAGGATATCGGTTTGAGCCAGCAGTCCGTCACCGAGCCCGAACGGCACGCAGAGGCCGAGGAGCGGCTCGGCACCGCGGGGGTCGCCTACCGGGCGGTCTCGGCGCCGGAGGCCACCGCCGCGAACCTGGCGTGGTGGGACGCCGACGCCGACGACTACCAGGCGACCCACGGCGGCTTCCTCGGCGACGCGGACTTCGTCTGGTGCCCCGAGGGCGTCCGCGAGGCCGACGTCGCGCTTCTGGGTGAAGTCGGCGGCAAGCGGATCCTCGAGGTCGGCTCCGGACAGGCGGCCTGCTCGCGCTGGCTCGCCGCGCAGGGTGCCGACGCGGTGGCGACCGATCTGTCGGCAGGCATGCTCCGGCACGCGAAAGAGGGCAACGAGCGCACCGGCACCCTCGTCCCGCTCGTGCAGGCGACGGCGGAGTCGCTGCCGTTCGCCGACGCGAGCTTCGACGCGGCCTGCTCGGCCTTCGGCGCGATCCCGTTCGTGGCCTCGGTGGACGTCGTGTTCGCCGAAGTGCACCGGGTGCTCCGGCCGGGGGCCCGCTGGGTGTTCTCGGTGACCCATCCGATGCGCTGGATCTTCCCCGACGACCCCGGCCCGCAGGGCCTCACCGTCACCCAGCCGTATTTCGACCGCACACCCTATGTCGAGGTCGACGAAGAGGGCGTCGCGACGTACGTCGAGTATCACCGGACCCTCGGCGACTACGTCCGCGCGCTCGCCGACGCCGGGTTCGCGCTGACCGACCTCATCGAGCCCGCCTGGCCGGAGGGCCACTCCCGCACGTGGGGGCAGTGGAGCCCGTTGCGCGGCAAGCTCTTCCCCGGCACGGCGATCTTCTGCACCCAGCGGGGATGATCCCGGCGGCGGAGCGGCAGCGGGCGCGGTTCGCCGCGCTCGACCCGTTGCTCCCGCCGCCGCCTCCGCTCCCGGCCGGAGAACCGGTCGAGGCGGACGGCGCCTTCGGGACGATCGCGCACGTCCGGTTCGCGGCGGGTTCCTGGCAACGACTCTGGAGCCCGGCTCAACTGCAGATCCTCTCCGCGATCCTCCCGCTCGACGCCGGCGCGGGGATGAGCGCGCTGCTCTCCGCCTGGCGCGAGCGAATCGCCCTAGCCGACGCCGAACCCGACTCGTCGTGCACGGTCACCTGGCCCAGCCGGGACGTCGCGGTGTCGCGGGCCCTGCTCGACCACGGGCTCGCGCCGCAACTGGCGCTGGCCGTCCGCGCGCCCGTGGCGGGCGAGGCGTATTCCGTACCCGGCGTGACCATCCGCGCGTCGACCCACGGCGACTTGGAAGAGATCGTCGGCCTGCGCTTCGAAGAACTTCACTACACCTCACTGGTCGGCCACGGTGTCGTCCGGCCGGGGGCCAAGGCCCTGCTCGCCGAAGAGGTCCGGCGTGGCCTGCAGTTCGGGGGCCGCGTCTGGATCGCCGAAGAGGAAGGCGTCACGGTGGGGATGGTGACCTCCGGAAAGCGCTCCCCGATCCCCGGTGACGCGCTCGCCGGGCGGCTGCCGCCGGGCGAGTGGGGCTATGTAGGAACGCTCGCGGTGACCGCGGCCGCGCGGGGGCGAGGGATCGGGCGCGCGCTGACCGCCGTCGCGCACGACGAGCTGTTCTCGCCGTCGCTGCGCGGTACCTTCGTCTCGTACAATCCGGCCAATCCGCTTTCCCCGGTGTTCTGGCACCGGCAGGGTTATCGTCCACTGTGGACGACGTGGGCCGTCTGCCCCGCCGCGGCCCTGCGGTAGCGGAGCCCGGCGCGGCCGACCCTGAGAGCCTGGTGGCGGAGCTGAGGATTTGTCCGGAAAGTGACTATACGCGTGAACCCGCCCGGCCGAAGGCCCCGCTATCGCGGTGGCAGGGCGCCTTCACCACCGTCGCGACCCGAAAGACCAACGCGCGCCCTGTCGACGTCGATCGCGGACGCGGGTTCACCTACAGACACTGGGGACGGGATGGAAATCGAGAAGACGTTGTTCGACGCGCACCGCGCCCGGTTCGCGGCGATCGACCGGCTCCTGCCCGAAGCCGCGCGGCCCCCGGCCCGCGGCGAGCGCGTGGACGCCGCCACGGCGGCGGGTGTCCAGGTCACCGGCGTGGTGCAACGTCAGCTGCACGGTCCGGACGACGTCACCCTGCTCTGGTCGGCCGCCGACGCGCGGCAGCTGTTCCCGTTCATCGGGACCACCGGCACCGAAGGCATGGACGTCCTGCTGCGCGCGTGGCGGACGCGGATGGACGCCGAAGCACCCGGCGAGGATTCGTCCTGCGTGATCAACTGGCCGAGCCGGGACGCCGAGGCGATCCGTGCCTTCCTCGACCACGGGCTGGTGCCGATGTCCGCGCTCGCCGTGCGCACCGGGAGCCGTCACGACGATCCGGGTGCCGACGGCGTGACCGTCCGCCGGGCCCGGCACGAAGACTTCGACACCCTGCTCGAGCTGGCCGTGTCGACGCACGACTACATCGGCCAGGTCGCCACCCGGTACCGCCCGAACGCGGCCGAACTGCTCGCCCCGGCGCTGGAACTCGCCCTCGAAAAGGATCGCCCGCTGCTGTGGCTGGCCGAACGGGACGCCCGCATCGCCGCGTTCGCGCACGGCGCCTGGATCACGTCATCGCCGGGGTCGGCCGAGGCCGAGCTGCTCCCCCATGGCCACTGGGGATACGTCAACAACGTCGTCACCGTGCCCGCCCTGCGCGGGAGCGGCCTCGGCCGCACACTGATGGCGGCGGTGCACGAGGAGTTCGCCGCGGGCGATGCGGACGGCACGTACCTCTACTACAACCCGACCAACCCGCTTTCCTCGGTGTTCTGGCACCGCCAGGGTTATCGTCCACTGTGGACCTCCTGGGAGATCCATCCGGCTTCGGCCCTGCGCTAACCGTCCGGTTTGCGGGGGTTTCGTCACTCTTGCGTGTGACGTAAGCCCCCCACGGTTGTATACCTCCCAGGTCAGGGCTAACTTTTGAACTGACCAGTCAGTTCAAGTTCCGCGAGTCACCGACCTGGGAGTTCTTCGTGCGGGTTCAAGCCGACAGGGTGTCCGTGACCGGACCCCACGGCACGTTGCTGTCGCCTACTTCGCTCACCGTTTCGGGCGGTGAGCTGGCGATCGTGCACGGCGAGCCGGGGGTCGGTGTCACCGCCTTCGGGCTGGCGCTGGCAGGCAGGCTGAAGCCCGCCACCGGGACGGTGACCGTCGAGGGCGGCGACCCGCACCAGGTCGTGGCGATCGTCGACTCCCCCGGCGTGAGCGAGCCGGACGGCGCGTTGTCGCTGCAGGTCGTCGTCGGGGAGGAACTCGAACTGGCGAAGCGACCGGCGAACAAGGCCGCCGTCGCGAGCTGGCTGGCCGAGCACGACGCCGCCGCCTTCGCCACCACACGCTTCGAGAATCTCGAACCGGTGATGCGCACTCGGCTGCTCACCGCGCTCGCCGCGGACCGCAAGGGGGTCGGCGTCCTCGTGCTCGACACCCCGGACCGGCACACCAGCGACGTCGGCAGCTGGGCGAAGCTCGCCCGCGAGCACGCCGAGCGCGGCCTCGCCGTCATCGTGCTGACCGCCACCACCCCGGTTTCGGCCCTGCCGGAGAAACCCGCCCTCTGCGGCGCCCTCGACCAGCCCGACCCCGTGCGCTGCGCGCCCGTCGAGCCCGAGCCCGCCGAAACCGCGGAGATCGAAAAGACTTCAGGAGACCAGGAATGAATCCCGTCCGGATCGCCGCCAACGAGCTGCGCCGGCTGAGCAGCGGCACCCTGCCGAAGCTCGCCATGGCCGCGCTCGTCCTGGTGCCGCTGCTCTACGCGTCCTTCTACCTCTACGCGAACTACGACCCGTACTCGCGTCTGGACAAGCTGCCCGCCGCCGTCTTCACCGCCGACACCGGCGCGAAGGACTCGGCCGGCGCGGAACGCAACGTCGGCCGCGAGGTCACCGACGAACTGGTCAAGTCCGGCACGTTCCAGTGGCACGAGGTGTCCCCGGAGGAGGCGGCGAAGGGCGTCCGCGACGACAAGTACTCGTTCGCCATCGGCATTCCGCGCGACTTCTCCGCCGCGCTGCTGTCCTCCGGCAACTTCCAGCCCCAGCAGGCGACGATCACGCTGACCACCAACGACGCGAACAACTATCTGTCCGGGACCATCGCGAAACAGGTGGCCGAACAGGTCCGCAAGACGATCGCGGAGAAGGTCGGCAGCGAGGCCGCGGACAAGTTCCTGGTCGGGTTCTCCACGATCTACGGCAAGATCCAGGAAGCCTCGACGGGCGCTTCCCAGCTCGCCGACGGTGCGGGCAAACTCAAGACGGGACAGCAGCAACTGGCGGACGGCGCCTCCCAGCTCGCCTCCGGCAGCTCCCAGCTGGCGACCGGGCTCGGCACCCTGAAATCCAGTACCGCCCAGCTCCCCGCGCAGACGCAGAAACTCGCCGACGGCGCCGGTCAGGTCGCCGACGGGAACCAGAAGGTCGCCGACGCCGCCTCGCTCGCGGCGACGGCCTCCGGCGACATCCAGGCCAAACTCGACGGTTACCGCACCCAGCTCGCGCAGGACCTGCGCGACGCCGGCGTCCCCGAGACGAAGGTCCAGGAGATCCTGAGCCGCCTCGACACCCTCCGTTCGCCGGTCGACCAGGCGAACACGAAGATCCAGGGCGCGAACAGCCAGCTGATCCAGCTCGCGTCCGGCGCCCGGCAGGTGTCCGACGGCGCGCACCAGCTGGCGTCCGCCACACCGCAGCTCACCGGCGGCATCGCGCAGGCGGCCGACGCCTCCGCGCAGATCCGTGACGGCGCCGCGAAACTGAACGACGGCGAGAAGTCCGCGGTCACCGGCACGAACCAGCTCGCCGACGGCGCGGTGCAGCTGCGCGACGGGCTCGCCGCCGGGCTCAAGGAGATCCCGAACCCGGACGACCCCACCCGCGCGGCGACCGCCAACACCATCGCGGACCCGGTGGCGGTCAACTCCTCCGGTGTCGCCTCGGCCGGGACCTACGGCGCGGGTCTCGCCCCGTTCTTCATCTCGCTCGCGACCTGGATCGGCGCGTTCGTGCTGTTCCTGTTGCTGCGCCCGCTCTCGACCCGCGCGCTGACCGCCGGCGCGTCGCCGTTCAAGGTCGCGCTCGGCGGCTGGCTGTCCTCCGCGCTGCTCGGGATCGCGCAGGTGATCGTGCTGTTCGGCGCGGTGACCTGGCTGGTCGGCATCGACGTCGCGCATCCGCTCGGCGCGATCGGGTTCGCGGTGCTGGTGTCGCTGACCTTCACGTCGGTGGTGCACGCGCTCAACGCGTTCTTCGGCGCCGTCGGGAAGTTCCTCGGCCTGGTCCTGCTGGTGCTCCAGCTGGTGAGCGCCGGTGGCACGTTCCCGTGGCAGACCATCCCGGACGCGTTGTACCCGTTGCACATCGTGCTGCCGATGGGTTACGCGATCGACGGGTTCCGGCACCTGCTCTACAGTGGCGCCTCGATGGAGATCCTCGGTGACATCGGTGTCCTTCTCGCCTATCTCGTCGGCGGGATCCTGGTCTCGACGCTGGCTGCGCGGAAACGGCGCACCTGGACGGTTTCGGCGCTGAAACCCGAGCTGGCGTTGTGAGTCCCCGGGGTGAGGCGACGAAGCAGAAGCTGTTCGAGGCGACGCTGCGGCTGTCGGCCAGCCGCGGCCTCGTCGGGCTGACAGTGGACGACATCGCGGCCGAGGCGAAGGTCGCGAAGGGCACCGTCTACTACAACTTCGGCAGCAAGGACGGCCTTGTCGACGCACTGCTGCGCTACGGCGTCGGCGTGCTCGCGGACCGGCTGCGCGCGGCGACCGGCGACGGCGACCCGATGGACGTGATCGAGTCGCAAGTGGACGGTGCGCTGGAGTTCATCGCCGAATACCCCGGTTTCTCGCAGATCCTGGTGAGCGAGATGTGGCGTACGCCCGGCACCTGGCACGAGACGCTGACGTTGCTGCGCGAGGAGATCATCTCGATCGTGCGCGAACAGCTCCACCGGCTGGACGCCGCCGGGCGGCTGCCCGACGGCGTCCAGATCCAGACGGCCGCGGCCGGGTTGTTCGGCACGATGCTGGTGGTCGCCCTCGACTGGCAGGTGTTCCAGCCGAAGCGGACGCGGGACGACGTGCGGGAATCAGTGATGGTGCTGATCCGGGGCCTCGGCCGCTAGACCGGATCTCGCGTGCTTGAAGCCGGATCTCGCGTGCGTTAACCCGGATCTCGCGTGCTTGAAGCCGGATCTCTCGGTGCGGAGCGTGTTCCGGCTTCAAGCACGTGTGTTCCGGCTTCAAGCACGCGAGTGCGGGCTCCGATCACGCGTCTTCGGTCTCCCGGGCCCACTTCAGCTTGACCTCGAAGTTTCCCTCCAGTCCCGTTTTCGCGATGACCGCGCCCGCCTGCGCGGTCAGCTTGACGCCGAACTTGAGCTCGACCTCGTCCGGCCCCCTGGTCATCGACCGGAAGGTGTCCAGTGCCGCCACGGCCGCGTCCTTGACGTTCGCGAGCGCCGCTTCGAAGGACCCCTTGGCGTCCTCGACCAGGTCGTCACGCCGGGAGACCCGGGAGGTGCCGGGGACCGGGTCGATCTCGACGACCACCGAACCGCCGCCTTCGAGGGGGAACCGCGCCAGGTCGTTCACCGATGCTCCTCACTGTCCACAATGGATTTTCAACCATTCGCCGGGCTGGATGCTCTCCCGGACGTCGTCGAGTTGCCTCAGCAGGATGTCCAGGCGGTCCCGGTTGCTCAGGTACTCCAGGACGGCACGGTGGAACGCGCCGGTCATCGTCGCGGGCATCAGGTCCGACGCGTCGAAGCACAGCGCGGACGCCGTGGTGATCGTGTCCGCGACCTTCCGGCTCACCTGGTCCGGATAGACGTCGAGGCCGAGCTTCCGGTTGGCGGAGAAGGCGTTCGCGCGGGGAATCGAAGGCCAGATCCGCTGCGCCTTCTCCGAAGCGAGGAATTCCATCAGCTTCCGCGCCTGGGGCGTGTCCTGGAACATCCCGGCGAGGTCGGCGGCGACCTCGGAGACGTCCCGCCCCGGAAAGGTGAGGAAGTCGAAATCGGTACCCGGCTTGGGAAACGTCCCGCCGGGCCGCGGGAAGTTCTGGTGCCGGCTCATGATGAACGACGCCTGGTGTTCGAGCGCGCAGCCCGGCGGGTCGGTGAACATCGGCTTGCCCGCGTCGCCGAAATCGGTCAGCAGCGCGGCCGCGGTACCGCCGCGGATCGCGCTGGGCTCGATCAGGGAACCCCAGTCCAGCCAGGCCTGTTTGACCTCCGGCGACCTCCATTCGAGGCCGCCGGACGCCCACTGCCGATACTTGCCGGGGCCCGCCGAGTGCAGCAGGATGTCCTCGATCCAGTCGGTTCCCGGCCAGCCCGAGGCGGGCGGGGCGCCCATCCCGACGCACCAGGGCGTACCGCCGGCGGCCGCCAGCCCGGCGGAGTACTCGCGGAGCCCGGCGAACGTCGTGGGACGGATCCCGGTCATCCGCGCGGGGTTGTACCAGATCAGGCTCTTGAGGTCGGCCTTCACGGCGACCGCGTACAACTTCTCGGTGCCGATCTGCTGCAGCGTGACCCATTGCGGGCTGAAGGATCGTGTCACGGCGGCGGAGAGGTCTTCTTCGAGCGGCAGCAGGTCACCCGACTTCTGGTACTTCGCGAGCACCCCGGCGTTGGGCAGGACGGCCACGTCCGGCGGCGTGCCACGCTGGACGTCCGAAGCGAGCACCTGGTCGACGGCCCGCGTGCCCTCGTAGAGGTAGTCGATCCCGGTGTCGGCCTTGAAAGCGTCCAGCACCTGACGGAACGCCTTCTCCTCCTCCCCGGTCCAGGACGCGAGGACGACGACCGGCCCGTCCTCCGCCGACGCCGTACAGCCGCCCGCGACGAGCGTCAGCGCCATCACCACGGCCAGCAGGCGTTTCACGGGCGGTACCGGTATTCGTCGATCCTGGCGTGCAGGCCGAGAAGGACGAGCCCGCCCGCGAGCAGGGTGCCGGCCGGGATCAGGAATTCCCGCCCGCCGGATTCGGCCGCGGCGGAGGCGTCGGCCGCCACCGCCCTCGCGCCCGCCGTGGCCACCCGCGTGTTGTCGGTCGCCGGCGCGGTGGCCTGCCGTACCCGCTCCCGGAACCCGTCGACGGTCACACCGCATCCCTGCTCCTCGTCGCAGTACCCGGCCAGCAGCTCGGCGAGCCGTCGCTGGCCGTCGTCGTCGGCCGCCTGGAGCTGCGCGGCCCGCGCGGCGGCGACGCCGTCGAGCCGCTCTCCGACCGAGTCCAGCCTGCCCCGGCTGATCAAGGTGAACACCAGGGCCACCCCGATGGCGGCGATCAGCACGGTCGCCGCGAGCAGCGGGACGTTCGCCACGCGGCGAAACCGTTTCCTCAGGTACAGCTGGGTGAAGACCAGCAGCACCAGGAGGGCGAGCACTGGCAGAAGCCACAGCGGGAGCATCGCGAGACTCATCCCGGTGGCCGCCAGTTGCCGGTTCAGCGCCTCGCGTTGCCTGCCCTGCAACGCTTCCAGCTCCTCCAGGACACCGCCGGGAGCGTGCAGCAGCCGTGAGGCGTGCCAGAGGTCGACCGCGCCCAGTACGGCGGCGTCCGGCTGGCGGAAGTGCACGTCGGCTTGTCCGATGGAGCCCGAGTAGGCCGCGACCTGGCTTTCGATCACCTGAAGCGCGTTACCGCCTTCCTCACCCGCCTGGTTGAACTCCGCGACCCTAGCGAGACTTTGGCTCGCCAGCGCCAGCTGATTCGAGTACTCCTGCCCCGGTCCGGCGAGTCTCGCCTCGCCGGAGGCGAAACTCGCGATCGCCGCGGCGTCGGCGGCCACCAGCGCGGCCCGGGCGGCGGTCACTTCGAGTACCGCGTGCGCGGTGCGGTCGCGGACGGTCTCCGCCGTGTTCTGGACGTTCTGGAACGCCCACAGCGACACCACCAGTACCGCGAGGGTGAGCGCCAGCAGGGCGGTCCGGAGCCGGACCAGCCGCACCCGGGTGGCCGTCACGAAACCGCCTCGCCGAACGGTCTTCCGCAGCCGACGCAGAAGTTCGCCCCGGCGGGCGAAAGCGCGGGGCAGGCGGCACAGGTGAGCGGTGCTCCTTCGGGCATCGGCCGATCTTCCTGTGGAAGAGCGATTTCCGAAACCCTCGACGGGATGACGGCGTGCAACGCGTGACTGCGTGTCGCGTCCGGCCGCAGGCGCACGAGCCCTTTCTCGGCGTCGACGATCTCCACGACTCCCGAGAGACGGCTCAGCGTCTCTTCGTCGCCCGCGGCGGTGGCCAAGGCGACCGCCCGGCCCCAAGCCTGCTCGGCCCCGGCGCGGTCTCCTGCCGCGTAGGCGTCGCCGCCGGAGATCAGCGCCTCACCGAGATCGGCCTGGGCGGCGTATTTCGAAACCATCGGGTGAATCAGCGTCGGCGGGATCGGATCGTGGGTCCACCTCCCCGCGATGGCCAGCGCGTCCTCCTCGACCGTGGCTCCCGGCACGGGGACGAGTTCCGTCCACGCCAGCTGACGATCCTGCCCATGGCTGGGTTCGAGGTCCGGATCGAGATCCAGGATCAGCTGGTAGTCCCGCGTCTCGTCGCTCGCGAACGAACCGAGCGACAGCTCCTGCTCGCGGACGGCGGCCTCCTGGCACCGGTCGGTGAGGTCGTATTCGTCGGGGAACACCTGCTTGACCGACCGCAGCCTGCTGAACGGCATGGTGCCGATGCGCAGCCGGACCTCGGGCAACACCTTCGTCATCGCGCTCTCGACCAGCTGCCGGAAATCTTCGGCGAGCTTGTCGTCCTCGACGACCGAGTCGACGTTCCCGCGCAACACCCGGCCGATCTGGGTGAGTTCGGCGGGCTCCCAGCCGTCGCCGATCCCCCTGGCGTCGCAGACGAACCGGCCCTCGCAGCTGTTCAGCACGCTCATCAGGTCGGCCCTGGTCTGCGAATCGTTGCGGCCGTCGGTGAGCAGGATCGCGTGGCGGACGGCGCCGGGCACGAGGTCGAAGAGGTCGCGTGCCTTGGCGAGCCAGGCGCCCATCGCGGTGCCGCCGACGGCCGCAAGGTGCTCGACGGCGGCGCGTGCCTCCGCGCGGGTCGCCGCGGACGCGGTCACCAGGCCGTCCTCGGCCGGGTAGATCATCTTCGCGCGGTCGGTGCCCTGGATGACGGCGAACCGCACGCCGTCGGGCAGGACGTCGATGGCCGCCGCTGCCGCCCGCCGGGCTTCGCCGATCTTGGTGCTGGGGAAGCGCATCGAACTGGAGCAGTCGATCATCAGGACTTCGGCGGCCGTCGTGGTCACGGCCGCCTCACCGCCGCGGGAGACGACCCGGACGATCGCGGTCATCGCCCGGTCCCCCTCGGCCAGGAACTTGTTCTGATGCACCTCGAGACCCAGACTCGGCTCCCCGCTCATCAGTCCCCTTTCACACCAGCGTCACCGGTCTCACGGAATTGGCGAGATCGATCAGCACGTCGTGCGCTTCCGGCGTCGGCGCGTGGTGGGCGAGCCGCCGGTACGCCTTGTCCAGCACCGTGCGAGCGCCCATTTCGCCTGCGCGCAGGATCTCGCCGTCGGTGATCCCGTCCTGCCCGAGGAGCACGGCGGCCAGTCCCGTCTCACGCACGGCCGTCACCAGCCTGTCGAGGGAGTCGCCGTCGAGATCCAGAGCGGTCAGGCGGACCACCGCGTCGTCGAGTTCGGCCGACGCCGGAAGGTCACCCGTGCCCGGCATCGGCGCGGACAGCACCCGCACCCCGGCGATCCGCGCCGCCTCGTCGTAACGCGAGAATTCCGGGACCTGGTCGAGGATCTCGACGGCGGCGGCGCGGTTGCCGCGCAGCAGCCGGACCCGCGCGAGCCCGAACGCCGCGCTGACCTGCGACCGGTCCCGCACCCACAGCGCGTCGTAGTACCGCTCGGCGGCGACCGCGCCGTTGAGATGCTCCTCGCAGAGCCCCAGCGCGAGTTTCGGCGGCTCCTCGCCGGGGATGTCGCGGTACACGGCGGTGAACTTCTCCTTCGCCGCGGCGAAGTCGCCCGCGCCGAGCGCGAGCAGGCCCCGATGCCACGCCACACGCCAGTCATGGGCGGCGCGTTCGCCGAGCAGCCGTTCGGCCTCCGCCACCGCCAGCACGGCTTCGACGGTCGCCCCGAGTTCCAGCCGTGCCCGGCACCGGCGGAACTCGACCTCGACCGAACCCGGCACCTTGTCGAGCTTCTTCAGCAGCCGCGCGGCGTCGGGCGCGCGGACGGCGCGGAGGAAGTTCGCCTGTGGGTCGTCCGGATCCTCGCGCGGCACCGGGAGACCGACGGCGATCTCCGCGGCGGACGGGCGTGCGCCGAGCGAGACGGGTGTCCCCCGCGTCCAGTGCTCCAGCGGCGGCGCCTGGCCGAGTCCCGCGTCGAGCAGGATCGCCCCTTCGGTGAACAACGTCGAGGCGGCGGGCCTGGATTGCTTGTCCCGCAAGGAAAGGATCTCACCGAGCACACCGTCGAGCTGGACCAGCATCTCGCGCGCGGTCGCGAACCGTTGTTCGAACGGGGCGGTCGCCCGGTCGAGGACTCGGAGGAACGATTCGATGCCGAACCGGACACCGCGCGCGTCGGTGGTGACCGACCAGCCGTCGCTGGCCTGGAAGAGCTCCCGCAGCGTCACGCCGACGGTGTGGATGTCGGACCGGACGGTGAGCCCGTGTTCCGCCCGTTCCCGCGGCGAGACCTGATAGTGCTCGGTGCCGACGATCGGGCTTTCGTCGTCGGTGATCTTGCGGATGGCGCCGAAATCGATGAGCTTGATCCGCTTCTCGCCGTGGATCACGTTGTCCGGCTTCATGTCGCAGTACAGCAGGCCCTCGCCGTGCAGGTAGTCGAGCGCGGTCAGGATCTCGCGCCCGTACGCCACGACGTGCTCGACGAGCAGCCGCCCTTCACTGGAGTCCAGCCCGGCCCGGCCGCGGTTCTTGACCTCCCGCAGGGAAAGCCCGTCGACGAACTCCATGACGATGTAGCGGAGGTCCTCGTGTTCGACCACGTCGAGGATCCGGACTACGTTCGGATGGTCCAGCGCGGTGAGCACCTGGCTTTCGGTCTCCGCGATCCGGACGGCGGCGGTGTTGTTCGTGTTGATCAGGCCCTTGAGCGCGACGTACCGGTCGCCGAGACCGGAATCCGTCGCCAGGTAGACGAATCCGAGCCCACCGCGCGCGACGCAGCCCAGCACGTGGTACCGGCCGTCGACCACGTCGCCGGCCGCGAGCTTGGGCGCGAAGGAGAACGACGTCCGGCAGACCGGGCAGAACCCTTCGGCAGGCGCGGGTCCGCCGCCGACCGAGCGGCCGACCGGAGTGGCCGTGCATCCGTGCTTGCCGCAGAACCGTTCCTCTTCCGGGACATGCGGTTCGGTGAGCAGGCGGCCCGCGACGTCCGGGAGTTCGACGACCGGCAGCGGGACCCGGTCGTCCGCGCTCGCGTGGCCCGCGATCTGCTGGGAACGGGTGACCACCGTGCTGGTGATCCTGGTCGGCGCCTCGCCGGGGCCGGGGATCACCAGGGTCGGTTTCTCCCGCGGCGCGGGCTCTTCCGGTGTCCCGGGCGGCAATCCGCAGATCTTGCAGAACCCGGTCTTGCCGAGCACACCCGGGCAGCCGTCGTGTCCGCAGGCCGTCATCCGTCGATCCGTTTCCGTACGGTGTCCGCGTACCGCTCGACGGCCGCCGCCGCGGCCGCGAGGTCGCACGGTCCTTCGAAGAGCATCCGCCAGGCGGGTGCGTAGGCGGCATCCAGTTCGACGTCTTCGACGAGGCCGCTGTTACGAGCCATCTCCCCGTACGCGTCCAGCCGGGCGCGCAGTTCCGCGCGCCGCGCGAGGTTCTCGTCGAGGAGACGACGAAGGTCGCGGGCGCGCTCGACCGTCTTGGCCACGGCTCGCTCGCAGACCGGAAGCTGCCGTTTCACCCACTCGGTTTCGCCGTCCTTCTCCGCCGAACGCAGTTGTGTCAACGCGCCTCTCAGCCGTCGCGTCTTGGGATGGACGTGTGGGGCGTCGGAGAAGCGGGGCGCGTCGCTCAGATTCTCCTTCTCCAGGCTGTCGAGTTCACCCAACCGGGTTTCCAGCAGGGCGAGGCGGCCCTCGGTGTCGTCCTCGCCGGCGGGCAGGACGTCCGTGCTCGACCGGACCACGTTCACCCCCGGCGACGTCTCCTCGCGGAACGCCAGCGCGAGCCGCAGCCCGAGTTCGTGCGCGCGCTGGGCCAGCGGCACGAGCACCTCGCCGACGAGCGCGTCGGGCTCGGCCGCTTCGTCGATTCCGGAGACGACGACGGTGCGGGCGGACCCGTGACGGCCGGCGGGCGAATCCGCGGCGACGTCGAGCCGGTCGGAGATCCGGCGGCGGACCTCGTCGGCGGTTTTGCCGACGGCTCGACGGCGAGCACGACACTGCCCAGCGGCGGCACCGTCGGCCCGGTCACGCTCCGGCCCGCGCCGCGTTCGCGGTCGGCGAGGACGACGGCGCGCCGCAGCGAGGCGGCCACGGCGGAATCGTGCTCGCCCATGATGATCACCCGGACGTCCGCCCGGCCGTGCCCGCCGAGCCACCGGGCGAATTCGCGGGCGAACAGCGGATCGATCGCGGGCGGTTCCGGGTTCTGCACGAAGCTGGGGTCGATCGCGGGGCTGCCTTCGGCCCAGCGGCGCAGGGCAGGCAGGTACCCGAGCATGGTCTCGACCGGGATCATCCACGAGACCCGGGCGGCCTCGGTCGCGTATCGGGTGGCGACCATGCCGACGACGTGGCCGGTCTTCTCGGCGATCACCGCGGAACCGCTGAAGCCGTGGGTGATCGGCTCGGCGTCCGGAGTGCGGTGCAACTGGACGCGCTCAAGCCCGTGACCGCCGTCGCCGACGACGGTCGCCAACGACCACATGCCGTCCGAACCGCGCGGGAAGCCGTACGCGCGGACTCGCTGGCCGTCTTCGAGAGCCGTCCGGTGGAGCGGGGCGCCGGAGATCTGTTCCTCGGGGTCGCGCAACCGGAGCAACGCGATGTCCCCGCCGTCGTCACCGATGGGCGCCGCCTGCGCGAGGATCGTGGCGATTCCTGGCTCCACGCCGGGAAGCGCCACGAAATCCACGGCGACGTCGTCGTGGCCTTCGATCACATGAGCGCAGGTGAGGAGGTGTTCGCCGTCGAGCATGGTCCCGGCGCCCAGGATCCGCCCACGGTGATCGCGCAGCCGCACCCGCCAGCGTCTGCGCTCGGAAGTCACGCGAAAGACCCTACCGATCGTGAGTGGTAATGACGGTTCTAACCGTCATTACCACTCACGAGGCCTAATGCGCGGCGTCGTTCCAGGACCGGCCGTATCCGACCGAGACCTCCAGCGGGACCGCCAGTTCGTAGGCGGAGCCCATTCCCTGGCGCACCAACGATTCGAGCTGCTCGCGCTCGCCACCGGCGACCTCGAGGACGAGTTCGTCGTGGACCTGCAGCAGCACGCGGCTCTTCAGCTTCGCCTCGGTCAGCGCCTTGTGCACGTTGAGCATGGCGACCTTGATGATGTCCGCCGCGCTGCCCTGGATGGGGGCGTTGAGCGCCATCCGCTCGGCCATTTCGCGGCGTTGCCGGTTGTCGCTGTTGAGGTCCGGCAGATAACGGCGGCGGCCGAAGATGGTCTCGGTGTAACCGACCTTCGCCGCGTCGCCCACGACCGAATGGAGGTAGTCGCGCACGCCGCCGAAACGGGAGAAGTACGCCTCCATCTGTTCCTTGGCCTCTTCGGTCGAGATCCGCAGCTGCTGCGAAAGCCCGTACGCCGAAAGCCCGTACGCCAGGCCGTACGACATCGCCTTCACCCGGAAGCGCAGTTCCGGCGTGATCTCCTCCGGCGGCAGCGAGAACGCGCGCGACGCCACGAAAGTGTGCAGATCCTCGCCGCTGTTGAAGGCCTGGATCAGCCCTTCGTCCTGCGAGAGGTGCGCCATGATCCGCATTTCGATCTGGCTGTAGTCCGCCGTCATCAGCTCGGCGTACCCGTCGCCGACGACGAAGGCGTCGCGGATGCGGCGGCCTTCCTCGGTGCGGATCGGGATGTTCTGCAGGTTCGGGTCGACCGACGAGAGCCGTCCGGTGGCGGCGATCGTCTGCAGCAGCGTGGTGTGGATGCGGCCGTCGTCGGCGACCGACTTGATCAGGCCCTCGACCGTGGTGCGCAGCCTGGTCGCGTCCCGGTGCTCCAGCAGATGCTGCAGGAACGGGTGCTCGGTCTTCTCGAACAGGCTCTGCAGCGCCTCGGCGTCGGTGGTGTAGCCGGTCTTCGTGCGTTTGGTCTTCGGCATGCCGAGTTCGTCGAACAGGATGACCTGCAGCTGCTTCGGCGAACCGAGGTTGACCTGCTTGCCGATTACCGCGTACGCCTCCTCCGCGGCCTGTGTCACCCGGCCGAGGTAGTGCGCTTCCAGATCGGTCAGATGCTCGATGTCGACCGCGATACCCGCCGCTTCGAGGCCGGTGATCACCTGCAGCAGCGGCAGTTCGAGCTCGGCGAGCAGCTGCGCGCCGCCCAGTTCTTCGAGCTCCTTGGTCAGCGCGCCCGCGAGCTCCGCGACCGCGCGGGCCTTGACCAGCTCGGCCTGGATCTCCTTCTGCTCCATGTCCTCGGCGCCACCGTCGAGCAGCGAAAGCTGCCCGTCCCCGGTGTCGGCCTCGGACCGCAGCTCACGGTGCAGGTACCGCAGGGCCAGGTCGTCGAGCTCGAAGGTGCGCTGGCCAGGGCGGACCAGGTACGCCGCGAGCGCGGTGTCCATGACGAGCCCGGCGAACGTCCAGCCGCGCGCGCGGACGGCGTGCAGCGGGACCTTGAGCTCGTGGCCGATCTTCTTGATCTTCTCATCGGCGAGCCAGGCCGTGAGCGCCTTGTCGTCCTCGGCGTCCATCGCGGTGACGTCGACATACGCGCCCTCACCGTCCGCGGCCGCGAACGTGATGGCCTTCAGGTCGGAGCGGACCGAGGCCCCGGTGGTGCGGAACGCCAGGCCGACCGGCTGGTCCTGGCCGGTGTGCGTGGAGAGCCATTCCGTGAGCGCGCCCGGCGCGAGCTTCGAACCGCTGACCTCGAAACCCTCTTCGGCCTCGGGCTCGGCACTCTGCAGAGTGGCGAAGAGCCGGTCCCGCAGGACGCGGAACTCGAGCTCGTCGAACAGCGCGTGGACGGCCTCGCGGTCCCACGGGCGCAGCTCGAGCATGGTCGGGCCGAGCTCCAGCTCGACGTCGCGGATCAGCTCGGTGAGCTGGCGGTTCAGCATGACCGCGCCGAGGTGCTCGCGCAGCGCGTCGCCGACCTTGCCCTTGACCTCGTCGACCCGGTCGACCAGCTCGTTGAACGACCCGAACTGCCTGATCCACTTCGCGGCCGTCTTCTCACCGACGCCAGGGATGCTGGGCAGGTTGTCCGAGGGGTCGCCACGCAGCGCGGCGAAGTCCGGGTACTGCGCCGGGGTGAGGCCGTACTTCTCCTCGACCGCCTCCGGGGTGAACCGGGTCATCTCCGACACGCCGCGCTTCGGGTACAGCACGGTGACCTGGTCGGTCACCAACTGGAGCGCGTCACGGTCGCCCGTACAGATGAGGACGTCGAAACCTTCGGCGGTCGCCTGTGTCGTGAGCGTGGCGATGATGTCGTCGGCTTCGTAGTTCTCCTTGGTCAGCGCCGGGATGCCGAGGACCTTCAGCACGTCCTCGACCAGCCCGACCTGCCCCTTGAACTCGTCCGGGGTGGTGCTGCGGTTGGCCTTGTACTCCGCGTACGTCTCCGACCGGAACGTCTTGCGGGACAGGTCGAACGCCACCGCGAGGTGGGTCGGCGCCTCGTCGCGCAGCAGGTTGATGAGCATCGAGGTGAACCCGAATACCGCGTTCGTCGTCTGCCCGGTCTTCGTCTTGAAGTTCTCCGCGGGCAGCGCGAAGAACGCGCGATACGCCATCGAATGGCCGTCGATCAGCAGCAGTTTGGGCCGCTCGGCCTGTGCGGTGGCGGGTGTGGCGTTGGCAACGGTCGTGTTCTCACTCGGGCTCACGAGAGCGAGTCTAGGGTGAGGGTCCGACAGTCCTACCTGTCGTGTCTGTTGCGGGCTGTCGGCGGCGCTGATCGGCCCCCTCGACACAGGAACCCGCCAGGCCGGAGGCCCCGCGATCGGGGCGGCAGGGCGTCCGTGGGGCAGGACGTGAGAATAATTCGATAACGTGCGCCCTGGCGACGCGATCGTGGTCGCGGGTTCACGAATGTTAAGGAGCTCTGCGTGACCGAACAAGCCCTCGAATCCTTCGCCGGGATCGACCCGGCCTTCGCCGGACAGCAGCTCAACGACAAGCTCGGGCTCGAGATCAGCGAATTCGGTCCCGAACGCGTCGTGGGCAGCATCCCGGTAGAGGGCAACCTCCAGCCCTACGGCCTCCTCCACGGCGGCGCGAACGCCGTCGTCGCCGAGGCGCTCGGTTCGATGGTCTGCGCGCTCAACGCCGGCACCGACAAGGCGACGATGGGGCTCGAACTTTCGTGCACGCACCACCGGGCGGTCCGGTCCGGGCGGGTGACCGGTGTCGCGACCCCGGTGCACGTCGGGCGCGGGACCGTGACCGCCGAGATCGTGCTGACCGACGACCAGGGGCGCCGATCGTGCACGGCGCGGCTGACGTGCGTGGTGCGGGAGCGGCCGCCGGGCATGTGAGCTCGTCCGGCTCTCGAGGTGTCATGAAAGGGTCGTTCAGGACGTCATTCGTCCTGAACGACCCTTTCATGACATAGGCGACTGCCACGGATGCGCTCACTCCGGAAATCCGTGAAGGCCTCCTTCACTACCTTGAGGGTAGGCAAGGAGGCCCTCACTACTGCCCGAGACTTCGGGGTACGCGCCTGAAGTACGCGAAGGGGGCATTCACGTACCTTCAGGGACGTGGATCTCGACACAGCCCAGGTGCGCGCGTTCGTCGCCACCGCCGACCACGGCCATTTCGGTCGCGCGGCAGAATCCCTGTTCCTCACCCAGCAGGCGCTGTCGAAGCGCGTCCGGAAGCTCGAGGACGCCCTTTCGGTCCAGCTCTTCCGGCGCACCAACCGATCCGTCGAGCTGACCGCCGACGGCGACCGGTTCCTCCCGCACGCGCGCGAGCTGATCCGCGCGGCCGACGCCGCCGTCGCGGCGATGGGCCTGCAGGACCGCCCGCCCCGCCTCGACGTCATCGATCCACGTCTCTCCCCCATGTACATGCTGCGCCGTATCGCTCAGCGAGACCCGGCACTGGCGGTCGAGCGCGTCGCCGGACGTGGACTGGCCAACGCCCTCGACCCGCTGGTCCGCAGCGAGATCGATCTCGCGTTCGGCCGCGTCGCGGACCTCGGCCGCGAAGTGCCCGCGGAACTCGAGCACCGGCTTGTCCGGCTGGAGCCGTTGGTCGCCCTTCTCGCACCGGAACACCCACTCGCGGGCAACGATGTCCTGAAACTGTCCGATCTCCGGAGTGAAGGCATCTGGATTCCGCAATTGGGCGGCCCGGTCGAATGGCTTTCTTATTTGCAACGCCTATGCAAAGAATTCGACGTCCCGATCGACGACTCCGGCGTCAGTTACGACCTCAGACACACACTGGAACAGACTCGCTACGGGAAGCAGCGGGTCACGCTCGCCGGCGCCGACATGGACCTCGCCTCCGACCTCAATCTGCGCGTTCTGCCGTTCGAGCCCTCGCCGCTGTTCCCGTGGTCGGTGGTGTGGCGGCGCGGCGAAGGCCCGGCCCTGCGGCGCCTGCTGGCGCTCGCCGGCCGGACCAGCCACGAAGAAGGTTGGTGCACCTACGATCCCGCGCGGTCTTGGCTGCCGGACGACGATCTCAGACAGTTAGGCGCTGCCCGGTGAGTCCGGTCGCGGGCTTCGCGCCCAGGCGGCCCCTGACGGCACGGGCGGATGCGCCGAGTACAACCCGGTACGAGGCCGATCCGCCCCCACCGCCAGGAACCACCTGGATCACGAAGCCCATCGAACAGACTCACCGGACAACGCCTAGGTGCCGGGCGAACCAGCGCGTGAGCTCGGCGTCGACCAGCTTCGCGTGGTCCGTCTGCGGAGCGGGCTCGAGCCCGGGCGCCTCGGCGAATTCGTGCGCCATCCCCGGGATGGTGACGAGCTCGGATCGCCGCTCCCCCAACGCCTTGTGCAGGGCCTCGGCCGGTTCGGTGATCGAAACGTCGTCCTCCTCGCCGATGACGAGCAGGACCGGCGCGGTCAGTTCGTCGGCCCGCCGCACGTAGTCGTACTCGTTCGCGACCGCGCGGGACCGGTCCGACCAGTGATAGGTGACGTCGTAGACCCGTTCGTTCGCCGCGATCACCGGCGCCAGCTGAGTCACCGGGTTCACCAGCGCGGCAGCCGCCACCGGGATCTCCGGGTGGGTCAGCATCTGCAACGCGACCGCGCCGCCCTGCGAACCGCCGACCAGCCCGACCGGTCCGTCCTCAATGGACAGGCGGGAGCGCAGTTCCGCCACCGCGGCCGGGAACTCCGCCTCGACCTGCCTGGTGAGCGGTTCGACGACATTGAGCACGTTGTCCTCGCTCGCGAGCCGGAAGAAGCCCTCGAAACCGCCATCGGGGAACCGTTTACCGGTCAGCGGCAACCCGAGGTGCACCCGCCACGCGTGCAGGTCCCGCATCGGCAGCGCCGCCGCCATGGCCGTCTCGCTGAACGGCGCGCCCAGCAGATGCCACGTCAGCACCAGCGGCGCCGGACGTTTCCCGTCCGACGGCGGCACCGCCACGAACGGAACTCCCGCGGCAACGCCTTCGATCGTTTCGACACTCATCGTCATGTTCTCCCAGGTCCTCGTTTCCGGCTCTGGAGACAGCTAATCGCGAGGTCAGGGCCGAGATCCAACAGCCGTTCGGACCGCGACGACAACCATCGGTTGTCACGGCACAAGGGAAGAGCGGGCACCGTTGACGCCCTTTGGGGCAGCATTGCTACGACGAACGGCCGCCCACGAAGGAGCCGAAAAAGCGCAAGATACGCGGCCGAAACATGATCATTACCCACGAGCATGATCGACGTGGTAGCGGTGAATCCCCAGCGTGACCAGCGAAGACCCGTCAACCGGCAACATTCGCCTTTTCGTGCAATTCGTTCTGGTTTCGACCGTCACGATGTGGACACAGAGTGATGGGCGTCTGGGCAGATCATGGCGTAGGGGGATATCTTCCTGCCCTAACCTAGCCCCTGTGTCGGGGGCAACGCCTACCGGCGGCTGGTTGGTCATGGGAGGTAGTCGGTGTCAGGAGTGCGTTTTGGACGGGTTTTCGCCGTCGCGGCGGCTGCGTCGCTGGCGCTGGCGGGCTGTGCCGGCGGCAGCAGCTCGTCCGGCAGCGGTGACAGCAGCACGCTGAAGATCGGGTTCATGGGTGACCTCACCGGTGAGAACTCCGGGATCGTGATCCCGCCCCGCAACGGCGCCAAGCTCGCTATCGACGAGTACAACAAGACGAACCCGGCGATCAAGCTGGAGCTCAAGGAATACGACAGCCAGGGCAAGCCCGAGCAGGCGACGTCGCTGATCGCGACCGCCGTCGGCCAGGACAAGATCACCGCGCTGATCGGCCCGGCCTTCTCCGGTGAGTCGAAGGCCATCGGCGGTCAGCTGGAACAGAACAAGATCCCGAGTGTCTCGCCCTCGGCCACCAACGCGGGCCTCTCCTCGAACGGATGGAAGTACTGGCACCGCGTCGTCGCGAGCGACGCCAGCCAGGGACCGGCGATCGCCAACTTCCTCATCACGGCGAAGTCGCCCAAGAAGGCCTACATCATCTCGGACGACCAGGAATACAGCGTCGGCCTGGCCGACAACTTCGAGAAGACCTTGAAGGAGAAGAACGTCCCGTCCGATCGCGACAAGTTCGCCAAGGACGCGTCGGACTACTCCTCGACCGTGCAGAAGGTCAAGGCCGCGAACCCGGACATCATCCTCTTCGGTGGCTACTACGCCCAGGGTGGCCGTCTGCTCAAGCAGCTGCGTGACGGCGGCGTGACCGCCACCTTCGCGACCGGTGACGGTTCGCTCGACGCCCAGCTGGTCAGCGGTGCCGGTGCCGCGGCCGCCGAGAAGGCCGTCGTCGGCTGCCCGTGCAACATCCCGGACGCCGGCTCCACCGACGAGTTCAGCACCAAGTACAAGGCCGCGTTCAACGTCGACCCGGCGATCTACTCGAGCGAGGGTTACGACGCCGCGACCGCCATCATCAACGCGGTCAAGACCGGCGCCAACACCCCGGAGAAGATCAACGAGGCCCTCAAGACGATCGACTTCAAGGGTGCCTCGAAGCAGATCAAGTTCAAGGAGAACGGCGAACCGTCGACGGACGCGATCAACATCTACCAGGTCACCGGTGGTGTCCTGAAGAACCTCGGCGTCTCGACCGAAGCCAAGCTCAACGGCTGACGGAGCAGATAGGAACACCTAACGGAAGCGGGGGCGCTGTGCGGGCACAGCACCCCCGCTTCCCGCAAATGTGGCGAAAGAAATCCTCGCCCCGTCCCGTAAGGCATCCACGTCATGCTTCAAGATCTGCAAGCCCAGTTCCTCGGTAGCACCATCGGCGGACTGGTCGCCGGAAGCATCTACGCCCTCATCGCCCTCGGCTACACAATGGTCTACGGCGTGCTCCGGCTCATCAACTTCGCGCATTCCGAGATCTTCATGATCGGGACGGTCACGTCCCTGTTCGTCCTGATCACCATCGCGGGCGGCACCGCCCCGATCACGCTCGGCGTGTTCGGGATGATCGCCGTACTGCTGCTGATCATCATCGCTTCGGCCGCCGTGTCCGGCGGTGCGGCGGTCCTGCTGGAGCAAGTGGCCTACCGGCCGCTCCGCAAGAAGGGCGCGACCCGGCTCGCCGCCCTGATCTCCGCCATCGGCGCCTCGCTGTTCCTCCAGGAACTGTTCGGCCTCGAGATCATCGAATGGATCACCGACAAATCCGGCCGCGTGCAACAGAACGCGCCGCGCTTCATCCCGCACGAGGAGCTGTTCCACATCGGCAACGGTGTGGTCCGCACGGACCACGTGTTCGTCGTCGTCGGTGCCGTGATCATGATGATCGGGCTCGACCAGCTGGTCAGCCGCACCCGCATCGGCCGAGGTATCCGCGCCACGGCGCAGGATCCCGAAGCCGCCGTGCTGATGGGCGTCAGCATCGACAAGATCGTGCGCCTCACCTTCCTGCTCGGCGGCGCGATGGCCGGTGTCGCCGCCGCGCTGTACGTGATGGAGTACGAGAACACCGACTACCGCATCGGGTTCCTCCTCGGCATCAAGGCGTTCACCGCGGCCGTGCTGGGAGGTATCGGCAACCTGCGCGGCGCCCTGCTGGGTGGCATCGTGCTCGGCTTGGTGGAGAACTGGAGTTCCATCTTCTTCGGTTCGGCTTGGAAGGACGTCACCGCCTTCGTGGTACTGGTGCTCGTCCTGATGTTCCGTCCCACCGGCATCCTCGGTGAATCGCTGCAGCGGGCACGCGCATGAAGGGCAACGAAGAAGTGGCTGAAAAGTCCCCAGAGAACGGAAAGCCGACGCGCGCCGGCTTTCACCCCGTGGACGGTATGCGGGATTGGTGGGCACGCGCTCCGCATTGGCAACGTTATGGCGTGTACATCGCCCTGATCATCGGCGCGCTGATCCTGCCCGCGCCCGCGATCGGTTCGTTCATGTCCCCGGAATCGGACTGGACCACGGTCCTGATCTTCCCGGTCGGGGTGTACATCCTGCTGGCGATCGGCCTGAACATCGTGGTCGGCCACGCGGGCATGCTGGACCTCGGGTTCGTCGCGTTCTTCGCGATCGGCGCGTACACGCTCGCCGTGATGGGCACCCTGCACGGCTGGGGATTCTGGGGCACGCTCGTGCTCGGTATCTTCCTGGCGGCGATGTCAGGGGTGATCCTCGGTGCTCCGACGCTCCGGTTGCGCGGTGACTATCTGGCCATCGTGACCCTCGGCTTCGGTGAGATCGTCCGGATCACCGCGACGAACACCGACGCCATCGGCGGCGCCCGCGGTATCACCAACATCCCGCACCCGGAGCCCATGTTCGGGACCGAGTTCCTGCTCGACCCGGCGCCGTACTACTACCTGATCCTCGCGGCGATCGTGATCGCGATCATCTTCTCGGTGCGGCTGCACAAGAGCCGTGTCGGGCGGGCGTGGGCGGCCATCCGTGAGGACGAGGACGCCGCCGAGCTGATGGGTGTCCCGACGTTCAAGTTCAAGCTGCTGGCGTTCGCCATCGGCGCCATGCTCGGCGGTATGGCCGGTGTGGTCTACGCCAGCAAGGCCGTCTTCATCGAGCCGAACAACTTCCCGTTCATCCTGTCCGCGACCATCCTCGCGGCCGTGGTGCTCGGTGGTGCGGGCAATCTGCCCGGTGTCATGCTCGGTGCCTTCCTGGTCGCCTGGCTTCCGGAGCGGTTCCGGTTCCTGTCCGAGTACCGCATCCTGATCTTCGGTGGTGTGCTGGTGCTGATGATGGCGCTGCGGCCGGAGGGTCTGCTGCCGTCGCGGCAGCGCAAGGCGGAACTACACGAAGGAACGGGCGGGATGGGTGCCATGGGCGCCGAAGTCGCGGGTCCGGATTCCGAGGCTTCGGCGGAGGTGACGAAATGAGCGCGCTGCTCGAATTCGACAACGTGACGATGCGCTTCGGCGGTGTCACGGCCTTGAAGGAAGTCAACCTCACCATCAACCAGGGTGAGATCTTCGCCCTGATCGGCCCGAACGGCGCGGGGAAGACCACGGTCTTCAACGTGATCACCGGCGTCTACCGGCCGACCGAGGGCCAGGTGCGCTTCGGCGACACCCGGGTCGACGGGATGAAGCGGTTCAAGATCAACCAGGCCGGGATCGCCCGCACGTTCCAGAACATCCGGCTGTTCCACAACATGTCGGCGTTGGAGAACGTGATGGTCGGTGCGGACTCGCACCACAAGACCGGCGCGATTTCGGCGACGCTGGGCCTGCCCGTGCACCGCAAGGAAGAGAAGCGGGGCCGCGAGCTGGCGAGGGACCTGCTGGACTTCGTCGGCATCGGCCGGGTCGAGCACAACACCGCGAAGAACCTCTCCTACGGCGACCAGCGCCGTCTGGAGATCGCGCGTGCGCTCGCGACCGACCCGAAGCTGCTGCTGCTCGACGAGCCCGCCGCCGGGATGAACCCGGCGGAGAAGAACTCGCTGCAGCAACTGATCCGCAAGATCCGTGACGACGGCCGGACCGTGCTGCTCATCGAGCACGACATGGGGTTGGTCATGCAGATCGCCGACCGGCTGGCCGTGCTCGACTTCGGCCAGAAGATCGCAGAAGGGCTCCCCCACGAGGTGCAGAACAACCAGAAGGTGATCGAGGCTTACCTGGGGGTGGCGGAAGATGCTTCTTGAGGTTCAGGACATCAACGTCCACTACGGGAAGATCGCCGCGCTCAAGGGAATGAGCATCGAGGTCGGCGAGGGCGAGATCGTTTCGCTCATCGGGGCCAACGGCGCCGGCAAGACCACGACACTGAAGACGATCTCGGGCCTGCGTCCGCTGACCAGCGGCCGGATCCTCTTCGACGGCAAGGACATCTCGAAGACGCCCGGCCACAAGCGGGTCGAGCTCGGGATCGGCCAGTCACCGGAAGGCCGGGGCGTGTTCCCCGGGATGACGGTGCAGGAGAACCTCCTGATGGGTGCCTACACCCGCAAGGACGACCTGAAGGCCGACCTCGACGAGGTCTACGAGCTGTTCCCGCGGCTGAACGAACGCAAGACCCAGTTCGGCGGCACGATGTCCGGTGGCGAGCAGCAGATGATCGCCATCGGCCGCGCGCTGATGACCAAGCCCAAGGTGCTGCTGCTCGACGAGCCGTCCATGGGCCTGGCGCCGATGCTGATCGCGCAGATCTTCGACATCATCCGCGAGATCAACAAGCGCGGGACCACGGTCCTGCTGGTGGAGCAGAACGCGCAGCAGGCGCTGAAGCTCTCCGACCGCGCGTACGTGCTGGAGACCGGTGAAGTGGTCAAGAGCGCCCGCGGTGCCGAGCTGCTGGACGACCCGCAGGTGCGGGCCGCCTACCTCGGTGGTGACCTGGGCGTCTGACGCCTTCGAGAAGGGCCCCGTCGCGTTTCGCGGCGGGGCCCTTCTCATGTCAGCTTGATGTCGGTGCCGGTGAGGTTCTTCATGTCGGTCAGCGTCGGACCGCCGAAAGCCCGCAACACCAAGGGTTTCGCCTCCTTGGGCAGGTCGAAGTAGAGATCGAACTCGACCCGCACACCGCGCCCCAGTTCGAACTTGTCCGGTTGCCGCTTGATCGTCATCGCCTGATTGTCGACCGCGATCACCTCGCCGGCATCGGTGACCAGCTGCTGGCGCCTTGTGTCGAAGAGGATTCCGGACAGACCCTTGCCCGTGACCACCAGCCGGAGCCGCACGAACTGTCCCTTGGCCTCGAACTCGGCGTGGCTGCCGGTGAGGCTGGGGAGCCCCGCGGCCAGCCCGATGAGGGAGAACTCGGTCTCCCCGTTGAGCGCGGGCGGCAGGTGCAGCGCGGTCTCGTCCGGGCGGACCTCCCGTGCGGGGAGGTCGTAGACGGGTTTGGCGGGCGGCTGTTCTTGCTCGGCGGAACATCCGGCGAGCAGGAACAGGACCGAGGCCGCCGCCGTCAGGCGCTTTCTCATCGGACGACCTCCACGCTCAGGTGCGGCCACCCGTCGATCTCCGGCAGCCGTATCGCGCCGATCTCCTCCCCTGGCAGGAAACGCACCGTCGTGCCGGTCGTGCCGTCGTCGTCGATCGGCGACAGGTCGGTGGCCGGGACACCGCGTTCGTAACGCTGGGTCCAGGAACCGTTGCGACGCCGGTTGGTGTGCACGAGCCAGTCGCTCAGCGCGGCCACGACCGACACACCGCGGCGCGGATGACCGTCCGGGAGCCGTTGCGCCTCAGGGGAATCGAAGAAACGCAGATCCTTGGTCGACATGACCGGCTTCTTCACGAAGCCGCCGTGCCCGTCGGCGCGGGTGTCGGTGCCCCGGCCGTCGTCCGCCACGGAGATCGAGCCGTCGGGATGGGCCGTGACGACGGCATGCCCGCCGCCGGTGCTTTCGGCTTCCTCCGCCGCGTAGGCGAGCACTTCGAGGACGAGGTGCGCGACCCCGCCGGGGGCGAACTCCCCAGGGTTCCGGCGGATGCGCGCCAGATGGTCGAGGTCCACCGAACCGGCCCAGTCGTGCGTGGTGTTGCGCCATTCACTCACCCCGTCGATTCTGCCTGGTCCGGGGCTACTGTGCGGCTGTGGAATTACGTCGTCTTCGATATCTGTGTGCCGTGGCGGAGGAAGGGCATCTCACTCGCGCCGCGGAGCGCCTCGGCATCCGATCGTCGTCGCTCAGCCAGCAGATCATCGCGCTGGAACGGGAACTGGACGCGACGTTGTTCGTCCGCACCCAGGCGGGGATGACGCCCACCGCCGCCGCGCTGGCGCTGCTCCCCCACGCCCGCCGGATGCTGGAGGAGGCCGACCTCGGCGCACGGGCCGTACGCGACACCGTGGGCCGGCCGCTCCGCGTCGGCGTGACGCCGGGCGCGCCGCCGACCGTCCTAGCGACCCTGTACGCGGAAGCGGTGGAGATCGACGACCTCTCCGCGGCACGGCAGCTCGAACTCCTCCGCCGCGGCGCGCTCGACGCCGGTCTGCTCGCCCTTCCGGAGGACGTGGACGGCCTGCGGGTGGTCGTCGTGAGCGAGCGGCCGCTGGGCGTGCTCGTCGTGGACACCCACCCGTTGGCTCGGCTGGACACCGTGGGCTGGGAGGACCTCGCCGGGCTGGACCTCCTTCTGTACGAACGGAAGCTGGCCCCTGGGTATCACGACGCGCTGCTCGCGGACTGCGCGGCGGCGGGCTGGCGGCCGGCTCACGTCCGCCCCGGGCCGCCTCGGCGGTCGCTGTTCGTCGCCGAGTTGCGGCACGGCGGCGACGTCGTCGCGTTGCGTCCCAGGGACGAGCAGGCCGAAGGTCTGCGTTGGTCGCCGCTGCGGGAGCCGCCGGTCGTTCGGCACGCGCTCGTGTGGGATGCGGCGCACGAGTCTTCGGAGCGGATCGCGGCGCTGGTATGACAGCGACCACATCGGATCTCCGCGCCACCCGCCCGGCCTCCCCTCTTCGGTGATCCCGAACGGCCGTACGGATTCGCCTCGTGGACGGCCCCCGCGTTTCGCGATTACCTCACGGTATTCGAGAACGAAGGAGAATCGTCATGCGACAGTGGGGTTTCGTGTACTTGGCCGATGGCTGCGACCCGGCAAGGGATGTGTCCCGTGTAGACAGTGGGGAATGCCTGACGGTGCTGATCGGCGTCGGCCGCGTGGACCAGGTCGTCGCCGCGGCCCGGCGGCTGGTCGGCGAAGGGGCGCAGCTGATCGAACTGTGCGGCGCGTTCGGTCCCGTGTGGACGGCACGGGTGATCGACGCGGTGGGAAGCGAGGTCCCGGTCGGAAGCGTCATGTATGGCGCCGAAGCCACCAAACAGCTTCACGACCTGTTCGGTCTCGGGGCCTAGCAGGTTTCGCTGTGCGCGGCCTCGACACAGGCTGCGGGCTCGGCGTGCCCCGCAGCCTGGTACAGCAGGGTGTACAGCGTCTCGCGCTGATCCTTGTCGAGCGCGCCGAGCACCTCGTCCTCGACCGCGGCGAGGGCGAACTCGGCTTTGACGAGTTGCTTCACGCCGACGTCGGTGAGTTCGACGATGTGACGGCGCCGGTCCTCAGGTGACCGCCTGCGTTCGATCAGGTTCGCGGACTCGAGGTCGTTCAACAGCCCGACGACGTTCGTACCGTCCATCTCCAGCGTCTTCGCGAGGTCCTGTTGCGAACAGCCGCCGAGGTCACGCAGCACGGTCAGCGCGACGAGATGCCGGGGCCGCAGGCCGAGCGGGGCCAGGACGGACTCGCTGCGCAGCCGGATCCGGCGGGTGACGTGGTCGAGCAGCGCGCCGCAGCGGTGCGGGGGCTGGTTCACGACCGGGAGTTCGGGCACTCGTCAAGTGTACGTTCCCTCCATGATGACCGACACGTCATCAATGGTTTGCGTTACACAAACTATCTATGCAAGATAGTAGGCATGACGAACCTGCTGCACATCGACTCGAGCATCACGGGCGAGCACTCGACCAGCCGCCGCCTCACCGCGCGGGCGTCCGCCGCCTGGCGCGCCGCGCATCCGGAGGGCACCGTCACCTACCGCGACCTGGGTGCCGACCCGCTGCCGCATTTCGACGCGGTGAGCAATGTGGCCAGGACGACTCCGCCGGAGCAGCACACCCCGGAACAGGCCGCGGCCTGGCGGCTCATCACGGAACTGGTCGACGAGGTCAAGGCGGCCGACACGATCCTGCTGGGCCTGCCGCTGTACAACTTCGGCCCGCCGAGCACGGTCAAGGCCTGGGTCGACCACCTGATCGTGCCCGGGCTGACGCTCGACGCCGAGACCAGGGAAGGCCTGCTCGGCGACCGCGACTTCATCGTCGTGGTCTCACGCGGTGGCGGTTACGGCGAAGGCACCCCGCGCGAAGGCTGGGACCACGCCCAGTCGTGGATCCCGCACGGCGTCTCGCTGACCGGCCTCGAACCGCGGTTCGTCACCGCCGAGCTGACCCTGGCGAAGACCAACCCGGCGATGGCGGACCTCATCCCGCTGGCCGAAGCCAGCCAGGCCGAGGCCGAGCGCGCCATCGACGCGCTGTGGACGCCGGTGGCGGCCTGACTCGTGAGTGGTAAGGACGGTTCTAACCGTCCTTACCACTCACGAGAACTCAGCCGATGCCCGCGGCGAAGACGTGCATCGCGCTGTTCGACGGAAGCGTCACCGCGACGACCTCCTTCCCCGCGGTCAACGGGATCGAGTTCGCGAACACCCGGTACGGCGTGGTCGGATACGCCGCCCCCGTACGGGTGTTCTTGCCCATCACGGTCGCCACCGTGGTCGCGCCGTACTGGGCGGGATCCGCGCAACACCAGTTGGGGAAGCCGAGTTCGGCCTGGCTCGTGCTGCCATCGGCGTAGCGGACGACAACGGTGCCCTTCGCCGTGCCAGTACCGGTTCCGGCCAGCACGAGCTTCGCCCCGGTACCGCGCACCGCGATGGTCTGTCCGGACGCGAGGACGTTGTCCTTCTGCCCGGTACCGGTTTGCGGCCAGGTCAGCTGAGCACCGAGCGCGGAGAAGCCCGCGCCGGACTTGAGACCGGCTTCGGCGAGGCCTTCCGCCCGGAAACTGCTGCCGCCGCCGTCGATGTCCCCCACCGCGACGTGGGCCGCGTCGGTAACGCCGACGTTGCCGTAGGCCGCGGCCAGCGAAGCGTGCGGGACGGTGACCGTCACCGAGTCGGTGACCCGGTTCTCCCCGAGCCGCGCCTGGTACGACGCCGACGCGGTGAGCTGGTAGTCGTCCGGTTTGATCCCCGCGTCCGGCGTCACCTTCACCGGCACCCGTACGGTCTCGCCGGGCATCACCAGTCGCGGCCCGGCAGGCACCTCGGCGCGGAAGCCGTTGGCCGGCAGGGAGAACTTGACGTTCCGGACCGGTAGAGGAGTGCCGTTGGTGAAGCTCAACGTGCCGGTCGCGGTCTGCCCAGGACCGGCGACCGCCGGGACGGACAGGGTGACCGAGCCGTTGCGATCCTCCGGGAAGATCCCGCCGACCGCGCTCGTGCCGAACAGGCGGACGTCCTGGCGGTCACCGGCGCCGATCTTGCCGGTCTTGACCCGCACGACCCCGCCGGCGGCCGGGTCGAACCACCAGCCCGACGCCGCCGCGTCCAGTTCGGCCCTGCTGCCGTACTGCCGCAGGATCGAGGTCCCGGCCAGAACCGTCGCGGGCTTGCTTCCCGTGTGGACTGTCAGCTGGTAGTTCCGCGACGCGGGCTTCCCGGCGTAGGAACCGGAACTGGCGCCGATCCCGACCGTGACCGTGCCCAGGCCGGACGTCGGCGCGTCGACGGTGAACGTCTGCTTCGCCTGGTCGCCGTTCTTGTACGCCCTGGTCACGCCGTCGTCCTCGGTGAGCGTGAACGAACCCTTGCCCTGCGGGTAGACGTCGAGGTCGAGCACGCCCTTGTCCCTGGTCTGCCACGACTTCGTGCCCTCGGCCCACATCGGCACCACGGCCCCGGCGCGGACGAACAGCGGCAGCGTGTCGAGCGGCGCGTCGTAACCGTCCACAGTGGTCGGACCGGTGTAGGTCTTGCCGCTCCAGTAGTCGACCCAGGTGCCCTTCGGCAGGTAGATGCCGTTGCGCACGGTCGAGTTCTCGTACACCGGCGCGACCAGGAAATCCTTGCCGGACAGGAACTCGTACTTCGCCTTGTCGCCCCAGACGTTCGGGTCGTCCGGGTACTCGAGCGCCAGCGGGCGGACCTGGCCGACGCCGGTCTTGTGCGCCTCCACCGAATGGCTGTAGGTGTAGGGCAGCAGCCGCTCCTTGAGCAGCAGGTACTTGCGGTTGATCGAGGTGTACGGCTCGCCGTAGCGCCACGGCTGCTTGTCCGACGCGGCCCAGCCGTCCATCGTCATCGAGACCGGCAGGAACGCCTTCCACTGCAGGTCGCGGACGTAGGTCTGCGGGCTGCCGCCGAAGATGCCGTCGATGTCGCCGGTGTTGTACGCGATCCCCGACGTCGTGGCGCCGGCGTAAGTCGGGATCTGCCACTTGATGTAGTCGTAGGAACCGGCCTGGTCGCCGCTCCACAGCACGCCGCAGCGCTGGGCGCCCGCCCAGCTGACCGGTGTCCAGACGAAACCGCGCGCGTCGCTGTTGTCCTCGATGCCCTTGTGCGCGGTGTCGCACGCGTCCAGCGCGAACTGGTATCCCGGGCCGACCCACGCGACGTCCAGTTTGCGGACCCGGACCCCGGCCTTGACCTCCTCGACCTGGTTCGGCACGCCGTCCTCGGTCCACAGTCCGAGTTGCATGTTGTTCTTGCGGAGGCCTTCGCCGGTCTGCTGGAGGTTTTCGTATCCGCAGCCGTAGCCGTCGTTGACCAGCATCCAGCCGTTCGGCATCCCGTGCTCGGTGTACCCCTCCGCGACCTTCACCGCGTCCAGGGTGTGCCGCTCACCGCGGTTGGCGTTGTGCAGGTAGCAGTCGGCGTCACCGTGTTCGAGACCGTAGAGCGGTGGCAGGAAAGGCTTCCCGACCAGATCGGTGTAGCCGGAGATGACGTCCTTGAGCCCGTCGCCGACGACGTACGTCGCGTCGAAGCGGCGCTCGTCGTGCGTGGTGCGCACCGGCTCGGTGAAGGCGTAGGTGCCTTGCGCGAAGGTGTTGCGCAGCACGCCGTATCCCGCCGTGGAGGCGTAGAACGGCTGCGAATTCGGGGCCCCGCCGTCGTTCCAGTTGTAGTCGGCGAAGATCCGGATCGTCTGGTCGCGGTGGCTGAAGCGGCCGTTCTGCTCGCCGCCGCCGACGAACTGCTCGGTCGCGGTTCGCGCCAGGGTCTGCGTGGTCTGTTTGCCGGTCCAGGACAGCGGTGCCGACTCCTCCCAAAGCCGCTTGCGGTCCGCGCCGTCGTACAACGCGAGCCGCAACGGGTGCTTGTACGCCCGCAGCGTGGCCTTGGCCGTGGAAACCGCCCAGTAGTCCCCCTTGTCGGCCCTCTTCGGCGTGACCGGGTCACCCGTGCGCGGCAGCACGATCTTGCTCCCGGCCGGATCGGTGAACGTGCCGTCCGGCGCCAGCCAGACCCGGACAGCGCCTTCGGCCGGGAAGCTGACGCGCACCGCGGCGCTTCCCGAATTCAGGGTGACCGTGGCGCCGTCGCCGGAGATCCCGGTCAGATCGCCCAGCTTGCCGGATGCCGCCGCGGCCGGATCGGCGTGCGCGGCGACCGGGGAAAGCCCGAGTAAGGCCACTGCGGCCAAACAACTCAGGGATTGCGCAACTCTGCTCATTCGAGACACCTTTCGCGCATGAATACGCAAGATGGTCTCTGTATAGCGCACGGTTCGCGCAAAGTCATCCGCCGAAGCGGTGCTGCCGACTTTCGTCGGGTCGCCGAAGATCCTTATGTCACAAGGAGTGCGCAAAAGACGTGAAGGCCCCCTTCCCTACCCTCAAGGTAGGGAAGGGGGCCTTCACGGACTTGGTCAGACGGCTTGGACCTCGACGCCGGCGGCCTCGAACGCCCGCAGCACCTTCGGATCGGCGTTGGAGTCGGTCACCAGCGCGTGCACCTGGGGAGTCGCGCAGATCCGCGCGAACGCGCGGCGGCCCAGCTTCGATCCGTCGGCGACCGCGACGACGCGTTCCGCCCGCTCGACCATCAGCCGGTTGATACTCGCCTCGCCCTCGTGATGCGCGAAGGCGCCGGCGTCGGCATCGAACGCGTCGACGCCGAGGAACAGCAGGTCGATCGTGAGTTCGCTGAGCACGCGAGTCGCCAGCGGACCACTGAGCTCGAACGATTGCGGACGCGCGACCCCGCCGGTGACCACGATCTTCACATGCGGCCGGACCGCGAGTTCGTGCGCGATGTTCAGTGCGTTGGTGACCACCGTCAGCCCGGGCGAATCACGGAGACCGGCCAGATCGGACCGCGTGGCCAGCGACCGCGCGACGCCGGCCGTCGTCGTTCCGCCGTTGAGGCCGACCACCATGCCCTGCGCGACGAGCGCCGCCGCGGCGACGCTGATCCGCTGCTTCTCGGGCACGTGCCGCGCGGTCTTGTACCGCAGCGGCAGGTCGTAGGCGAGATCGTTGGCTACCGCACCACCTCGGGTGCGGGTGAGCAACTGCTGCTCCGCCAGGTGATCGAGGTCGCGCCGGATCGTGGCCGCGGAGACGTTCAGCTCCTCGGCCACGTCCTCGACGTCGATCTTTTCCCGCTGCCCCAGCAGGTCCAGCAGGGTGCTCAGCCGTTCGTGCCGGGCCATCGGCGCCACTCCTAGCTCGCTGCGGCCTATCGCGCATGACGTTGCGCTGTTGGCCACTGTTTCGAGCAGTATGCTGCATCGCGGTTGTCCGCCGCGAGCGGCATACCGGTCGAGCGGCCCAGCCGGTCACTTCATCCGGAAGTCGTGCTCTTCCGGCAGCGGTTCCTCGGAAACCGCTGCCCAGGTGTCGGACAAGGACGTTTCCCCTTCCCTGATGTTCGCGACCTCGAAACCGGTGTCGTACACGGCCTTGGCGCCGGCGACGTCGCCGAGGGCGAGCCGGGTACGGGCGGTCAGCAGGGCGATCCGCCCCTCCACGGGCAGCCCGTCCAGCAGCTCGCTCGCTTCGTCCGGGAGCCCCGCGGCGAGTTGCGCCGCGATGGCCTCGACGACCAGAGGACGCAGTGACGGCGCGAGGGCGACCGCGCGCCGGTACAGCCAGGCGGCTTCGTGCCCGGCCGTGACGACCGCGAGATTCCGCAGCGCCCAAGGGTTCTCGGCCGCCGAGACGGACTCGCGCCAGGCGCCGACCGCGTCCGAATGCCGTCCGGCCGCCCAGTGCGCGACACCGCGGTGGTACCAGGTCAGCCAGTTCTTCGGCGCGTACTCCATGAGATCCGCCCAGTACCGGTTCACCAGCGTCGGCGGCGGCACCGCGAGCGGATCACCGTCCGGCGGCGTCCCGTCGAGCAACGCGAGCCACGGCTCCTGCTCCGGCCCGAGCGACTCGTCCGGGAACGGCGTGCCGGGCAGGCACATCGGCGCGCGCCGGTTCTCCAGCGCGCCCCAGCCGGAACCGGTGGCCAGGAAGGATTCCGGGGTGACGTCGGCGATCTTCCGCCAGTCGCCGTGGTACTCGTCCAGGGCTTCCGCCGACGGCAGACCGGCGGCCACGGCCTCGCGCGCCGTCGCCCAGTCTTCCCCGTGCACCGCGGCCGGATCGGCGACTATCGGCCCGTAGGCCTCCAGCCAGTCCCAGCTCTCCCCCGGCGGCAAGCGCAAGTGCTCCAACTGGGTGCGAGCCAGCCCGGCCTGGATCTCCAGGTAGCCGCCGGCGCCGGGAGCCAGCCACTCCTGCCAGCGGCGTCCACCGGTGGACTCGCCCCACAGGAACAGCTTTCGACCGCGCAACCGACCAGTGGAGGACTGCGCCAGCCCCGTACCGTCAGCCTCGACAGCAGCGACCCACGGCCTTCCGGCCACCTCGAAGAAGTAGTCCGCCGCGGCCTCGGCACGAGCCGGATACGTGAGCTCGCCGGGCACGTCGACCAGGTCGAGCCGCCCCGAATAGCCGTAGTGCCAAGCCTGGGTCGCGGGCGCCAGCACTCGGGTGCCTTCGTTCTGTGGCACCGCGATGTTCGACCACCAGTACACCGGGACGTCGTAGGGATGCGGGTTCCGCACCCGCACGGCCACGAGCAGGTGATCCGAGCCGTCGGGCAGCCAGAAGTCGATCTGGTACGGCAGGTCGCGGGTGCGTTCCCACTCCCACAGCCGCAGCACCGGCGTGCCGTCCGGGCCCTCGATCTCCGCGGCGAACATCGGTTCGCAGGTCAGCGTCGTATGCCCGGTGCTCCCGAGGTTCCACTCGACACCACCCGCGAACCACGCGTCCCGTAAAGCGAGGTTCGCGGGCTGGAACACCGGATTGCGGTAGAGCAGTTCGCGGCCGGACGGCTTGTGGACCAGCGAGTACAGCCGCCCGCCCAACGAAGGCAGCACCGTGGCGCGCAGCTTGTCGTTCTCCAGCACCAACGCCGGGAGCTCGCGTTCCGTGCGCTCGCGGGTGTAGGCGTCCTGCAGCAGGCACGGCAACGGCGTGTCCAGGCGGCCGTAGCCGATGTTCTCCGCCAGATCCGGCGGCAGCTCGTCCACATTGGACACCTTCGCCACCGCTTCGGGCTTCCGGAGCGGCGGCAACGGGTTCTCCGGCCCCAGCTCGGCGGCCGGGAGCACCAGCCCGGCGCGGTACAGGCGGGTCATGCGTCCGGGAGCCGATCGCCGGTGGCGGCGTCGAACAGGTGCACCGCACCCGGTTGCGGCGTCAGGAAGATCGGTTCGCCGCGCTGCCACGGGGCCATGCCCGGCGTGCGGACTGTCAGCACGCGGTCGCCGTCCCGGCAGTACAGGTACTGGTCGCTGCCCAGTTCCTCGACGACCTCGACGACGGCCTCGAAACCGCCATCCCCGATCGTCCAGCCCTCGGGCCGGACACCGACGACGATGCCGGGGCCGGTCAGCGCCGAACGCTGGGCCGGGGTCAGCGGCAGCCGCGTACCTCCGGCGACGGCGCCGTCGCTGTCCACAGTGGTCTCCAGCAGGTTCATCGCGGGCGAGCCGATGAACCCGGCGACGAACACGTTGACCGGCTTGGCGAACAGCCCGACGGGGGTGTCGCACTGCTGCAGGATCCCGTCCTTCAGCACGGCGACCCGATCCCCCATGGTCATCGCCTCGACCTGGTCGTGCGTGACGTACAGCGTCGTGATGCCCAGCCGCCGCTGCAGGGAGGCGATCTGGGTCCGGGTCTGCACCCGGAGCTTGGCGTCCAGATTGGACAGTGGCTCGTCCATCAAGAACACACTGGGCTCGCGCACGATCGCCCGGCCCATCGCGACGCGCTGCCGCTGCCCGCCGGACAGCTTCGCGGGTTTGCGGTCCAGGTACTCGGTCAGGTCGAGCACGGCCGCGGCCTCGCGTACCTTGCGTTCGCGTTCGGCCTTGGCCATCTTCGCCAGCTTCAAATGGAAGCCGATGTTCTCCCCCACCGTCATATGCGGGTAGAGCGCGTAGTTCTGGAACACCATCGCGATGTCCCGCTCCTTCGGCGGCAGTTCGGTGACGTCGCGGTCGCCGATGTGGATGGAGCCGTCGTCGACGCCCTCCAGCCCGGCGAGCATCCGCAAGGTGGTCGACTTCCCGCAGCCGGACGGGCCGACCAGCACCAGGAACTCGCCGTCGGCGACCTCGAGGTCGAGTCCGTCGACCGCGGGGCGTTCGACTCCGGCGTAGAACCGGGTGGTGTCGGAGAAGGTCACGGTGGCCATCAGGTCCTACTTTCCGGCGCCGAGGGTCAGGCCGGTGATGATCCGGCGGGCGAGCACGAGGTAGAGCACGAGCATCGGGAGCACGACGATCGCCACCCCGGCGATCAGGCCGCCGTACTCCGACTGGTAGCTCGCGGCCCCGTAGAAGGTGAAGAGCGCGCGGGAGAGCGTGAAATGCGCTTGGTCCTTGAGGAACACGATCGCCAGCAGCGTCTCGTTCCACAGGCCGATGGCGTTCAGCGTCAGCGCGGTGATCATGCCGCCGCGGGTCAGCGGCAGCATGACCGAGAAGAACGTGCGCGTCGGCGACGCACCGTCGAGCGCGGCCGCCTCCTCCAGCTCGTCCGGCAGCGACCGGAAGAACCCCGTCATGAGGAACACCGTGAACGGGATCGACAGCGCCACGTACAGCACGAACAGGCCGTACTCGTTGTCCAGGTGCACTTTGCTGAGCACCACGAACAGCGGGATGATGACCGTCTGGAACGGCACGCCCATCCCGATCGCGACGACGTTCGTCATCGGGCCGGCACCGCGGACACCGAGCCTGGTCAGGGCGTACGCGCAGGGCGCCGAGACGGCGACGGTCACGACCGTCGCCAGCCCGACCAGGAGCACGGTGGTCAGCACGGCTTGCCCGAAGCCGGCGTTGTTCCAGGCGTAGATGAAGTTCCGGAACGGCTTGCCGACATGGAACCACTGGTACGGCAGGGCGAACGGCTTGGTGAAGATCTCCACCGGTGTCTTGAACGACGCCGTGAGCAGCCAGTACAGCACCAGGATGTTGCCCGCGGTGAACAGCCACACGATCGTGGAACCCAGTACCCGCAACGGGCTGAACCGCTTGGAGCCGGGCGCCGGACGCGGTTTGCGTGGCGGCTTGCGCACCGGTTTCGGCGACGGGCGCGCAGGCGCCTCGACGTCGGTGACGGACATGTGATCTCCCTCAGAACTGGATCGCGTCACGGCGCATCAACCGGCGGAGCAGGACGACGAGCACGGACACCAGTGCGATCATCGCCACCGCGCAGGCACACGCGGCACCGAAGTCCGGTGTGCCGTTCGAGCCGAAGGTCCGGTCGAACACGTAGATCCCCAGCGTCCACGCCTCGTTGGGCGGGGCGTAGGTGCCCGGACCGGCGAGTACGAACACCAGCTCGAAGATCTTGAGCGCGTTGATCGTCCACAGCACCCCGGCGACACCGACGACGTCCCAGGTCATCGGCAGCGTGATGTTCTTGAACTTCTGCCACGGCGAAGCGCCGCCCAGCTCTGCGTCCTCGTAGAGATACGGCGGGATGCGGTCGACCGCGGCCATCAGGATGGTGATGTAGAAACCCGAGCTGGCCCAGATCAGCGAAGCCGTCACCACACCGGTCACATTGGACGGTGCGAGGAACTTCGCCGCGTCCGCGCCGAGGCTTTCCAGCACGTAGTTCGCCAGGCCCTGCTTCCCCGGCTGGTACTTGAAGACGAAGCCGAGGAACATGCCGAGCGCGACCGGCGCCACGATGTTCGGGAAGAACAGGATCGCGCGGACGATCTTGCCGCCCTTCATGTCCCGCAACACCATGGTGAACAGGAACGCCAGCGCGAACGTGCCGATCCCGCCGAGGAACACGTAGATCAGCGTGTTGCGGAAGGCGTACTGGAACGAGTCGCTCGCCCACATCTGCGTGTAGTTGGTGACGCCGTTGGGTTCCGGCGTGTCCCCCGCGCCGGCCCAGCTGGTGAAGCTCAGCACGACGGTCGCGATCGTCGGCAGGACCAGGAAGGCCAGGTACAACACCAGCGCCGGCGCGGCGAACGGCCAGAACAGCCGTTTCTTGCGACTCAGGTGCGCCCCGGCCTTCACGGCCCGCGCCGGCGGTGTCGCCGGAGTCGTGACTGTCGCCATCAGCCCTGGTTCTTCCAGAATTCGGCGCCCTTGGTGGCGAGCTGGTCCACGAACTGCTGCGGGGTGATCTGGCCCTTCAGCAGCGCGATGTCGGCGGGGTCGAAGACGTCGGTCTGCCATTTGCCGCCGGCGATGCCGTCGATCCCGTCGTACTGCAGGACGTGCTCCTTCTTCGGGTCGTCCAGCGCGGCCTTGACCTGCTTGAGGTCGTCCGGCACGGCGAGGTCGGCGCGCGGCACGAGGTTGTCGGCCACGATCGGGATGCCGGCGAGCAGGTCCTTGTTGAGGAAGTAGGCGATGAACGCCTTGGCCGCCTCGGCGTGCTTGGCCTTCTTGGTCACCGAGAAGCCGATCGACATCTGCTCGACGGTGTCGTGCGTGGCGCCTTCGGGCATCGGGAACTGGAAGGAGCCGTAGTTGATCTTCGTCCCGGCTCCCTGCTTGTCCAGGTATTCACGGGTCTCGCTCGGCGCCCAGCTGCCGACGTAGAGGAACCGGGAATCGCCGTCGGCCCAGCGCTGCTGCACCTGCGGGAACTTCGCCGCGTCCCAGCCGTCGATGAAGTACTTGGGCAGCTTCGCGGTTTCGGTGGCCGCCTTGAGGAAACCGGGCTCGGTCTTCCACGCCTGGCCGGTCTTGTCGGTGGCGGCCTTGTAGAGCCCGCCCGCGCCGACGTACCGCTCGGCGAGCTGGGTGTAGAAGTACATGTTGTAGAACGGGATGTCGCCGTCGAGGCTGATGGCGGCCTTGCCGTCGGCCTTGGCCTTGTCGAACAGGCCGATCAGCTCGTCCATCGTCTTCGGCTGCTGGATGTCGCCGGCGGTGTCCTTGTTGAACCACCACGCGCTCGACTGGATCGTGTACGGGACCATGAAGTTGTGGCCCTCGCGGTCCTTGTTCTGCGGGAAGTCGTACGAGCTTGGCGAAAGTACGTCCTTGACGGTCTTGTCGCCCTCGCCGACCTTCATCGCGAACACGTCGTCGACGCTCTGCGTGCCGCCCGGCGTCATCACCGCCGCGCCGACCTTGCTGACGTCCTGGTCGAACAGGTCCGGCACGGCGTCGGTGTTCAGCGCGGGCACCAGGTTCTGGGTGTAGGCCTTGCGGCCCAGCCACTGCACGTCGACCTTGACGCCGGTCTTCTCCTGGAAGCATTTGAAGGCCTTCTGGAGGACCTTGCCCTGCGGCTCGTCGGCCGTCCACATCGACCAGTACGTGAACTCCTTGTCCGTCACGGGTTTCACCCCCGCCTCCGGACAGGGCGCGTTGAGGAACTGGTCGACGCCCGGGAGCGCGTTCTCGCCGGTGCCACCGGCCACGTCCCCGCCGCCGCATCCCGCGAGCAGGAGCGCCGCCCCTGCCGTCAATGCCGTGAGCCTGCCTACCCGCATCCGCCACCACCTGGATCGAAGATCACACAAGTTCTGCTTGTTGTTGCGCAGTTTTGTGAGGTTTCGCGCACATGTCAACAGTCAATCGCGCAAAGTCTGCTCAATCGTCACCTTGACCGGTTCAACCTGATCAAGCTTGAGCACTCCCAGCAGTCGCCGCACCTCGACGGCGACCGCGGCGCGCCCGGCACCGAGGTATTTCCGGGGGTCGACGCGCTCCGGATGCGCACGCCAATCCTCCGCCGCGGCCGCGGTGAACACCTTGTTGAGCTGGGTGGCGATATTGATTTTCGTCATCCCCGCTCGCACGGCTTCGGCCAGCCCGTCGTCGGGCACGCCGGACGAACCATGCAGTACCAGCGGTACCGGCACCCGCTCCCGCAGCCTTGCGATCAGCTCGAAGTCCAATGCGGCGTCACGGGTGAGCATGGCGTGCGAACTGCCCACCGCCACCGCGAGCGCGTCGACCCCGGTGGACGCGACGAACTCCGCCGCCTCGTCCGGATCCGTGCGCGCGCCGGGTGCGTGGACGCCGTCCTTGCCCCCGACCTCCCCGAGTTCGGCCTCCACCCACACGCCGTGGTCGTGGCAGTACGCGGCGACTTCGCGGGTCGCACGCACATTGTCGGCGTAGTCCAGTTTGGACGCGTCGAACATGACGGAGCCGAAGCCGAGCGCGACCGCCTCGCGGACGAGGTCGGCCGATTCGGCGTGGTCGAGATGCACCGCGACCGGCGTGTCCGCACTCCTGGCCATGGCCAGCGCCGCCGCGCCGACCGGCGCCAGCGAGCCGTGGTACTTCACGGCGTTCTGGCTCAGCTGCACGATCACCGGCGCTTCCGCCGCGGCCGCGCCGTCGACGATGGCGGTGAGGTGTTCGAGCTGGATCGCGTTGAACGCGCCGCAGCCGCGCCTGGCCACCGCGGCGGCTCCGACGATTTCCCCGGTTCCCACCAGAGGCATGGCAGTTCTCCTAGTCCGGGCGGGCGCGCACGGCGACCAGCCCCTGTTCGGCTTGGTAGTGCGCCAGGTCGACGTCGCCGGCGAGCGGGCCGAGCACGGCCGCCCCGGACAACGCGACGGCACGGCGCAGGATGTCCGGCCACGGTTCGACGCGGCTGAGCCCCAGCGCCAGTGCCGCGACGACGGCGTCACCCGCGCCAGTGGTGTTGCCGCGGAGCACAGTGGACGGCGCCGCGTGCCAGGTGCCGGATCCGGTCACCGCCAGCAGTCCCTCGGGCCCCAGCGAGACGACGACGGCGCCCGCCCCTGCCTTGCGGAGTTCGGCCGCGGCGGCCACCGGGTCACGCAGGCCGGTGACCTCGCGCAGCTCGTCCGTGTTCGGTTTGACCACGGTCGGCTTCCCGGCCAGTCCGGCGAGCAGCGCATCGCCGGAAGTGTCCAAGATGGACGGTGCGTCACCGAAGAGCCCGGCGTATCCCCCGGCTCCCGGCGGCAGGCTGCCCGAGCAGACGAGCACGTCCGGCTTCCGAGCCCGGACGGCCGCCGCAAGCGCTTGCCATTCGTCCCCGGTGAGCCGTGGCCCTGGCTCGTTGAGCAGCGTGACCGATCCGTCGGCCGCGAGAACCGTGGTGGTGCGCCGGGTTTCGCCGCCGATCGGAACGACGCCCGCCGCGATGCCCGCCGCCGCGAGATCACCCACGACGGCGGCTCCCGTCGAGCCGCCGGCCGTGAAGATCGCGCGGACGTCGGCACCGAGCGTGTGCAGCACGCGGGCGACGTTGACGCCCTTGCCACCCGCCCGGTGCCGCACTTCCCGCACCCGGTGCACGTCACCGGGCCGCAGACCGTCCACTGTGTACGTGACGTCCAGCGCGGTGTTCGGCGTGACGGTGACTATCACGGCGACCTCATTGTCTGTCGGTGAACCCGCGACCGCGATAGCGGGGCCTTCGGCCGGGGCGGGTTCACGCGTCCGGTCACTTTTCCGAATACCTCACAGCTCCGCCAACGGGCTTTCAGGTCAGGACGACGGAACGGGTGAGGCTGCGGGGGTTGTCCGGGTCGAGTCCCTTGCGGGCGGCGATGGCCCCGGCGACACGCTGCGCGCGGACCAGATCCGCCAGCGGGTCCAGGCCGCTCTCGACGAACAGGCCGCCCGCGCGGGCGACGTCGCCGGCCAGCCCTTCCGGCGCCTGCCCGAACATCCAGGTCACCCGGCCGGGTTCGCTGATGCTGATCGGCCCGTGCCGGTAGTCCCAGGCCGGGTACGACTCGGTCCACAGCAGGCAGGCCTCGCGGAACTTGAGCGCGGCCTCGTTCGCGATGCCCACGGACCAGCCGGTGCCGAGGAAGCTGAACTGCTCCGCGGCGACGAGTTCGTCGGGCAGCGGTTCGGCGAGTACGCGTTCGGCCTGGTCGGCGACCACGGTCAGGTCCTCGCCGAGATGGGCGCGCAGCATCGCCAGCGCCGTCGTGGCGAACCGGGTCTGCACGACCGAGCGCTCGTCCACCACGGAGAGGTCGACGATCGTGTCCGCGGCGGTCTCGACCTCGCGCGGCACGCCGGTGATCGCGATGGTCGGCGTCTTGCCCCGGAGCTTCGCCAGCAAGGCGTGGACCTCGGTCGTCGTACCCGACCTGGTCAGCGCCACGACGTGGTCGTAAGTCCGGACGGACGGGAACTCGGACGCGGCGAAGGCGTCGGTCTCGCCGAGCCCGGCGGACTCCCGGAGGACGGCGTACGCCTGGCCGATGAACCACGACGTGCCGCAGCCGACGATCGCGACCCGCGCGCCCGGTGGCGGCAGCAGGTCACTGTTCGCCGAGGCCAGCGCCGCCGCTCCCCGCCAGCAGCCGGGCTGGCTCGCGATCTCCGCCGCCATGAAGGTCCCGCTCATGAACTCCCCATCCGTGCCAGTTGTGCGCAATAGCTGTCACGTTAGGTGCAGTTTTGTGCAACGTCAATGCTCTATTAGCGCACTTTCACGCATTTGCCCCGCGCGGATGTGCAGGATGGACGGGTCGCCTACCGTGGGCGGATGCGGATCGTCTCGCTGCTCCCCGCCGCGACCGACTTCGTCGCGACCCTCGGGCTCCTGCCGTCTCTGGCCGGCCGGACCCACGAATGCGACTGGCCACCCGGCGCGCTGGACGACGTCCCGGTGGTCACGAGCAGCACGATCGACCACGACGTGCTGTCGAGCCGGGAGATTTCGGCGGCCGTCGGCGGCGAGCATCGCGGTTCGGCCCTGTACTCCCTCGACGCCGCGCTGCTCGCGGAGGCCGAACCCGACGTCGTGCTCACACAGGACCTCTGCGACGTCTGCGCGGTCTCCTACCGGCAGGTCTCGGAGACCGTGCGCACGCTGGACGGCGACACGCGGGTGGTCAGCCTCGAACCGCGAACGCTCGACGGCGTCTTCAGCTGTTTGGCCACGCTCGGTGAGGTACTGGGTGTTCCCGAACGTGCGGCTTCCGAGGCTCGTCTTCTCCGGGAACGCTGGGAGGCCGTCCGGGGCCGCGTCGCGGGACGACCGCGGCCGAAGGTGGCGGCCATCGAATGGCTCGACCCGCTCTGGCCGGCCGGGCACTGGGTCCCGGAGCAGATCGAGGCCGCCGGTGGCGTCCCTCTGCTCGCCGCCGCGGGCGAACACACTCGCCCCATCACCTGGGACGCTGTCGCCGAGGCGCGACCCGACGTGCTGCTGCTCATGCCCTGCGGCTTCCCGCCGGAGCGGACCGAGGCGGAATTACCGCTGCTGACCGGCTTGCCGGGCTGGGACGACATCCCGGCCGTGCACATCTTGGACGGACCGGCCTACTTCAACCGGCCAGGCCCGCGCGTCGTCGACGGCGCCGAGATCCTCGCCGATCTCCTTCACTCCCCTTCGCCGCCCACAGATTGAAGCCGACGGCCACGGCCAGCGCGGCGCACCAGATCGCCGGATATCCCGGCGACCAATGCCGGATCAGGGCGATCAGCCCCACGATCAAGCAGAGCCCGGTCCCGACCGCGGTGAACAGCGAGACGGCGCTGGCCAGACGGTTGCCCATGCCCGGCGGGTACCCCATCGCCGGGCGGCGAATCCCGCGTGACCGGCGTCACGCCGAAGGCTGTCACAACCTCTCCGGCCCGCTCGTCATGTGTGCAGGAACCGACGGAGAGGAAAGATCATGGAACCGCGCGTCAACCTGTTCGAGAACGAAGTCATCCTCAAGTACGTCAAGCGTCTCGGCGCCGCGAACCGTCCGATCGAGGAATCCTCGCTGCCGCACGCGACCCAGGAACTGGTGAAGCTGCGCGCCAGCCAGATCAACGGCTGCGGCTTCTGCACCGACATGCACAGCAAGGACGCCGCGCACGCCGGCGAGACCTCGGTGCGGCTCAACCTGGTCGCAGCCTGGCGGGAAGCGAACGTCTTCACCGAGGCGGAGCGGGCGGCCTTGGCGCTCACCGAGGAGGGCACCCGCATCGCCGACGCGCACCACGGTGTCAGCGACGAGACCTGGGCGCAGGTGCGCAAGCATTACGACGACGAGCAGATCGGTGCCCTGATCGCGCTGGTCGCCACGATCAACGCGTACAACCGGCTCAACGTCATCGCCCGGACGCCTGCGGGCGACTACCAGCCCGGCATGTTCGACTGATCCTCGCGTTCACCGACAACAGGATCGCTTCGCCGGACAACGATCGAGCTGCTTCGGGCTGCTAAACCTGCGGATACCAGCGATCCGGAGGTTTCAGCCCGTGCAACTCGACGTCCGCTTCTTCCCCGTGACCGGGACCCATCCGCTCACCACCGACCTCGTCGGGCTCCGCGCGAACTTCCACTACGGCTCCGGGAACGTGCTGGAGCAGCACTACGCGGACCGGACGACGATGATCTGGACCGGCGTTTCCGGTGATTTCGCCGGTGTCCGGCAGAAGGAGGCGACACTGCGCGTCTTCGAAACCGGCCCGGCGCAGTATTTCGTCACCTGGTACGAGACCGGGACCGTCGCGACGGCCGCGCACGGCGAAGTCTTCGACGGTGGCTATCCCATCGCGGTGATGGCCGACTTCGGCCGTCTGGTCGCGACCGCCGCCTACACGAATCCGCGCGAGGACGGCGGCCAGTATTTCCTGGTCGATCAGGCGACCATCGAAATCCTGGACAAGCCGCACGGATGGCCTTCCTTTCCCGAACCGCGGTCGTGAGTGATAGGGACGGTTCCAACCCAATGCCACGTAGCTCAAGTTGATCTTGGATGGGGTTCTTGATCGTAAGCGGGAGGATTGCCGCAGGTTACGCGCTCGGCTGCCCTGGCCGACAGGAGCCGACACTTTCGCTGACCCAATGTCTGATTGATGCCTGGATGGGCGATTTCACGAGGGGGTCGTGAGTGGCGTTTCGGGTTAGAACCCGAAACGCCACTCACGACCAACCCGACCCACCACCAGGGCCGAAGGGGTTCTAGAGACACGACGCCCCGCCACCGACAGCCGGCAGGCCAGGCGCTGACGAACAAGCGCCGCGCACGCAAAGGCAAAGCCCGGCGCCCCCACCGCTCCCATACTGGCCGTCCAGCCGAGACGAGGAGCACCGCATGAGCCGAGACGACACGTCGCTCGCCAAGAACGTACTGGGCGTGCCGGGCATCGTCTTCCTCGTGCTCGCCGCGGTCGCGCCCTTGACCGGGATGATCGTGATCGCGGCCATCGGCATCGCGGTCGGGAACGGCGGCGGCATGGTCGCGGCGTTCCTGCTGGCGACGGTCGTTCTGCTGCTGTTCGCCGTCGGTTACGCGCAGATGTCGCGGGTGCTCACCAGCGCGGGCGGCTTCTACGCCTTCGTGGTCAAGGGGCTGGGCAGGACGCCGGGTCTCGTCGCCGGGTTCGTCGCGATGCTCGGCTACAACTGTTTCGTCGCGGGCGCGATCGGCACGAGCGGGTTCTTCACCTCCACGGCGATCGACGACGTCTTCGGCCTGAAACTCGATTGGCTGTTCTGGAGCGCGCTTTCGGTCGTGCTGGTCCTCCTGCTCAGCCGCCGGGGAATCGCGGTCAGCGCGAAAGTGCTGGGTGTCTCGCTGATCCTCGAAGTGTCGATCCTGCTGATCATGGACTTCAGCGTGCTGTTCCGGCACGGCTTCTCGTTCGCCGCGTTCAGCCCGTCCGTGGTGTTCCAGGGGGCGGGCGGTCTGGCGTTGTTGTTCGCCGCCAACGCTTTCATCGGGTTCGAGGCGACGGCGCTGTTCGGCGAGGAGGCCAAGGATCCCCAGCGGACGATCCCCCGGGCGACCTACATCGCGATCGGGTTCATCGGGGTGTTCGCCGCGTTCACGACCTGGGCCGTGGTCAGCGCGATCGGCGCCGAGCAGGCGCAGGACGTGGCCGCCGCACACCTGTCGAGCGGGGACCTCGTGCTGTCGGTCGCGCAGGAGTATCTCGGCGGCCCGTTGACGAAGGTGATGTTGCTGCTTCTGGTGGTCAGCCTGTTCGCGGCGCTGCTGGCGCTGCACAATTCGGCCACCCGCTATCTGTACGCGCTGGGCCGGGTCGGCGTGCTGCCACGGCTGCTGGGCAAGACCAGCCCGCGCAACGGCGCGCCGCGCTACGCCTCGATCGCCCAGTTGGTCTTCGGTTCGTTGGTGGCGCTGGCGTTCCGGCTCGCCGGGCTCGACCCGGTCGCCGATCTCACCGCGAGCATGACCGGCTTCGGCACGCTCGGGATCCTCACTCTGCAGTTGTTCGCGGCGGTGGCGATTCTGGTCTACTTCCGCCGGACGCGGGATCACCGGGTCGCGAAGACGCTGATCGCCCCCGGGCTGGGCGCGGTGGGGCTCGGGCTGATCGTGACGCTGGCGATCCTCAACTTCCCGACACTCGCCGGCTCGAGCAACGGCGTCGTCCCGCACCTGCCGTGGCTGCTCCTGGTGGTCGCGCTGGCCGGGCTCGCGCTCGCCGGCTGGCTGCGGCGGTTCCGTCCTTCGGTGTACGCGGCCTTGGAGACCGACCTGGAACGCGAACCGTCAGACGTTGTTGGTCAGTGAGAGGTTGAACGAGTAGCGCGACGCGCGGTAGACGTGCCATCCGTACTCCACGACCTTGCCCGAGTCGTCGTAAGTGGTGCGGCGCATGGTGAGCAGGGCCGCGCCCGGCTCCTCGTCCAGCAGTTCGGCGTCCTCCTCGGTCGCCTGCCGGGCCCCCACGTTCTGCTGGGCGGCGTGCAGACGGACACCGGCCGAGCGCAGTAGCTGGTAAAGGCCCTTGTCCCGCAGTTCGTCGTCGGCCGGGGCGATCAGGCCGTCGGGCAGGTAGTTGTTCATGATCGCCAGCGGCTCGCCGCCCGTCGAACGCACCCGCTTCAGCCGCCGGACGTGGGTCAGGCCCGGTGTCTCGAGATGCTCGATCGCGTCGTCGCCCGCGGGTTCGATCCGGTTGACGAGGACGACGGACTCCGGCTTGTCGCCGAGTTCGCTGAGGTCGTCGAAGAGGCTGCTCAGCCGGAGCGGCCGCGCGACCTTGGTGCGCACGACCTGCGTGCCGACACCGCGTTTGCGGACGAGCAACCCCTGGTTGACCAGTGACTGGATCGCCTGGCGGATGGTCGGCCGCGACAGGTGCAGACGCGCGGCCAGATCGAGCTCGTTGTCGAGCCTGGCGCCGTTCGGCAGCCTGCCGTCTTCGATGGCGGCGCCGATCTGCCGGGCGACCTGCGAATACAGCGGCTCCGGACCGTTCGGATCCACCACGATCTCGCCGGGCGCCCAGGGTTTCATGCGCGGAGCCTACCGCGACCGGCCACTATGACCTTATGTCCATATGTCTTGACAAAGTCTCACGCCGCTTGCGATGGTCGCAGGACCACGCGAGCCGGGAGGTACGAAGTTGTCGGACACAGTGCGCCGGATCGTCACCGCGCGGGTGCGCGATCCGGGGGCCGTCGCGGTGGCCGCCGCGACCCGCGTCCGGGCGAAGTCGCCCTTCAACGACAAGGGCCGCACGATGATCATCGCCGCGGACCATCCGGCTCGCGGCGCGAACGGAGTCGGCTCCGACCCGCTCGCGATGGCCGACCGCGGCGAACTGCTCGACCGCCTCGGCCTGGCGCTGGAACGTCCCGGGGTCACCGGCGTGCTGGCGACGCCGGACATCCTCGACGACCTGCTGCTCCTCGGCGCCCTCGACGGCAAGACCGTCATCGGCTCGATGAACCGCACCGGACTCGCGGGATCGAGTTTCGAGATCGACGACCGGTTCGCCTGCTACGACGCCGAAACGATCGAGCGGATGCGGTTCGACGGCGGCAAGACGCTCACCAGGATCTGCCTGACCGACCCGGCGACGCCGAGCGTCCTCGAGAACACCGCGAAGGCGGTCAACGACCTGGCCGACCGGAAACTGATCGCGATGGTCGAGCCGTTCCTCGCGGACTGGGTCGACGGACGGCTCCGCACCGACCTCTCCCCCGACTCCGTGATCCGCTCGATCACGATCGCCTCCGCACTCGGCCGCTCGTCAGCCTATACGTGGCTGAAACTCCCGGTGGTGAAGGACATGGAGCGCGTGCTGGCCGCCTCGACGTTGCCCGCCGTCCTGCTGGGCGGCGAGGTCAAGGATCCCGACGCCGCGTTCGCCGCCTGGCAACGCGCGCTCGCGCTGCCGACCGTGCAAGGCCTCGTGGTCGGCCGGTCCCTGCTCTACCCGCACGACGGCGACGTCGCCAAGGCCGTCGACACGGCCGTCGGACTGCTGTGAACACCTGTGGAGGACAACGCGTGAAGACCATCGACCACTGGATCAACGGCGCCGCGACCACGGCGGGCTCCACCCGGACCTCCCCGGTGTACGACCCGGCAGCGGGACGCGCACGGGCGGAGGTGCTTCTCGCGGAACCGTCCGATGTGGACACCGCGGTGGCCGCCGCGGGGAAGGCGTTCGAGTCGTGGGGTGATTCGTCGTTGTCACAGCGGACGAAAGTGATGTTCGCCTTCCGCGAGCTGCTGGTGAAGCACGAGGACGAACTCGCCCGGATCATCTCCGCCGAGCACGGCAAGGTGATCGACGACGCGCGCGGCGAGATCGTCCGCGGGCGCGAGATCGTCGAGTACGCCTGCGGGATCGCCGACGCGCTGAAGGGCGGATTCTCCGACCAGGTCTCGCGGGACGTGGACGTGCACGAGTTCCGGCAGCCGCTCGGGGTGGTCGCCGGGATCACGCCGTTCAACTTCCCGATCATGGTGCCGCTGTGGATGCACCCGATCGCCATCGCGGCGGGCAACACGTTCGTCCTCAAGCCCAGCGAGCGGGTCCCGTCCGCGTCCCGGCTGGTCGCCGAGCTGTACGCCGAGGCGGGGCTTCCGAACGGCGTGTTCAACGTGGTCAACGGGGACAAGGTCGCGGTCGACGCGATCCTGGAGCATCCCGATATCGCCGCCGTGTCGTTCGTCGGGTCCACCCCGATCGCCAAGTACGTCCACGAACGCGCGACGGCGTCCGGCAAACGCGTGCAGGCGCTGGGCGGGGCCAAGAACCACGCCGTCGTCCTGCCCGACGCCGACCTGGAATACGCCGCGAACCATCTCACGGCGGCCGCGTTCGGTTCGGCCGGGCAGCGCTGCATGGCGATCTCCATCGGTGTCGCCGTGGGGTCGGCCGGTGACGGGCTGATCGAGATCCTCGAGCGCAAGGCAGCCGAGATCAAGGTCGGTCCCGGCCACGAGGCGGGCAACGACATGGGCCCGGTGGTCACGGAGGCCGCGCGACGACGGGTGATCGACTCCGTCACCCTCGGCGCGGAACAGGGCGCGACCGTGGTCGTCGACGGGCGGGAGCTGCGGGTCGCCGGGCACGAGGACGGGTTCTTCGTCGGACCGTCCCTTTTGGACCATGTGACCACCGAGATGGCCGCCTACCGCGACGAGATCTTCGGCCCGGTGCTCGGGATCGTGCGGGTGTCCACGCTGGACGAAGCGATCGCGCTGATCAACGCGAACCCGTACGGCAACGGGACCGCGGTGTTCACCGGCAGTGGCGAGGCGGCGCGGCGGTTCCAGCGGGAGGTGAAGGTCGGGATGATCGGGGTGAACGTGCCCATCCCGGTGCCGATGTCGTACTACTCCTTCGGCGGCTGGAAGGACTCCCTCATCGGGGACAGCCCGATCCACGGCCCGGCGGGCGTCCGGTTCTACACGCGGGCGAAGGTCGTCACGACGCGGTGGCCGCACTCCGCCGCCGGTTTCCACTTCCCGACCTCCAGCTGATCACCGCATTTCGTCCTCTGAATGCGGCAACGCATTCAGAGGACGAAATGCGGGTCATCAGTCAGCGCACCTCTTGCCGCTGTCGTTTCCCGACGATCCGCCAGCCGACCGCCAGCACCACGACCAGGACCGGGATCGAGTAGAAGGCGATCTTCTCGGCACCGTCGGAGAAGCCCATCAGGACGACCACCAGCGCGAGGAAGCCCAGCGTCGCCCAGCCGCTGTAGGGCGCCCAAGGCATCCGGTAGGACGGCCTTTCCAGCTCGCCGCGCAGCGCCGCCTGACGCAGCCGCATCTGGCAGAAGATCAGGGTCGCCCAGGTGGTGATCACGCCGAGCGAGGCGATCGCGATCGCGATGTCGAAGGCGTCCTTCGGCACCAGGTAGTTGAGCACCACGCCCAGCACGTACGCGCCCGAGGTGAACAGGATGCCGCCGTACGGCACGTGGCGGCCACTCATCCGGCCGACGAACTTCGGCGCCTCACCCTTGTCCGCGAGTGCGCGCAGGATGCGGCCGGTCGAATAGAGCCCGGAGTTGCAGCTGGACAGCGCGGCGGTGAGCACGACCGCGTTCATCACGTCGCCGATGCCCGGGATCCCGAGCCTGCTGAACACGGTGACGAACGGGCTCTCGCCGCCGTTGTAGAAGGGCCACGGCAGGAGCATCGCCAGCAGCAGCACGGATCCCACGTAGAACACGCCGATCCGCCAGACGACCCCGTTGATGGCCTTCGGCAGCACCTTGCGGGCATCCTTGGTCTCGCCGGCGGCGATACCGACGACCTCGATCGCCGAGTACGCGAAGATGACCGCCTGCAGGGTCATCAGCGCGATGCCGATGCCGGCCGGGAAGAATCCATTGTGGGCGGTCAGGTTGTGCACGCCCGCCGTGGTGCCGCCGATGTCGGCGCTGGTGAGCACCAGGCCGGCCGCGGTGACCAGGAAGACCACGATGGCCAGCACCTTGACCACCGAGAACCAGAATTCCAGCTCGCCGAACAGTTTCACCGAAAGCAGGTTCACCAGGATCAGCACACCGAGCGCGACCAGGGCGGTGATCCACTGCGGCACTTCGGGCAGCCACTTGTGCACGTAGATGGCCACCGCGGTGATCTCCGCGATCCCCGTCATCGCCCAGTTCACCCAGTACATCCAGCCGGAGGCGAAACCCGCCCACGGCCCGATGAACTTGCGGGCGTAGGTGACGAAACTGCCGGAAGTCGGCTCGTGCAGCACGAGCTCACCGAGAGCGCGCATCACGAAGTACGCGGCGATACCGCAGAGCGCGTACGACAGGACCAGAGACGGCCCGACCTGGTGGAGCTTGCCACCGGCACCGAGGAACAGCCCGACGCCGATCGCGCCGCCGATGGCGATCATCTGCACTTGGCGGTTGCCCAGTGCTTTTGAGTAGCTTTCACCTTTTTCGGTGAGCAGCGAGGAATCCATGGTTGCCAGACGCTAGAGCGTGTGCGGCAGGTCACCAACGGTGCTAAGGAAGACTTAAGGTGTGCGGACCGTCACTCTGGTGGTTTTACCGGAATTTCCCTTTTCGATTTGACAAGTTCGCCGGCGAACCCCGACCTTCGCGCGCGAAGGAGCGCTTCTACGCTACAGCCGTGGACCTCGCAGCGCTGCTGGACCGGATCGCCGACGACGTCGCGCCGGAGATCGGCCGCGGCTTCGTCGCGGACTACATCCCCGCCCTGGCCAGGGTCGAACCCGGACGGTTCGGCATGGCGGTGGCCGAAGTGGACGGTGGGGTGCACGGCGTCGGCGACTGGGAGACGCCGTTCTCCATCCAGAGCATGTCGAAGGTCTTCACCCTGGCGCTCGCGCTCTCCCACGGCGACGGGGTGTGGGAACGGGTGGGCCGCGAGCCGTCCGGCAACCCGTTCAACTCGCTGGTCCAGCTGGAGAACGAGGACGGGATCCCCCGCAATCCCTTCATCAACGCCGGCGCGCTCGTGGTGACCGACGAACTGGCGCACCACGGCGACGCGGCGGAGACACTGCTTCGGTTCCTCCGCGAGGAAAGCGGCCGCGCCGACATCGGGATCGACGCCGAGGTGGCCGCGTCGGAGGCCGCCCACGCCGACCGCAACCGCGCGCTCGCGTATTTCATGGCGTCGTACAAGAACATGCGTCATCCGGTGCCCGCCGTCCTCGATCAGTACGTGCGCCAGTGCTCGATCGCGATGAACTGCGGCGACGTCGCGCGCGCTGCGGTATTCCTCGCCCGACACGGCGTGCGCAACGACGGTTCCAGGCTGCTCGAGCGGAGCGCGGCCAAGCGGGTCAACGCGGTGATGCTGACTTGCGGCACCTACGACGCCGCGGGCGAATTCGCCTATCGTGTCGGGCTTCCCGGCAAAAGCGGGGTCGGCGGCGGCATCGTCGCGATCGTCCCCGGCCGGTGCGCGATCTGCGTGTGGAGCCCGGGACTGGACCCGCGCGGCAACTCCGTGGCGGGTGTCGCGGCGCTGGACCGGTTCACCACCCTGACCGGCTGGTCGATCTTCTGATCGGTTTGAACCCGCGACGACGCGGGAAGCCGCCGGTGTGCAGACGTTTCTCCCGTTCGCCGACTTCCGGGCCTCCGCTTCCGTCCTCGACCAGCGGAGGCTCGGAAAGCAGCGGGTCGAGACGATCCAGGTGCTGCGCGCGCTGACGGTGCCGGGGTACGGCTGGCGGCACCATCCGGCCGCGGCGATGTGGGCGGGCTACGAGGAAGCGCTCGTCCGGTACGGCTTGGACATCTGCGAGGTCTGGTGCGAGACCGGCCGCCAGGACACCTGCCGCGAAACACTGCGGCTGGATCTGCTCCGCACCACCGGACTGGACCGGATCCGCGCCCAGGACCGGCTCGCGGAGGCGAAAGAGCTTCCACCCTGGCTCGGCGACACGGACTTCCACCGCAGCCACCAGTCCGCGCTCGTCCGCAAACAACCCGAGCACTACCGCGCGAGTTTCCCGGACGTCCCCGACGACCTGCCCTACGTCTGGCCCGCGTCGGACCGTCCACGACGAGAAGGAGTGCGATGACCGAGCGATTCCGCAAAGGCGACAAGGTCCGCTGGAACAGTCACGGCGGGCACGCCGAAGGTGAAGTCCTGAAGGAGATCACCTCCGACACAGAGGCGGGCGGCCGCACCGTGCGCGCGTCCAAGGAGGAGCCGCAATACCTGGTGCGCAGTGACAAGAGCGGCGGCGAAGCGGTGCACAAGCCCGAGGCACTGGAGAAGCTGTGAGCGAAGACAAGGACATCCGGACCGAGTTCGGCGAAGCGGTCAACATGACCGCGGCGGAACTCGAGAAGTGGCTGACGACCGACGAGTCCCGCCGAGCGGGGCAGCACAAGGACGGAGGCGAGTCGGTCGGCCACGAGTCAGGCCGCCGGATCGTCACGATCCTGCGCACCAAGAAGGCGGAACTCTCCGAAAAGGACGAACAGCACATGCGCAAGGTGGTCGGCTACGTGCACCGGCACCTCGCGCAGCGACCGTCCGGCGACGTCGAGAACACGACCTGGCGGTATTCGCTGATGAACTGGGGGCACGACCCCTGCAAGTAGTTCAGCCGCTCGGCCGCCCCATCTCGTGGCCCGGCCGTCCCTCGGTGCGCCGTCGCCGCTTGATGCGTTCTTCGTGCAGGTGCCGCCGTCCGCCGGTCAGGTCGTCGGCGACGTCGCGCGTCATCCCCCGAAAAGCCGCGTAGTAGCCGTCGTCGTACTCCTCGATCAGCTGAAAGGTCCACCGCTCCGGCAAGACGTTGAGCCCGATCAGCTCGGTCTCGATCCGCTCCGCCCACTCGGCGTGCCCGGCCTTGCGGAGGCCCTCGACGGCCTCGCCGAGCGCGAAGTCGGCTGTCCCCGTGAGGTGATGGAAGGCGTACAGGTGACCTCGCGCCTGCTCGACCGTTTCGAGGGCGAAGACCAGCTTTCCGACGGCGTCGACGGTCGCGTCGTCGGGTTCCGAGGATGAGTCCGGCATGCCCGATGAATGCCCCGGAGCCGGTGTTTCTACACCTCGGCGTCGTACCGCGTCCTGGCGTCGTTGATCTCGTTGATATGGGATTCGGCCCAGTCCCGGATCACCGCCAACGGCGCGGTGAGAGTGCGGCCGAGCTCGGTCAACGTGTACTCGACCTTGGGCGGCACCGTCGGATGCACGGTGCGCGTGACCAACCCGTCGCGTTCGAGGCCGCGCAGGGTCTGCGTGAGCATCTTCTCGCTGACCCCGTCGATCGCGGCGCGCAGTTCGCTGTAGCGCTTGGTCCCCATGGAGAGGCAGCCGACGATGAGCGCGGTCCATTTGTCCGCGATGCGGTCCAGCACCTGTCGGGAGGGGCAGGGCGCGCTGTACACGTCGGCGGGCCGCCCGTCCGGCAACCAGGCCAGAACTTGGCCTGGAGTGCCTGGACGGGGACGGCGGCGTGGTGGTTCCGGCATGCCGCGACGCTATCCGGTGGCCGGGCCGGCGGCCCGGATCCGGCGCATCGCGGGCGGCAGGACCCGGCCGAACACCTGTCCGGCGAAATGCCCGCCGGCGAGGATCGTCCGGTCGTCCTCGATCTCCTTCAGCAGGTGCTCGCGGGTGGCGACGCCCTCCACTGGATCGACGTCGAACGCGAACGTCCAGTGGCTTTCGGTGATCTGCACCTGGCAGTGCATGACGTCGCCGAGCACGACGACGCGGCGGGGATCCTCCTCGGCCGGATCGGTGACCACGAGGCTGCTGTGGCCGGGCGTGTGCCCCGGCGTGGCGAGTATCCGCACCCCTGGCGCGATGTTGTCGCCGTCGCCGAAGAAACCGATCACCTCGGCCAGCGGACGCTGCACCGCGAGCGGATCCGGACCGACCGGGTCGTTCTTGCCGGACCAGTGCGCCCATTCGCGCTCGCTGACGAGATGCCGCGCCGCCGGAAAGGTCAGCCCGGTCACCGGCCCGCCCGCGCCGTCCGGTGTGGGCGGAACGTTCGTCGTCCAGCCGACGTGGTCGTGGTGCAGATGCGTGTAGATCACGGTGTCGACGTCTTCGGGTGTCAGGCCCTCCGCGGCCAGGGCGTCGAGCAGACCGCCGCCGTGGAACTCGGCGGCACCGGGCAGGGTGAACTCGGCCGCGCCGAGCCCCAGGTCCACCAGGATGGCCCGGTCTCCGACGCTGATCAGGAAGGAGCCGATGCTGACCGGGAACCAGCCGCGTTCGTCGAGAAACGCGTCGTGGGCCGCCCAGCCGGACGGGACACTCGACGGCAGGAAAACGGCGGGGTTGAGCCAGGCATGCCCGTCAGGCAGGTAGGTGACGGTGGTCCGGCCGACCTGGATCCGGGACCTGGCAGCGGGTCTCGACATGAAGTGGACTCCCTTGTGGATGGTGAGCGAAGCTGTACTCACTTTCGGGGAGCGGCTCTCCGGAGGGAAGTACGCACTTGCAAGTGCGGTCTAGCGGTGGCTTTCCACGGCGATCCGCGCGAACGAGCGGATCAGCGGGTTCTCCTGCGCGGTCACCCAGGCGACGACCAGCGGACTCGGGGGCATGTCGGTCAGCGGCACCCAGGTGAGCCCGTCGGGCAGTGCGTGCCCGAGGGGCGCGCTCGGCGCCCCGGTCGCACGGGCGCTGGACGGCGTCACCCTGGTCACCCCGGACGTGGTCTACGACGACGCGTACGAACTCGACCTCGGCGGACGGGTGGTGCGACTGGAGGCCACCGGACGCGCCCACAGCAAGGGCGACCAGGTGGTGACCGTGCCCGACGCGGGCGTGCTGTTCACCGGGGACCTGGTCGAGGCGGGCCAGTTCTCGACCTTCCCGTGGTTCCCGGCGTACGACACCGACGTCTCGGGACCGCGCTGGATCGAGGTCCTGCGACGGCTGACCGCCGCAGGGCCGGACATCGTCGTCCCCGGCCACGGTGAAGTCTCCGGACGCCGGATCGTCACCGACGTCCGCGAGTACCTCGAACTCCTGCGCGACGAGACCTGGACGCGGCGCGACTCGTCCCTCCTCGAAGAGACCATCGCCGCGGAGATCGAAGCGCTGATGATCGAACGCCACCCGGAGTGGGAAGGCCGGGACTGGATAGCGAAGGGCGTCGGGTGCTTCTGCGCCGACGCCGGGGAAGATCATTTGAAGATCGCGATGGGGTGAACGACGAGCTCACCGGTTTCGGGGTCCCAGTCCTCGACCTTGCCGAGACACCGCGCCCGGAACGCACCGGCGGGCGCGGTGTCCCGCAGGTCGCTGGTGACGCAGGTGAAGCGGATCCGCCTGCTGCGCTCCGGATCGTCCGGATTGCCGTACGGCGCGACGAAAACCGTCTCGGTGTCGGTCTGGGAGCGTTTACGGAACAGGCCCTTCACGGAGACGAACGCCTCGACACCCCTCAGCCGGGTCTTGAGCTGCCGGGTGCTCTCGGGGCCGTCGGCCCAGCCGAGTTCCTTCACCAGCGCCCGGTTGTGGACCAGTTCCTGCTTCGCCAGATCCACGTAGATGATGTCGTGGTGCTTCTCCAGCACCTTCATCACGATGCCGATCACGGTGATCGGCTCGGCCTTGCGGATGTACCGCCGGAACTCCTCGTCGGTGTCGGTGCGCTCCGATTCCCCTTTGAGCGGGCCGAATCCGGTCGAGCCCCAGAACCGCCAGCCGCGGCTCTTCCGCTTCTCCACCTCCTGTTCCAGCGCCTCGTTGTAGCGATGCAACTGATACAGGCCCATCACGGATTTCGTGTGCAGGTAGAAGCCGATGCCCCGGATCATGCCCTGATCGCCATCGGAACGCGCACGGCGCCAGTGCCGCACGAAAACGACGACCGCGACGAGGAAGGCGACCGCGGTCAGCACCCAGACCGCGAGCCACAGTCCCCAGACGTCCCACCACAGATTATCGGCAGCCACGGATCTCCTTGAAGGCCTTGAGCAGGGATGTCGCGTTCGCGTCGACCATCCGGCCACCGGTGGCCACGGCCGCGCGCTCCAGTTCGGCGGGATCGGCCTCGCCGTACCGGATGGCGTACGTGTGCACGCCCGGATCCCTCGGCGCGCGCAGGAATTCTTCGATGCCCGGCCCGGTGTTGCTCTCGCCGTCGGTCATCAGCACGATCGAGACGCTCCGGTCCGGTTCGGCACGGCGATGGGCGCCAGCCTTCGCGTAAGCCTCTCCGAGCGCCGACCAGACCGCGGTGCTGCCGTCGAATTCGTCGGCGGCGATGAAGGCCCGCAGCGCGTCGAGATCCTGGGGTCCGCCGACGGTGAACTCCCTGTCCCCCAGTATCTTCCCGCCGAAACGCAGGACCGTGAGCCGCTCGCCGCGGTAGAAGCGGTCGAACCCGCCGTCCGGTCCGCCGCTCAGCCCGGCGAAGGTCGCCCGGAGCGCGGCGATCCTCGGTCCCTTCATCGAACCGGAGAAGTCCAGCACGAAGATCACCCGCCCGGGAGCGCGGCCGGCGGTGGCCACGTAATCGGCGAGGAGTTTGTCCACGACGGCCTGTTCGTCGGGGAAGTACAGCGAGTTCCCGATCGAGGCCGGCAGCCTCGGATCCAGCCCCACGTCGCCGGTGATCGGCCGCCGGAGGGTCCTTTCCATCAGTTTCTTCTGCGTCGCCGGGCTCCTGAGCCAGGAGACGACCTTGTCGTACACCTCCCGCTTGGCCGGGTCGAGCAGCAGGACCGGGTAGTCGGACTGGACGATGCCGTCACGCGGGTACACCAGCTCCAGCGGCGTCTTGAGCCTGCCGCTCGCGTTGAGCGAGAGCAGCGTGGACTCGTACCCGATGATCGCGTCCACGTCCTGGCGCTCGGCGAACCGCTCGGCCACCGCGGCCGACGTGTCCGCCGTGAGCGCGTGCCCGGTGCGGAAGCCCTGGAGCTTGTCGCATTCGACGTCCTGGAGGCGCAACGCGGCACCGGTGCCCGCGGCGGCCGTCGCCACCCCCACGAGCGAGGTGAGCCCGCTGGTCGACTTGGCCGGATCCGCCATCGCGAACCGGAAGCCGCCGCCCGCGGCCGCGTCCGCCAGATCCGCCCACGAGAGCTTGCCGTCCGGTTTGCCGCGGCGCAGTTCCGCCGCCTTCGCCGGGGTGATCCCGACGATGACCGGCGACACCATGGTCTTGGTCGCGAGCGGCCGTTCCCCCTTGTCGCCCGATTGCCGGTACTTGAGCTGGAAATACCGGTCGGTGGAAAGCCAGGCGAGATCGTGCGTCGCCTTCCCCGGCGTGAGGGAACTGCTCGCGTCGACGGTTCCCCGGAAATCCATTTCCAGTTCGATTCCCGTTTCCCCGCGAAGGTCGTCGAGAATCGGGCCGAGGTCGGCCAGTTCGGAACTGGCCAGCACGCGCAGTTTCACCTTCTGGCCGCCGCTCGTACAGGCGGCGACCACCAGGAGCAGGCAGCACAGGACCGCGAGCAGCCGCTTCACGGGCAGTCCCCGACCGTCTTGATCATCTCTTCCAGCACCAGATTGTCCGGCAGCGGCGTGGTGCTGTCGTTGTCCGCGATCTCCGGGGTCGGCAGGCCCTGTCCGCGCAGGAAGTCGTACAGCCGCGCGCTCTTCGTGCTGCCCGCGGGGGTCGCGACGCCGAAGCCGAGCTCCATCGCGCGGCGCTGCAGATCGGGATCGAAGGTGATCAGTTCGCCCAGCCGCTCCGCTTCCGGCTTCAGGGCGAGGAACTGCGGTTTCGTCAGGATGTTGTCCTTCGGGTACAGCAGCACCCGGTCGTGGTCCGGCTGCCCGCTCTGCGCCTTGGCCCGCAGCTGCATGGCGAGGTACTGATGCTCGTAGATGACGACGATCGGCTTGTCGCCCTCGGCCAGGTTCGCGTAGGACTCCGACAGATCCGCCGACGGGAAGCCTTGCGCCGCCACGAGGGGTTTGACCCGGGCGGCCAGCTCCTTCGCGTTCGAAAGGTTCGGCGGCCCGGCCGGCCGCGGATCGACGACCGGGACCTGACGGCCGTTCTCCAGGAACGCCAGCAAGATCAGGTACGTCGCGCCCGAATTCGAGTCACAGATGTTCGAGGTCTGCGCCAGCACCCGGTTGCCGTTCGCGGCGCCGTGGTCCCGGACGCCCAGCGAATCCCAGGTCTCACCCCGCTTCATCACCTGGATGAACTTGTCGGTGTCCAGCGTGTAGTAGAGGTCCTGACCTGGCGGCTTCGCCGCGATCCCTTTGCCCAGCAGCGTTTCCGCGTAACGACGGTACGTTGCGAGGACGATCGGGCTGGTGAACGGCTGCCGTGCGCTGCCCGTCCACTCGTTGGCCCTGGACCGCCGGACGAGGCTCGCGGCGGGCTCGCCCGACAGGAACACGAAGTCGTACTGGCTGAGGTCGTGCGTGGCGATGTCCCGCGATCCCGTCCTGGTCACGTGGACCCGGATGTGGTGACGCATCAGGATTTCCTGGACTTTCGCGTCCTCGAAGAGATCCGATTTGGAGCCCATCTTGCCGCGCAGGACCAGCGTCTGCTGGAACGGCACCACGACGGTGCCGCTCACGAGCAGGACGATCAGGCCGCTGACGGCCAGTACCAGCGCGGGCCCGAAAGTGCGGAGAAAACGACGGCGCAGAAAGAACGCCGAGGGCTTTGGTCGGATGGTGAGCTGGGGTTCTTCACGAAGCGAGCTATCGGTGGTCACCGATTTCCTCCCCGAATGTCCGGCAAGGCCTATTTTACCGGGGTGCACCGACGGAAAAGCACGTCTCGATCCGGCTTCGGGACCACCCTCACCAGGCCGGAAGGCCGGGCGGTTAGGCTCTTCGGTGGCGAAAACCGCCATGCACCACGACGCCGGGAGATCTGAACCGCCATGCTGGACCGAGCAGTCATCGACGCCCTCTTCCCCGCCGACCTGCCCGAGCCCGAGCACTGGGAACAGCGTTATCCCGCCCGCGCGCTCCCCGAGGGTGCCCTGGTCACCCGTTTCGGCCCCTCGCCGACCGGCTTCGTCCACATCGGCGGCGTCTACGTCGCCACCATCGACCAGGACGTCGCCCGCCGCAGCGGCGGCCGCTACCTCGTCCGGGTCGAGGACACCGACCGGTCCCGCGAGGTCGAAGGCGCCATCGACCAGTTCGAGCGCGGGTTCGCCTACTTCGACCTCGTCGCCGACGAGGACATCCACCGCGGCGGCGACTACGGTCCGTACCAGCAGTCCGAGCGCGAGCAGATCTACCTGACCTACGTCCGTCACCTGCTCCGCGCCGGCCGCGCGTACCTCGACTTCGCCACCAAGGACGAACTGGCGGCGATCACCGCCCGGCAGCAGGCGACGAAGCTGCCGACCGGCTACTACGGCTCGTGGGCCATCTGGCGCGACGCCGACCCCGCCGACGTCCAGGCCAAGCTCGACGCCGGAGACCCGTACGTCGTGCGCTTCCGCGCGCCCGACGACACCGGCGCCCGCGCCCGCTTCACCGACGCCATCCGCGGCCCGCTGGAGGCCGAGGCCAACCGCAACGACGTCGTCATCCTCAAGAGCTCCGACCAGAGCCCCCGGCTGCCGACCTACCACTTCGCGCACGCCGTCGACGACCACCTCATGCGCGTCAACCTGGTCATCCGCGGCGACGAGTGGATCTCGTCGGTGCCGGTGCACCAGCAGTTGTTCGACGCGCTCGGCTTCGAGCCGATCACGTACGCGCACATCGCGCCGCTGATGAAGCAGGAGGGCGGCAGCAAGCGCAAGCTGTCGAAGCGCAAGGACCCGGAAGCGAGCGTCGACTTCTACATCGAGTCCGGCTACCCCACCAAGGCCGTCCTCTACTACCTGCGTGGCCTCGCCAACGGCCGTCTCGCCGAGATGCCGCTCGACCAGGCACTGGCCGAGCCGATCAACCTCGACGAATGCGGTGTCGCCGGCCCGCTCGTCGACCTGGTCAAACTCGACGACATCTCGGCCGACCACATCGCCACGCTGACCGGCGCCGAGATCCTCGAAGAGGTCCGCGGCTGGGCGGAGCGGTTCGACCCCGAGCTACGGGCCGTCCTCGACGCCGAGCCGGACCTCGCGCTCCGCGCGCTCGCCGTCGAGCGTGACGGCGCCGAGAACCCACGCAAGGACCTGAAGAAGTGGAGCGAGTTCCGCGCCGTCTACGGCTTCTTCTTCCCGCAGCTGCACGCCGCCGTCGCGAGCGCTGACGACGAGCGGATCGCCGCCCTCGGCGTCGACTCCGAGGTCGTCCGGGCCGTGGCACGGGACTTCGTCGAGAACTACCAGCAGCTCGACGATGGTCAGGAATGGTTCCAGCAGATCCGCGAGGTCGCGGCGAAGCACGGTTTCGCGAAGAACGCCAAGGAGTTCAAGAAGAACCCCGAAGGCTTCCCGGGCTCCATTCGCGAGGCCTCGCAGATCATCCGGATCGCGATCACGGGCTCGACCCGGAGCCCGGACCTGCACGCGATCACCCAGGCGCTGGGGCGCGAGGAGACGCTGGGCCGGTTCTCCGGTCTCGTTGGCGAGTGACTCGTGAGTGGTAAGGACGGTTAGAACCGTCCTTACCACTCACGAGGAGGTCAGGAACTGATCGTAGAACGCCGTCTTGACCGCGACGACCGCCTGCTCCGTCTCCCGGAACCGCTCCCGTGCCTCGCTCGAATCGATCAGCTGCACGAGCCGCAGCCCGAGCTGATCGGAATGGGTGAGCGAAAGCGGCGACGCGGCGGCGAGCGGGCGGGACTTCGCGTCGTGCACATGGTGCGGGTAATAGAAGACGGACTTGTCGCCGAGCACCGGACCGATGCGGCGCCACAGTTCGCCGTATTCGACGGAGACCAGCACCTCGCCCCAGAAGCGCAGGATGGTCAGCAGTTCGACGTCGGAGTGCTCCGAGTCACCCGCCGAGGCGATCAGCTCCATCGTGGTGTCGACGCAGGCCGTCGTGGCCAAGGACCTCCGCGACCGCACCAGCGCTTCCCGCGGGACGCCCAGCGCGAGGATGTCCGCCATCATGTCCTCGCGGTGTGAAGGAGTGCTGCCGGGCGACGCGTTGTCCGGGTACTCCTCACGGATGATGACGCGGGCGATCCGCTTGGACTGCTCGTCGGTGAGCAGGTCGATCGCCAGGTCGTAGGCCATGGTGAAGGCCAGCGACAGGAAACGCCGCTGCAGCAGGACGGTCTGCAGGTCCTCCGGTGAGAGCTCGGTGACGCCACGCAGCGCCGGGTGATTCCGGAACCGCTCGATCAAACCGTCTTCGAACTCGTCAAGTTCGCGCATCACTACACCTCTTGCTCAGAAACGGATCATGTCGATGCTTCGGTTCCAGTCGCCGAGGTCCACGTCGCGGCCGATGTCCCACAACGTGTCGAGCTCGCGCTGGATCTGTTCGCCGAGCACGGTGTCGTGCGTGCCCTCGATCTCGAACTGCGGTGAATCGATCGCCAGCTGGCCGTGCAGGAACATGCTGACCAGGTAGCGCCCGTCCGCCCGGTACACCGAAACCGAGGCCTGCGAGTTGAACACTCGCACCTTCAGGTTGGCCTGACGCTTCGCCAGCCGCCGGTGCAGGCGGGCGAGGGTATCCAGGCACTCCACGATCCCCGTGCTCACGAAGGTCTTGCCCGCGCCGTCGCTCCGGTGCAGCGCCGCTTCCCTTAGCCCCACCAGCATCGAGTTCGGGTGCAGCAGCATGATGCGCACTTGGGCGCGCCGGTCGACGATCGCGGCTTCCAGTTCCTTTTCCAGGCGTTGCAGGTTGGGGATCCAGGTGTTCAGGATCGTCACCTGCTTGGCCTTCGCGATATGCGCCGCGAACTCGTCGTCCGGAAAGCGTTTGTGCACTTCGACCACGCCGCCGTAGTGCGAACGGCGCCGGCTCGCGGCGATGGTGTCGATGTCGAGGCCGGCGAGACGATCGCGGATGTCTTCCAGCGCGCGCAACGGGGTCAGCTCGACGAGCAGCACCACGACCACACCGCTGACCATGATCAGCGTCAGCGTGGAGATGCCTTTCGGCGCGACTTTGTCCAGCAGGCCGAGCTGTTCGGAGATCCCGACCGCGAAGCCGACCACCGCCAACCCGCCGAGACTGAGCAATTCGAGCCAGCGACGCATTCTGCGGAGCATTCACCCTCCGGGATCCGGCGACCTCGACCCTCATGTTCTCACGATGAGAGAGGTACCTGTGATCGGGGTCACCGCCTTTGGTGTGACGCCATCCCCTTCCACGGAATTCACGAAAAGAATCGAATCCGGCGCGGGAATCCGCAGCGCGGAGAGTGCGCGGCACAAGGCCGGCATGACTCCCTACTCGTCGCCCGCCCGGTATTTGCGCTGGAACTTCTCGTCCTGCTCACGCGGCGGCTTTTCCGTCCAGCGCCCGTGGACGAGGTCGTTCTCCGTGTAGTCGGCACGCCGCGAGGCCCAGCCCGGCAACATGATCTTGCGCGTCCCGCCCCGACCTCGATCGCGCAGATCGGTGACGACGGCGACGCCGATCACCAAGGCGAGCGTTCCGAGGGCTATCCAGATTCCGACCATGGTCCGCTCCCCCGCAGATCAGTCAGTTTCGCCAAGACTAGCGGCGAACGACAGTCGGCCGGGCCTCATTTTTCCCGGCACCCGAACGCCGGAACGGGGTACCACGACATGACGGTCTCCCCGGTATCCACGGGATACCGGGGAGACCGGGGGCGGTCAGCCCCGGGCGTTCGGGTCGATCACGTCGCCTGCCAGCCCGGTGGCGGCGTCGCCGAGGGCACCGGCGGAGTCGACGACGCCCTGACCGGCCGCGGTGGCCGAGTCGACGGCGTCCTGGCCCGCGGTGGTGGCGCTCTCGGCGAGCCCCTGGCCGGTCTCGGCCAGTCCGCCGGCCGACTGGGTGACCTGGTCGGCGGCACCGGAAAGGTCGACGCCGGTCAGTTCGCTGACCTTGTCGCCCGCGCCACCGAGAAGCTCGGCGGCCTTTTCCTTCAGCGAGTCGAACAGGCTCATCAGGGGTACTCCTCGGATCGGTCGTCCGCAGGCGGCTGAATGTTCACCGTACAGGACAAAACGGGCACGGTGCGCGACATCGCCGGCTCCGGACAGGTGAATACCGAGGAGTGGTCAGAGACAGGGCGGCCGGTAGCGATCGATCGAGAGGCCGCGGAAATCGAGTTCGTTCGGGGTTTTGCCGACGAAGACCAGGCCTCGCGCCTCGGTCAGCGCCGAGGCGAAGGAGTGGCCGGGCGTCCCCAGCTCGGGCAGCGTCGTCCAAGCCTCGGGCTTGAAGCTGAAGAACTTCTTCACCCTCTTCCCACCGGTCGACGGCACCTTCGTGAGCCACTTGTTCCCGCCGCTCCACTGCGAGGCTGGACGCAACTGGACGTAGAGGTCGTCGGTCGCGCTGTAGGTCATCCAGAAACCGGCGGATTCCGAGAGATCGGCTTGCGCTTCGAACCGGTTCCCCAGCCAGAGGACGACCACATGCCATTCCGCGTTGAGGAAAGTCACTTTGGCCGCGTAACCGCCGCGTTCGCGGACGAGCAGGCTGCCGGTCGGCGGCACCGTGGTGCCCTCACCGGAGGCGAGCCAGTGCTGCAACCGGTCGATCGACGGAGTGGCGCATTCACAGCCGTGCCGGCCGGAGGCGTTCGCGACGGCCCCCGGGCCGATCAGCGAGGACAGAAGCACCGACGCGATCACGGCGAGCGTACGACCGAAAGGAACCCTGGATCCTTTGCGCATCCCCGGAAGTTAGCACAGCGGGCGACGATGCCCCGTTCAGCGGGAATTGTCCTTTGTGGACAATTGCTCGAGTTCGGCGGCGAACAGCCTGCCGGGGTCGAACCCCATACCGGCGAAATGCCCGGCCAGCTCCAGGGACAGGACGCCGTGGATCCGGATCCAGAACGTCACGGCACGACGAAGTACCGCTGCGGACACCGGCAGCCCGCCCGCCCACTCGCGATGCTCGTCGAGATGGCCGTCGAACGCCGCCGGCCGCCCGTCATCCGGAGCCGTCGCGTGCACCCTGAGCAGCACGGCCATGATCTCGTTCGAGATCTCCGTGGTGTCGCCGGGTGCGCGATAACCGGGGATCGGCGTTCCGCAGACGAACAGGTATCGCTGCGGATCCGCCAGCGCCCATTCCCTGATCGCGTAGGCGACTTCGGCCACGCCACCGGCTTCAGCCGCCGCCCGGACGACGTCGGCGAGGCTTCGATAGGCGTCACGGACGAGGTCCGTGATCAGGTCGTCGCGATTGGGGAAGTACCGGTACAGCGCGGGTCCGCTCATGCCCACGTGTTTGGCGATCCCATTGAGGGACAGCGCGGAGACGCCGGTCGTGCCCAGCTGCTCCCACGCGCACCGCTTGATCTCGTCGCGCACCTGGGCCCGGTACCGCTCACGCGAGGTCTTCACGGCGACTCCTTCCAGGCTCGTTCAGTTAGAGGCTATCACTTTCACTATTGACACTCACCGACTTCTGGTTATAGCTTCTAACTATCGCGATCACCGATAACAAGGAGTTCACGTGACTCTCCGCCGCACCGTCGCACTCGCTCTTCCTTTGGTGTTCGGCCTGCTGGGCGGCACCGTGACGCCCGCGCAGGCCGCCACCACCTCTCCCGCCCCGCTGTCGTGTCAAGGCAAGACCATCGACACGAAGGCTCCGATCCACTACCGGAACGAGACCCTGATCAAGGCGCCGCTGAGCAAGATCTGGCGGCTTCAGACCGACGTCGAACGCTGGCCGTCCTGGCAGGAGCCGGTGCTGAGCAACGAACGCCTGGACCTGGGCCCGCTCCGCGAGAACTCGCGGTTCCGCTGGACCACGCCGGCGCCGCCGACGGCCACGAACCCCGCCACCACGCTGTCGATCACCTCGACCGTCCACCAGATCCAGCGCGGCAAATGCCTCCGCTGGAGCGGGCCCGCGGTCGGCGAGGGCCTCAGCATCGACAACGGCGTCCACGTCTGGACCTTCACCGAGGTCAAGGGCGGCGTGCTGGTCCGCACCGAGGAGAACTGGGCAGGGGCCCAGGTGGACGCCGACGTACCCACCGCGACCCAATACCTCGGCTGGGGCCTCGAAGCCTGGCTGAAGGACCTCAAAGCCACCGCCGAATCCCACTGCTGACCGCATTTCGCGACCCGGAGGAACCGATGTCCACCCACACGCTCGACCGCGAAACCACCGTCCGCCACGCGCCGCGTTCCGTCCTCGTCTCGGCCTGGGCCGTGCCGGTCATGATCGTCGGCCAGTTCGCGATGCTCGCTGTCGTCCCGGTCGCCCTCGTCCTGATCGGCACTCTGCGCGGCACCCGGCTCAAGGCGCTCCGCTGGGGCGCGATCGCCCTCACCGCGGCCTACGCCACGCCCTTGGCGCTCTGGGCGATCGGCCCCGAACGCGCGCAGAGCCTGTCCAAGGACATGCATCCCGTCTTAACCGCGATCATCGTGGCCGTGGGGGTGGCGTTCGCCGTGGCGTGCCACGTCCTGCGCCGGAAGCAGGCTCGGTAAAGGAAGGAATCACCCCGAAGGAAGCCTTCCGCGAAGCCCGGCGCAACGTCGCGAGCACGGCGGGGCCCAGCACCAGGATCGCCACCGCGTTGGTGATCGCGCGGCCCGTGTCCCAGCCCGCCGTCGAGGTCAGCAGGGTGAACACGGCGAACCGGTGCAGGTTCTCCAGCAGCGGGGCGCCGGGCACGTAGGAGATGTGCCCGTCGTGGTACGGCACTTCGGCGTCGGTGATGAACGGCCAGAACCACAGGTTCATCAGCAGTCCGAAGACGTACGCCACGAGGATTCCGTACCCCACCAGCATCGCGATCTCGGCTTTGCCGGTGACGCGGCGCGGCAGCAGTCCCGCGCCCATCCCGATCCACGCCGAGCACATCATCTGGAACGGCAGCCACGGTCCCACCCCGGCGGTCAGCAACGCCGAAGCGAACATCGACGTGCAGCCCAGCACGAAACCGAAACCGGGACCGAGCACTCGCCCGGCCAGCACCAGCAGGAAGAACACGGCTTCGATGCCCGCGGTCCCCGCGCCGAGGGGCCGCAGGGCGGCGTTCACCGCGGAAAGGACGCCGAGCATCGCGAGGGCCTTGGAATCCATGCCCGCTTCGGACATCTCGGCCAGCACGATGACGATCAGGATCGGCAGGATCCCGATGAACACGAACGGCGCGTCCGGGCCGTGCTGCATCGACTGCGGCTCGACGCGGACCAGGAGCGGCCAGACGAACATCATCAGCCCCGCGAGCGACGCGAGGCCGAGCACCGTCGCCGAGCGCGGGCCGAGCCGGACCGCCGGTGCCATCGTGGTCACGGGACCTCCTGCGGAAGCGCCGACCGGACCTCTTCGACGGTGAGCCAAGGCTCGCCGAGGATCTTCGCGATCTGCGTGGCGAACGCCGGGGAACCGCCGAGCACCTCGCGCGTCGGGCCGTCCGAGACGACCTCTCCCTCCGCCATCACGATCACCCGGTGCGCGATCGTCGCGACGAACTCGACGTCGTGGGTGGCCACCACGATCGCCTTGCCCTCGGCCGCCAGCGAAGCGATCATCCGCGCCAGCGCCGCCTTCGCGGTGTAGTCGAGGCCGCGGGTCGGTTCGTCCAGCAGCATGATCTGCGGGGCGGCCGACAGCTGCACGGCGAGCACCAGCGCGAGACGCTGGCCCTCCGACAGGTCACGCGGATGGGACGCGGGATCGATGCCCGGAGCGAGCCTTTCGAGCAGGTTCCGGCAATGCCCCGGCTCCGCACCCGATTCCGCGTCGGCGGCTTCGCATTCGGCGGCGACCGTCTGCAGGTACAGCAGGTCGCTCGCGGTCTGCGGCACCATGCCGACCAACGCGCGGGCCTCGGCACTGCTCAGCGTCTTCGGGTCCTTGCCCTCGACGGTGACCTTGCCGCCCTGCCGGGGCCCGGAGCCCTGCACCGCCCACAGCAGCGACGACTTGCCGGAGCCGTTGCGCCCCATCATCGCCAGCACTTCGCCGGCACGCAGGGTCAGATCGACCTCCCGCACCGCGACCTTCGGCCCGTACCGCACGACCACACCGGACGCAGTCAGCAGCTCCTCGCCGACGGCGGTGCTCCGCACGGTGGGAGCCCCGAGTGTCAGTGACGAAGCGCGCCGCCGGGCGTCACGCACCGACATCGGCAGCGGATCCCAGCCCGCCAACCGTCCCAAGTGGACGATCGGCGGCGCGATCGGCATGTCCTTCAACACTTCCGGCGGTGTCCCGTCGACCACTCCGCCGCTGCCCGGGACGTGGATCATCCGGTCCGCGAACGGGATCACGCGTTCCATCCGGTGCTCGGCCATCAGCACCGTCGTGCCGAGGTCCTCCACCAGCCTGGCCAGCGTCGCGAGCACTTCCTCGGCCGCGGTCGGGTCCAGCGCGGACGTCGGCTCGTCCAGCACCAGCACCTTGGGATGCGTCGTCAGCACCGAACCGATGGCCACCCGCTGCTGCTGCCCACCCGACAGCGTCCGCAGCGCGCGCCTGCGCAGTTCCGCGATGCCGAGGAGATCGAGGGTCTCTTCCACCCGGCGTCGCATCACCTGCGGGCTCAGGCCGAGCTGCTCCATGCCGTACGCGAGTTCGTCCTCGACCGTGTCGGTGACGAAGCCCGCGAGCGGGTCCTGCCCGACGACGCCGACCAGATGCGCGAACTCACGAGGCGGCCGGGAACGCGTCGTCACGCCGTCGACGGACACCGTGCCCTCGAGATGCCCGCCGGTGAAATGCGGGACGAGACCGTTGATCGTGCCGAGCAGTGTCGACTTGCCCGCCCCCGTCTGGCCCGCGAACAGCACGAGCTCGCCCTCGCCGATGGACAGCGTCACGTCGGACAGCACTGGTTCGGTGCGGCCGTGGTAGGTGAAGGAAACGTGGTCGAGTTCGATCATGCGCGGACTTCTTCTTCGAGTGCGGCGTACGGGGGTTCGGGGGCCGGGGTCAGGAACGCGGGCACCACGCCGAGCAGCACCCCGAGCAACGGCCCCCAGGACAGCGCCGGCCAGGACAGGTCGATCAGGGACGGGTTCATGTTCATCGGGTTCACGCTGGAGGTCACGAACAGGGTCACCGCGACCCCGATCCCGCTGACGGCGACGACGATCTCCGGCAGGTGCCAGCGATCGGGCCGGTAACGCGTGCACCGGACCCGCTTTCCCGCCGACCAGAAGCCGATCAGCCCGACCACGACTCCCACCGCGAGCACCGGCCCGGCGAGGTATCGGGGCGTGGAACCGTCCAAAGTGGAGTAAACGCCGACGCAGACACCGAGCAGGCCGGCGATCATCAGCGTTCCCGTGATCAGCCTGGTCCGCGCCTCGACCAGCCCCGCGCGGCCGTAACCGCGCGAGTCCATCGACGCGGCCAGCTGCAGTGAACGCGAAAGCGCGTCCTCCAGCACCGGGATGAGCACCGTGTGGAGGGCCTTCATCTTCTTCTTGCCCGAACCGCCGCGCAGTTTGCGGGCCCGCCGGACCCGCAGCACGCTCTCGGCCAGCTGCGGGAACACCGACAGCGCGACGATCACCGCCGTGCCCACCTCGTACAACGCCGGCGGCATCGCCTTGAGCAGCCGTTTCGGGTTCGCGAGCGCGTTGGCCGCGCCGAGGCAGATCACCATCGCCGCCAGCCGCATCCCGTCGTAGAGCCCGCCCAGCAACGATTCCGCGGACACGTCGCCGAAGAGGCGGATACCCGCCGCCCATTCCGGCAGCGGGATCTCGGGCAGCCGCAGGATGATCGTGGATCCCTCGGCGCCGCCGAACACGACGCGGAAGAACACGCGGATCGCGACGATGAACGCGCCGAGGTACAGGTAGAGCCGGAACGCCAGCGCCCACGGCGCCTCACCGCGCCGGGCCACGACGACGTATCCCGCGACCGCCACGATGGTCAGCAGCAGCCACGGGTTCGTCGTTCGGGTCGCCGCGACGGCGAGCCCCAGCGCCCACACCCACCACGCGGCCGGATGCAGGTCGCGCGGCAGGAAGTAGGACGTCATCGAACTCCTTGTGCGCGTTTGCGTCTGCGGGCCACCAGGAATCCCGCCACGCACAGCGCCAGTATCGCGGCGCCCGCCGCCCAGGGCGCCCAGTCGCTGGCTCCGGACTCGCGTTCGATCACCGCGTTGACGTCCTCGGCGTTCTCACCGCCGGTGAACGCGACGTTCGACGACGGGTCCTGCGCCTTCGGCCGCGCCGAAGCGCTCGGACGCGGTTTGGGCGGCGGCAGCGCACCGGAAGCCGGCCCCTCGGCGGGGACGTCCCCGGCGCCCGGTTCCGCACCGGCCGCCGGCCCCGGACCATCGGCCTGACCACTCCCCGGCCGCGGCCGCTGTTGCTCGCCGGGATCGCCGGTGACCGGCTTGGCCTCCTCGCGCGGCACGCACGGCTGTCCCTCGGTCCCCGGTCGCACGGCGGAGACCCGCGGGACCGGGTTGTTCCGAGCGGTGGCGTTCAGGGAGAACGACCAGCCCTCGAACCCTCCCGGGGTGAGGTCCCGGTTCTTGAGCCCCCACTGGCTGTAGTCCCACGCGCAGTTGTTCGAGGCGTGCCAGTAGGACCAGTAGGCCTGCGCGGGAGGCGTGTCGACACACTGCTCCCGGTACGTCTCGCGGCCGCTGACCGGGATGTTCTCGGCCGCGGAAGGACGATTCTCGACCCGGCAGACGAACGACTCGCCCCAGCGCTGCACCCCGGCGATCTGGAAACCGGCGCCCTTGAGCGCGTCCAGTCCGGTGCCGCGCGTGGTCTGGGGATTGCAGCGGACGATGGCCGTGCCGCCGAGCTGCTGGAAGTCCACCACCACGGTGACCCCGGTGGCGTCCTTGCAGAACCCGGGATACCCCTTGCTCTGGTCGACGGCGTGCGCGGAGGGTGCCGTGGCGGCGATCAGGAAGACCGCCGCCACCGCGGGAAGAACCCTCCTCACGGGATGGCCGGGTTCCTCGGCGTGACACCGGGCGGCGGGTTGGTCGACGCCGACTTGTTCAGCGAGAACGACCAGCCCTCGAAGCCGCCGGGGGTCACGTTCCGGTTGACGGCGCCGGAGGTGCTGTAGGTCCAGGTCGAGCCGGAACCGTCCGCGTGCCAGTAACCCCAGTACGCGCCGGTGGGCGGAGTGGTGACGCACGCCTCCTTGTAGTTCGGGTTGGTCGACAGCGGGAGGGTCTCCGTCGCGGACGGGCGGCCTTCCACGCGGCAGACGAAAGCGAGCCCCCAGCGTGCGGTGCCGGCGACCGCGATCCCCGCGTCCTGCAAGGCCTTGATGCCCGTGCGGGCGGTACCCGGCGAGGCGTTGGGCGAGCAGCGGGTGATCGTCGGCGCGGCGGTCCCGCCGTTGCCGTCCAGTTCCTGGAAGTCGACCACGACGGTGACCCCGGTGAGCGCGTCGGCGCCGGTGCAGATCCCGGCGTAGCCCTTGGTCGTGTCGACCGCGTTCGCGGGTGCGGCGGAAAGCCCGATCAGTCCGATGAGGACGGACGTCACGGCCAGCATTCTCTTCATGGTGTTGCCCCCTTTTTCTTGGTGAAACGGCGAAGTACGAAAACCAGTGCGATCACGGTGAGCAGCAGCAGGACGGCCAGCCCGGCGAGTCCCCAGATCAGCCATGACGGCGGGGAGCCGGACTGCTCCGCGGCCAGTACCGGTGCGCCGGACGGATTCGCCTCGGTCAGCGGCAGCCGGATCGCGGGCGAGAGCGGCGAATCAGGTGCGGTCAGCCACGATCGGCCCGCGACTCCTTGCGCCGCGGCCAGACTGGTCGGGAAATCGGTCGCCCCGGCGGATCCCTTGGCTAGACCGCCATCGGCTTGGACCAGTTCGCCCAGTGACCGCGCCGTTCCGCTCGCGTCGAGGCCGGCGGTCTGCCGCGCGGCGGCGACGGCGGCGCTGAGCGCGACGTCCGGCTCTCCGCCCTCTCCAGTGACCATGCCCTCGCCGGTCGGCCGGACGCCGAGCGCGCCCACCGCGGAGACGAACGCCGACACGCGCCGCTCGCTCCAGCCGTCCGGGCGCCTGGACGGGGGCGCGGCGTCGGTGTGCGGACGGGCGGCGAGCGCGGTGACCGCGGCGGCGGTCGCGGCGAGGTCGCCGGAGCCGCACTCCACGGTGTCGAGATGCTTCGGGAAGGTTCCGTCGGCGCACTGGCGCGAAAGGAGCAGTTCGACCGCAGGACCGGGATCGGCCACGGTGGCGAGCACCGCCCAAGCGTGCCGCTCCACCGTCTCGTCGGCGTCGGCGAACGATCCGGTGTCGGTGAACTTGCCGTCGGTGCCGCGCAGCTTCACCAGATCGGAGCGCAGTTGCCCGGCGACGTCGGCCTTCGCGAACTCGGCGACGAGCACGAGTTTCGCGAGCGGTTCGGCATACGACGCCTCACCTTGCTCGTAGGGCGCGCCGTGGGCATAGGCCCGTACGGCTTCCGGCTTCACCAGGAACTGCGACGCGCGGGCGACGGAGTCCGGCTGCTGGTCCAGCGCTCGCAGGGCCAGCACCACGTCGGCGGTGGCGTCGTAGTCGACGTAGGTCTTGCCGTCCTCGGTCACCTCGACGTGGTCACCGCCGGTGAGCCGGTTCGCCAGGTAGGCGCCGAGACGGGCGGCCGGTGTCGCCGTATCCGGGGTGGCGATCGTGGCCGGTGGCTGGACGACCGTGGACGCCCTGGTCGTGCCTGCATTCCTGGGTCTGGGCGGCGGCGTCACCGACTTCGTGATGGTGGTCGTCGTGGGAGCCGGGATGCTGCTGGTAGGCGGCTGAGTTTTGCCCTTCGCGAGCGCGTAGAAGCCGATCTGGGACAAGCCGAGCGAAGCCTGGGCACCCGCGCGGATCCAGGTGTCGACCCCGCTGATACCCGAGGTGCGCGCGTCCTCGTAGGCGGCGGGGTTGTAGGCGATCGCGCCGATTTCGCCCGCGAGCCTGGTGCCGGAGTCGGCGGCGTTCGCCTGCGCGGATTTGAGGTACCGCACACCCTTGTCCACCGCCGCGTCCGCGCCGCCCGCGTCGGCGAGCGCTTGGACGATCATGCCGGTGCTGTTGGTGTTCGGTGCCTCGGTGCTGACGCCGCCGCCCCAGCCGCCGCCGGGATCCTGGTCCGCCTTGAGCCAGGAGACGGCTTTGGCGATCGGGGCGTCGAGTCCGGTCGCGCCAGCCTTCCGTGCGGCCAGCAGCGCCGAGAGCGCGAGACCGGTGGCGTCACCGTCGGTCGGGGAAAGGTCGAGCGGCTTGCCTTCGTCGCAGGTCGAAACCTTGTCGCCGCTCGGGGTGACATGGTCGCCGGTCTCGTTCGTGGGGATGTATTTGAACTCAAGGCGGAAGTAGCCCTCGGAACACTGCTGGGCCAGCAACCTGTCGATGGCGATCCGGTCGTTCTCGCCCGCCGCGGCGAGCCCGATGACGCCGAGCGCCTGTCCGAACGTGTTCGCGTCGTTGTTCACCGCGCCGGCGAGGTCCGGATCTTTGGAGTAGTCGCTGATCCGGCCCTTGTCGGGGCCCTTGCGCATGATCGCGGCATGGGTCTCGGCGACCAGGTCGTACCCGTCGACGTGTCGCGGGTCCCTGCCGGAAACCTGGGCGGCGACCAGCGTCTTGGCGAGCGAGCCCCCGACGATGACCTTGTCGTATCCGGCACCGGGGACCAGTCCGTCCCAGGTGAAGTAGTCGGTGGCGTGGCCTTCGTCGTCGAGGAACCTCATGATCGGCTCGGCCTTGGCGCCATCGCCCGACGCGTACAACGCGAAAAGCACGTCGAGCATCAGGCCGTGGTCTGGCAATGCGGCCCCGTTGGGGTTCTCGAGCGTGCCGTCCGGCTTCAGCTTCGTCGCGAGCCAGCGGGAATTCGCCTTCGCAGCGCCAGGATCGTTCGCGGCGGTGGCCGTCCCGGTGAGCAGCGCGGCGACCACGCCGACACTGACGGCGAACGCCACTGCGGCGAGGGACCGGCGGCGCATGACTCCTCCTTGCGGCATGACGGAGGACAGGCGCGGACGCCGCGGTCACCCCTGTTTATCGCGACAGTGGTTCGTTCATCCGCCCGTTCGGTATCCCGGCTCGCCCTGGTGAAGGGCCCACGGTTGCGCGACAGCGCCGGATTTCGACCGGCTTCCCCGTCACGGGCGGCGGTGTGCAGTTGTCGAGCCGATCGAGGTTAACACTCGATCACCTCCGGCAGGCACCGCTGACCAGGTCGGTTGCCAGGATCACATCGAAACTCGCGCTCTGGCGGTACTCTTCGGTTCGTCCGATTCAGCGCGGTCGTGGGGGAAGTCCGGTGAGAGTCCGGCGCTGTCCCGCAACGGTGTGCCCTCCAGGCGAGCCCGGTCACCCACGTCGCGCGGTGTCACCGACTCCTGTCGTGGAAATGCGGGAAAGGGTTCTCATGAGACGTTTGGTTTTCGCTGTCGCCCTGCTGTGCGGCATCGGGCTGGTCGCCGCTCCGGCGGCGGCCGCGGCCACCCACAACAAGGCGGACGCCGCCGCGGGCTGGCTCGCGAGGCAGCTGGCCGACGGGGAAAGGTTCGAGGCCGACTTCGGCGGCCAGAAGTTCCCCGACCAGGGTTTGACGATCGACGCGATCTTCGCGTTCGCCGCGGCCGGGGTGTCGGACACGAACGCGGGCAAGGCGATCACCTGGCTGGCGAAACCGGAGATCACCACGGGCTACGTCGGCAGCGGCACCGAGGCGTACGCGGGCGCGCACGCCAAGCTGTTGCTCGCCGCGCAGGTTCGCGGCAAGAACCCGGCGTCGTTCGGCGGCGTCGACCTGAAGGCGGGCCTGCTCTCGCTGCTGACGCCGTCCGGGCGGTTCTCCGACCGGTCCGAATACGGCGACTACTCCAACGCCCTCTCGCAGTCACTCGCCTTGCTGGCGCTGGACCGCACCGGCGACGTCCCGGCGCAGGCCGTGACGTTCCTCGCGGGCACCCAGTGCCCCGACGGCGGTTTCCCGCTGAACTTCGGCGAAGCGACGTGCACGAGCGACGTCGACGCGACCGCGACGGTCGTGCAGGCCTTGCGCGCCACCGGTGACCCGGTGAACGCCGGGGAGGGCACCTCCTGGCTGGTCACCAAGCAGCACCCGAACGGCGGCTTCGGTTTCTCCACCAACGCGCCGAACGCGAACAGCACCGGTCTCGCCGCGCAGGCGCTGGCCGGGCACCGCCCCGCCGCCGCCATCAAGGCGCGGGAATTCCTGCGGTCACTGCAGACCGGCTGCGCCGGCGCCGAGGCGGACCGCGGCGCGATCGCCTACGACGCCACGGGCCTGAACCCGTCGACCGCCCCGCGCGCGACCGCGCAGGCGATCCTCGGCCTGGCCAGGGTTCCGCTGAGCGACCTGCACGGCGGCGGGCGTCCGCAGGCCCCGGTCCTCGCCTGCCCGTGACGTGAGACTGGCCCCGTAACTCGCGTGCTCAGAGACGGAACACGCGTGCTTGAACGCCGAACTCGCGTGCTCAGAGGCGGAACTCGCCGCGCGGACCTCCACGCGGCATATTCCGCCTCCAGGCACGCGAGTTCCGCCTCTGAGCACGCGAGTTCCGCCTCCAGGCACGCGAGTCACGAGCAGCGTCACTCGCCGGCGGCGACGCGGCGCGCGAGTTCCACCCGGGACCGCACACCCAATGCCGTGAAGATGTTCCGCAGGTGGTGATCCACCGTGCGATGGCTGATCACCAGCCGCCGCGCGATCTCCTTGTTCGTCTCCCCCGCCGCCACCAGGCGGGTGATGGCGTCCTGCTGCGGTGTGAGGCCGGCGAGCGATCGGTGCGGCGAGTCGACGGTCTCGCCGGTCGCTCGCAGCCCGGCCCTTGCCCGTTCGGCGAACCGGGTCGCGCCGACGTTTTCGAAGCCCCGCAAGGCATCGCGGAACTGGTCGCGGGCGTCCCGGGTCCGCCGATGCCGTCGCAGCAAGGTGGCGTAGGCGAACCGGGTCCTGGCGAGTTCCATCGCGCCGCCCGCCCGCCGGTGCGCCTCGATGGCCAGGACGAAACGCCGTTCCGCCACACCGGGATCCGGCGCGGTCAGCGCGTGACAGCGGTGGCTCAGCGCGAGCCAGCAGGGTTCCGCGCCCGCGAGGGTCCAGCGGTCGAACGCCTCCAGCGCGGTCAGTGCGCGTTCGGGCCGTCCGGAACAGACGGCCGCCTCGACGAGTTGCGGGGTGGCCAGCACGCGGATCACCGGCTGGTCGCCGGAAACACCCGAAGCGAGGTCTTCGAGCCTGCTCAGCGCGTCGTCGGGCCGGTCTTCGGCCAGGTCCAGACAGGCGTTCGCCCACGCGGCGACCGCGGCGGGCCTGCCGAGACCGCGTTCGGCGATGCCTTCGGCCGCCTCGTCCAGCTCCGGTACGCGGTCACCGAGCAGTGCGGCGGCCAGCCCCAGCAGCGTCAGATGCTCCATCCGCAGGTTGTGCGGTGCCCGCAGGCCGTCGCGGGACGCCGCCCGCGCACAGGGGATGCGGTCGAGCGCGATGGCCGAGAGCGACAGATAGATCAGCGCCCACGGCAGTTCCGCGTGGCGTTTGCCGAGCCGCGCGCGGCTCACGGCCGCGGCCGCGTATTCGTGCGCCCGTTCGGCATGCCCGCGGGCGAAGGCCGCTTCGGCGGCCCAGACGGCCCCGGCGACGTCCGAGCCGGCCATCCCCTTGGCGACAGCGTCCTTCAGCGGAGTGACGGCGTCCTCGTGACGTCCGGCGTAAACCGAGGTCAGACCGTGGAAATGCGCGGAGACCAGCTCGTCACCCGCCGGGACCGTCCTGGCGAGGGCCCGGTAGCCGCTCAGGTCACCGCCGAGCCTGCGCGCCTCGCCCGCCAGCAGGAGCGCGCCCGCCGGATCGGGCAGCAGTTCCGCCGCCGCGCCCAGTTCGTGGGTGGCGACGGCGGGATCGCCGTCACGCAGCTCGATCTCCCCGTGCAGCAACGCCACCGCGCCCGGTTCAGCGTCCACTCTGGACAGCAGCAGCCGTGCCCACCCAGGTCTGCCCGCCTGCCAGGCCGCGTCCGCCGCGGCCAGCAGCCGGGTCGCCCGTGTGGCCGGATCGGCGGTCAGGGCGGCGGCGCGTTCGAGCTGCCGGGCCGCGGCCGCGTGATCCACCGCCGGTGCCGCGGCGAGTGCGTCCGCGAGGGGCTCGGACGGCATCACCGTCGCCATCGCGCGATGCCAGAGCGCGTCGGGCCCCTCCTCCGCGGAGGCCAGGCGCGCGTGCGCCGCCCTGCGGTCGGCCGGGGACGCCGCCGCGTACCAGGTCGCCTTCCTCGCGGAAGAGTCCATACAAGTGGCGAGAAAACGGAGACGTTCGTCGACCCGCATCGCTTCGAGCTCGGCCGTGTAGCGAGGCAGACGCTCCCGCAGGATCGGCGAGACCGGCTCCCGCCCGGCCGCCTGCGCAGGCGTCAGCGAAGCCGCCAGCGCGACCAGGTCGGCGGGGTTCCCGTCGCCGAGTTCGACCAGCTGCGGGCGCACCCCGGCGGGCACGCCGCGGTCACGCAGCACCTGATCGGCGGCGGAAACGGGCAACGGCGGCAGCTCGACGGAGTCGAATTCGTCGGATCCGGATCGCGAGGCGAGCACCATCCCGACCGGCGCTCCCGCCAGTCGCCTGGCGGCGAACCCCAGCGCCGCCAAGGACTCCGGATCGACCCAGTGCGCGTCGTCGACCCAGCAGATCGTCGGCGCCGAAACAGCGCCGAGCCGGTCTCGTGTCTCCGCGCCGCTGGAGACCGGCGCGCCGAACATCCGCTGCAGGGCGCCGTAGGGCAGCTCGCTTTCCGCTCGCAGGCCCCGCACACCGACGAGGCGAACGCCGAGGGTGGCGCGCAGCTCGGTGAGCAGGGCCGATTTGCCCAGGCCTTCCGCACCGCGGACCAGCACGGCACGCCCGGCGACCGACCTCAGCCCGCCGAAGAGGTCGTCCCTCCCCCGCAGCGGGTACACAGGCATCGGCGCCTCCTCCAGATCCTCTCGATGAAACACCAGGCGCAAGTGTTTCACAAGGTCCTGCTCGGCACCCGTCCTTCCACGAGCGCTCCGAGCAGCGTCGACGCCGCTTCGAGATCGGGGGTCCGGGAGGCAAGGACGTCCGAGTACAGGAACGCCTCCCCCAGCCGCACGATGGCGTAACAGAGGCTGTCCAGGCTGACCGCGGGCACGAAGCCGCCGTCCTCGACGTCGCGGCGAAGGAGCTCGACGTGTGCCGCGATCACTCGCGGCTGGACTCGGCCGTCCGGGTCGGTCAGCAGCCGGATCGCCAGCACCGGCTCGTCGTCGAGGAAGCGCCGGAACCCGGCACTCGCCGCCAGTACGGACCGGTACTCGCGCATGATCGAAAGACAGCGCAGTTCACCGGCCGCGTTGCGCACCACGTCGCCCTCTTCGCGCTCCCAGGTGCGCGCGGCGGTCGTCAGGGTGCGCTCGGACAGGTAGTAGAGGGCATCACCGAGCAGGTCTTCCCGGTTTCCGACGCGGCGGAACAGGGTGCTGCGCGAGATGCCCAGATCCTGGGCGAAGGCGGAGGTGTCGACGCGGACGCCGCGATCGATCCACCGCGCCGCGGTGCGGACTATGTCCTCGGCTGAGGGGTTCACGATCGCCGATCGTACGGGCGACCGGCCCGGCGGGAACTCCTCGCGGATCAAGACTGGCGATTTCACCGATGCAGCCCACTCCGGCCGTTTGCCACAGTCCATCACCACGGACCGTGTTCAACGGCGAACGGAGACGGCACCATGCGTAGTACGACCCGGATCCTTTGTGGACTGGCCACCGTCGCGGCACTCACTGTCGCCCCCGCGGCCTACGCCGCCGAGAACCCCTACGAACGAGGACCCGACCCGACGGAAAGCAGCATCGAAGCCTCCCGCGGCTCGTTCGCGGTATCCCAGACTTCCGTGTCGAGACTGGCCGTCACCGGCTTCGGCGGCGGAACCATCTACTACCCCACCAGCACCGCGCAGGGCACGTTCGGCGCGGTCGCCATCTCGCCGGGGTTCACCGCGACCCAGTCGAGTATCGCGTGGATGGGCCCGCGGCTGGCGTCGCAGGGCTTCGTGGTGTTCACGATCGACACCAACACGATCTACGACCAGCCCGACAGCCGCGGTGACCAGCTGCTGGCCGCGCTCGACTACCTGACCCAGCGCAGCACGGTCCGGTCCCGCATCGACACCACGCGGCTCGCGGTGGCGGGCCACTCGATGGGCGGCGGCGGTTCGCTCGAAGCCGCGCAGGACCGGCCGTCGCTGCAGGCCGCGGTGCCGCTCGCGCCGTGGAACACGCAGAAATCCTGGTCCTCGCTGAGGGTGCCGACGTTCATCATCGGCGGCGAGTCCGACTCCGTCGCGCCGGTGGCGTCGCACTCGATCCCGTTCTACACCAGCATTCCCGCTTCGGCGGAGAAGGCGTACATGGAGCTGGACAACGCGAGCCACTTCTTCCCGAACACGGCGAACACGACCATGGCCAAGTACACGCTCTCGTGGCTGAAGCGGTTCGTGGACAACGACACCCGCTACGAGCAGTTCCTCTGCCCCGCCCCGGACGACCGCACGATCAGCGACTACCGGGACACGTGTCCGCACGCCTGAGTGTCACCGGTCCCGGCGCGCCCGCGCCGGGACCTCCTCTCTCCGTTGGGAGTTCTTGCGTGACCCTGTCGACCTTCGAGATGTCCGGCGTGTCGGTGACCTTCGGTGGTCTCGTCGCCCTGTCGGACGTCTCCCTGACCGTCGCGCCGGGCCGGGTGCTCGGGGTGATCGGCCCGAACGGGGCGGGCAAGACCACGCTCTTCAACGTCGCGTGCGGTTTCGTCCGCCCGGATACCGGCACGCTGACCTGGCGCGGCACGGAACTACGACGGCTGCGCCCGCATCATCTCGCCGGCCTCGGCATCGCCCGCAGCCTGCAGGAACTCGGCCTGTTCGACCGGATGACCGTGCTGGAGAACGTCCTCGCGGGGGCGGGCAGGCACGCGAAATCCGGCTTCTGGTCCTCGTTGCTGGGGTGGGCGAAGGACGAGAAGGCGCTGACCGAGCGCGCGATGATTCAACTGGATGCCTTCGACATCGCCGACGTCGCCCATCGCTATCCCGCGAGCCTTCCTTACCCGGTACGGAAGCGCGTCGCGCTGGCGCGAGCGCTGGTGAGCGAACCCGACCTCCTGCTGCTCGACGAACCGGCGGGCGGCCTGTCGTCGGCGGAGATCGCCGAGGTCGGCGAATTGGTCCGCGGGCTGACCGAACGCATGTCGGTGATGCTCGTCGAGCACCATATGGATCTGGTGATGGGCGTCTGCGACGAGATCGTGGTGCTGGACTTCGGCAGGGTCATCGCCCGCGGCACCCCGGACGAGATCCGCGCGGATCCGGCGGTCCAGGCAGCCTACCTCGGCGAGGAGGTGGCCGGTGCTGACCGTTGAGAACCTTTCGGCGAACTACGGTCCGGTGCGCGCACTCGATTCCGTGAGCCTTTCGGCCGCGGAAGGCGAGATCACCGCGGTGCTCGGCGCGAACGGCGCGGGCAAGACCACCTTGCTGCGCACCATTTCCAGACTCGTGCCGCCGTCGGGCGGCGGTATCTCGCTCGCGGGCCGGGACCTGAGCCGGGTGTCCACAGAGGACCTGCCGGCGCTCGGGCTCGCGCACGTCCCCGAGGGCCGCGGCGTGCTGGCCGAACTGACCGTCGAGGAGAACCTGCGGCTCGGCGCGCTCGGGGCACGCGGGCGCGCGACGGCGGCCGACCTCCGCCGGATCTACGACCTCTTCCCGGCGCTGGCCGACCGCAAGAACGGACTCGCGCACGTCCTTTCCGGCGGGGAACGGCAGATGCTGGTCATCGGCCGCGCGCTGCTCTCCCGGCCGAAGGTGCTGCTGCTGGACGAACCGTCCTTGGGGCTCGCGCCCCGGATCGTGGCACGGATCTTCGGCCTCCTGCGCGGTCTCGTGCACGACGAAGGACTGGCCGTCGTGCTGGTCGAGCAGAACGCGCGCAGCGCGCTGTCCATCGCCGACCACGGCGTCGTGCTCAACCTCGGGCAGGTCGTCGTCCGGCGGGACGCCGCCACGCTCGTCGCGGACGACGCCCTCCGGCACGCCTACCTCGGATTCTGAAAGGGAGCCCTGTGCAGCAACTGCTGACCACCGCGCTCACCGGCCTGACGCTGGGCGTGGTCTACGCCGCCTTCGCGCTGGCGCTCGTGCTCATCTGGCGGGCGACGCGGATCGTGAACTTCGCGCAGGCGCCGATGGCGATGATCACCACCTACCTGGCGCTGGTCCTGATCGACGCGGGCTGGTCGTACTGGGCCGGTTTCGCCGTGGCCCTGGCCTCGGGACTCGTGCTCGGCGCGCTGGTGGAACGGTTCGTCGTCCGGTTCGTCGACGGCAAGGCCGAAATCAACGCCGTCATCCTCACGCTGGGGCTGTTCATCGTGTTGCACGCGCTGGCGGCGCTGGTGTTCGGCTCACGGTACCGGTCGTTCCCGGCGCCGTTCGGGCTCACCGGGTTCCGGGTCGGCGACACGACGATCGCGCTGACCGGGTTCGGCGTGTTCACCATCGCCGCCGTCGGCGTCGTGCTGATCGGGCTCGTGCTGTTGTTCCGCGGTACCGATCTGGGCCTGCGGATGCGGGCCGCGGCCTTCGACCGGGAGGTGGCCCGCCTGCTCGGCGTGCGGGTCGGGCGGATGCTCACCCTGGGCTGGGCGCTGGCCGCGCTCGCCGGTTCGCTGTCCGGTCTGCTGATCGCCGGCGGCGGTCTCGTCCATCCGTCCTATATGGACGGTGTGGTGGTGTACGGCTTCGTCGCCGCGGTGCTCGGCGGGCTGGACAGCCCGGGCGGCGCGGTCGTCGGCGGCGTCGTCCTCGGCCTGTCGTTGAGTTTGGTGAGCGGCTACGTCGGCTCGGAACTCGTCCCGCTCGCTGCGCTGGCGCTACTCATGGTGGTGCTGCTCCTGAAGCCCGGTGGCCTGTTCGCGAGTGTCCGTGAACGGAGGGTCTGACGTGCCACGCCGCTCTCTGCTGGGCGCGCTCGCCGCGCTGCTCGTCGTCGTACTGGTACTGGAGAACTCCGGGCCGTTCTTCACCTCGCAGCTCACCACGATGGCGTACTTCGCGATCGCGGCGGGCGGCCTGACCGTCCTGACCGGACTCAACGGGCAGCTGTCGCTCGGGCACGGCGCCTTGATGGCCGTCGGCGCCTACTCGACAGCGCTCCTGTTGAAGTCGGAATTCCTTCCGCTGCCGGTGATCCTGGTGCTGGCGATGGTGATCACGCTGGCCGTCGGAGCCCTCGTCGGCGTCGCCGCGGCCAGGCTGCACGGGCCGTATCTCGCCGGCGCGACACTCGCGCTCGCCGTCGCCGTTCCCGGGATCCCGTTGTTCTTCGGTGAAGTGCTCGGCGGTGAGCAGGGCTTGCCCGTGCGCATGCCGGAAATCCCCGGCTGGCTGGCGGACGCCGCGTACTTCGTCACCGGGAAGGAACTCACGTCGATCCGTTATCTCGCCTACCTTTCGTGGCTCGCGGTGATCATCGTGTTCGTGCTGCTGGCGAACCTGTCCCGCGGCCGGGTCGGACGCGACTGGCGAGCGGTACGTGACGAGGACGTGGCCGCCGAACTGGCCGGGATCGACCTCGGCCGCACGCGGGTGCGGGCGTTCGTCGTCAGCTCGGGATGCGCGGGGCTGGCCGGAGCGCTGATGGCGTTGTCGGCGCGGCTGGCGGCGCCGAGCGGGTTCGCGCTGACGTTGTCGCTGCTGCTGGTGTCCGCGGTGGTGCTCGGCGGTCTCGGGAGCCTGACCGGAGCGCTCGCCGGCGCCGCGCTGCTGACCTTCCTGCCGCCTCTGGTGACCGGCGCGGGAACGGATCTTGGCCTCTCCGACGTGCAGGCCGCGCATCTGGCGCCGTTGATCTACGGCCTGGTCACCGTCCTGATCGTGCTGCTCGCACCCGCCGGTCTCGCCGGCGGGCTGCGGAAACTCATCCATCGGAGGAGAACTTCATGAAACGCTGGACCAAGGCCGTGGCCGTCTTCCTGGCCGTCACGGTCACCTCCGCCTGCGGCGCGGGCGGCAGACCCGAGGGCGAGCAGAAGGGCTCGACGATCGGCGTCACCGACACGACCATCAAGATCGGCGCGCATTTCCCGCTGACCGGCGTCGCCGCGCCGGGCTACAGCGAGATCCCGAGCGGTCATCAGGCCTACTACGACTATGTGAACGCGAACGGCGGCGTCAACGGCCGCAAGATCGAGTTCGCGGTGAAGGACGACGGCTACAACCCGACCACCACGAGCGCGGTCACCGACGAACTGGTGCTCAAGGAGGAGATCTTCGCGATGGTCGGCGGCCTCGGCACGCCGACGCACAGCGCCGTCGTCGACTTCCTGAACAACTCCAAGGTGCCGGACCTGTTCGTGTCGTCGGGTTCGCTGCGCTGGGGTGATGATCCGAAGAAGGCGCCGTTCACCTTCGGCTGGCAGCCGGACTACGAGATCGAAGGCAAGATCATCGGCGACTGGGTGCGGAAGAACCTGCCGAACGCCAAGGTCGGCCTGTTCCTTCAGGACGACGACTTCGGCCGCGACGGCGAGAAGGGCGCCCGGCGGTACCTCGGCCAGCAGATCGTGGAGGTCGCGAAGTACTCCCCGGGCAACACCGACATCGCGCCACAGATCGCGAAACTCAAGGCCGCGGGCGTGGATCTGGTGCTGGGCTTCACCGTTCCGTCGTACACCGCGCTTTCCCAGCTGGCGTCGCTGAAGATCGGTTTCAAGCCGAAGTGGGTCTACAGCAACGTCGGCTCCGATCCAGCGCTCGTCGGTTCACTGCTCGCGCGGTTCTCCGAAGGCAAGGTCACCAACGGCGCGTCGCTCATCGACGGCGTGGTCACGACCGAGTACCTGCCGGGCGTCGACGCGCCGGACAACGCGTGGACAAAGCTGTGGCAGAACGTCTGGAAGGCGCACGGCAAGGGCGGCGACCTGACGAACTACCGCATTTACGGGATGGCGCAGGCGTACACGTTCGTCCAGGCGTTGCAGGCGGCCGGGAAGGACCTGACGCGCGAGCGCCTCGTCGACGTGATCCAGCAGTCCGGGAAGACGTTCGAAGGACCGGGTCTGGCGCCGTTCCGCTACTCCGGCGACAGCCACCTCGGCATCTCCGGAATGTCGGTGGTCGAGCTCAAGGGAGGCGTCGGCAAGGATCTGACGCCGGTCCTGGTGACCGACCTCGGCGACGCGCCCATCAAGGCGGACGACTCCGCCGCGAACGACGGGCCGCCGCCCAACGGGATTCCGGGCAGCTGAGTCACTTCGCCGGCAGAACGCGCCCCCGCACCTCGCCGAACCCGATCCGCGAGCCGTTCGCGCCGGGCGCGGTGGCGGTGATCACGACCTCGTCGCCGTCCAGCAGGAAGGTGCGCTCCTCCCCCTTGACCGTGAGCGGTTCCTTACCGCCCCAGGACAATTCGAGGAACGCGCCGCGCTGGTGCTTCTCCGGCCCGGAGATCGTGCCGGAACCGTACAGGTCGCCCGTGCGCGAGGAAGCGCCGTTGACCGTCAGGTGCGCGAGCATCTGAGCGGGCGACCAGTACATCTCGCGGAACGGCGGGCGGCTGACCGCCTCGCCGTTCCATTCGATGACGAGGTCGATGTCGAGTCCCCACGGGTCGCTTTCCCGCAGGTACGGCAGCGGCTCCGGATCCGTTTGGCCGGGCAGCGGGATCCGCGCGGCCTCCAGCGCCAGGATCGGCACCACCCAAGGGGAGATCGACGTCGCGAAGCTCTTGCCGAGGTGCGGGCCCAGCGGGACGTATTCCCACGCCTGGATGTCGCGGGCCGACCAGTCGTTGAGCAGGACCGCGCCGAAAACGTGGCGGGGGAAGGAATCCGGGGTGATCGGGGTGTTCAGCGGGGTTCCGGTGCCGACGATGAAGCCCATCTCGGCCTCGATGTCCAGCCGCGTGCTCGGCCCGAACACCGGCGCCGCTTCGGCCGGGGCCTTGCGCTGACCGCTCGGGCGCACGATGTCCGTACCGGAGACCAGGACGGTGCCGGACCGCCCGTGGTAGCCGACCGGGAGGTGCTTCCAGTTGGGCAGCAACGGTTCCGCGTCGGGACGGAAGAGCCTGCCGACGTTCGAAGCGTGGTGTTCGGAGGCGTAGAAGTCGACGTAGTCCGCGACCTCGATCGGCAGGTGCAGGGTCACCCGTTCGATCGCGTGGACCGCGCCATCGGGGATCTCGCCGGCGACCAGGTCGCGGATCCGTTCGCGGACCGCCACCCAGCGGTCGTATCCCTGCGCCATGAACGGGTTCAGCGTCGGCGCGGCGAACACGTCGTCGCCGAGCGCCGCGGCCAGGTCGAGAACGGAGTCGCCGACGCGCACGCCGACGCGCGGGGAATCGCCGTCGACGGAGAAGACGCCGTACGGCAGGTTGTCGATCCCGAACAGCGAGCCTGCGGGGATGTCGATCGTGGTCATGCCTCTCCTCGGGGCGCCTCGAGCAGGCCGAGTCCGGCCAGTTCGGTCAGGGGGTCGGTGATGCTGCAGGTGCCGAACGACGTGAAAGCCGCGCGGAGGGCGGCGACGCGATCCGCGTCCAGCTCCCGAAGCCGTCCGGCGATGACGGCGCCGTTTCGTTCGGCGAGAACGGCTTCGGCGTCGCCATCGGTGTGGACGGCGTCGGTGGCGAGCATCAGGTTGAGGAAGCCGTGCTGTTCGAAGCCGGTTTCCGGATCGGTGTTGCGGAGGGCATGGTGCAGCCCGGCGGTGGCCTTGAACGGAACGCCCGCCCCGACGGCCGCCTGGACCGCGGCGGCGAGTTCCGCTTCGCCGGGGTACAGATCGGCTCGGACGCCACCGGTGCGGAACTTCGCGTGGTGACCGGTCCCGGAAAGAGCGGTCAGCAGCGGGACACGTCGGTCGTCGCGCGGGATTTCGACGAAAACCGGTGCGGTGGCACGGGAAATCGCGGCGAGCACCTCGTCCGGGCCCATCCCCTCCGGGACGGCGATCTCGAGCGCGTCGAGTTTCACCGGGAGCTTCTCGACGGCGTCGAGCACGCCGTCGAGCTGCGCGGGCCCGCCGGGCAGGGTCACCGAGACCGGCAGCGGAGTCGCCCGGTCGCCCAGCACTTCGGCGAGGTCGCCGAGCGCGGTGGCGGCGACCACCAGCGGCCCGACGAGGTCGGCGTACCAGGCGGAGACGTGTTCGTCGTGCGCCGCGACGGCGTCCGGCAACGGGGCCAGCCCCGGCGGGAACACCGCGGCGTCGTCGCACAGCCCGGCGAAGAGCGCGGGAATCCGTCCGCCGTCCACCATGGTCTCCTCCTCGCCGATTTAGTTCACGCTTTTACTATCCATCGAGCAGCGTAGTCCGGTCTTCCTCGCGGCGGGAAGGCCTACTTGCGGCTCCGGGTGCCGAACTCGGCGCGGCTCGTGATCAGCTTGCCCAGCAGCATGACGAGGATGCGCTGTTCGGTCTCGGTCAGCGCGTTCGTCCAGCCGAATTCGCGCTCGTTGTGCTCGCGGAACACCGAGACCATCTCCTCGTGCCCCGCCTCGGTCAGCGACAACTGCACCGAACGGCCGTCCCGTTCGTCCGGGACGCGGTGGAGCATCCCCTCCGCGACCAGCGTCTTGACCAGATTCGACACCGCCGCCCGGCTCATCCCGGTCAGCCGGGCGGCACTGGTCGGTTCGAGCGGACCGGCGAGCCAGACCACGAACAGCAGCCGGAACGCCGACCACGACCGGCCGCGCGGCCGGTGCACCGCGGCTTCGAGATCGTAAGTCACCAGGTCGGAGGCACGATTGAGGGTCAGCAGGACCTCGGTCGCCAGCTGGTGCCGGAAGCCGTACTCGTGCGCGAGCCGCCGGTTCGCCAGCGCCACGAACGACCAGAAGTCCAGTCCGGCCGCGTCCACGTCTTCCATCGCCGAACACTAACCCCGCACCGCGAAAATGGTCAAAGTCGAAAGTATCAAAGCGTAGTCGACCAGTGACTCAGCATCGGTACAGCTGGTCGTGAGTGGCGATTCGGGTCAGGGCCGAGAGCGTCTTGGGTGCCTGCTGGATTTGGCTGGGGCTGATCATGTGTCCGTGAAGGCCTCCTTGCCTACCCTGAAGGTAGTGAAGGAGGCCTTCACGGACCTTCAGGGTCGCTGCTCTCGTCCCAGATACACCAGCGGCCACAGCAGGCACAGCGGCCGCGCGTGAAGGACCCCTTCCCTCGACTCAGCCGAGGGAAGGGGGCCTTCATGTACTTCAGGCGGGCACGGGCGCCGGTGCCGAGTGGGTCACCGGGGTCGTGAGTGGCGATTCGGGTTAGAACCCGAATCGCCACTCACGACCATCTGTACCGACGCACTCCTGGAGACTCCTCCAACCATGCTGCTTGATCCTGGAGACTCCTCCATAGCGAGCCATCGGCCCGCCCCTGTTTGCTGGTGGCATGAGCAGAACGGAAGTGCCACCGGGGACCGCCAAGGCCGTCCGGGTGGCCGCGGGGGATCTGGTGCGGGTGATCGACGTCGACGGCGGTCAGGTCGGCGACGTGTTCGCCTTCGCGGGCAACGGGACCGAACTGTCCGAGCACCACAGCGCGGCGCACACCCGCGCCGGGATCGACAGGCTGTTCCCCGCGGTGGGCGAGTCCTTCCTGACCGACCTGCGCCGCCCGATCCTGACGCTGGTCGACGACACCTCACCCGGCGAGCACGACATGCTCATCCCGGCGTGCGACCCAGCCCGATACGCGGCGCTGGGCGCTCCGGGCCACCGGTCCTGCGCCGCGAACCTGCGTGAGGCGCTGGCGGACGAAGGCCTCGGCTTCACGGGCCCGACGCCGCAGCCGATCAACGTCTTCATGCGCGTCCCGGTCGGCGAGAGCGGGCGGCTGACGTGGCTGACCGCGAACTCGCGGCCCGGCGACGCGGTGACCCTGCGCGCCGAGATGGACTGCGTCGTCGTGGTCTCCGCCTGCCCGCAGGATCTGGTGCGCATCAGCGACGCCGGACTCTCCCCGCTCGCCATCGAAACCGTCCACAATGGAGGAACCCGGTCATGACGACCACCGTCGAACACCCCGCACTGGCCCCGATCGCGCTCGGCGGCCTCGCCCTGCGCAACCGCTACGCCGTCGCCCCGATGTCCCGCGTCTCGGCCGGCCCCGGCGGCACCCCGACCGGCGAGATGGCCGACTACTACGCCGAATTCGCCCGCGGCGGCTTCGGGCTCGTATTCAGCGAGGGCACCTACCCCGACACCGCGGCCAGCCAGGGCTACCTCAACCAGCCGGGCCTCGCGCGGGACGAGCACGTCGCGGGCTGGCGAGTCGTCACCGCCGGAGTCCGCGCGGCGGGTGGCCGGATGATCGCCCAGCTCATGCATGCCGGGGCGATCTCCCAGGGCAATCCGCACCAGGACCACACCGTCGCTCCTTCGGCCGTCCAGCCGCGAGGGGAGATGATGCGCGCGTACGGCGGCTCCGGGCCGTGGCCGGTCCCCCGCGAACTCACCACCGCCGAGATCGACGACGTCGTCGATGGTTTCGCGGCCGCGGCCGTGCGGGCCCGTCAGGCCGGGTTCGACGGCGTCGAGGTGCACGCGGCGAACGGGTACCTCCTCGACCAGTTCCTCACCGATTACACCAATCGGCGCACCGACTCCTACGGCGGACCGGTCGCGAACCGGATCCGGCTGACCGCCCGCGTCGTGACCGCCGTCGCGGAGTCGGTGCCGGAACTGGTGACCGGGGTGCGACTGTCGCAGACGAAGGTCAACGACTTCACCTACCGCTGGCCCGGGAGCCGCGACGACGCCGAGGTGATCTTCGCCGCGGTCGCCGAGGCGGGCGCGCAGTACCTCCACATCGCCAGCGAGGGCCGGAACTGGCTCGAGACGGCGAAGCTGGCCGACGGCGGCACCATCACCGCCCTCGCCCGGCAGGTCACCGGGCTGCCGGTGATCGCCAACGGCGGGATGCACGACCTCACGCAGGCGCGGGAGGTGCTCACCGGCGGGCACGCGGACCTGCTCTCACTCGGGCACGGCGCGCTGGCCAACCCCGATCTGCCCGCCCGCGTCGCCGCGGCGGAACCCCTGGCCGAGTTCGACCGGGCGATGGTCTCCCCGACGGTCACGGTGGCGAACGCGCGCCGCTGGCGGGAGAGTCGGCAAGCGTGACTGAACCCAGCTGGCACGGCGGCGCGGCCGCGGTGGCGACCCTGACCTTCGACGTGGACGCGGAGTCCCCGATCCTCGCGCGAGGACGGGGCTACGCCGGCCACCTCTCGACCATGTCCCATCAGGCGTACGGACCCCGGGTCGGGGTGCCGCGCATCCTCGACCTGCTCGACGAACTCGCCGTACCCGCGACGTTCTTCGTGCCGGGCTGGGTCGCCGAACAGCGGCCCGGCCTCGCCGCCACGATCGTGGAACGCGGGCACGAGGTGGCCCACCACTCCTACAGCCACCGTCCGCCGACCACGATGACCGCTGCCGAGCACCGTGCCGATTTCGAGCGGGGCATGGCGGTCTTCGCGGCACAAGGCATCGAGATCAGCGGGCATCGTGCGGCGGGCTGGGAGTCCACTTGGGACACTCCGGCGCTGGTGGCCGAGCACGGGCTGAGCTACGACTCGTCGCTGATGGCCGACGACCGGCCGTACCTGATCGACACCGGGGCCGGCCGGATCGCGGAGCTGCCGGTGCACTGGTCGCTCGACGACTGGGAGCAGTACGCGTTCCTTCCCGCGCCGCAAGTGGGCTCGGTGATCACGTCCCCGGTGCGGGTGCTGGAGATGTGGCGCGCGGAGCTGGACGCGATGCGCCGCTACCGATGCCTGTTCAACCTGTGCCTGCACCCGTTCCTTTCGGGCAGGCCGGGACGGCTCGCGGCGGTGCGCTCGCTCATCGAGTTCGGGCTCGGCCTCGGCGACGTCCGGTTCGCCCGGTGCCGAGACGTGGCCGCCGCGGCGCTGGCCGACCCCGCCTTGCCCGCGGAACCCTTGCGGCGCCTCGAAATCGACCCGGCGGTCTACCCGGACTGAGCCGCCTCCAGTGCCAGGAACAGGTCGACCCGGTCCGCGGTCCGGCCGACGTCGCGGCCGGTCAGCTCGGTGACCTTGGCCAGCCGGTTGCGCAACGTGTTGACGTGCACGTACAGCGCCGCGGCGGTGGCCGCCCACTGGCCGTCGTGGTCGAGGAACGCCCGCAGGGTCGTCTCCAGGTCGCCGTCGCGGACGCGGTCGTGCTCGCGCAGCGGGCCGAGCAGGGCGTCGGCGAAGGTCTGCCGCCACTGCTCGTCGTGCGACTCCAGCAGCAGGCGATAGCTGCCCAGCTCCGCGAAACTCGCCGCGACCGGGCCGCTACGCCTGCCCCTGAGCGCGCGGCAGGCTTCGCGGCTGCGTGACAGCGGCACCCGCAGTTCGGCCGCGCCGGGCACGGGATCGGCGAGCCCGACGACCACGCGCCCTCCGGCGAGGCGGTGCGACACCGCCGCCGCCAGCCGGGGCGCGAAGGCGGCGGGCGACTGCCGTCCCGAACGGAACGGCAGCACCGCGACGACGTCCTGGCTGCCCGCCGCCACGACCGCGGGCAGCCCGTCCGCGAGCAGGAAGTCCGTCACGGCCTCCGCCATCCCCGGCGGGGTCGCGGCGTCGTCACCGGCGAACGCCAGCGCGATCACCGCCAGCGGCCCGTCAGGGTCGACGCCGAAGGCACGCAGCCTGCCGGGTACCTCCGCGGCGCGCTGCGCGCCGGACAGCACCATGTCCAGCAGTTCGACGGCGAACCGCATCTCGATCGCCTGCACCGCCTGATGCCGGGCCACCTCCAGGCTGAGGTAGCGGGCGGTCTGCTCCAGCGCGTCCCGCTCCTCGCGCGTCAGGTCGGCCACGGGCCGCAGGCACAGCAGCGCGGCGTCCGCGTCGCCGATCGCGCCCACGGGGAACAACGCCACCCGCGTCCCCGCGCCGAGATCCGCCTCCAATGGCGGTGGATGCCCGGCCAGCGCCTCCGCCGCGGCGCGCGACTGCCCGGCGTCCAGCCCGGCACCGGCCGACGCGAGTTCCCGGCCCATCCGGTCCACGACGGCCAGCGGAAGCTCGTGCTCACGACGGAGGACCGCGAGCACCCCGGACGCGCCCGCGCCTCGCGACAGCGCCGAGGTCAGCTCGTCCCCTCTGCGTACCAGAGACAGTAAAGCGTTCTGCCGGTCAGTGGCCTGGATCGCCGCCGCGGCACGGGTGACCGCCGTGAACGGCACCGCCACCGAGATCTCCAGCAGGGGCAACCCGGCTTTCCGGCAGGCGTCGGCGAGCTTCGGAGGAGTGTCGCGTTGCTCCACCCGCAGGCCGAAGATGATCCCCGCCGCTCCGGCGCCGGCCACTCGCGCGACGAACTCCGCCGGCTCGACGCGGTCCAGCCACAGGCCGTTGGTCAGCACGACCTCGTGTTCGCGCACGTACGGCCCGGGGTCGGGAAGCTCGGTGTTGTGCACCCACAGCACCTGTTCGGCCAGTGCCCCGTCGCGGCCGGGGACGACCACCCGCAGTTCGAGCGCCGGGTCGTCGGCCAGGGCCGCCAAGGTCAGCATGACTGTGAATATATCCAGCCGGGTACGTCCTTTATGGATGAACGGCCATTTCATCGTTTTGTCATGAGCGCTGGTTAGCGTCCCTCGAAGACCCTTCAGGATTCGAGGAGAACCACTGTGACGGCAGTTTCCCGCACGATCGCCGAGCGCTACACCCTGCTCGAGGAGCTGGGTCGCGACGGGACGGCCGTGCTGTGGCGTGCCGAGGACGGGCCGGACGGCCGCCAGGTCGCGATCAAGGAGCTGCGGCTTCCCAGCCACGAGCCCGCCCTCGTCGAGCGGCTCCAGCGCGAAGCCCGTGTCGCGGTTGGTCACCCGTCGGTGGTGCCCGTCCACGAAGTCGTGGTGACGGACGGGACGGCGTTCATCGTGATGGGCCCCGTGGAAGGGCGGACTCTGGAGGACGTCGCGTCCGCGGGTCCGCTACCGCCGCGGTTCGTGGCGGACATCGGCGGACAGGTACTGGGCGCGCTCGCCGCCGCGCATACGGCGGGCGTCGTGCACGGGGACGTGCGGCCCGCGAACATCCTGGTGGCTCCCGACGGCACCGTGAAACTGACCGGTTTCGGGATCGCCAAGGCCCTCGACCCGGCCGGCACCCCCGCGTTCCTCGCCCCCGAAACGATCGCGGGGCACGAAGCCGCTCCCCATTCCGATCTCTGGTCGCTCGGCGTGACGCTGCTCAGCGCGAGCGAGGGCGGGAACTTCTTCCAGCGGGCGAACGTCGCGGCCACGCTGTACGCCGTCGTCAACGAGCAGCCGCCCTTCAACCGGACCCCCGCGCCGCTCGCGGACGTCCTCCGCGGGCTGCTGGCGAAAGCGCCGCAGGCACGCATGCTGCCGGACCAAGCGCTCCCGCTGCTGGCACTGGCCGCGAGCGGGGTCGAAACCCCGGTGCCGCAGCCGCCTTCTCCCGGGCTCGAAACGCCTTCGATGCCCGCGATCCTGGCCGGCGTGGCGAGCATCCTGTTCGGCTTCTACGTCCTGACCGACGCGATGATGATCCACCAGGCGTACCTGTTCGACGTGTTCTGGCCGCCGATGCTGCTCGCCCGCGTCGGCATCGTCCTGGCGGGCGTGTTTTCGATCGTCGGTGGCGGTCTCCTGTTCGCCCGCGTCCGCCGCGGGCAGGTCATGACCGCCGTCGGCGCGGGGCTGACGTTACTCAGCCTGCTCCTGCTTCAGACGTTGGACGAACGGGAATACCTGGGCATTCCCCTGTATCCGGGGCTCGCTCTCGATCTCGTCGCCCTCGTCTTCGCCGCCGTGCTGGTCATCGGCGTGTGGCTGGTTCCGGCCAAACGCCCTGCTGTGGGCTGATCCGCTCACAGCAGCGAAACCGGCGGGCGGCCGCGCCCCGGCGGCATGGTCGGGGCATGACCGACAACGAGAAGCAGCCACTCTTCGACCAACGGCTCCGGGAACGGTTCTTCAGCCAGCGTGTGCTGGTCCTCGACGGCGCGCTCGACGACGACAACGGCACGGTCCTCACCACCCAGCTCCTGTCACTGGCGAGCGAGGACCCGCGCAAGGACATCGCGTTGTGGATCCATTCGCCGGGCGGTTCGGTCCCCTCGATGCTGGCCATCCGCGACGTGATGCGGCTCGTACCGTGCGACGTCGCCACTCTCGCGCTGGGACTCGCGTGCAGTGCCGGGCAGTTCCTGCTTTCCGCGGGCACCCCGGGCAAACGGTTCGCCTTGCCGCACGCGCGGATCCTGATGCACCAGGGTTCGGCGGGCATCGGCGGGTCGGCCGTCGAGGTGGAGGTGCAGGCGGACGACCTGCGCTACACGCGGGACACGGTGCTCGGCCTCATCGCCGACGACACCGGGCAGCCCATCGACCGGATCTTCGCCGACTCGCTCCACGATCGCTGGTTCACCACCGAGCAGGCGCGCGAATACGGCTTCATCGACCACATCGTCGAGAGTCTCGACCAGGTCGTCCCCGTCCGCACGCACAAACTCGGCCTCGGCACGGAAAGGAGTGCGGGCGCATGAGCACCTACACCATCCCCAACGTCATCTCCCGCAGTCCCGCCGGCGAGCGGATCATGGACGTCTACTCGCATCTGCTGTCGGAGCGGATCATCTACCTCGGCACCGCGATCGACTCCGGGGTCGCCAACGCGCTGATCACCCAGCTGCTGTACCTGGAGGCGGACAACCCCGAGCAGGAGATCAACCTCTACATCAACACCGAGGGCGGCGACCCGTCGGCGATGCTCGCGTTGTACGACACCATGCGCTTCATCAAGGCGCCGGTGGCCACGACCTGTGTCGGCCAGGCCGTCGCGGCGGGCGCGATCCTGCTGGCCGCGGGCGAGGCGGGGCACCGGTTCGTGCTGCCCCACACCCGGGTGGTGCTGCACCAGCCCGCCGCGCAGGGCCGCGGCACCATCCCGGACCTCATCCTCCAGGCCGACGAGGTCGTGCGGGTGCGGACGCAGCTTGAGGAAATCCTTTCCGCGCACACCGGCCGCGCCGTCTCCGATCTCCGGCACGACACCGACCGGGACCGCGTGTTCGACGCTGCGGGCGCGGTCGCGTACGGGCTCGCGGACCGCGTTCTCGACGAACGAGCTTAGGCGCTGTCCGGTGAGTCTGTTCGATGGTCTTCGTGACTTGCCGGACAGCACCTAGGCGGCCATGAGCACGGGCCCTCGCGGACGGCGGCCGACCGCGAGACCCGTGCTGCCGCCATGGCTGATCGTGCCCGCGATACCGAAGAGCAGATCCGCCAGGTCGATCCCGAGCGCGCCGGTGACCGCGGCGATCATCTCGCTGGACGGTTCCTTGCGGCCGCGTTCGATCTCGGACAGGTACTGCGGCGAGATCCCGGCGCGTTCCGCGACGTCGACGAGGCGGCCGCCCTGGTCCTCCCTCGCGGCGCGCAGGCTCTTCCCCAGCACGTCACGCCACAGCGGCTCCGGTTCGGGACGCTTCTGGTGGAAAGGGAGGATGTCCGCCATACGATCATCGTGACATTCCGCCAGGGCGCGCGTGCGCCGTTCCGCTCAAGGCGAAACCGAGCCCCGGAAGGCGCGCCGGTACGCGCCCGGCGTCGTGCCCACCTGATCGCGGAAACGCCGCCGGAGGTTCACGGCCGACGTCAACCCGACTCGGGTCGCGATCACCTCCACCGGCAAGCCGGTCTCCTCCAGCAGGGTGCGCGCCTCGGTCACGCGCCGCGTCAGCAGCCATGCCCCCGGTGTGGTCCCCAACTGGTCGGCGAAACGCCGGGCGAGCGTGCGGGGCGAGACATTCAGGTGCGCGGCCAGATCGCCCACCGACAACGGTGTCCCGAGGCGTTCGCCCGCCCACTCGAGGAGGCCGTCCAGTTCGTCGCCGGGCGGCGGCGCCGGGACGAACTGCGCCTGACCACCGTCGCGGTGCGGCGGCATCACCATGTGCCGGGCGACGAGGGCGGCGTGCGCGGCCCCGTGGTCACGCCGGACGAGGTGCAGGCAGAGATCGATCCCCGCGCCCGCCCCGGCACTCGTGGCGACGTCGCCGTGGTCCACGTAGAGCACATCCGGTTCCACGCGTACCCGCGGGAACTCTTCCCGCAGCCGGGAAGCACGCGCCCAGTGCGTGGTCGCCGCCCTGCCGTCCAGCAGTCCGGTGCGGGCCAGCGCGAAAACGCCGGAGCAGATCGTGACGAGCCGCGCTCCCCTGGCGTGCGCGCGCAGGAGCGCCCTGCGCACGGGGGCCGTCAAGGGTGCCTCCACCGGCGACCAGCCGGGGATGAGCACCGTGTCGGCGCCGGCGAGCGCGGACAGGCCCCGGGTCACGGACATCGCGTACCCGGCCGTGGTGGGCACCGGGCCGGGTTTCTCCGTGCAGACGTCGAATTCGTAGTACCGCGGCACCCCCGGGCGCTCCGTGCCGAAGACCTCGGCGGCGATCCCGAGTTCGAAGGTCGACTGCACGGGCCGCACCAGTGCCATCACGCGATGCATGGCAGGAAAGTACCCCATGGTGTCTTCCCTGACACTGTCCGGCGGCAGGGCGGTCGCGGCACGATGAAGTCATGCACCCCGAGATCCTCGCCCAAGAGGGCTACACTTCCTTCCCCGTCAAGGAATCCCCGGTTCGCGAGCTGTTCCCCGGGATCCGTCTTCGTCCACTGTGGACAGGAGCCGACGGCGCGCACGCCAACGTACTGGAAATGGATCCCGGCACCTCGTGGCCGCACCGCGACGTCCACGAACCGGGCCCCGAAGAGGTGTTCGTCGTCTCCGGCACCTTCAACGACGGTGCTCGCGACTATCCGGCAGGGACCTTCCTGCACGCTCCGGCCGGTTCGTGGCACGTGCCCGCGTTGGCGACCGGGTGCACGCTCTTCCTCTTCTACCCGGAGGGCTGAATCTCCAGGAACTCCAGAACCCGTTGCCAGGTCAGGGTCGCCGCGTCGAGCCAGCCGGGGAGCGCGCGGGTGGCGACGGTGGACCACCCGATCCGGTCCTTCAGCGTGAAACCGTCTTCGAGCGTGGACGCGGTCTCGCCGCGGTAGAGGTCCGGGGTGGTGACCTCGTGACCGGCGGCGCGCAGCCGCTCCGCCGCGTCCAGCTCCGCCTGCCGTAACCCCAGTACCGAGTGGAACAGCACGACGTGGGTCATCCGACGACCGACAATCCACTCTCGGTCGCCAGGATCCCCGCGACCGAGACGGCTTGTTCGCCGGTGATCTTCGCGCCGCGCAGGGTCACCAACCCACGGACACCGGACAATCGCGAGCCGCGGAGATCGCAGTCCAGTGCGCCGGTCGCGGCGAATTCCGTGTCCGTGAACTCACAGTCCACAAAGGTCAGCCGGGACAGGTCGCCGGAGAACACCGTCTCCCGGAACGAACAGCCGGAGAACACGACCGAACCCTTCACCCGCTCGACCGTCACCGACGCGTAGTCGAACCGCGCGTTTTCGACGTAGAGATCGACGGCCGACGTGATCGCCACCCCCAGCCCGATCGCCCGGCAACGAAGGATTTCGACCCGGCGCGCGGTCAGTTCGCGGATCGCCGCGTTCGACAGGTCGGCCCCTTCGAGGATCACGTCGGAGAGCGCCAACCTGTCGAGGCGCGCGTTCGCCAGGCTCACGTCGGAGACGAGGGAATGCGCGATCTCGCCGCCGCCACGGACCCCGTCCTGGTCGCCGCCGTCGAGACGGACCGAGTCGAAGTCGAACTCGCCCCGGAACACGGCGGGTTCGCTGTCGAGGCCGTCGCCTTCGACGGAAGGGCGCCGCACCTTGATGCCGTCGAAATCCCGGAAGTCCATGATCCGGACCGTACCGCAGCCCAGCGCGTGAAGGCCCCCTTCCCTTCGCTGAGCCGAGGGAAGGGGGCCTTCACGTGCTGGGCAGGCCGTAGGTCAGTCCCGGACACCCTTTACGGCGTCCTTGATCTTCTCGCCGGCCTGCTTGACGTTGGCCTTGCCCTGCTCGGTCTTGCCTTCGGCCTGCCACTGCTCGTTGTCCGTGGCGTCCCCGGCGGCTTCCTTGGCCTTGCCTTTGAGCTCTTCGACCTTGTTCTCGGCCTTGTCGTTCATCAGGGCCTCCCTTCGTTGTCCGCCGCCTCCGGATACCCCGCTTCCGCCTCCGGAAACGGCGGATCCGCTGTTCACCGGCCGTTCGCGACGGCCCCGGTAGGGGCGAACCGCTCCGCAGAGGGCGATGACCCGCTCACCGAGGCCGGGGTCCGGATTGCAGACAGGACAGCAGGCGTGGGCCGCCCGTTCGATTTCGGCCGTCATCCGCCACCTCCAGGTTCGGCTTGGTGTCCGGCCCTGTAGGTCGTTATACATACTTTCAGTCCTTTTCGCCGCAGGGCGGTACGGCATCGGATCCGAGTGCGACGCGTCCGCCGTCCCGAATCCTCCGCAAAGGGTTCACGAGGACGAATACCGCGCCACAGCAGATGATCCCGGCCGACAGCACCAGTCCGGTCAGCGTGCCGAAGACCGTGCCGACGAAGCCGGCGGCAAGGCCACCCAGGGTTCCGGTGCCGAAGACCACGGAGAGCGCGGTCCCGTTGACCCTGCCCATCAGTTCCGGTGGCGTGATGCGCTGAACCAGGCTGAGCACGTGGATGTTGAAGACCGAGTCGGCGAAACCGATGAGGAACTGGCTCACGATCAGCGTGGTCAACGCGGCTTCGTTTCCACCGATCGGCAACAGCAGGAAGCCCGATCCGGTCAGCAGGATCGAGGTGGCCAGCGTCCGGCCGAGGGTGATCCTGCGGGCGATCGCACCGGACGACACCGCGCCGAAGATCAGGCCGACCGTGCCGATCGCGAACGCGAGACCGACGGCCCCCGGGCTCAGCTTTCCGTCCCCGTAGGCGAAGACCAGTACTAGGGCGTTCCCCGTCGCCACGCCGAGATTCACCGTCGTGCTCGCGAACATCAGATTGCGCAGCCGGGCGTCCGACAACAGCATCGCCAGGCCCTCCCTGGCCTCTCTCAACGCCGATCGCGGCTCCCCGGCCCTCGCCGGGGGCGGCTCGCGGTGGCGCATCAGCGTCAGTGTCAGCAACGAAGCGAGAAAGGACAGGGCGTCGGCCAGGATCGCCAACGCGGTGCCGAGGATCTGCATCAGCCCGCCCGCGGCGCCCGCACCGCCGACCTCGGCGACCGCGCGAGAGGTTTGCAGCCGTTCGTTCCCCGCCACGATGCCCTCAGGTCCGGCGAGTACCGGCAGATAGGACTGGACGGCGATTTCGAAGAAGACCGTCAGGACGCCGACCACGCCGGCGACCACGAACAATTGGGTGAGGGTGAGAACGTCGAACAGGTAGGCGACCGGGATCGACCCCATCGCCACCAACCTGCCGGCGTCGGCCCCGATCATGGTCTCGCGAAGCGGCAGCCGGTCGACCCACACACCCGCCAGGGTGCCGATCAGCACGAACGGCAGAAATCTCAGCGCGGCCAGCAGTCCGACGTCCCATGCGGTCCCGCCGAGCCCGAGCAAGGCGGCGGTCGGCAACGCGATCCGCGAAACCTTGTCGCCGAACGCGCTGATCGTCTGGCCGATCCACAGGCGCCGGAAGTCGCCGGGGAACGCGAAAGATGAAGGCATCGAAATCCGATCACTGGAAGGAAAATCGAGCCTAAGATCCAATAGACGTCAACGCCGGGTCGGTTATTCGAAGTCGAGGAGAGCGGGAAATGCCCCAGCGGCCGGTCGGTTCCGGGGGAATCGCGGGAATGATCCAGCTGCACCAGGCGGCGCCCCTGATCGAGCGACAGCACGCGATCATCGAGCTCCTGCGGGTTCGGGCGCCGCGCCGGGTGACGGGCGCGAGGCTCGCGGAGGGCACCGGGGTGAGCCTGCGGACCGTGGAACGCGACATCGCCCGTCTGCGCGAAGCGGGCGTTCCCATCACCATTCACCGCGGGCCGCGCGGCGGCTACGGCATCGACGCACGACCCGTGCTGCCGCCGATCTCTCTGACGCCGGGCGAAGCCTCGGCGCTCATAGCCTCCTTGGTCGCCGTCGGTCCGTACACCTCGGCGGTGGCACAGTCCGCGCTGGGCAAGATCCTCGAAGCGCTCACCGGAAATGACCTCCGGTAACGAGTGAACGGCCATCCCCGATCGTGGCTCACCGGGCCCTGAATGGCCGATGTGCCTCTACGGTGTCAGGTTCCATCGTTCCGACGCATGGCTAGCGACTTGCAACGGCGCAAGATCTCGGGCGTCTTCGCCGCGATGGATGCCGACGGCGACGGTTTCCTTCAGGAGCAGGACTTCCAGGCGTTGGCCGAGCGCTGGGCGCGGCTGCGCGGCCCGGGTGACGAGCGGCGCCTGACCGGCATCATGCTGAGCTGGTGGACGACGTTGCTGGCGTCCTCGGATCTGAACCGCGACGACAAGGTGACCCTGGACGAGGTCCTGCTGGTGGTGGACAAGCTCCCGGACATGCCCGAGGCCGTGACCGCGACCGCCGACGCGATGTTCGAAGCGATCGACGAGAACGGGGACGGCCTGATCTCCGCGGCGGAGTACCGCCAGTTGATCGAGGTCTGGAACGGCCGCCCCGCCGACACCGACGCCACCTTCCCGCTGCTGGATTCCGATGGCGACGAAATGCTGTCCCGGGACGAGTTCGCCGCGCTGTGGCTGGAGTTCTGGGCGGGTGACGACGCCGAGGCGCCGGACACCCTGGTCTTCGGACCACTCGCGGCCTGACCCGTCGCGGCTTTCGGGCCGACCCGGCGTCCATACGGGCCAGACCCCGCCGGGTACCACGTCATGAACGCCCTGCCGGCTCACGATGGCGGACGTGGACGCCGTACGGGAAACCGGCTCGATGGTCTCGAGCGCCATCGCGCTGTGTCTGCGGGACCGGTGGACGGAAGCGGCCGAACTGTTGGCGGAAAACGATTCCTGGCGCACGGAATCGGCGGTTTCCGCCATGTTGGGTGAACTCTTCGGCGGCCTGGCCGAGCTCTGGGACGGCCGTTGCGCGCGGTTCGGCGCGAATCTGACCGAGCGCGAGCGGTGGCCGTTGAGGACGGTGCCGCGGCACCGGAACGACCAAGTCACCTCGTACGTCACCGCGTTGCTGGTGCTGGGCGAACGAGCCCGCGCGGAAAAACTGCTCGCCGACGAGGCCTTTCCCGAAACCAGCCTGCGTGACAGCGATCGTTCGATACTCGCGGCCATGCGCGGCCGGCCCGCCCGCGCGATCGACTTCGCCCGCCGCTCCGTCGCCGACCGTTCGCGGCGCGGCTACGACATCGGCTCGGCCGCGGCGCACCTGTCGACCGTGTCGGTCCTGCTGTCACAGGGACGGTCCACCGAGGCACGGGGATTGCTGGCCGCCGCCCGCGCCACGGCGCCGACGCTGGCGCATCTGCTCGACATCGCGGAAGCCCGCGTCGACGTCGCGTCGGGCGAAACCGACCGCGCCGTCCGGCGCCTGCACGCGGCCACCCGCGGACTCGCCGTCGGCACGGACATCGCCTGGGCCGAACTCGCCGAGCTCGCGTTGCGAAGGAACGACCGCGCATCGGCGAAGCAGGCACTCGACGCGCTGGAGGACCTCGCCACCGCGATGCCGACGGGCCGGGTGTTGCTGCATCGCCATCTGGTCCGGGCCTGCCTCGGTGAGGAGCCCGCCGGTGAATGCCTCTGGCTGGCCCGCGAACGCGACCAGCCGCTCGAACTGGCCGTCGTCACCGAACGCCTGGCCCGGCACCGCGCGTAAGACACGTGCGTGAAGCCGGATCTCGCGTGTTTCCAGCCGGAAGACGCGGTGCGGCCTCCGATCACGCGAGTTCGGGTTCCGGTCAGATCACCCCGGCCCGCACCGCGTACGCGACGGCGTGCGGCCGGTTGCGCAGCTTCAGCCGTCCGGTGATGCCCTGGATGATGTGCTTCACGCTGCGTTCCGAGTAGCTGAGCTCGCCGGCGATCTCGACGGTGTCCTTGCCCTCGGCCATCAGCCGCAGGACGTCGATCTCCCGGGTGGTGAGCCCGGCGGTGTTGACGCCCATCGGGTCGAGCACCTCGCGTTGCAGCCGCTCGACGTGCTTGAGCAGTTCGCCGAGCAGGCTCGGCGGGAGTACTCCGCCGCCCGTGGCCGCCGCGCGGACGGCGTGCGCCAGCCGTTCGCCGGTCGTGGCCGACCGTGGCAGGACCGCCACCACCCGGCATTCGATGGCGGGCACGAGTTCCGCCTCGCTGATCTGGCTCACCACGAGTACCACCGGCTTGCCGTCCTCGGCGGCGAGCCGCCGCAGCCAGAGCACGATCTCCGGCGTCAGGCATTCGGCGGCGAACACCAGTACGTCGGTCTCGGCGCGCCGCTCCCAGTCCCTGATGTCGATCCCCTGCTGCGTGCCCAGCTGGCTGGCCAGGCCGGCAGTGGTGATCGGGTCGGGCGCGTGCACCGCCACGGTGATCTGTCGGGTTTCCGTGTCCACTTCGTCCCCTCCGCTTGTCCGCGGCCCCAGTCGGATGGGACACAGTCTGCGAAGGAGCTCTTCACGAAGTCTCCACGAGTTCTCAACGAGGCGTGAAGGACTTCGTGGCCTGCTGAAACGCGTCGACGTACTTGGGAAGCTCGTCCAGGATCTCGCGGAGCCTGCCCTCGGGTCCGGTGTAGTCCGGGTCGGCGAGAAGGGCGTAGCCGAAGGCCAGCGTCCGCCGAAGCTCGGTGATGCGGGCTTCGGCCTCATCTGCGTCGAGGACCAGCCTGCCGTTCCGGGCGAGGCTGAGCAGGACATCGCCGGCGAAGTGTTCCTGATCCTGGCTCACTGTCACAGCATGCACAGCCGCGCATGCCTTCGAACAGCGCCGGAGGACATTCTGCCCCTGGGAACGCCCGGCTTTGCCCGGTCGCCCCTCGCCTGAACGGGGTCTGAAACCCACATGAACGGACATCCGACTGTCCACGAACCGGCATGATCCGGGCTCAAGGGCCGAAACCCACACGGTGAGTGCCCGATTGATTGCGAAACCCACATCGCCGCCACTAGGCTTTCCGCTGAGCAGGACACTCTTTTTCGGCAGTCGGACGCACAGGCGGCAGGTCATGGACGAGGTTTCCTCGCTGACGGTGCGGCTGCTGGGCGGTTCCCCCGCCCGCCACGGCGGAGGCGAGATCGCGCTGGGTCCCGCCCAGCGTCAGGCGGTGTTCGCCACGCTCGCCCTGCGTGCCGGCCAGTTCGTCTCCCGCAAGGAGATCATCGACGCCGTCTGGGGCGAGCGGCCCCCGGACAGCGCCACCGGCATCGTGTACACCTACGTCTCCGCGCTGCGCCGCGCGCTGGAGCCGGCGGGCGAACCGCTCGTCGCCAGCCGTGCCGGCTACAGCCTCGACCTCCCGAAGCAGCAGGTCGACGTCCATGTCTTCGAAGCGGAGCTGGAGCGGGCCCGCGCGCACCGGCTCGCCGGCTCGCACGAACGGGAGCTGGAATCGCTTCGCTCCGCGCTCGGGCAATGGCGGGGTTCCGCGCTCGACGGGATCCCCGGGCCGTTCGCCGAGACCCAGCGCACCCGGCTGAACGAGCTGCGGATGAGCGCGCTCGAACGCCAGGCCGAGGTCGCGCTGCGCCTTGGCGGCTACCGCGAGCTCGTGGGCGAGCTCGCGGTGCTGGTCGAGCGCCATCCGTTGCGCGAAGGCCTGCACCGGATGCTGATCACCGCGTTGTTCCGGTCCGGCAGGCAGGCCGAGGCGCTGGCCGCGTTCGACCGCGCCCGCGAGACGATCATCGAGCAGTCCGGTCTCGAACCCGGGCCGGAACTGCTCATCCTGCGGCAGCGGGTCCTGGACGACGATCCGGCACTGCACCAGCAGGACCGGCCGGCACGGCATCGGCAGGCCCATGCCGTGCCCGAACGACCGTCCACCCTCGTCGGCCGGGAGTTCGAACTCCGCCGGGTGCGCCGTCACCTGGCCGCACTGCTGGACGAAGGCCGCGGCGGGACGATCTGGCTGGACGGCGAGGCGGGCGGCGGCAAGAGCGCGTTCCTGGCGGAGGCCCTCGCCGACGCGAGGAGCCGCACGCGCTGGGTCGAAGCCGACGAGCTGACCGGCGCGGTCCCGCTGAGCCTCATCGCCGACAGCCTCGGCGGCGAAGCACTCGAAGATCTCGGCAAAACGGTCACCGAACTGTGCGAAGACGGGCCGCGGGTGCTCGTCTTCGAAGACCTGCACTGGGCCGACGAGGAAAGCCTGCTCGCCTGGCAGCAGCTGCACCGGTTCACCGCGCACCTGCCACTGCTGCTGATCGGCTCGGCGCGGCCCCTCCCCCGGCGCCGCACCCTCGAAGTCCTCCGCTCGCGGCTCGACGGGGACGTCATCTCGCTGCCGCCGTTCGACGGCCCGGCCGTCGCCGCGCTCGCCGAGGAAACCTTGGCCAGGGACCCGGGCGAAGACTTCCTCGGGTTCGCCGCCGGGTACAGCGCCGGGAACGTCGGCTACCTGTGCGAGCTGTTCGCCGGATTCGCCGACGGGCGCGAGCCCGACGTCACGCCGCACAGCAGGCTCGCCGCCGTGGTCGAAGATCATCTCGCCGCGCTTTCCGTGCCGTGCAAGCGAACGCTGAACTCGGCGGCACTGCTCGGCTCGTCGTTCACGGTCGCCGACCTGACGGGTGTCACCGGCCGCGAGCTGCGGGCGCTCATCGGAGCGGTCGAAGAGGCGCTCGCCGCGCGCGTGCTGGAAACCGAGGGAGAACGGCTGCGGTTCCGTGTCCCGCTGGTGCGGGAGGTGTTCGCCGCGAACACCCCGCCCGCCATCCGCGCCGTGCTGCACCAGGAGATCGCCGCGACCATGGCGGGCTCCGGCGCGCCCGCGGACCGCGTCGCCGAGCAGCTGCTCCAGGTCGGCGACGAGCTGACGGCCCGTTGGATCCCGCAGTGGCTGCTCGACAACGTCCGCGCGCTGCCAACCGGACCGGCGGCCGAACTGCTCCATTTGCTTTCCCACCAAAGAAATCTGACCGAGGATCAGCACCGGAGCCTGGCGGGCGAGCTCGCCGCGCTCCTTTTGCCCGAAACGGGGGCCACGCCCTCCTGGTCCGCGCGGCCCTGGTGCGCGCCGCTGCACACACTCGCCCGGGTGCGCGACCGAACCGCACCGAGGACGTCCTAAACTGCGGGGACACAGTAGTGATCCGGCCACTTTCGGTGCATGACGAGAAATGGAGCCGGCGTGACGAACGGGCTGCGCGTCGAGCTGCTCGGGCCGCCTCGTGCCTGGCTCGACGACGTCGAGCTGAAGCTCGGGCCCGCCCGGCAGCGCGCGGTCTTCGCCACCCTGGCGGCGCGCCGCGGCCAGGCGATCTCCCTCGGCGAACTGATCTCGGACGTCTGGGGCGAGTCGGCGCCCGCCAGCGCCACCGGCAGCGTCCACACCTACGTCTCCGGCCTGCGCGGCGCGATCCGCAAGGCGGGCGGTGAGGCGCACGAGGTCCTGAGTTCGTCCGGGTCGAGTTACGTACTGCGGCTGGACAGGGAAGCGCTCGACGTCAGCCGGTTCGAACAGGACGCGGCGGCCGCCCGGCGGCTGCTCGCCCACACCGATCAGCAGGGCGCGGCCGCCCGGCTCACCACCGCGCTCGATCTCTGGCGCGGCGAGGCCTACTCCGGCGTGCCGGGCCCGTTCGCCGAAGCGGAACGCGTCCGGCTCACCGAACTCCAGCTCACCGCCACCGAACTGCGCGCCACGGCCCTGCTCGGCATCGGTGACCACCGCGAAGTGGTGGCCGAACTGACCGCGCTGGTGCAGCGGCACCCGTTACGCGAGTCGTTGCACGAAACGCTCATGCGCGCCCTGCACGCCAGCGGGCGGCAGATCGAAGCGCTCAGCGCGTATCGCGAGGCCAGGCGAATACTGCGGGACGAACTCGGCGTCGAACCCGGTGCCCCGCTGCGTGAGCTGCACCAGCGCATCCTGGACGGCAGCGAAAAACCTGTCACCCGACCGAAACCGGTTCCGGTCCGCGTCGTGCCGCCGCCGGTCGCCAAGGCGATCGAACGTGGCGGCCAGGGCCGCCTGCCCGGCCGCGCCCGGCAGGTCGAGCGGCTGGACGGCTTCGTCACCGACGTGCTCGCCGGCCGCGGCCGCCCGGTCTGGCTCGAAGGCGAACCGGGCATCGGCAAATCGGAACTGCTGATCGCCGGGCTGGCGGGCGCCGCGGCGCGTGGCTGCCAGCTCGCCTGGACCGCGGCCGACGAGCTGCGGCAACGGTTCCCGCTGCAGGTGATCATGGAATGCCTCGGGGTGCACCACGGCGCGGCCGATCCGGCCAAGGCCAAGCTGGCAGGCGAGCTGCACGCCGAACCCGCGCACGGGAACTGGGGCCCCGCCGACCCGATCTTGTCCACTGTGGACAAATTGCTGGCGCTGGTCGACGAGACCTGCGCGGCGGGCCCGCTGGTGCTGGTGATCGACGACCTCCACTGGGCGGACGAGGCGAGTGTGCTGCTGTGGCAGCGACTGGCCGCCGCCACCCGCCAGCTGCCGCTCCTGCTGGTCGCCGCCACGCGCACCGGGCACGGCCGCCGCGACCTCGCCCAGCTCCGTCGCGGGGTCGAGGCGAGGGACGGCGAGATCATGCCGGTCGAAGTGCTGACCGACGACGACATCGCCGCCGTGTTCGAGGTGGTCCTCGAAGCCAAGCTCGGGCCGAGCCTGCGCCCGCTGGTCCGGCGCGCGGCAGGGAACCCGCTTTACGCCAGGGAGATCGCGCACGACCTGGTCCGCACCGGCTCTCTGCGGATCAAGGACGGCGTGGCCGAGGTGACGCTGGACGGCACCGAGAACGCGCCGCGGTCGCTGCTGGCGGCGGTGGCCAGGACGCTGGAATGCCTCGACCCCGGCACGACCGAGATCCTGCGGACGGCCTCACTGCTCGGCGCGGAGTTCGCCGTCGAGGACCTCGCCGCGCTGGCGGACAAGGGCCCGCTGGAGGTCCTGCGGGAGCTGGAGCCCGCCACCACCGCGGGCGTCATCGAGTACGCCGGCGACAAACTCGCCTTCCACCATCCGTTCCAGCGTCAGGCGCTCTACGGCGCCATCGCGGAACCGATCCGTGCCGCGTTGCACCGGCGCGCCGCCGAGTCGCTCGCGCGGGCGGGCGCGCCGATCAAACGGGTCGCCGAGCAGCTGGCGGCCGGGCCGGTGCCGTTCGATCCGTGGCTGGCGGGCTGGCTCACCGCCAACCACGTCGCGGTGTCCAACCGCGCGCCGCATATCGCGGCCGACCTGCTCCGCGGCGCGCTCGACAGCACGGTGCCCACCCGCGAGCAGCGGGAGACGCTGATCGCGGCGCTGGTGCGCGTGCTGTTCCGGCTCGAACTGGCGCCCGAGGCGGAAGCCGAGCAAGCGGTGAAGACCGTCACCGACAAGGCGGATCTGGCGCAGATGCGGCATTTCCTCGCCGCGCTGCGGTACCGGCGGGGCGACACGCCTGGCGCGATCGAGGCACTCGCCGACACCGCGGACGACCCGTCGATGCCGGAGCTGTGGCGCACCAGCACCCGGACACTGCTCGCCAACTTCCGGCGCGGCACGCTCGCCGATCTCGACGAGACCGAGCGGATCGCGCGGGGGCTGCACGCCGAGGCGGCGAAGGCGGGCGAACGCTATCCCGCCGCGCACGCGCAGCAGACGTTGTGGCTCGTGCACTCGATCCGCCGCGAGCACGACCGGGCGCTGACCGCGATCGACGCGGCGCTCGAGACCACCGGCGACGAGGCCGACCTGGCGACCCTGCGGTTCGACCTCCTCGACAACCGCCTGTTCACCCTGCAGAACCTCGACCGGCTCGCCGAGGCCGACGCCACGCTGCACGCCGGGTACGAGACGGCCGCGCGGCACGGCCTGCCGACCGGTCCGCAGGTCTCGGCGGCCGTGCACTACTACTGGACCGGCCGCTGGGACGAGGCGCTGGCCGAATTGGACTCGGTCACCGAGGACGGCCCGGCGATCACCTTCTACGGTGTCCGCGAGCCGGGCGCCGCCGCCCTGCTGTTGCACGGGGTCGCCGCCCTCATCGCGGGCCATCGCGACGAACGCGTCGCCGTCCGCGCCCATCTGGAAGCGGCCGAGGCGCACTCTCCGTCGAACTCGTCCGAGCGCGAGAGCTGCGACTTCTACCTGGCGGCACAGGCGATGGCCGCCGAGCAACGCGGCGAGCTCGACGACGCGCTGCGGCTGTTCGCGCCGGTGCTGCGCCCCGACTACGCCCGGATGATGCTGCGCCACCAATGGCTTCCCGACGTCGTCCGCGTCGCGCTCGCCGCCGGGAACGACGCCGTCGCACAGGACGCGCTCGCCGTCTGCGCCGAGGAGGCGAGCCAGGAGACCGTTCCCGCCAGGGCCACCGCGGCCGCTCTCCGGTGCCGGTCGCTGATCGACGGCGACCCCGAAGGCATGCTGGCCGCGGCCGATCACTACCGCGAGGTCCACCGCCCGATCGAACTCGCGGCCGCGCTCGAGGACGCCGCCGAACTGCTCGGCCGCGCCGGTTACCTCGAAGCGGCGACCCGTTCGCTCACCGAAGCGTGCGAGGTGCTCGGGGAGGTCGGGGCCACCTGGAGCATCCGCCGGGCGGAAAGCAGGCTGCGCCGCTACGGCGTGCTGAGCCGCGCCGAGCGGAGTCCCCGGCACAGCGGGGCGCTCTCGCCGCTGGAACTGCGGGTCGCGCGGCTGGTGGCGGCGAAGCTGTCGAACCCGGAGATCGCCGCCGAGCTGAGCCTGCCGCGGCGGACGGTGCAGTCGCTGGTGTCCAGGGTTCTGACCAAACTGCACGCCGATTCCCGGCTCACCGTCGGCGACCAGCTGCCGAGACGACTCGCGTGACCGCACGACCGAGGAGAACCATGACCCGCGTACTGGCCGGCTTGACGGCCCTTGTGCTGCTGCTCGCCGGCTGTTCGAGCACGCCGGAATCCGGCGGCCCGATCAAGCTCACCGTCGCCACCTTCGGCGAGTTCGGGTACGAAAAACTCTTCGACGACTACGAAAAGGCTCACCCGGGGATCACCGTCGAGGGCAGGGTCGCCGACTTCGAGACGCATCACCGCCAGCTCGCCACCGGGCTCGGCGCCGGGCGCGGCAGCGCGGACGTGGTGGCGATCGAGGAGCAGTACCTGCCGAAGTTCCGCCAGTCGACGGACAAGTTCACCGATCTCTCCGAGTTCGGCGCGCAGGGCCTCCGCGAGCAGTGGCCTGCCTGGAAATGGGACCAGGGCACCGCCGAAAGCGGCAAGTTCGTGATGGGCCTCGGCACCGACATGGGCAGCCTCGCCCTCTGCTACCGGCGCGATCTGTTCGCGAACGCGGGCCTGCCGTCCGACCGCGACCAGGTGGCCGCGCTGTGGCCGACGTGGGAGAAGTTCGCCGAAACCGGCGAGCGGTTCAGCGCCAAGGCACCGGACGACGTAAAATTCGCCGACTCGGCGGGCACCGTCTACACGGCGATGCTCAACCAGGCACAGGAAAACTACTTCTCCAAGGACGAGCGGTTCATCGCCGACACGAACCCGAACGTGCGCAAGGCCTTCGAGCTGGCGGGCGGGATGGCGCTGAAGAAGGAGACGGCCGCGGTCACCACCTTCACCCAGCCGTGGACGGTGGCGATCAAGCAGAGCCGGTTCGCCGCCATCACCTGCCCCGCGTGGATGCTCACCCAGATCGAAGAGGCGGGCGGACCGGAGCTCGCGGGCAAATGGGACGTCACCTCGGTTCCGGGCAAGGCCGGCAACTGGGGCGGCTCGTTCCTGACCGTCCCGAAGCAGGGCGCGCACCGCAAGGAAGCCTACGACCTCGCCGTCTGGCTCACCGCGCCCGAACAGCAGAAGCGGATCTTCCTGGAAAGCGGGCTGCTGCCGAGCGCGCTGGGCGCGTACCAGGACACCGCCGTGCTTTCCCACACCAGTCAGTACTTCAGCGGCGCGCCGATCGGCAAGATCTTCGCGGCCTCCGCCGAGGCCCTGCGGCCGAACTACCGCGGGCTGCGCGACGGCGAGGTGCGGCCGGTGTACGGGCACGCGCTCGGCCGCGTCGAAGAGGGGAAGCAATCGCTCGACCAGGCGTGGAGCCAGGCGGCGACCGAAGGCCGCGCCGCGGCCGCCAACTGAGCGGGGACGGCGTGACACGCAGGTTTCCGGCCGGGTTCCGCTGGGGCACGGCCACCGCGGCGTACCAGATCGAGGGATCGACGACGGCGGACGGCCGCGGACCGTCCATTTGGGACACTTTCACCGCACAGCCCGGCCTGGTGCTCGACGGCGCCACCGGAGACCCGGCCTGCGACCACTACCGGCGCTACCGTGAGGACATCGGACTGCTGAGCGGCCTCGGCGTGCCCTACTACCGGTTCTCAATCGCGTGGTCGCGGATCATGCCGGACGGCCGCGGGGTCGAACCACGCGGCCTCGCCTTCTACGATCGCCTTGTCGACACCGTGCTGGAACACGGGATCACCCCGATGGTGACGCTCTACCACTGGGATCTCCCGGAAGCGCTGCAGGCGGAAGGCGGCTGGCCGCACCGTGACCTCGCGAGCCTTTTCGCCGACTACGCACTGACCGTCCACAATGTACTCGGTGACCGGGTGCGGCAGTGGACCACGATCAACGAGCCGTTCTGCGCCGCCTTCATCGGCTATGGCAACGGCGATCACGCGCCGGGCATCCGCGACGAGGGCGCGGCACTGGTCGCCGGGCACAACCTCCTGCTCGCGCACGGCAAGGCCGTGCAGGCGTTGCGGGCGAACGGCAGTGGGCAGGAAGTGTCCATCGTGCTCAACTTCGCCCCGGTGCTGACCGATGTGGACGACGCAGCGCACCGTGAGGCCGCACGCAAGTTCGACTTCCTGCACAACAGGTTCTTCCTCGATCCGCTACTGGGCCGCGGCTATCCGCCCGAGCTGCTGGCGGATCTGGCGCATCTCGGCACGCTGGAACCGGCGATCGCCGACGGCGATCTGGAGATCATCGCGCAGCCGCTGGACGTCCTCGGCGTCAACTACTACGCGCCCGCCCGCGCGGTCCCGCTCGAAGACCCCGAGGCCGACAGCAACTGCCCGCTGCCCGGTCTGCGCGGAATGGACGTCCAGCCGCCCCGCGGCGACCTGACCTCGCTCGGCTGGGAACAGCGGCCGGAGTGCTTCACCGAACTGTTGCTGTGGCTGCACGAACACTGCCCCGGCCTGCCGCTCGTGATCGCCGAGAACGGTGCCGCGTTCGAGGACGAGGTCGTCGACGGGCGGGTGCACGACGAGAAACGCGTACGGTACTTCGCCGAACACCTCGCCGCCGTGCACGACGCGATCCAACGCGGCGCCGACGTCCGCGGCTACATGGCCTGGTCGCTGCTGGACAACTTCGAGTGGGCGATGGGCTACACCCAGCGGTTCGGCCTCGTGCACGTCGACTTCGAAACGCAGGAGCGGGTGCTCAAGGACAGCGCCCGGTTCTACGCGGATGTGGTGGCGCGCAACGGGCTGTGACGGCGTTGTTGCCGGAAAACGGCGACGCACCGGTGGCTGCCGGTGGCCGGGCGCATGCCCTGTGGTCACACACTGCGGTTCGGCCTCAACCACTCAAAGACAGCACCCGGTTCAATGCGGATGCGTTGGCGCGCAACAACCTTCCGTCGTCGCCGAAAACGGCGACGCACTGGAATCGAAAACTGTCGGTGGTCGGTTGTAGCTTCTGTGTGTGGACACACGCAACGCCACTGTGGCGCTACTCAAGGAAATCACTGCTTCTGATGTGTTGAAGGAGGTCAATGCCGGGCTGGATTCGTTGGAGGACAAGGATGCTGTCGACGCGGCTGTCGCGGCGTCGGAGGGGATCGCACGGTTGGAGGCGGTCCGGTTCCGTGCGTTGGCTCAGCTGAATCGTCACCGTGGCGGGGCGTCGAGTGTGGTGCAGGAGGTCGCGTTCGCTCTGTCCGTTGTGGACGGTCATGCGGCCGGTCTGGTGTCGACTGCGGCGGCGTTGACCACCCGCCTGCCCCGGACACTCGGGCTGCTGGATCGCGGCGAGGTGGGTGGTTATGGGGCGATGAAGGTCGCCACCGCGACGGCGTGGCTGTCGGACGAGGATGCCCGCGCGGTGGACGAGGTGTTGGAGGACCGCCTGCCGGGTAGGAATTCGGATCAGATCCGGAAGGCGGCGAATCATGCGGCGGTGATGGCCGACCGTGACGGCGCGGCTCGACGGGCGGAGCGGCACCGTGGCGGGCGGCGGTTGTCGATCCGCCACGGCGAGACCGGGGTCGCCTCGATCGAGGTCGAAGACGGCCCGGTGGAGAAGGTCGCCGCGGCCTACACGCGGATCGATCGTGAGGCGCGGGCGCTCAAGACCGGGGACGAGACCCGCACCCTGGATCAGCTGCGCGCCGACATCGCCCTCGATCTGATGTTGGGCGGCCAGGGTGGCAAGGGGGAACGGTCCGAAGTGTTCCTGTACATGGACCTGAATACCTACCTGGGATTGAACGAGGATCCCGCCGAGTTGGCCGGACACGGCCACATCCCCGCCTCACTGGCCCGGCACATCGCGTCCGGGCCGGACACGGTGTTGCGGCGGATCATCACCGACCCCTTGTCGGGGCAGGTCCTGGATTTGGGCCGCGATCGGTATCGGCCGACGGCGGGACTGGGCGAGTTCGTTCGGGTCCGGGACCGGGAATGCCGAAGACCCGGCTGCCACCGTGTCGCCCAAGCCTGCGACCTCGACCACTCCGTGCCCTGGCAGCACGGCGGCCACACCGCCAACACCGAACTCGTCGACCTCTGCCGCCGCGACCACCGCCTGAAAGACGAACCCGACTGGATCTACCACCTCACCGAAGACGGCACCCTCACCATCACCACACCCACCGGACGCAGCTACCACAGCACACCACCACCACTGCACGAACCCCGCGCCGAAGAGCCACCGTTCTGAACCGTCACCGAAAAACGGCAACGTGTCCACAACCAGCGGCGCCGACCTGGTCGCCGGAATACGGCTACGGCCCGATCGGGCTGGACTCCGCTCGTGATCACGCCGTGGGCCTTCCTGACGCCGAAAACGGCCATGGCCCAGCCACTCGACACAACCGCGGCCGCACCAAGCGACAACACAACACCCTGCCCTCGCCGAAAAACGGCAACCACCCGGCCACGAGAACAGGGCCCAAACCCGACCGCGGTCGTCAGGCCCGCGGCGCGCCCCGCATCACGCCGTCGACCACCTTCCTGGCCAGCAGGATGAACAGCACGATCACCGGAAGCACACCGATGGTTGCTGCGGTGAGCATCAGCGAGTAGTCGGTGAAGTAGCCGCTCGCCAGCCGCGACAACGCCACCTGGACGGTCGGATGCGCGTTGGGGTCGAGCACGATCAGCGGCCAGAAGAAGTCGTTCCACGCGGTCATGAACGTCAGCATCGCGAGCACGGCGGCCTGAGGGCGGATGGCGGGCATGGCGACGTGCCAGAACAGCCGCGCCGCCGAACAGCCGTCGACGCGTCCGGCGTCGAGCAGTTCGCCGGGGATCGCCTCCTCGCACGCCTGCCGCATCCAGAACACGCTGAACGCGCCGATCAGCCCCGGCACGATCACCGCCTCCAGCCGTCCGTACCAGCCGAGTTCCCCGACCACGAGGTACAGCGGGATGACGCCGAGCTGGGCCGGCACCATGGCGGTGCCGATGACCACCAGGAAGAGCGAGTCGCGGCCCGGGAAGCGCAGTCGCGCGAAGGCGAAGCCGGCCATGCTGGAGAGCAGCACGTTCGACACGGTCACCGTGCCGGCGACGATCAGCGAGTTTTGCATCGCCAGCCAGAAGTCGACGGTCCCGAAGACCCTGCCCACGTTCTCGATCAGGTTGCCGCCAGGCAGCAATGGCGGCGTGGTCTCGCCGAGGGCGGAGTTGTCCTTCGAGGACACCACGAACGACCAGTACAACGGGAAGATCGACGCGACGGCGACGGCGAGCAGCAGCCCGTAGACGACGAAACCGGTCCGTTCCCTGGCCGCCACGGTCACTCACCGCCCCGCATCCGGCGCACGAGCGAGAAGTTGACCAGCGCGAACACGGCCGAGCACAGGAACAGCAACCACGCGATGGCCGCCGCGTATCCGGCGTCGAACTCGCCGAACCCCTTTTCGTACAGGTACATGGCGAGGGTCTGGAACTGCCGGTCGGCGCCGCCCGTCCCGTTGACGCCGGTGTCGTCGAACAGCTGCGGCTCCGCGAACAGCTGCAACCCGCCGATCGTCGAGACGACGACGGTGAAGGCGATGGTCGGACGGATCGCGGGCACGGTGATGGACCAGAAGGTCCGCCAGCGCGAGGCACCGTCGAGCATCGCGGCGTCGTAGCGTTCCTGCGGCACGGATTGCATGGCCGCGAGGTAGAGCAGCGCGTTGTAGCCGGTCCAGCGCCACATCACCATCGTGCTCACCGCGACGTGCGAGGCGAACCGGTCCGAACGCCAGTCCACCGGGTCGAGCCCCACCAGGCCCAGCGCCCAGTTGACGACGCCGTAGTCTTCGGCGAACAGCTGACTGAACACCAGCGCCACCGCGACCACCGAGACGACGTTGGGCAACAGCACACTGGCACGCCACAGGGTCCGCGCCCGCAGGGGACGGTCGAGGAGCGCGGCGAGCCCGAGCGCGGCCAGCAGTTGCGGGACGGTCGAAAGGACGAAGATGCTGACCGTGTTGAAGAGCGCGTTGTAGAAATACGGATCCTGGAGCAGAACGGCGAAGTTGCCGAGGCCGGCGAACCCGGTGTCACCGTTGACCAGGTGCCAATGGTGCAGCGCCACCCAGGCGGTGTAGAGCAACGGGAAGAGACCGAACACGCCGAAGAGGACGTAGAACGGCGCTGTCATCAGATATCCGGCGAGCCGCTCGCCCGTACGCTTCAAACGATGATCACCTTGACGCCTGCCCGGCTGATGTCGTCGATCTCCCGGGATTCGGCCCCGCTGTCGGTGATCAGGGTGTCGACGTCGCGAAGGCCCCCGAACCGGGCGAAATGGTCGTCGCCGATCTTCGTGTGATCCGCCAGCAGCACCGTCCGCCGGGCGGACGCGATGGCCGCGCGCTTCACCATCGCCTCGGCGGTGTCCGGGGTGGTGACCCCCCGCTCGACGGAAAGACCGTTGGTACCGAGGAAAGCGACATCGACGTACGTGTCCTTGAGTGCGTCGAGCGCCCAGCCGTCGACCGCCGCCATGGTGTGGCCGCGCAGCCGTCCCCCGACCAGCATCAGCGTGACGCCGGGCCGGTTGGCGAGCGTGAACGCGTTCGGCAGCGAAGGCGTGACCACGGTCAGCCCGCGATCGGCGGGGACGAGGTTCGCCAGCCGGGCCACCGTGGTGCCCGAGTCCAGCAGGATCGCGCCCCCGTCGGGGATCTGTTCCAGCGCCGCGGCGGCGATGCGGTCCTTTTCCGCGCTCATCACCGCGTCGCGGGCGTCGAGCCCCGGCTCGATGCCCAGCCGCTCGACGGGGATCGCGCCGCCGTGCACCCGTCGCACCACTCCGCTGCGCTCCAGCGCCGTCAGGTCACGGCGGACGGTCTCGCTGGTGATCTCGAAAGCCGCCGCGAGCGTCGACACGTCGACCCGGCCCTTCTGCCGGACCTGCTTGAGGATGGCGCGCTGCCGCTCTTCGGCGTACAACGGTCACCTCCTGCCTGGCGGATGAGCGGTCATGGCGACAATAGTTGGTTTCTCCCCGGTCCGACAACGGAACCCCTCACCGGACCACGACGCTCTGTCCATTGAGGACACAGCGGGCGCGGCGTTTTCGTCGGCAGTTGCCCGAAACTACGACAGGACTGCCCGTTTGGCCCGCAGGAAAGCCCGTTCCGTGTCGTTGGTGGCCAAGGCGATCGCCTCGTCGTAGGCCGCGACGGCGTCCGAGGTCCGGCCGAGACGGGACAGCAGGTTCGCCCGTGTGGCGGGCAGATGGTGATACCCGGGCAGGTCCAGTCCCTCGATCGCGGCCAGTGCCGCCGCCGGGCCGTGCACCTCGGCGACGGCGACCGCGCGGTTGAGCGCGACGACCGGCGTCGGGGTGAGCCGCCACAGCTGGTCGTAGAGCGCCAGCACCTGTGTCCAGTCGGTCGACTCGCCGTCCGTGTGCACGGCGTTGATCGCGGCCTGCACCTGGTATGGGCCAGGACGGCCGAGGCGCAGGCATCGCCGCACCAGTTCGTGGCCCTCGGCGATCAGTTCCCGGTTCCACGACGACCGGTCCTGCTCCGCGAGCACCACCAGCTCACCGGAAGGCCCCACCCGCGCGGGGCGCCGGGCTTCGGTGAGCAGGAGCAGTGCCAGCAGCCCGATCACCTCCGGCTCGCCGGGCATCAGATCGGCGAGCGCCCTCGTCAGGCGCACCGCCTCCACGCACAGGTCCGTCCGCAGCAGGTCGCCCGACGTGGACGCGTACCCCTCGTTGAAGATCAGGTAGAGCACGGTGAGCACGGAGTCCAGCCGATCCGGCAGTTCACCGCTCCCCGGCACCCGGTACGGGATGCCCGCGTCGCGGATCTTCTTCTTGGCGCGGACGATCCGCTGGGCCACGGTCGGTTCCGGGACGAGGTACGCCCGCGCGATCTCCCCCACCTCCAGCCCGCCGATCAGGCGCAGGGTGAGCGCGGTCCGCGCGAGCGGCGAAAGCGCCGGATGGCAACAGGTGAAGATCATGCGGAGCTGGTCGTCGCGGACCGGTCCCACCTCCCGCGGCTCGTCCTGGGGGTGCAGGAGCAGCGCCTGGGCGTGCCGGGCCTCGCGGGAGGATTCCCGGCGAAGGCGGTCGATCGCGCGGTTGCGAGCGGTGGTCACGATCCACGCGCCCGGATTGGGCGGCGTCTCCGCCCACTTCTCCACCGCCGTCGCGAACGCGTCCTGAACCGCCTCCTCGGCGAGCGAGATGTCGCCGAGGAGGCGGGTCAGGGTGGCCACACATCGGCCGTACTCCGCCCGGTAGATCCCGTCGAGATCCATCGGCGTCACCGAGACGGGTCGCCGAACGGCCGCACTTCGATCGGCTGCCCGCAGGCGAGCGCGCATTTCTCGGCCCAGGCCAGCGCCTGGTCGAGGTCGTCGACCTGGATCACCCAGAACCCGCCGAGCTGTTCCTTCGTCTCGGCGAACGGCCCGTCGGTGATCGTGATCGTGCCGCCTTCGGGGCGGACGACCGTGGAGACGTCCGAGTGCTCCAGACCGCCCACGAAGACCCAGGACCCGGCGGCCTTCATCTCGTCGGTGACCTTGCCCGTCCTGGCCAGCATCGCCCGGACCTCTTCCTCGGGCGCGTCCCGTTCGCTCTCGTCGAGCTGGACGGCGAGCAGGTACTGCCTCATGTCGGCCCCCTTCGACGGCTCAGGAGATCATTCCACGGTGACGGACTTCGCGAGGTTACGCGGCTTGTCGATGTCGTGACCGAGGATCAGCGCCGCGTGGTAGGCCAGCAGTTGCAGCGGAATGGTGAGCAGGATCGGGTCGAGTTCCGGCTCCGATCGCGGGACCACGAACCGCGGCACGTCGAGATCGCCGAAGTCCACGTCGTCGTGGGTGATCGCCAGCACCTGCCCCTTGCGCGCCTTGATCTGCTGCATCGCGGCCAGGTTGCGGTCGGCGAGGTCGTCGGACGGCACGATCGCGACCGTCGGCAGCTCCTCGTCGATCAGCGCGAGCGGGCCGTGCTTGAGCTCCGAGGTCTGGTAGGCCTCCGCGTGCCGGTACGAGATCTCCTTGAACTTCTGCGCGCCCTCCCGTGCCACTGGGAAGCCGCGGACCCGGCCAATGAAGAACAGGCTCCGCGCGTCCGCGCAGATCTTGGCGTGCTCGGCGATCCGGTCCTCCGCCTCGACGATGGCCGCGACCTGCTTCGGCAGCGCGCGGAGTGCCGCGACGATGCGCTGTCCGTCCGCGTTGGACAGATCGCGGACGCGGCCCAGCGCCAGCGCGATCATCGCGAACCCGACGGCCATGTTGGTGAGCGCCTTGGTCGACGCGACGGCGATCTCCGGGCCGGCGTGCAGGTACAGGCCACCGTCGCAGGCCCGCGCGATCGTCGATCCCACGACGTTCACGAGGCCGACCACCCGGCCGCCCTTGCGCTTGACCTCTTCGACGGCGAACGCGGTGTCCGCCGTCTCGCCGGACTGGCTGACCGCGATGTAGAGGGTGTCCGCTTCGATGATGGGGTTGCGGTAACGGAACTCGGACGCGGCCTCCGCGTCGGCCGGGACCCGCGCCAGGTCCTCGATCATGGTGGCACCGATCTGGCCCGCGTAGTACGCCGAACCGCAGCCGAGGATCTTCACCCTCGCGAAGCCGCGCAGATCACGGGGAGTCAGGTTCAGACCGTCCAAACGGGACACTCCGAACCGGTCGTCCAGCCGTCCGCGGATCATCCGCTCCAGGCATTCCGGCTGTTCCTGGATCTCCTTGTACATGTAGTGCCGGTGCCCGCCGAGGTCGAGGTCGTCGGCCTGGATGTCGATCGCCGTCGCTGCCTTGCCGGTGTCGCTCTCGTCGACGGTGAAAGTGCGGTAGCCGGTGGCCGAGACGCTGGCGAACTCGCCGTCGTCGAGGTGCACCACCTGCGAGGTGTGCCGGACCAGCGCGGACAGGTCGCTGGCCACGAACATCTCCCGGTCGCCGACGCCGATGATCAGCGGCGAACCGTTCCGTGCGACCACGACCCGGTCGGGGTGTTCGGTGTCGGTCACGGCGATGGCGTACGTACCGGTGACGCGGGAGACGGCCTCGACGACCGCGTCTTCCAGTGTCTTCGCGCTCGACCGCGCGATCAGGTGGGCGAGCACCTCGGTGTCGGTCTCGGACGACAGCGTCACCCCGGCCTGGGTGAGCTGCTCGCGCAGCGCGTCGGCGTTGTCGATGATCCCGTTGTGCACCACGGAGATCCGGCCGTCCTCGGAGACGTGCGGATGGGCGTTCGCCTCGGTCGCCGGGCCGTGCGTCGCCCACCTCGTGTGCCCGATGCCGACCTTGCCCGCGAGCCGCTTGGGCAGCGCGGCCGTCAGATTCCGCACCCGCCCCACGATCCGGTGCACCTGGGCGCCTTTACCGCCCAGGACGGAGATCCCGGCCGAGTCGTAGCCGCGGTACTCCAGCCGCGTCAGCCCCTCGATCAGGATCGGGGCGGCGTTCTGGCCGCCGATGTAGCCGACGATTCCGCACATGACGAGTCAACCTCACAAAAGAAAACGGACGGGCGTGTTCCGTCAGCCGTAGACGATGCGGCGCAGTTGCCGCTCGGACAGGTCGGGAGGCGCGACGAGACGACGGCTCAACTCGCCGGCGATACGGGGGAAGATCTCCGGGTTCTTCCTGCCATCGGCCTGCAACCGGGCATGCCGCTCCCGGACGTACTGCTCGACCGGCTGCCGGTAGAACGCCAGGACGTCCTCGACGACACGGGCGGCGATGGCCGTCGACAGACCCGTCGACAAGGCCACCTGCTCGACGATGTCCGCGTCCTCCACGGAGCCCATCATGCACATCGGGCTATCGAAACGCCAGTTCTTGCCCGAAATCGGGCAAGAACTGGCGAGTCACCCCTCGCGCTTAGTCGACTGAATGCGGCGGCGGGATGCCCGGCCAGTCCGTGAAGGCCTCCTTCACTACCCTGAGGGTAGGAAACTCGACCCTCATCCCTTGCCGCCCGCGAGACCGAAGTCCCGCAGTCAGTCGACTGAATGCGCGGCGATCAGTGGCCCCGGATCGCCTTCACCAGCCCGGCGGCCAGCTCTGCCCGTTCCACCATCGACTCGACCAGCAGGTACTCATGATCGGCGTGCGCGCCACCGCCGACGGCGCCGAGCCCGTCGAGGGTCGGGACGCCGATCGCGGCCGTGAGGTTGCCGTCGCTCCCGCCGCCGACGGCCACCCCGGCGACTCCGGGCAGCAGCCGTCGCGCGACGGCGAAGAGGTCCGCGGCCGCCGACTCGGGCATCGGCGGCCGGTGGATCCCGCCCCGCACCACGAGTTCCGCCCCTCGCAGGCGCGGGGTGAGCGCGGCGAACCCGGCTTCGACGCGCTCCTTCTCCTCGGCGGACTCGACCCGCACGTCGACCACGACGGTCGCGGACGCGGGCACGACGTTGCTCGCCGTTCCCGCCGAGGCGACCGTCGGGGTGACGCTCGTCCCGGCCTCGGGCCGGTCGAGCGCGGCGATCGCCAGCACCTGATGCGCGGCTTCGGTCAGCGCGTTGACCCCGGCCGCGGGCTCGAGGCCGGCGTGCGACGCCCGGCCGGTGACGACGACCTCGAGCGTGCCACAGCCCTTGCGGCCGATCTTGAGGCCGCCGCCGTCGGCCGCTCCTTCGAACACGAGCACCGCGCCGCACGCGCGGGCGCGCTCCTCGATGAGCGCGCGGGATTCGTGCGAGCCCGTCTCCTCGTCGGCCGTCACCAGGATCTCGACCCCGGTCCTGTCGCCGAGCGCGGCCAGGCCGTGGATCGCCTGCACCAGCCCGCCGAGCATGTCGAACACCCCGGGTCCGGTCACCCGGCCGCCGGTCACCGCGAACGGTCGGCGGGCCAGCGTGCCGACCGGGAACACGGTGTCGTGGTGCCCGAGGATCAGCACGCGCGGTTCGCCGCCGCCGGACCACCGGACGTGCGGTCCCGCCGCGCTCTCCACCAGGCTCGCCGTTCCACCGAGTCGAGCCTCGACGAGGGCGGCGACCGCCTCGGCCGACGCCGTCAAAGCCTCGATGTCCCCCGAAGGCGACTCGATCTCGACGAGGGTCCTGAGGTCTTCGATCATCGCGTCGACAGTCATGCCGATACTTTCGCGCAGGCGAGAACGCCGTCGCGCATAGGATCGGGATCATGCTCGAAAACCTGCTCGCACCGGAGACCAGAGCCGATCCGTATCCGTTCTACCGCCAGGTCTTCGCCCGCGGTCCGGTGTTCGAGGCCGCCGACCGGTTCTTCGTGGTCAGCGGGTTCGAAGAGGCATCGGCGCTGCTGAGGAACCCCGCGTTCGGGCACTCGGAGCCCGAGGTACTGCCGGATCCGCACGAGAACGAGCCGGTCGACGAGCAGGGCCGGGTGATCCGGTCGTTCCTCGCGCTCGACCCGCCCGATCACACGCGGCTGCGGCGGCTGGTCTCCAAGGCGTTCACGCCGAGGATGGTCGAGCAGCTCGCCCCGAGGATCGAAGAACTGGCGAAGGAACTGGTGTCGAAAGCGCTCGAAATGGGCGAATTCGACCTGATAACCGAGGTCGCGAAGCCGTTGCCGGTCGTGGTCATCAGCGAGCTGCTCGGGGTACCGCTGGCCGACCGCGACCGCTTCGAAGGCTGGTCGCACGCCATGGGGCGCGCGCTCGACCCCTCTTTCCTGATCGCGAAGGAAACCGTCGCCGCGGCCGTCGCCGCCCGGCGCGAATTCGTCGCCTACTTCCGCGAGCTGGCGAAGGAACGGCGGAGGCGGCCGACCGGCGACCTGTTCTCCGATCTGGTGTCGGTGTCCGACGAGGGCGACCGGCTCAGCGAAGGCGAACTGGTGATCACCGCGATGCTCCTGCTGGTCGCCGGGCACGAAACGACGACCAACCTGATCGGCAACGGGATCCTCGCGTTGCTGAACCATCCGGGCCAGCACCGGGAACTGGCCGAAGACCGCTCGAAGATCCCGAACGCGGTCGAGGAGATGCTCCGGTACGACTCTCCCGTCCAGCTGACCACGCGGCTCGCGCTGCGGGACACGACCGTCGGCGGCCAGTCCGTCGGCGAGGGCGCACAGACGGTCGTGCTGCTGGGAGCGGCCAACCGCGACCCGCGCGCGCACGAGGACCCGGACCGCTTCGACGTCGGCCGTCCCTCGCCGAGACATCTCGCGCTGGGGCAAGGCATCCACTTCTGCCTCGGCGCCCCGCTGGCGCGGCTGGAGGGCCGCACCCTGTTCGAGGCGCTGCTCGGCGCCGGCCGCGCCTTCCACCGGACCGCGGATCCGGTCTGGGTGAAGCAAGTGACGCTGCGCGGCCTCGAAAGCCTGCGGCTCGAATTCGCCTGACGGGTCAGGACTTGGGTGTCGCGAGTGTGGTGGGCCGGGTGCGGCCTCGCAGGGTGACGTCCTCCGTCGCCCTCCAGTGCGCGGCCTCGCCCTCGGCCGCCGACTCGATCGCCGTCCACGAAGCGAGCAACCGGGCTTCGACGTTCTTCGCCAGTTCGGTCAGCCGGGCGGCTTCGTTGACCGGATCGCCGATCACCGTGTACTCGAACCGCCGCGGGTCGCCGACGTTCCCGGCGACCACCTCACCCGTCGCCACGCCGATCCCCGCCGGGCATTCGGGTACCTCCGCCGCCAGCCTGCGCGAAATCGCCCGGCCCGCGGACAGCGCGAGGGTCGCGTGGTCCTCCAGCCGAACAGGTGCGCCGAAGATCGCCAGCGCGGCGTCACCGACGAACTTGTTGACCAGTCCGTGGTTGCGGTCGACCTCGTCGACCACCACCGCGAAGAACCGGTTGAGCAGGCCGACGACCTCTTCGGGCGGACGGCTGGCGGCCAGCGCCGTCGAACCGATCAGGTCGACGAACAAGACCGACACCGTCCGCACCGTGCCGCCGAGTTCGGTCGACGTGCGCATCGCCTCGCTCGCGACGTCCTCGCCGACGTGCCTGCCGAACAGGTCGCGCAAGCGTTCGCGTTCGGCGAGACCGACGGCCATCCCGTTGAAACCCGCTTGCAGCAGACCGAGTTCGGTGCCGTCGTAGACCGGGATCTCCACGGCGAAGTCACCGGCCCGGACCCGGCCCAGCGCGTGCTGCACCGACCGGATCGGGTTCACCACGGCGCGGGCGGTGAACACAGTCACCAGGAGACCGAAGACCAGCACGACGAGGCCGAGCGCGATGACCGAGATGGCGAGCTTCGTGGTCGACACGTCGCCGCGCACCCACGCCAGCACCGCCGTGACCACCAGCCCGGCCACCGGCACCCCGGTGCCGAGGCACCAGAACAGCAGCATCCGCAGGTTGACCCCGCCGCTGAGCGGCCGGTCCGGCGAGGTGCCCGCGAGGGCGAGGGCCGCGTACGGCCGCAGGATGAACTCCCCGGCCAGGTAGGCGATCGCGCAGACGACGATCCCCGCGAACGCGACCACGAGCAGCTCGGTGAGCACGACCCGCGGCTGCACCAGCGCGGCCAGCACACCGAACACCGCCGTCGCGACGCCCCACAACACCGCCTGGACCAGCGTCAGGCGCAACGGGACACGAAGGCTGGCCACGCGCTCCTCGTCGCTCGGCGTCCGGCCGTCGGCGGCCCAGCGCAGTGTCCGCAGCGCGCCGCGGGTGCCCCACAGCGCGCCCACGACGACGGCGGAGACCACGTAGACGGGGACCGCGATCGCGGTCACGCGGACGAGGTCGCCGGACATACCGGGCGCGGGCATGAGCAGCGCCGCCAGCCCGACCACGACCAGCGCGCCGATGACGTTGGTCGCGATCAGCGTCCCGGTGAGCAGTCCTTGGACGCGACGGCGCAACACGGCCGAATCCTGGTCGAGCGGGCCGAGCAGCCAAGAGCCGAACGGCCCCTGCCCTCGGCCCCGGACAGAGGAGTCGTTGTTGTCTGGTCGCACCCGTGTCCCGCCGTTCACCCGGTTTGAGTGAACGACTGTACACCGAAGCGGGCGCGGTCGTCAGCGGACGGTGCCGGAGCCGATCAGCGTGGTGGCGTCGAGTTCGGTCACGCCTTCGGCCAGCAACGAATCGAGGTAGCGCTCACGCACCTGTTCGACGACGCCGGGTTCGAGGTCGTCAAGCAGTCCGCGGAATCCGGAGCCGATGACGACCAGCCACGCGATCTCCGGTGTCATGGCCAGCCGCAGCTCGTTCACCACGACGTCCACATCGGACAGACGCCGCCCGGAAAGCCATTCGGAGTAGGGACCGGCTTCGTTGATGCGGTCGATCAAGCCCGGCTCACGCTCCGGCGGCGCGGAATCGGTCACGGCCGCCACCGCGCGGCCGAGATGGCGGCCGGCCGTCACCATGGACCCGCGGCGCCAGATCGTGAACACGGCCCGGCCGCCGGACCGGGCCCGGCCGATCAGCCGCTCGGCGCCGTCCGTCATGTCGGGAAAGAAGAAGATGCCGAGCGCGGATTGCACGACGTCGTAATCGCCGGTGTCCCACGCCGTCGCGTCGGCCTCGTGCGCGCGCAACTGCGGCAGATCGGCCGAAAGGCGGCGCAGTTCGCCGATCATCGGCCCCGAAAGATCGATCGCGTCCACCACGCCACCGGCACCGACGGCACGCGCCGCGGGAATCGCCGACGCTCCGGTGCCGCAGCAGGCGTCGAGGACGCGGTCTCCTTCACCAATTCCGGCGGCCGCCACCGTGGCGGCGCCGATCGGTTCCCAGAGATGCCTGCCGAGCGAGGCGAAATCGGCGGCGGCCGCGTCGAAGGCCCGCTGGGTTCCCACTTTGCGAGAAGACATGCCGCGACGATAGCCGTTTCGCGGCCCGTACGAACCCGGCTGCGACGGACGGAGGCCGCGGAACCGTCCATCCAGTGGGCGAATCGCGCACCGTTCCGGCCCTAGCGTGGCCGGCATGAGGAAAACGTTGCTCGCGCTGCTCGGCGCGGCCGCCATGATGGGCACGATCGCCACCCCCGCAGCGGCGAGTGTCCAGGAGACCAGGGAATTCGTCGGGCACGGGTCGAGCGACTTCGGCCTCGCGCTCTTCTACGCCCGCCACGACGCCAGGACCCAGGCGGAGCGGGCCGGGTTCACCGACTGCGAGGAGTACTTCAAGCTGGTCATCTCGCCCTACACGGCGACGGTCTTCTGGCGCTGCACGCGCTGAGACCTCGTGAGTGGCAAGGACGGTTCTAACCGTCCTCACCACTCACGAGACGTGGCCATCCTGCCACCGCCGCCCTTGCTCGCCCCTGAAGTACATGGAGGCCTTCCTGTCCGTGAAGGCCTCCTTCCCTACCTTCAGGGTAGGCAAGGAGGCCTTCACGGACCTGCGACCAACTGCCACCACATCCAGTAGGTACCTAAGACACCCTTGGCACTAACCGTCCTTACCACTCACGACGCGGGAAAGCTCGGCGGTACCGTCGAAAAGCGCCCGCGAGCGCGCCGTGATCCCGGCGTCCCTGGCGGCGAGCGCGGACGCGACGTCCTCCAGCCGCCGAGAGCGCCGCAGTTCCGGCATCAAGGCACGAAGCGGCGCGACGCGGTAACCGGCCAGCCGTAGCTGCTGCACGATCCGCGCGTCCCGCACCTGGGAAGGCGTGTACCGCCGCGTTCCCCGCTGATCCCGGCCGGGGACGACGAGCCGTTCCGTGTCCCAGTGCCGCAGCGTCGACGGGCGCACGCCGAGCGCCGACGCGAGCTCGGAGACGCCCATCGAGTCCGACCCGCGCACGTCTTCGATCGGTTCGCGGGAGATCACCCGGACCGCTTCCCTGGCCTCCCGGAGATCCGCGCGTTCGGCGTCGAGCCCGGCGTGGGCGGCGTCGAGGAGCGCGAGCACGTCGGGGAGCGGATCCCGGTGTACGGCGCGGACGATCTTCTTGGCCTCGACCGGCCCCACCCCGGCGGCGAGCGCGCGGTAGGCCAGCGCGGACCGGAAATGGATCTCGCCGTAGCTCCGGTAGCCAGAGGCCGTCCGCGACGCCGCCGGGAGCACGCCGTCGCGTTCGAGGTTGCGCACCTGCTGGACGGAGCACCCCGCCAGGCGCGCGACCTCGGCCGTGCGCATCGATTTGAGACTTGGCACCTGCACTCCGTCGAAAACCCGCTCGAACCCTCCACAAGCACTTTAATGCCACGCTTGAGCACATGACCATCGAAGAGATCATCGGCCTCGTATCGGGCCTCGACGGCGTCCTGACCCTCACCCCCGGCCCTGGCGACGAATGGCCGGAACTCAGCTGGGGCGACGCGTTCTTCTATTACTCGCCCGACGGTGTCGTCCCGACGAACGTCCAGCCCTTCGCGACGATCGTGACCAAGAACTACCCCGGCGACGAGAGCTCGCGGCTGGACCGCCCGGACACGTTCCGCGTGAACGTCCACGCCGGCAAGGAGGAGTTCACCCGGCGGCTCGGCCACACCCCCAAGGAGACGACCCCGGCCGACGCCTCCGGCACCGACACCCTGATCGCCCACCCCGTGTACGGGACCGCGGGCTGGGTGGCGGTGGTGAACCCGGCGTCGAAGACCGAAACCGCCGTCCGCGAACTGCTGGAAACCGCGTACCGGCTGGCTCGGGCCCGTTACGAACGACGGGCGGATTCCTCTCGCGGCTAGCGGAGCGAATATCGTTGGGCGGTGGGCCGGAACCTTCAACCCCGTGAGCGGCTCAGGCCGGTCGACCTGGCGCGCGAACACGGCCTGTCCACGCAAGCCGTCCGCAATTACGAGGCGGACGGCATCCTGCCCGCCGCCGAACGCGGTCCGCAGGGCTATCGCACCTACACGCCACTGCACGCGCGAGCCTTGCGCGCGTTCCTCGCCCTCGTGCCAGGGCATGGCCACGCGACGGCGACGTCGATCATGCGGGCGGTCAACCAGGACGCGGTCGAGGAAGCTCTCCGGCTCATCGACGAAAGCCACGCCCAGTTGCTCGACGATCGCCGCACCCTTCAGGCCGTCGCGGCCGCGCTCCGCGATCTCGAGCCCGTGGCGCAGGAGCGGGGCGAGATGTTCGTCGGCCCGCTGGCCCGGAAGCTCGGCGTCCGGCCCGCCACCCTGCGTGAATGGGAACGAGCGGGTCTTCTGCGGCCCGAACGCGACCCGAAGACCGGCTATCGCGTCTACAGCGCGGCCGACGTGCGCGACGCGAAACTGACCCATCAGCTCAGACGCGGTGGCTATCTCCTGGAGCGAATCGCGCCGGTGCTCGACCAGGTCCGTTCGGCAGGCGGGGTCGTTCCGCTGGAGTCGACGCTGCGCGACTGGCACTCGCGTCTCTCGGCCAGGGGCCGCGCCCTGCTCTCCGGTGCCGCCGCGCTGGAGAGCTATCTCGACCATACCGGCGCGCACTGACACTTTTGCGTCAATGACACCTCCGCGCAATTGAATACGCGGGCATTCCACGTTTTCCGCATACGAAAGTAGGTCCGTGATCACGGATCCTACTTTCGGCGCTACGGCATGCCGTACGGGCGCTCGTACTGTGCGTGACGTCGAGATGAACCGCCCGGTCCCCTGCGCTTTCCGAACATATTCCGGCGGTTCGTCGTTCCCTCCTTATCGAAGGAAATTCGCATGCGAATTCGCGGACCCGTCATGCTCACCCTGCTGAGTGTCTGTGCCGGAATCGGCGCGCTCGCCGTGCCGGCGACCGCCGCGCCGGTCACCGCCTACGACCAGACGATGCTCGAAACGCTCGCCGCCCAGCTCAAGGTCAGCCCGCTTCAGGCCGCCCAGAAGCTGGACCACGAAAAGAACCTGATCGCATCGCTGGACAGCATCAGAACCCGCGGCCTCCACACGGACGGCGCGTACTTCGACGACGCCGGCGCCCTCGTGGTGAACGCCGACGCCGGCTCGGCCAAGGAGCTGCGCTCGGCCGGGCTGACCCCGCGCACCGGCGCCCGCGGCGAGAACGCGCTGAACGCCCTGTCCGCCAAGGTCGGCACGGTGATCGGCAAGGACGTCGGGCAGGTCCAGTCCTGGGGTCCGGAACTCGCGGCCGACCAGGTCGTCGTCACCGTGCAGCCGGGCGCCGACAGCGCCCTCGTCCGCCGTCTCACGGCGCTGCCGGGCGTGTCGGTCCAGACCGGTGTCGCCAACGGGAACACCACGCAGGCCGACGTCATCCCCGGCCAGATCATGGACCTCGTCCCCGGCACCAACTGCTCGCTCGGCTTCCCCGGCACCACCAGCAGCGGCAACAACGTGATGCTCACCGCGGGACACTGCGTCGAAGGCAACCCGGACATCCTCAACCGCAACGGCGTCCACATCGGCCGCGGCGTGGCCACCCAGTTCCCGTCGGCCGACATGGGCCTGATGGACATCGACGCCGAGGACACCGGCCGCGGCTACGTGGACACCCGCATGGGCACCACGGTGCGGATCACCGGCAGCTCGAAGGCACCGGTCGGCACCACGCTGTGCAAGGCGGGCAACACCACCGGCTGGACCTGCGGCAAGATCACCGCGTACAACCAGACCGTCCGCTACAGCGGCGAAAGCGTCGCCACCACCGGGCTGGCGAAGTCGACCGTCTGCACCGAGGGCGGTGACAGCGGCGGCGCCTACATCGCGGGCAACACCGCGCAGGGCATGACCTCCGGCGGCCCCGCCGACGGTCACGACTGCGGCTGGAACCAGGGCTCCAACGCCACGGGTTCGTACTCCTACTACCAGCCCGTCGTGGACGCGGCGAACAAGTACGGGGTCACGCTGACCCGTTCCTGACGAACGACGCGCGATGACCGGGGAGCGACCGCTCCCCGGTCATCGTCGTCTACCGGGAACTGAGGATCTGCTCGCGCAGGATGTCCGCGTGGCCGCCGTGCTGAGCGAGCTCACGCAGCACGTGCAGGTAGACCCAGCGCAGCGGAAGCGGGCCGCGCCGGTTCCCGTGGAGCAGGTCGTCCAGGCCGAGGGCGGCCGCCGCCTTCCGCGACGCCTCGCAGGCCTCGCGATACGCCTGCCGCACCGTGGCGATCGTGTCCTCCTCGCCGAGGATGAACGACTCGTCGGGCGTGGCGGGGAGGCCGATCTCGGTACGCGGGCGGCAGGTGACGGCTTCGTCGAACCACACCTTCTCCACGAAGGTCGCGTGCTTCACCAACCCGAGCAGGGTCGTCCGGGAGGGAACGAGTGACCGGCGGGCCTCCTCCTCGGTCAGCCCTTCCAGCGACTCGTCGAGAACACGACGGTGCTCGTCGAGGAAGACCTCGAACTGCTCGCGGAACGGGTGGCCGAGGACTTCCAGCGTGGACATGGGGGAAGCATCGCAAAGACCGTCGATCCCGGGCAACCACGTTGTCCTACTTCAGGAAGCCGACCAACTCGGCGCTCACGAACTCCGGATTCTCCTCGGCGAGCCAATGTCCCGCCCTCGGCACCTCGACGGCGCGAGCCAGGTCGGCGACGCGAGGCGCCAGGGTGGCCTTCTGCGGCTCGAGCAATCCTTCCGCGGTCATCAGCAGGGTGGGAGTCGTGATGGGCTTCGCGCCGGCGTTCGCGGTCGCGTCCTGCGCAAGCGTGCGGTAGAGCTCGAAACCGCCGTGCAGGACCTCCGGCCTCGTGTAGGTGCGGGCGTACTCGTCGATCTCGGCGTCGTCGAACGGCGACGGCGCCCCTGGTCCGCCGAAAGCCGTCCCCGAGTAGGCGACCTGCGGATAGAACAGGGACAGGTACTCGCGGACGTCGTCGCCGACGACGGCTTCGGGAACCGTCTTCTGCGAGTGGAAGGCGATGTGCCAGCTCAGGTTCCGGTAGGCCGTCGCGTCGAGCGCGGGGCCTGGCAGCGGCAGATCGAGGTACGCGAGTTTGGTGAGATCGCCGGGGAACTGCGCCGCGTACTGGAAGGCGACCGCGGCACCGAGATCGTGCCCGGCGATCCGGACGTCGCGCAGGCCGAGCCGTCCGGCGACGAGGCCGTGCACGTAGCGGGCGAGGGTCGCCTTGTCGTAGCTGGGCGGCGAACCGGCGCTGTCGCCGAGGCCCGGCAGGTCGAGGGCGTACACCGTGAAGTGCTCGGCCAGCGCGGGCATGACCCGGTGCCAGCCGTACCAGGTCTGCGGCCAGCCGTGCAGCAGGACTAGCGGGGCGCCCTTGCCACCGGTGACGTAGTGCATCTTCACGCCGTCGACGTCGGCGAACTCGTGCCGGAACTGCCGAGCGAACGCCGCGTCGCCGCGGGTGACGTTCTCGTGGGGCGGGGCGGCGGCCGGGGGCGAACCGCAGGCCGTCAGCAGGACGAGGGCCGCGACGAACGCGGCGGCTCGGTGGAACATGGGGGATCTCCGTTTCAGCGCCCGGTGGCGCCATCGATCAGTTCGCGCAGGATGTCGGCGTGTCCCGCATGCCGTGCGGTTTCTTCGATCAGGTGGGTCAGCGTCCAGCGCCGTGATCCCCGGCGGGGTCCGGTCGCGGCGAGGTCGTCCCAGGACGCGATCTCGGCGTTCGCCTCGGCGACGGTTTCCCGGTAGGCGGCGAGAATCGACGCCGTCGTGTCGTCCGGACCCGGCTGGAACGTGGCCTTCCAGTCGGTGACGCGGTGACCGAGCAGCCAGTGGCGTTCGACGTGGGTCAGGTGTTTGACCAGGCCCAGCAGATTCGTGCCGGACGGCACGCCGGGAGTGCGGGCGCGGTCTTCCGGCACCCCTTCGGCCTTGGCCATGACCGCGGCGCGGAGATAGTCGAGGAACCCGGCGAGGACGTCCTTCTCCCCGGCACCCGTCGCAGGCGGCCCGGCGTCGCGTTCACGGCTCATCGCCCGGCCCGCCGGAGCACCAGGACGTGGTCGATGACGGTCGCGGTCCGGCCCGCCGGGCCGGTGGCCAGGCGCTCCGCCGCCTCCGCGCGGTCGATCGACCAGTCCATCGGGTCGAGCTCCAGTTCGGCCGCCACCTCGCCGGGAGTGGGGTAGTCGGCGTCCTGGTCCCACGACCAGGGCGCGGCGGAGCCGTGGTCGACCACGACCAGCCGCCCGCCGGGATTCACCGAGCCCGCGGCGGTGCGCAGGACGCGGGCCCTGTCCAGTTCGAACGGTGTGTGGAAGTACTGCGCCGACACCAGGTCGAAGGCGCCGTCAGGGAAATCGTCGGCGAGATCGACGCGGAGCGCTGTGATCGGCGCGCCGCGTGCCTGGAGCGAGCGCACGGCCGCTCCGGAGATGTCCACCGCGGTCACTCGCCACCCTCGCGCGGCCAGCCACAACGCGTCTCCCCCGCCACCGCAGCCAAGGTCGAGCGCGGTGCCCGGGGCCAGCGGGCCCGCGATCTCGGCCAGTCTCGCGTTCACCTTCGGCGCTTCGGCGACGCCCCGTTCGTAGAGTTCGTCCCAGAATTCCGTCGCGTTCATGACCGCCACCTTCGCCCCGGAGCATCCGAATTGGCACGAAAACTTGCCGACCTGGCAAGATCGGCGACATGGACGAGACGGACGAGGTGCTCGACGCGGTCGGCCCCCGGCTGCGGGCGCTGCGCAAACACCGGGGCCTGACCCTGGCCGAGCTGTCTGCGACGACCGGGATCTCGGAAAGCACCTTGTCGCGGCTGGAAAGCGGCGGCCGCCGTCCCACGCTGGAGCTACTGCTGCCGCTGGCCCGCGTGCACGGCGTGCCGCTCGACGACCTCGTCGGCGCTCCCCGGACCGGCGATCCACGCATCCACCTCCAGCCGATCCACCGGCACGGCATGACGTTCCTGCCGCTCACCCGGCGGACCGGCGGGGTGCAGGCGTTCAAGATGCTCATCCCCAGCCGGGCCGAACCGGCGGAGCCCACGCCGCAGACCCACGGCGGTTACGAATGGGTGTATGTCCTCAATGGACGGTTGCGGCTGGTGGTCGGCGACCGCGACATGGTCCTGCCGCCCGGCGAGGCCGCCGAGTTCGACACCGCGCTGCCGCATTGGCTCGGCTCGGCCGACGGGAAGGCCGTCGAAACCCTTGTCCTTTTCGGACCGCAGGGCGAGCGCGCGCACGTCCGGGCGCGCTAGAGCCAGTCGTGTTCGCGGGCGTACCTGGCGGCCTGGTGCCGGGTCTGCGTCTGGGTCTTCTGCATGGCGTTCGAGAGGTAATTCCGCACCGTGCCCTGCGCGAGGTGGAGCTGGGCGGCGATCTCGGCGACGGAATAGCCCTCACCGGTCACCCGCAGCACCTCCAGCTCCCGCTCGGTCAGGGGACAGTCGTCGACGACGGCGAGCGCGGAGACGTCGGGGTCGATCCAGCGTTTGCCCTGATGCAGGGTGCCGATGACGAACGTGATGTGCGACGGCTCGGCGGCCTTGCTCACGAAGCCCTGGACACCGAGTTTGAGGGCCTTGCGGAGTACCCCGGGCTTCGCGTGCCGGGTCAGCATGAGGATGACCTGGTTCGGCCGGGTGCGGCGGATCTCCGCGACCGCGCCCAGCCCGTCCACCCCGGGCATTTCGAGGTCGATGACGAGAACGTCGGGCTCGTGCCGCAAGGTGGCCTCGACGGCTTCCTCGCCGTTCTCCGCCTCGGCCAGGACGGTGATCTCGCCTTCGAGCGGGAGCAACGCGGCCATCGCCTTGCGCAGCAGGGCTTCGTCGTCAGCGAGCACGACCGTGGTCATCGTTCCTCCCCGCCCGGGAAGGACGCGGCCGTCACGAACTGCCCGTCTTCCTGTTGCACCGTCAGTTCACCACCGTCCGCGACGACACGCTGTTCGAGCGCGGCCAGCCCCCGGAGTTCGGGCAGCGGCGCTCGCTGGGCACCGTCGTTGACGATACTGATGCTCCATTCCGACAGCGTGATCCGCACGCGGGTGGCCTGCGCGTGGCGCAGGATGTTGGTCGTGGTCTCGCGCAGGACCTGGCCGAGCAGCCTGCCCGCCGCCGGATCGACGTCCGCCTCCCGGTTGACGCGCACGCGGATCCCCGCGGCCTCGAAAAGGTTCCTCGCGTTCTCCAGTTCGGCGGAAAGGTTGAGCCGGCGCTGGGCGTAGGCGAGTTCCTTCGTCTGGGTGATCGTGTCGGCCACGAGCGCGTGGATCTCCCCCAGTTCCTGTTTGGCCCGCTCGGCGTCGATGTCCACCAGCTTCCTGGCGAGCGCGGCCTTGAGCTTCACCACGTGCAGCGTGTGGCCCTGGATGTCGTGCAGGTCGCTCGCGAACCGGACGCGCTCCCTGATCACGGCCAATTCCGCCTCCCGCTCGCGCGACTCTTCGAGCTCCTTGACGACGTCGTAGAACCGCTTGTTGGGGAACATGAGCCCGAGCACGACGGCGGTGATCGCCGCGGGGACGAACACGAAGCTGACCAGCTCACCGGAGACGTCCTCGTGGGAGACCAGCAATCTCAGCGCACCCACCCCCGCGACGTACGCGACCAGCGCGACGGCCGCCGCGATCCGGTGGCGGGGCAATTGGGGAACGACCAGGGAACCCACGAGGAAGACGCCGAAGAACGACGAACTCCCGCCTGCCACCAGCACCGAGAACGGCCACACGGCCGCCGTGACGACCAGGCACGGGATCGCCACCCGCAGGACCTCGCCCGCCGCCCACCGCACGAAGGCCACCATGGCCGCCAGCACGCCCACGCCCAGGACGACCGCGTGCCACCAGGTCCGCGCGTCGGACACGACCACGATCACCCCGCCGACGACCAGCAGCGGGAAGAACATGGTGAGGTTGAGCCTGCGCAGCTTTCCCTTCGCCGGCTCGCTGTCCACATCAGACATGAGTCCAGTATCGGCCCTCCGCCGCCGCGGACAACAGTGACACCACGTCATATCCGATCATGACGTGACCGCACTGGCCGGCGCGCGGCCGAGCGGCTGAAATCGTGCCATGACTTCGACAGCAATCGACGTTGACCGCCTGAACCTCAAGTACGGCGACTTCCACGCCGTGAAGGACCTGTCCTTCCAGGTCCGGCAGGGCGAGTTCTACGCCCTGCTGGGCACGAATGGCGCCGGGAAGACCTCGACCCTGGAAACCCTGGAAGGACACCGGAACCCGACGTCGGGCACGGTGCGCGTGCTGGGCAAGAGCCCGCGGGACCGCGCCGCCGTCCGCCCCGAGATGGGCATCATGTTGCAGGAGAGCGGTTTCTCCCCGGATCTGACGGTGAAGGAATCGATCCGCCTGATCGGGAGCCTGACCCGGCGCACGGACCGGCTCGAACGGGTCCTCGGCATCGTGGACCTGACCCGCAAGGCCGGCACGAAGGTGTCCCAGCTTTCCGGTGGCGAGAAGCGGCGGCTCGACTTCGCGACCGCGGTGTACGGCTCGCCGCGGCTGGTGTTCCTGGACGAGCCGACGACAGGTCTGGACATCCAGTCCCGGGACGCGCTGTGGGACGCGGTCGACAAACTCCGCGAGGACGGTTCGACCATCGTGCTCACCACGCATTACCTGGAAGAGGCCCAGCAGCGCGCCGACCGCATCGGCCTGATGCACCGGGGCACCTTCCACCAGGAGGGCACGGTCTCCGAACTCACGCGGACGCTGCCCGCCGTGATCCGGTTCTCCCTGCCGCCCTCGGCTCCGGCGTTGCCGCTGCAGGGCAGGCGTGAACACGACGGGAAGTTCGTCATCGAGACCTTCGGCCTGCAGAAGGACCTGCACGTCCTGCTGCGGTGGGCGCGGGACAACGCGGTCGAACTGCGGGACCTCGAAGCGGGCCCGACCCGGCTCGACGACGTGTTCCGCGCCATCGACAACGACTAGCCACAAAGGACTCTCATGCTTTCGATAGCCCGTAGCGAACTGATCCAGATCTTCCGGAACCGCTCGGTCCTGATCACCAGTTTCGTGATGCCACTGGCCATCTCCGCGTTCTTCGTCTACCAGCACGAAGTCTTCGCCAAGATCGGCAGTCTCGGCTACATCGCGGCGATCGTGATGTTCACCGTATGCGCGTTCGGCCTCTACACCAGCGCGGTGACCACACTGGCCTCGCGGCGGCAGAACCTCTTCCTCAAGCGCTTGCGCTCCACCGCGGCGGGTGACGCGTCCATCCTGGCCGGCCTGGTGCTGCCGGTCACCGTCATCTCGCTCGTCCAGGTGACGGTGATCATGGTCGTGCTGGGCGCGATCACCGGAGCACCCGCCGACGTCGCCCTGCTGGTGGCGGCGGTGCTCGCCAGCGTCGCCATGATGATCGGCCTCGGCCTGGCCACCGCGGGCCTGACCAACTCCCCCGAGCACGCCCAGGTCACCACCTTGCCGGTCAGTCTCGGTGTGATCGCCGTCGCCAGCTGGGTCGGCATCTCCGGTACCGACGAGCTGACCTTGCTCAAGCGGCTGCTGCCCGGCGGCTCGGCCACCGAACTCGCGGTCAACGCCTGGAACGGCGGCGTGGCCATCACCGATTCACTGCTCTTGCTCGCTCCGACGCTGGCGTGGGTCGTCGTCGCTGTCGTCCTGGCGTCGCGGCTCTTCCGCTGGGAGCCGCGCCGATGACCGTCCGAAGTGGAGGAACACTCATGCGCAAAGCCCTCCTTCCCGTTCTCGCCATCGTGCTGGTGGCCGCGGCGACCCCGGCGCTCGCGTCGACAGCGCCGAATTGGGGGCCGTGCCCGGAAGAGGCGGCGGGCCTCGGACTGGAGTGCGGCACGATCCAGGTCCCGCTGGACTACCGCGACCCCGGCGGCAGGACCATCGAGATCGCGATCTCCCGGCTGGCGAGCACCGAACCGGAGAAGCGCCGCGGCGTACTGCTCACCAACACCGGCGGCCCCGGCGGCGAAGGGCTGGCCTTTCCGGCCACCCTCAAGAAGTTGAACATCCCGCAGGAGGTGCTGGACAGCTACGACGTCATCGGGATGGATCCGCGCGGGGTCCACAACAGCACGCCGGTGACGTGCGGGCTGTCCCTCGCGGAGCATCCGACCAACATCCCGACGTACGCCAGGAACTCGGCCGACGTCACGAGCGAGGCCCAGCGGGTCGCCGCCGTCGCCGCGAAATGCGGCTCCTCGGCCACCGCCCCGCTCCTGCCGTACATGACCACCGCCAACACCGCCCGCGACATGGACCGGGTGCGCGAGGCGCTCGGCGAGCGGAAGGTGAACTACTTCGGCATCTCGTACGGCACGTACCTCGGCTCGGTGTACACGTCGTTGTTCCCCGAGCGCAGCGACCGGTTCCTGCTCGACAGCGCGACCGGCCCCGGCGGCTGGGACGCCTCCTTCTCGCGCCTGTTCGGCCAGGGCGTCGAAGACCGCTTCCCGGACTTCGCGAAGTTCGCCGCCTCCAAGCCCGAATACGGCTTGGGCCGGACGTCGGCGCAGGTGACGGCGAAGTACTTCGAGCTCGCCGCGCGGCTGGACAGGACACCGAGCCCGGACGGCTACAACGGCCAGGTGTTCCGCCACGTCACGTTCGCCGATCTCTACTACGACAAGAAGCTGCCGCACCTCGCCGAAACCTGGCGCGCGCTCGACACCGGGAAGCCCATCCCTTCGTCCTCGTCCAGTGCGGGCTACCCGTCGGACAACTACATCGCGAGCCAGCTGCACGTGATCTGCAACGACTCCGACTGGCCGGAGGACGTCGAGACCTACCGGCGCAACGTCGCCATCGACCGCTTCCGCCACCCGCTGTTCGGCGCCGCGGCCGCGAACATCACGCCGTGCGCGTTCTGGCCTTCCGAACCGATCGAACCGCCCGTGAAGATCACCGACCGCGGCCCGTCGAACGTCCTGATCGTGCAGAACCTCCGCGACCCGGCCACTCCGCCGGCGGGCGCACGGAAGCTGCGTCAAGCCTTCGGCGACCGGGCCAGGATGGTCACCGTCGACCAGGGCGGACATCTGGCGTACCTGTACAAGGACAACCAGTGCGCGAACGACCTCGCGACGGAGTTCCTGGTCGGCGGGACGCGACCGCGGGATGATTTCGCCTGCTGATCCGCGTCCGTCAGCGGCAGGTCCCGGTCCGGGCGGGTCGTGACCGGCCCTCTCGTACAGGACTGTGTGGATTTTGGGGCGTTGGATGACCCGAAATCCACACAGTCGTGCGTGATCGGCCCGGTCACGCACATTCGAGCCAGTGCTGTGGCATTCCGAAGGGCTCGTCGCTGGCGTGGCTGACAGGCAGATCGAACACGAGTTCGTAATTTTAAGCGAGAAGCGAAACGCCGAACAACACCGAAGGATGAATCGACCACAAACGTCGAATCACTCAGCGCGAAGCCCCGCGATCAGTCGACTGAATGCGAGAAAGACCAAGCGCCCCGGGCCGGAGTTCCCGGCCCGGGGCGACCCCCAGTTCAGGTCCCGGTTCAGCGGTCGCGTTCCTTGGCGAACAAGGACTTCGACCACACATACCCGGCGACCGAGAGCAGGACGCACCAGCCGATCGCGAGCCAGCCGCTGCTGCCGATCGGAGTGCCGAGCAGCAATCCGCGAAGGGTTTCGATGACCGGCGTGAACGGCTGGTAGTCGGCGAACCAGCGCAGCCACGCGGGCATCGAGTCGGTGGGCACGAACCCGCTGCCGAGGAACGGCAGCAGCATGAAGATCATCGGCGTGTTGCTGGCCGTCTCGACGCTCTTGGCCGCCAGGCCCAGCGCCACGGAAAGCCAGGTGAGCGCGATGGTCAGCAGCAACAGCAGGCCGGCGACCGCGAACCATTCGCCGACTCCCGCCGTCGGCGAGAAGCCGATGAGCAGCGTGACCCCGAAGACCACGGCGAGGGCGATCGTCGTCTGGATGAGCGCGCCGACGACGTGCCCGGTCAGCACCGACGCCTTGCTGATCGCCATCGTGCGGAACCGCGCGATGATGCCTTCGGTCATGTCCGTCGCGACGGAGATCGCGGTGCCGAGAGCGGCGCTGCACACGGTCACGAGCAGGATGGCGGGCGTGACATAGCCGACATATTCGGCTCTGCCGCCTCCGCCGCCGAGCCCGTTCCCGAGTGTGCCGCCGAAAACGTAGACGAACAGCAGCAGGAACACGATCGGCTGGCCGATCAGCATGAGGGTGAGCGACGGATACCGTCGCATATGCCGGATGTTGCGGCGCAGCATGGTCGCCGAGTCGCGCATCGAAAGGGACAGGGTGCTCATCGGGCCAGCTCCTTGGTGGCGTCGGTCCGGTGACCGGTGAGGCTGAGGAACACGTCGTCGAGGTCCGGCGTGTGCACGGTGAGGCTGTCGACGGCGACGGCTTCGGCGTCGAGGCGGTCCAGCACGGCGCGAAGGGCGGCGACGGTGCCGTCGGTCGGCACGCGAAGCGCCAGCGCTTCTTCGTCCGAAGTGGACACTCGAAGTACGCGGGTGGCGTCACGCAAGGAAATCGCGTCGGGGAACTTCAGCTGCATATGACCGCCGGGGACGCGTCGCTTCAACTCGTCGGGCGTGCCCTGCGCGACGATCCGGCCGCCGTCGAGGACGGCGACCCGGTCCGCGAGCTGATCGGCCTCCTCCAGGTACTGCGTGGTGAGGAAGATCGTCACGCCGCTGTCGACGAGGTCCCGGATGATCTGCCACATCGTGCGGCGGCTGCGCGGGTCGAGGCCGGTGGTCGGTTCATCGAGGAAGATGACCTTCGGGTCGCCGATCAACGTCATCGCCAGGTCGAGTTTGCGGCGCATGCCACCCGAGAAGGTGGACGGCGTCTTCTTCGCCGCGTCGGACAGTTCGAACCGTTCCAGGAGTTCGGCGGCGCGCTTGCGCCCCGCACGGCGCGGCAGATGGTGCAGATCCGCCATGAGGAACAGGTTCTCCTCGCCGGTGAGCAGATTGTCGACGGCGGAGAACTGGCCGGTGAGGCCGATGGCGGCGCGGACGCCGTCCGGGTCGGTGCCCAGGTCGGCTCCGGCGATGGTCGCCGCACCGGCGTCCGGAGTGACCAAAGTGGACAGGATGTTGACCGTGGTGGTCTTGCCCGCCCCGTTGGGGCCGAGCAGCGAGAAGACGGTGCCGGTCGGGACGTGCAGGTCGATGCCGTCCAGAACGACCTTGTCGCCGTAGGACTTCCGCAGTCCGGTCGCGGAAATGGCCGGGTGTCTCATGGGTATTCCCTTCAGGAACGGTGGACGACGATGTCGCCGACGGAGGTACCGGCGCGGACTTCGACCTTGTCGGCCGCGTCGCCGGGCGCGGTGGCGGCGGTCATGTCGTTGATGACGCGGCCGAAGCGGGTGTTCACGTCGAGCCAGGCCGCGCTGCCCTCGCGGATGCCGACCTCGATGTCCCCCAACGACGTCTCGAGGGTGAGCGTGCCCCGCGCGGCGTCGAGCACCCGGACCGAACCGTTGGCGGTCTTGGCTTCGACGCCGCTTTCGGCCTTGTCGACGGTGATGTCGCCGTTGGCCGAACGGATGCGGATCGCACCGGCGGCGGCCCCGATCGTGGTGGGCCCGTTGGAGTTCTTGACCACCGCGGTGCCCTCGATCCCGCCGACGTGCACGCGGCCGGAGCTCGTGCTGATGTCGGCGTTGCCCTCGGCGTGCTCGACGACGATGTTCCCGGACGCGGAGTGCAGCTTCAGCTCCCCGGTTCGGTCGAGGTGGATGTGCCCGGTCCCGGACCGGTAGCGGCAGCCGCCGATCCGCCCGGTCACGGTCAGGTCACCGAGCCCGGTACTCCCCTGCACCCGGGAACCGGCGGGCAGTTCGATGGTCACGTCGATCGACCTCGTCCGGTTGGAGAAGTCGAGCAGGCGCATCTTCGGCGCACGGACGGTCAGTGTGCCGCCGGAGAATTCGACGACGGTCCGCTTCGCCGCGTCGACGTCGGAATCGTTGTTCTCGTCGAGCGGGGCCACTTCGACGACCGTGTCGGTGCGGTCGCCGGCGACGATGCGGACATTGCCGACGACTGGCTCGAGGTCCGCGAGAATGGGTTCCGGGGTGGCGAAAGAAGGCATGGTTGTCCCCTCGAAGGTGATGTGATCGGTGTTTGTGCTGGTCTTCGGGGTCTAGCTGACCCAGCCGGTGTAGCGCTGCGAACCGCGGTGACCGCCGCTCGCCGGGACGGGCGGCGTGGGCCGGTCCGACGGGTTCAACGCCGCGGACGCGGCACGCACGAGCCACGCGTTGACCGAACGGCCTTGCGCGGCCGCGGCTTCCTCGACGCGTGTCTTGAGGTGTTCCGGAAGCCGGAAGTTGATCCTGGCCGTCGCTCCTTCGTCCTCCGGCAGCGGCGCCGCCGGAGGCTCGGGCGCGGCGGCCGCGACAGGCTCGGCCTGGTCGACCGCGGGCAGCGCGACGGCGAAGCTGGCTTCCCCGGCACGCAACCGGACCTCGACCGAACCCGGCGCGAGGTCACGGGTGATCTCGTCCGACGCGGCGGACAACGCGTCCAGCAGCGCGAGACGAATGGCCGACGCGAGCGGCGCGGTCAGGCGTTCGGCGAGCGCGCTCGCCTCGGCTCCCCCTGCCTCGGCGGCGACGGCGAGTTCCCGGCGAACGTTGTCCACAAAGGGCGTCAAATCCATGATGCCATCATGGCACCACCATGGCACCGTGGCAAGGTCAATTTGGCGCCACAATGTGCCAAAGTGGCGTCAATGCAGGTCAGAGCCGGTTTTTGCCCCTTCGGCCAGTCTCCGCTGGCGGGGGAAGCAGGACGCGGGCGTACGCGTTGCCGGGATCGTTCACGGCGGGCCAGAATCGCCACGAGCCGCGCGGAAAGGAAGCGACCCGCCATCGAGTGTGGGGGTCACCCGAGGCGGGCCGCTACCCGGTTCCCACCGTACAAGAGCACCACTCGCTCATGCGGGCAACGCTTTATGTCCCTGCGGCTCTTGACAAATCGAAGATCCACAGTGGACAGAAGAGAGCATATGCGACCAGTTCGGGTGAGCGTCTGCGCACTGGACCCCATCACGAAGGCCGGAATGGTCGACCTTCTCGAAGCGCGCCCGTCCGTGCAGGTGGCCGCAGACCGGGCACGGGACGAAACCGATGTCGTCGTCGCCGCGTTCGACCGGCTTTCCGGCGACGCGGTCACCGCGTTGCGTGCGGCCACCGCCGAATTCGGCAAGCCGATCGTGCTGGTGACCGACCGGATCGAGGAGGGAGGTCTCGCGGTGGCGGTGGCGTGCCGGGTGGTCGCCATCCTGCCGAGGTCGGCGATGACCGACTCCCGGGTGGCCGACAGCGTCCGTGTCGCCGCGTCGGGCGCCGTGGGCCCACCGCGGGAGCTGCTCGGCAGGCTGGCCGAACACGCCGAGCGGCTGCACCGGGAGATGCTCGCGCCGAACGGGCCCGCCGGGGCGGCGCTCTCCTTACGGGAGATCGATGTCCTCCGCCTGATGGCCGACGGGCTCGACACGCAGGAGATCGCCACCGAACTCGCCTATTCGGAGCGAACGGTCAAGAACGTCATCTACGCCGTCACCGACCGGCTACGGCTGCGGAACCGGTCGCACGCGGTGGCCTACGCGATCAGGGAAGGGGTCATCTGAAGACGCTCAGATGAGACCCTCGCGCAGCGCGTACGCCACGACATGGGTGCGGTTGCGCAGATTGAACCGGCTGAGCAGGCCGTGCAGGATGTTCTTCACGGTCCGGTCGGAGTAGGCCACCCGCCGGGCGATCTCGGCGGTGTCGAATCCTTCCGCGAGCAGCCGGAGCACTTCGGTCTCGCGCGGCGACAGACCGCTGAGCGTGAGCTCGTGGGGCTCGAGGACTTCCTTGTGCAGCCGCGAAATCCCGCGGAGCAGGCTGCCGAGCTGATCGGCGGGAAGATCGCCCCGGCCGGCGTGGGCGTCGGCGACCGCGCGCAGCAGCCGCCCCGGCGTCGCCTCGGAGCGCGCGACGACGACGGCGAGCCCGCGTTCCACCGCGGCCCACAGTTCGGCCTGGTTGGGCTCATCGGCCACCAGGACCAGCCGCGCGGACCCGGCCGGGATACGCCGCGGGTCGTTCCCCGCGACGGCGACGAGGACGTCGGCCCGCGCCGGGTCTTCGCGCAAGCTGATGCCGGGCCCGTCGCCGAGCACGCTGCGCAGCCCCGCCCGCACCAGCGGATCGGCGGCGTGCACGGCGACCCGGATCTCCTCGGTCCGCACGACCGGGCGGACGGGCGTCGTCATGATCGTCGACATGCCTTCCAGGTAACCGGCCCGCGAGAAGGCCGGACAAGCGGAAGCAGGGGGCAGCTTTTCGTCATCGGAAGCCTGCCGGTTGAATGGGCCGCGGTGGAGGCGAACGAAAAGCGGTCGGTGTTCGGCAAGCTCCTGCTCGAACACCGGCGGGCCGCGGGGTGGACACAGGGGCGCCTGGCCGAGGCCTCCGGCATCAGTGTCCGTGCCCTCCGCGAGCTGGAGCGCGGCCGCGCGCGAGCCGCCCAGCAACGCTCCGCCGAGGTGCTGGCCGACGCGCTCGGCCTGACCGGCGGCGACCGGGAGTTCTTCCTGACCGTCGCCAAACAGGGACGTCGCCGGAATCCGGCGCTGGCCGCCCAGGCCGCGGCGACGTGCGCGCTGCCCGCGCCCACCGCGGATCTGTCCGGCCGCGAAAGCGAGCTGGAGCAGCTGTCCGCGAAGGTCGCCGAAGGTGGTGGCGTGGTCGCGATCGTCGGGCAGGCCGGGGTCGGGAAGACCGCGCTCGCGGTGACCGCCGCGGATCTGTGGCGCGCGGAGTTCCCGGACGGGGGCTACGCGGTGGACCTGCGCGGGATGGACGAACGACCGCTGAGCGCCGGGACCGCGCTCGACCGGCTGCTGCGCGCGCTGGACGTCGCGCCGGGGCAGGTGCCCGCCTCCGAAGCCGAACGGTCGGCGTTGCTGCGGATGCTGCTCGAAGGCCGCAAAGTCCTGCTGCTGCTCGACAACGCGGCCGACGAAGCGCAGATCCGGCCACTGCTGGTCACCGGGCCCTGCTCCCTCACCCTGATCACCTGCCGCCGGACGCTCGCCGGGCTCGAAGGCGCCCGGTGGCTCGGGCTCGAAGCGCTTTCGGACGACGGCGCGACCGGCCTGCTCGCCAAGATCGTCGGCGCCGACCGGGTGCGGGCGGAGCCCGCCGCGGCACGCGAACTCGCCGAGCTGTGCGGGTATCTGCCGCTCGCGCTCAGGATCGCGGGCAACCGGCTCGCCACCCGGCCGCAGTGGTCCCTGGCCCAGCTCGCCGAGCGGCTGCGCGACGAAAGCACCCGGCTGCGCGCGCTCGCGGCGGGCGATCTGCGGCTGCGCTCGGCTTTCGACCTGTCCTACCGCGCGGTCTCGCCCGAGGCTCGGCGGCTGTTCCGGTTGCTGGCGACCGTGCCCGGCGCCGACTTCGGTCTCGAACTCGCGGCCGTCGGCTCCGGCGCGTCGCCCGCCGACGTCCGCGACCAGCTCGACGAACTCGTCGACGCCAGCCTCCTGCAGACCACGGCGGAACCGGAGCGGCATCAGTTCCACGACCTGATCCGCCTGTTCGCCGAGGAACGGTTCGAGGCGGAGGAAGACCCGGCCGCACGGGACACCGTGCTCGCCCATCTGCTCGGCAAGGCGGCGGAGGCGGCCAGGCTGTTCTACCCCAAGGCGCCGGAGACCGGCCGGTTCGGCTCACGGGAAGAGAGCGCCCACTGGCTGGACGTCGAAGGCGGGAACTGGGTCGCCGCGCACCGCGTGGCGGCACGGAAGGGTATGCATCGGGAGGTCAGGGACCTCGCCGTCGCGTTGCACTGGTACTCCGACGGGCGGAGTGCCCAGCGGCCGTGGTGGGAGATCTTCTCGCTCGGCGCGGCCGCGGCGAACGCGCTCGGCGACGCCGGGGCCGAGGCGAAGCTGCTCAACTTCGTCGGCTGGGCCGCCAGCGTCTGTCTCGGCGACGACGAGGGCGCTGTGGCGGCGCACCGCCGCGCGCTGGACATCGCCGCCGGGATCGGCGACCGCGTCGAGCGGACCTGGGCGTCCATCTATCTCGGCCAGGTGCTGCGGTTGACCGGAAGAGACGATGAAGCGTTCGAGTTCGCGAAGCGCGGGTACGAGCTGGCGCGCGAACTCCCGTTCTGGGACGGGCAAACCACGGCACGAAACCTCTACGGGCGCGCGCTGCTCAACGCCGGACGGCATTCCGAAGCGCTCGCCGTGCACCGGGCCGTGCTTTCCGATGCCGAGCGGCTGGCGGGCGAGACGTACCCCGGTTTCCATCGGCTGCTGAAGGCCCTGACCCTGCGCGCCATCGGCGACGTGCTCGGCGATCTCGCCGAATGGCGGGAGGCGGCGGGCCACTACCGCACCGGCCGATGGCTCGCCTGGGAAGGCGGTTTCGACGCCTTGGAGGCGACCTGCGCCTTCCGTGAGGGGCGGGCCTGGCGGGAGGCCGGTGCCTTCGAGGAAGCCAGGGAGTGCCTCACCCTGGCCATGGACCTCTCCGCCGGGCCGTCGTCCGGCGCGTTGCGCGAGCAGGCTTCGGCCGAACTGGCGCTCCTGCCCGCGGAGCGCCGACTAAGCTTCGGACCGACAGAGCGGGAGGGCCGATGACGGACGCGGACGGGCAGAGCCCGCGGGAGCGCTATCGCGACCAGGTGCGCGCGGAGATCAAGCAGCACGCGTGGGAACAGATCGCCGCCGCCGGGGTGCCCGCGCTGTCGCTCAACGCGATCGCCAAACAGGTCGGGATGAGCGGTCCCGCCCTGTACCGGTACTTCGCCAGCCGCGACGATCTCGTCACCGCGCTCATCCGCGACGCGTACCGGAGCCTCGCCGACACCGTTCGCGCGGCGTTCGACGGCGGCGCCGATCTGGCCGGGCTCGCCGTCACCATCCGGGACTGGGCCCGGAGCGACCCGCAGCGCTACTTCCTCATCTACGGCACGCCCGTTCCCGGCTACCGTGCGCCCGAGGACACCACCGCCATCTCGAGCGAGGTCATGGCCGTGCTGCTCGAAGCGTGCCGCGCGATCACCGTGGACAAGCCGGAAACCCCGTTCGACGAACATCTGGACGGCCATCGCGACTGGGCGGGCGACGATCCGGCCCCGTCCTCGGCGCTGCACCGCGCGCTCTCGTTCTGGACCCGCCTGCACGGCGTGCTCTCGCTCGAACTCGCCGGCCACTTCGCCGGTATGAAGTTCGACCCCGACCTGTTGATCGCGGACGAACTGAACGACCTCACCTCCCGGTGACACAGCGCCTGGCCCGATCACCTTCGCAGTGAACCTTTCCCGCCTGCCGGGCGTCTTGCCCTGTGACGACGCGGCCGCCGCTGTTGACATACAACGTTGTAAGGTTATAGCTTCTAATCAACGCAAGAGCTATTAACGACGCCGACCGGCCTGGCCGCTTCAGGGTTTCCGAGCGCTTCGGATGGGGACTTCGCCATGATTCACGGGGAGAAGATCAGCAGGACGACCGATCGCGTCAGAGTCGCCGTGTACGCCCCCGATCTGCTGGCCGGGCTCGGCACGACGAGCATCCTCGGCGCCGACGATCGGCTGGACGTGCTGCCCGGCACCGACCTCGGGCCCGCCGAAGTCATCGTGACGGTCGGGGATTCGATCGGCGACAGGGTTTTCACGTTCCTCCGTCAGGTTCGCGCCGCGTCGTCACTCGCCACGCCACCGAGATGCGTGATCGTCACCGACCATTTCCCGGTCCAGGTGCTGATGACGGCGATCGAATGCGGTATGGCCGCGTTGCTGCCGCGGCGCGAACTCGACGGCGAGCACCTGGTGCGGACGATCCTCGCGGTCAGCCAGGGCGCGGGCGTGCTGCCGCCGCGCCTGCAGGGCAGCCTGCTCTCCCAGCTCGAACGGATCCAGGAAGACCTGCTGGTACCCAACGGCCTCGCGTTGTCCGGCCTGTCCGACCGGGAACGAGAAGTCCTCCGCCTGCTGGCCGACGGCCATGGCACGGAAGATATCGCGACCAAACTCGCCTATTCGGAGAGCACCGTGAAGAACGTCCTCCACCGGGTGATGTCTCGATACGGCCTGCACAACCGCACGCACGCCGTCGCCTTCGCGTTGCGCACCGGCTCGATCTGATCGCCTGCCGAAGGGCCGGACGCTGCGGAAATGGGAGCCGCTGCCTGACCTCCTCGTGAGTGGTAAGGACGGTTAGAACCGTCCTTACCACTCACGAGGGGACCTGGACCAGCCTGAACGTGCCGTTGCCGGCGTTCTGGTGTCCGTGAAGGCCTCCTTCCCTACCTTGAGCGTAGGGAAGGAGGCCTTCACGGACCCGCGATCGACCGGCAGCCACCTCCGGTAGGTACGCAAGACACCGTTGGCTCTAACCGTCCTTACCACTCACGAGGTTGACGACGGCCTACGCCCTCGGTCACCGGAGCCGAACGCGGCCCAGCAACCGGTCGACCAGCTCGGGAAGCGGCTGCTCCTCCGGACCTTCCAGCCACAGCACGTTCCCTGTCCGCAACGTGGCAAGGAAGGTCGCCGCGGTGAGCCGGGCCAGCTCCTGATCGAGGCCGTGCCCCCTGGCGAGCAGCACCGCGATCAGGTCGCGTTCGAGAGCGAACTGATCGCCCGCCTGCCGCGCGAGCAGCGACGGATGCCGCCGCAGCAGGCGTAGCTGCGCCACCCATTCACGGTCGGGGACGGGGTGCGCCCGGTACAGCTCCCGGCACGCCGCCCGCAGCGCCTGCCAGGGCTTCTCGCCCGGCGGCCTGCCCTCGACCAGCGACACCAGCAGCCCGGTGCGCTCGCGGTCGGCGTGCAGGATCGCGTCCTCTTTGTTCGCGAAGTAGTTCGAGAACGTCCGCCGGGAGACGCCCACCGCGTCGGCGATGTCCTCGACGGTCACGCCGTCCAGCCCGTGCTCCATCGCCAGCCGGAGCGCGGCCTCGTGCAGCGATTGCCGCGTCGCCGCCTTCTTGCGGGTGCGCAGCGTGTCGAGGGTGTCCACCAGGACAGCGTAGCGAGGGGAATAAAGTTCTCACTGTGCAAGTTTGCACAATGAGCAACAACTGCCGCTCGAAAGGACGCCATGAAGACCGAGGGAACGACGGCGGAGGCACCGTCAGGGGCGATGGGACACCGCCAGGTGCTCGAATCGCTGTCCGGTCTGCTGCTCGCGCTGCTCGTGGCGATGATCAGCTCGACGGTCGTGTCGACCGCCCTGCCGTTGATCATCGGCTCGCTGAACGGCACGCAGACGCAGTACACGTGGGTGGTCACGGCCACCCTGCTGGCGGCGACGGCCACCACCCCGATCTGGGGCAAACTCGCCGATCTGTTCAACAAGAAGACGCTGGTGCAGATCGCGATCGTGATCTTCGTGATCGGTTCGACGATCAGCGGGTTCAGCGAGAACACCGGGCAGCTGATCTCCGCCCGGGCGTTCCAGGGCATCGGCGTCGGCGGCCTGCAGGCGCTGGTCCAGGTCGTGATCGCGGCGATCATCCCGCCGCGGGAACGCGGCCGCTACAACGGTTACCTCGGCGCGGTCATGGCGGTCGCCACCGTCGGGGGGCCGCTGCTCGGCGGCCTGATCGTGGACGTGCCGTGGCTCGGCTGGCGCTGGTGCTTCTTCGTCGGCGTGCCGATCGCGGTGGCGGCGTTCATCGTGCTGCAGCGGACCCTGAAGCTGGAGACCGTGCGCCGGGAAGGCGTCCAGGTGGACTACCTCGGCGCGGGTCTGATCGCGGCGGGCGTGAGTGTCCTGCTGATCTGGGTCTCGTTCGTCGGCAACGGCTTCGACTGGCTGTCCTGGCAGACGGCCGTGATGGTGGCGGGCGGCGTCGTCCTCCTCGCCTTCGCCGTGCTGGTGGAGCGAAAGGTCCGTGAACCGGTCGTCCCGTTGCACATCATCACCCGGCGCACCCCCGCGCTGGCGATCATCGCGAGCCTCGCGGTCGGGATGGCGATGTTCGGCGGCGCGGTGTTCCTCGGCCAGTACTTCCAGGTCGGCCGCGGCTACTCCCCCACCGAAGCCGGTCTGCTGACCATTCCGCTGATGGGCGGCGTGCTCGTCTCGTCGACCGTGTCCGGGCGCCTGATCAGCCGCACCGGACGGATGAAGCCGTACATCGTGGCGGGCACGATCACCCTGGTGATCGGCTTCCTCGGGCTGGGCACCGTCGACCACGCCTCGCCGCTGTGGCTGGTCGGCGTCGCGATGGCGATCGTCGGCGTAGGTGTCGGCATGACGATGCAGAACCTCGTCCTCGCCGTGCAGAACACCGTGCCGCTGCGGGATCTGGGCGCGGCCAGCGCTTCGGTCACGTTCTTCCGGTCGCTCGGCGGCACCATCGGCGTCTCGGTGCTGGGCGCGGTGCTCGCGAACCGGGTCACCGCCGACCTGTCCACCGCGCTGCCCGTACCGGCGGGCCAGGCGTCGACGGGCAGCGTCAGCGCGCTGAACCTCAAGGCGCTGCCGCCGGAGGTCCAGACGATCGTGCACAACGTGTACGGCGACGCGACCGCGCACATCTTCCTGATCTCCGCGGCGGTGGGTGTCGTGGGCGTGATCGCGGCACTGCTGCTCAAGCCGCTCACCCTGCGCACCACGCTCGACGTGGAGACGGCAGCCCCGGCGTCCGACGCGGTCGTCAGGTAGGCGCGCGATGAACGGGGCCTTCGAGTCCACTGTGGAGCGTTTCGGCCCGCCCCGGCACCACACGGGGCGGGCCATCCTGGCCGGGGTCGACGGCTCCGACACGGCGATGCGGGCGGCCGCCTTCGCCTTCGGCATGGCCCGGCGCGAGGGCGGCAGGCTGATCGTCGCCTTCGTCTGCCGTCCGGCGCTCGGTCCCGCAATCGCGGCGACGGTGGAACACGACACGGCAGTGCGGCTCTACGAAGAGATCCGCGAGCAGATCCGCACGGCGGCCGAAGAGCTGGAAGTGCCGGTCAGCTTCCTGAAGACCTTCGGCGATCCGTACACCGCGCTCCGCGACACCGCCGACCGCAGCCAGGTCGACACCGTCGTGGTCGGCGCTTCACAGAAGGCCGGTCACCGGTTCGCGGGGTCGGTCGCGACCAAGCTCATCAGGACCGGGCACTGGCCGGTGCTGGTGGTTCCCTGACGACCGGCCGCCGAGGAACGAGACGGCGCCCACCGCGGCGACGACGAACGCGCAACCCGCCAGTTGCAGCGGGGTCGGCCACTGGCCGAGCAGGGCGGCACCGAACAGGATCGCGGCGGCGGGTTGCAGCATCAGCACGGCGGACCCGCTGCTCGCGGGCAGGGCGGACAGGGCCTTCCCGATCAGGAGCCAGCCGAGCACCTGACCGGTCACGGCCAGCACGAACAGCCACAGCAACGCCCAAGCCGGCGGCGTGACGTCGAGGTTTCCGGCGAGCAGACCCGAAAGCCCGCCAACGCTCGCCGACGCCGCGGTCGCGGTGGCGAGCATCGCCGTGCGCCCGCCGCCGTCGGATCCGGCGCGGCGCAACAGGATCAGGTAACCGGCGTAGGCGACTCCCGCCAGCACCGCCATGACGGTGCCGTACCAGGGATCGCTGCCCGCGGCACCGCCGTCCGCCAGCCCACCGGCCAGCGCGGTCCCCGCCAGCATCACCGGAATGGACAGCCAGAACGCCCGCGACGGCCGCTCGCCGAACCACAGCAGACCGGCCAGGGGGACGAGGACGACCTGGACGTTGACCAGCGCCGTGGCGACGCCCGCGCCGACGGAGAGGATCGCCTCGCTCCACAGCACCATGTCGACGCCGAGCAGGACACCGGCGAGCACGTGGCGCCGGCGTGCGGCCGGGGTGGGACGGTGCCCCCGCTCCCTGGAACGCGCCAAGATCACCAGGATCGGCAACGCGAACAGGCAGCGGAAGAACGTCGCCGTCGTCGAGCTGACCCCGGACAGGGCGACGAGCGGGGCGGACAGGGCGATCGCGAGCGCGCCGAGGACTCCCTGTGTCCTCGGATCGACGAAGAATCCGGTGTGCCGCATGCCTTCGATTCGATCGCACGGCGGCGGGCAGGACCAGCGAGATCCTCTTACCCCGATGGTTAAGCTCGGCTAATGAGTGGCGATCTGTCCAATGTGGAACGGCTGCGGATGCTGCACGCGGTGTGGCGGCGGGGATCGCTCGCCGCGGCGGCCGAGCTGCTGCACGTGACGCCGTCGGCGATCTCCCAGCAGCTGACCAAACTGGAGCGGGAGGCAGGCACCGGGCTCCTCGTCCGGCACGGGCGCGGCGTGCGGCTCACCCCGGCGGGGCTGCTGCTGGCGCAGCGCTCGGACCGCGTGCTCGCCGAACTCCGCGCCGCCCGCGCGGATCTGGACTCCCTCACCGGGGAGACGACCGGTGTGGTCGAGATCGGCGCCATCCCCTCCGGGGTGCACACGTTCATCGCGCCGGCGCTCACCGGCCTCGCCGTCCGCCACCCCGGCATCGAGGCGCGGCTGCACGAGGTCGAACCCGAAGTCGCCCTTCCCGCGCTGGCCGACGGTGTCTTCGACGTCGTGGTCGTCGAGAGCTGGGAGAACCTGCCGCTCACCCGCCCGCCCGCGACCCGCTGGACCGGACTGCGCGACGACTCGGCGATGATCGTGCTCCCGGCCGGGCATCCGCTGGCCGGCGCGGATTCGGTCCGCGCCGAAGACCTCGCGGACGAGATCTGGGTCGCCTGGGCCCGGCCGACGCTGGCGAACGCCTGGATCCGCCAGACGCTGCGTGAACGCGGGATCGAACCGATCGTGCGGCATACGGTCAGCGGGTTCGGCACCCAGTTCGCCGTCGTCGCCGGGCTCGGCGCCGTCACGCTGGTGCCGGGCATGGCCACCACGATCGCGCCGCCGACCGTGGTGTGCGCCCCGCTCGAACCGGTCCTGCATCGGCAGCTCTACGCGGTGCAGCCGCAGGGGGAAACGCGGCCCGCTGTCGCGGAGTGCGTCACGGCCCTGGTGGAGGCCGCGAGATCTTGGGGCTCATGAGCGGCAGTACGGCCCGGTACATGAAGGCCTCCTTCCTGTACCTAGGCGCAAGGAAGGGGGCCTTCATGTACTCGGCAAGGTGTGAAGGTCGAGTTTCCCCGGCTGAGCCGAGGGAAGGGGCCTTCACGCGCTTCTGCTGTGATTGCTGGTGCATGTGGGGCGAACGTGACGATTACCGAGTCCGTGAAGGCCCCCTTCCCTACCCTCAAGGTAGGCAAGGAGGCCTTCGCTACCTTCTGCCCGAGGGATGGGGGCCTTCATGTACTCGGGAGTGAGGATCAGCCGCGACCGCAGAGGGCGTGGTCGATCACCGGATCCAGCGGGTTCCCCGCCGGCGGTTCGGCACCGGGGTGGTACGGCGTGAGCGTGTTCAGCGAAACCATCACGCTGCGCTTGCCGTCCTCGGTCACGCCGTTGCCCGTCAGGTAGCCGGGCAGCGCGCCGCCGTGGCCCCAGTAGTCACCGCAGGAAACGGTCGACTTCACCAGGCCGAGCCCGTACGCGCCAAGACCCGGCGCGGGCACGGTCTTCTTCATCTCCGCCAGCATCGACGGCGGGAGCACCCTGCCGCCCAGCAGTGCCCGGAGGAACTTGTTGCCGTCCTCGGTGGTGCTGTTGATCGATCCGTCCGCTCCCCCGCCCATCGACGGATTCATCAGGGTCACGTCCACCCGCCGTCCGAGCCGCGGCGGATTCGAGCCCTCGACGACGAACCGGTCGTACCCTCGCGCGTGCGGAGCCGGGATGAACGGCGACGTGTACGGCAGGGTGGTCTCGCGCAGGTTCAGCGGGCGGACGATCCGGTCGATGATCTCCTGCTGCCAGTCCCGGCCGGTCACCTTCTCGGTGATCATCCCGGCGAGCACGTAGTTGGTGTTGGAGTAGCCCCAGCTCGTCCCGGGTGCGAACTCCGGCGGCTTGCCGACCGCCAGCTTCACCGCGTCGGATGCGCTGAGCTCGTCGAACCGGTGACGCAGAAAGCCCTTCTCGGTGAAGAGATCGAGTTCCGCCATGTAGTCGTGCAGCCCGCTGGTGTGCTGCAGCAACTGCCGGACGGTGATGGCGTTGCCGTCGTTGCCGTTCCCGCTCACCACCCCCGGCAGCCACCGATCCACGGTGTCCCCCAAGGAAAGCCGTCCCTCTCCGACGAGCTGGAGCATCGTCGCGGACAGGAACGTCTTGCTGAAACTCGCGATCCGGAAATGCCCGTCCCACGGCACCGGTGTCCGGGTCCGCAGATCGCCGTGGCCGCTGCGCACCTTGACGCTGCCCCTGGCCGTACTGACCTCCACGAGCGCGCCGGGTGAACCGTTCGCCACGAGTGTGTCGGCGTCGCGCTGCAGTGTCCGCTGCAGCGGTGGCGTCGCGGACGCGACGGCCGGGGAAACGAGCGTTGCCGCGCAAATCGCGGCGATGACCACTGAAGTTCGTTTCATACCGGCAAAACTACGAAGCGACGGTGCATCGGGCATCGGCTTGAAGAACGATGCCGCATACCTCCCTGGTACTAGCCGCGAACAGGGGGCGTCTCAGGGTTTCAGGTCCATCCGGAGAAATTCGGTGACGCGAAGCAGTTTCGACGGGCGGGTCATGCCGTCGGGGAATTCGTCCGCCCCGACGAGCCGCGGACCGGTGAGGTCCACTTCCCGCCCGTCGATCCGAAGCCGCGCTTGCCCCGCGGCCATGATGTTGCGCACCCAGTCCGCCTGCGGGCCGTACACCGGGACGAACAGGTAGCCGCCGTCGACGGGATGCGCGTCGAGCGGCGTGTGGCGGGTCTTTCCCGAGGTGCGGCCGACGTGGATCAGCACCGGGTACTTCCCCGCGGCGATCGCACGGGGGTTGAACACCCGCTTGGTGACGTGGCCCCACCATCTCGGCATCGGCATCGGACTCTCCTCTCGATGGCCTTACACTCGTAAGGTTGACTTACACCTGTAAGGTTGTCAATGTGCCGCCTCGCCGATCACTCACCAGGGACCGCGTACTGAAGGCCGCGATCGAAGTCGCCGATCGCGGTGGCGTGGAAGCGATGACGATGCGCCGGGTCGCGCAGCACCTGGGCGTGGAGGCCATGTCTCTGTACCACCACGTGCCGAACAAGGACGCGATCCTCGACGGCGTCGTCGACGCGGTGTTCGCGGCGATCGAGCTGCCCGGCACCGAAATCGCCGATTGGCGTGACGCGATCCGCGCGCGTGCTTCGTCCGCACGCGAGGTCCTGTCGCGGCACAGCTGGGCGCTGGGCCTCATGGACTCCCGCCGGAATCCGGGGCCGGCGACGCTCCGCCACCACGACGCCGTCCTCGGCGTCCTTCGGCGAGCGGGATTCACGCTGCCGATGGCGGTGCATGCCGTCTCGCTCATCGACAGCTACATCGGCGGATTCGTACTGCAGGAGTCGAACCTCCCGCTGAGCGAAGACGTCCCGGGGGTCGCGGACGACATCCTCGACACCCTGCCGCGTGACGAGTTCCCTTATCTGGCCGAGGTGATCACCGAGCACGCCCAGCGGCCGGGTCACGACCACACGAAGGAATTCGCCTACGGCCTCGACCTCATCCTGGAAGGCCTCGAAGCTCGCAGGAAATGACTCAGCGGCCCACTCCCGGCAGCGCGAGGGCCAACCGCGCCACTGGCGGCAGCGGCGACCGTTCCGGCACGGCCCGGAATGCCTGGATCACGAGCGCGGCGAACCGGCGGGACGCCGCCACCTGCGCGGCCGCCGAAGCGGCCTGGATCCCGTTGTTGGCCATGAGCATGAGGATCAGGTCGTCGAGGACGAAGTCGGGGCGCAGTTTCCCGGCGTCCTTGGCCCGGCCCGCCAGCTCGGCGATCGCCTTGAGCGCGTAGTCGCGATCCGCGGTGAAGTCCACCGCCTTGGGAAAGGCCGAGACGAAAGCGGCCGTGAAGCCCCGGTCGCGTGAATGCACCTCGCAGATCTTCTCGATCACGGAACAGAAGCCGCGCCATGGATCCGGATCGGCGAGCCCCTCGTCGACGACGGCGTGACAGGTGCGCATCTGCTCGGCGAACGCCTCCGTCGCCAGGATCTCCTTGGTCGGGAAGTGGCGGTACAGCGTGGCGGGGCCGACTTCGGCGCGGCGCGCGACCTCCCGCAGCGGCACGTTCAGGCCCTCGGTGGCGAACAGCACGCGAGCGGCTTCGAGGATGCGTTCGCGGTTGTCCACGGCGTCGGAGCGCGGGATCCGAGACAAATGATCGGTCACCGCTCTCACTTTAGCCAAAACGGACGGGTGCGTCCGTTAACGTCCGCCGGACCAGTGATCAACGACCAGGAGACGAAATGCGCGCAGTCGAGATCCGGACGTTCGGCGCCCCCGAGGGCCTCGCCGTGATCGACGTCCCCTCCCCCGTTCCCACCGAGGGAGAAGTGCTGATCGGCGTGGAAGCGATCGGTGTCGGCGGCGTCGACACCGTGATCCGCAGCGGCGCTCTCGCCGGTTTCGGTTTCCAGGAAGGATTCGTCCCCGGCAACGAGGTGGCCGGTACCGTCACGGCGGTCGGCGGCGGCGTCGATCCGGCCTGGGCCGGGCGGCGCGTATGGGCGTTCACCGGCGAGGGCGGCGGCTACGTCGAACAAGCGGCCGTCCCGGCGGAGAAGATCGTCCCCCTTCCCGAGAACCTGCCGGCCGCCGACGCGGTGGCCGTCGGGACTTCCGGCATGGTGGCGCATTTCGCTCTCGCCCGCGCCCATTTCACGGCGGGCGAGTCGGTGCTGGTGCGCGGTGCGGCGGGCAGCATCGGGATCATGGCGGCGCAGCTCGCGGCACACGGTGGCGCGAGCGCCGTGGCGGTCACGACGTCCTCGGCCGAACGCGGCGACCGCCTGCGCGAGCTGGGGGCGACCCACGTCCTCGACCGGTCCGGCGAAGGGGACGGGCCGGCCGGTTACGACGTCATCATCGACATCGTGTCCGGTGTGGACATGCCATCCTTCTTCGACCGGATGAATCCGAACGGCCGCATGGTCGTCGTCGGCGTCGTCGCGGGCATGCCCCCGGCGGACTTCGGCGCGAAGCTGATGGCGACCTTCCGGAAGTCCCTGTCGTTCGCGGCCTTCAGCGCGGACTCGATCCCCGAGCCGGACCGGCGGGCGGTGAGCACGGAACACTTCGGCGCGGCGGCGCGCGGCGAACTGCGCGCGGTGGTGCACGAGGTGCTGCCGCTGGAGAAAGCCGTTCTGGCGCATCGGAAGATGGACGACGGCGACGTGTTCGGCAGGATCGTCCTGACCCCGTAGACCGGTCCATTGTGGAGTGCCGTGTCACCCGGTCAGTGCAAGTTTCCCCATCGCGTGCGCCGTCGCACTAGGCTGCCCACTCGTGCCCGATCCGATACCCGAAGGACCTGGATTCACTGCGGTCGGCTTGCGGCCGCTCTCGGACGGCGAAAGCACCGGCGCCTACTGCGTGAACGACGCCGGGGTGATCGTGGGCGAGTCGGGGTCGCGGCCGGTGCGCTGGGACCGCGACGAGGATCCCACGCCGTTGCCGATCCTCGACGGCTGTTCCGGCGGACGCGCGGTCAGCGTCAACGCCGCGGGGGTCATCGCGGGTTCGCTCCTCGCCGGAGAGCAACTCCGGCCCGTGTGCTGGCGGCCCGACGGCCGGGTGCGCGCGCTCGAACTCCCCGACGGGGCGGTCTCCGGCACGGCGTGCCGGGTGAACGCACGCGGGTCGATATTGGGGAACGCCATGTGGCCGGGCTATCGCTGGCGGGCACTGCGCTGGGAACCGGGCGGGGAAACCGTCGAACTCGCCGCCCTGCCCGGGGACGGCGAGACGCAGGGGGAGGACCTGAACGGGCTGGACGAAGTCGTCGGATCGGCCAAAAACAGCTCGGGCGTCCGCACCGCGGTGCGCTGGTCGTCGTCGGGGAAGATCAGCACACTGCCCCCGCCCCGCCGCGCGACGGCGTGCGGGATCACCGACTCCGGCGCCATCCTCGGCGACGGGGTCGTGTGGAACCGTGACGGAGGCACCGTCCTGCTGACCGGGGGGCCGGAGTTCTCCGCGGGACAGGTCGTCCGGATCACCGGAGGAGGTGTCGCGATCGGCTGGGGCCTGACCCCGGACCGGCGCGGCATCGGCGCGCGCTGGGATCGCGATGGACGGCCCACCGTGCTCCGGCCCCTGCCTTCGGACGTCGCCAGTACGTGTTTCGACATCGACGAAGCCGGGACCGTCGTCGGCGAGTCCGAGAGCCGGGAAACGACGCGGCCGGTGTGCTGGGACGCGGACACGACACCCTTCCCGCTCCCGTCCCCTCGCGGTATCACGGCGATCATGGCCCAGCACATCAACGCGAGCGGCACCGTCATCATCGGCTACGGCTTCGCGGCGGACAGCTCCGCATATCGCGGGATCGCCTGGCACCGTTCGTGAAGCCGCCCGGTCAGGCCGTCGCGAGCTCGATCGCCCGCCGCATCGCCTCGTCGAGCGGAGTCCCGAGGCGGAGGGCCGTTCGCCCGGCGGCGAAGACCGCCCCGGTGGCCGAGCCGACCAGCGCCGCGGCGTCGAGCTCGTCGATCTCGCAGGCTTGGCACAGCGCGGCCGAAAGCCGCTCCTGAGCGTCGAAGGCCCGCTGCAGCATCGTCGCGCGCAACGACGGCACCGACGTGATCAGGTCCAGCCGGATCCGCTCGGGCGCGGCGGCCGGATCGCGGAGCCCAGCGCCCGCCTCGGCGAGCATCCCGAGCATCGCGCGCCGCAGAAGCGTTGCAGGTGTCTCGCCCGCCTCTCGCGCGGCGAGCACGTCCAGTCCCACGCGCAGGATGTGCTCGCCGTCGCCGGTGAGGACCAGGTCTTCCTTCGTCGCGAAGTGGTTGAAGAACGTCGCGGTGGACACCTCGGCGGCCGCGGCGATCTCGGCGGTGGTCGTCCGGTCGTAGCCCTGCCGTTCGAAGAGCCGGTACGCCGTCTCGATCAACACCTTCCGGGTGCGCCATTTCTTCCGTTCCCGCAAACCCACCGGCTCGGTCATGACGCGAGCGTACTGGATCGACATCAAAATTAAAGCTACTCTAATTTTAGAGTCCCTCTATCCAAGGAGAGCCGCATGATCCTCGACGCGTTCCTCGACCGGCTGGAGTACCGTGAGCCCGTCCGGCCGGATCCGGCCACGCTCCGGAACCTGCACCGCGCGTGGCGGCTGCGAGTGCCCTACGAGAACCTCGACCTCCAGCTCGGCAAGACGATCCTGCTCGACCCGGAAGCGTTGATCGACAAGTTCACGCGCCGTCGGCGGGGCGGGCTCTGCTATGAGATGAACGGCGCGCTCGCCCTTTTGCTGCGGGCGGCCGGATTCGAGGTGACCGTCGTGGAAGCCGCCGTCCTGCGCTCGACTCGCGGCGAAGGCCAATGGGGCAACCACATCGCCCTGCTGGTCGACGTCGACGGCGAGACCTGGCTCGCCGACACCGGGATCGGAGACGCGTTCCTCGAACCCCTTCCGGTGCGGGAAGGCACGTATCGGCAAGGACAACTGCCGTTCCGGATCGAGCGCCTCGATGACGAGACCTGGCGGATGCACCACCATCCCGGTGGCACGGTCGACTCCTGCGACTTCCGCACCGTGCCCCGCGAGGTCACCGAATTCGCCGAACGGGACGAGATCAGGTCGCCGGAGTCCCCGTTCGCCAGGGTGCTCATGGCTCAACATCATCGTGACGGACGCGAGCTGGCACTTCGCGCGCGCACGGTCAGACGCGGCGACGGCGAACGCCGCACGCTGTCCTCTCTCGACGAGTTCGCCGAGACGCTGCGGGAGTTCCGTATCCCGGTGGAGAACATCGGCGCCGGGGAACTGGCGGCCCTCTGGGCCAAGACCGAAGAGCAGCACGAGGCGTGGCTGGCCATCCAGGCGAAGTCGGACGACAGGGGTTGAACCCGCCTGTCCGGGGTATGCCCTGATCATGGAAGTCGACGCCGTGGTGATCGGATCGGGGCCGAACGGCCTGGTCGCGGCCAATCTCCTGGCCGACGCCGGCTGGGAGACACTGGTCATCGAGGCCACTGCCAAGCCCGGTGGCGCGGTACGGACCGAGGAACTCACCGCTCCCGGTTTCCGCAACGACGTCTACAGCGCTTTCTACCCGCTCGGTGCGGCGTCACCGGTGCTCGCCGGGCTGGATCTCGAAGACCACGGCCTGCGGTGGCGGCACGCCCCGGCGGTGCTGGCGCATGTGCTGCCCGACGACCGGTACGTCCTGCAGTCCCGTGACCTTGACCGCACCGCGCGTTCCGTGGCGGAGTTCGACAAACGGGACGCGGACAGGCTGCGGGCCGAATACGCGAACTGGCGGCGTCTGCGCGAACCGCTGCTCGACGCGATCGTGCGCCCCTTTCCGCCGGTGCGGCCGGGGGCACGGCTGGTCAAGACGCTCGGCACGGCGGAATCGCTCCGGCTGGCGAGGATGCTGACCTTGACCGCCCGTGGTCTCGGCAAGGAGAAGTTCGACGGCGAGGGCGCCCGTCTGCTGCTCGCGGGCAACGCCATGCACACCGACCTCGGCCCGGACCAGGCCGGGAGCGGTGTCTTCGGCTGGCTGCTGACCATGCTCGGTCAGGACGTAGGATTCCCGGTCCCGGAAGGCGGGGCCGGCTGTCTGACCGACGCGCTGGTAAACCGGCTGTCCGCCAAGGGCGGAGAGATCGTCTGTGGCACGCCGGTCACCGAAGTGACGCTGTCGGGCGGCCGTGCGGTGGGTGTCCGGGACAAGGACGGCCGACGGGTGCGTGCCCGCCGGGCGGTGCTCGCCGACGTCCCCGCTCCGGTGCTCTACCGGGATCTGGTCGGCGCCGGGCACCTTCCCTCGCGGCTGGTGTCCGATCTGGACCGGTTCGTCTGGGACGACGCCACCATCAAGGTGGACTGGGCCTTGTCCTCGCCCATCCCGTGGAGCGCCGCCGAAGTCGGCGAGGCTGGGACCGTCCACATCGGAGCGGATCTCGACGGCCTCGCCGGGATCGCCAACGACCTCGCCTGCGGGCGAGTGCCCGGCGACCCGTTCCTGTTGCTCGGGCAGATGACCACCGCGGACCCGACCCGCTCCCCCGCCGGGACCGAATCGGCCTGGGCCTACACGCATGTGCCGAGGGGCGAGATCTGGTCCGCTTCCCGGTTGCGCCGCCACGCGGACCGGATGGAAGAGGTCATCGAGAGGCACGCACCCGGTTTCCGCGGCCTGATCGCGGGCCGGGCGATCGCCGGGCCCGCCGAACTGGAGGAAGGGAACCACAGCCTGGTGGAAGGTTCGATCAACGCCGGGACCGCGGCCATCCAGCAACAGCTCTTCTTCCGGCCCGTCCCCGGTCTCGGCCGGGCCGACACCCCGATCGACCGGCTCTTCCTGGCGTCGGCGTCGGCGCATCCCGGTGGCGCGGTGCACGGCGCACCCGGATCGAACGCCGCCAGGGCGGCCCTCGCCCGGGACGGCTGGGCCGGTTCCGTCTACCGCGCGACAGTGCGTGCCGCGCACCGCGCCGTCTATCGATGAAGATCGTCGTCACCGGCGCGAGCGGGAACATCGGGACCGCCCTGCTCCGGGCGCTGGCCGGAGACGAGCCCGACGTGCTCGGAGTGGCACGCCGCCGCCCCGACACGACGGCCGCGCCCTACTCGTCGGCCCGCTGGGTCCAGCAGGACATCGGCGCGAACGACGCCTGGCCGCGGTTGACCGAGATCTTCGACGGCGCCGACGCCGTGGTGCACCTCGCCTGGGCGATCCATCCGCGCGCCGACGATCCGGCGATGCGCCGGACCAACATCGCGGGCAGCGCGAACGTCCTGCGCGCGGCCGCCGACGCCGGCGTGAACCACATCGTGTGCGCGTCGTCGGTCGCCGCCTACACACCGGCCGACCGGTGGGACGAGGTGGATGAGGAATGGCCCTGCGGCGGGCTCCCCGAAAGCGCCTACAGCGCCGGAAAAGCGGCCTTCGAGTCCAAATTGGACGAATTCTGCCGTGATCACCCGGGGATCGGGGTGGCGCGGATCCGTCCGTGCGGTGTCGTGCAGCCGGACGCCGCGGCCGAGTTCTCGGGGTGGCTGCTCGGCCCGCTGGCGCCACCGTTACCGCTGGGCGGCAAAGGGCTGCCGGTGCCGTTGTGGCCGGGGCTGCGGATGCAGGTGGTGCACTCCGACGATGTGGCACAAGCGATCCGGGCGATCCTCGACCGCCGTGCGACCGGTGCGTTCAACCTCGCCGGCGAGCCCGTCCTCGACAGCCGCGACCTCGCGGCGCTGGCAGGCGGGTTCCGGGTTCCCGTACCGTTGAGGCTGCTGACCGGACTGGCCTGGCCGAGCTGGCGGCTGGGCCTGCAACCACTGCATCCGTCCTGGCTGCGGCTCGCCGACCGAGCGTCCCTTGTGAACACTCGGCGCGCACGGGAGGAACTCGGCTGGCGGCCTCGGCACGACGCGGCGGCCACGATCAGCGAACTGCTCGCCGCCATCCGCGCCGGGCGACGGGGCGACAGCCACCCCCTCGACCCGCCGCGCGACCGGGTACGGCTCGGGCGGCCGAGCCATCAGGATCAGTCCGGCGGTTGAGCGGCTGAACGTCCGTCTCAATCGGCGGCTTCGCGCCCCTTGGCGAGATCCGCGAGACGTCGCAGGGATTCCCGGTTCCTCGGCACCAGGAAGAGCGCCTGCGCGGCCTCCGGCAGCACGCGGCCAGGCCCGCGGGTCGCCTGCTCGGACATCAGGATCTCCGTGGTCGCCGACGCGGTTTCCCGCAGTTCCAACCGGATCCGCGCGGTACCGAAAGGCCAGGCCCGCGCCTCGAGTTCGAGCAGCCTCGGCGGGTCGACGGCGTGCACCTTGGTGACGTCGTCGAGCAGGAGGGGCCAAGAGCCGACGCAGTGGTGGATCCGCGTTCCCCGCGCCGGCCAGCCCTTGTCGACGTCACGGATGTGGGAGGCCCCCACGACCCAGGCCGCGTAGGTCCAGCCGTCGGCGAGCACCTCGAACACGCGCTCGGGAGAAGTGTCTACCGTCATCTTCACGTCGACCATGAACCCATCCGCCCTGAATACCCGGCCGGCTCGTTCCGGCTCGCCTCACCCGAACCGGATACCCTGCGGCGACAAGGGCAAACCCGCACGCCGCTATCCCACCCACGCACTGGAGTGTTCCTCGACCGTCCACGACCGGGTCCGGGATCGATCGAGGAACCGGGCTTCGTCCTCGGCGACCCCGGAATCCTCGGCGAGCACGAGAGCCAGCCAGGCGCGACGGGTGGCCTCATCGGCGAACTTCATGTGTGTGATCACGTCGAAGTCGGCGGGAAACCCGCGTGCTCCGGCCTCCGGCAGGTAATTGCGGGCATAGAGGGCCGGCGCGGGTGCGAGGCCGAGGACGAGCGGGACGTGATGGTTCTCGTAGTACTCGACGAACTCGGACCGGCTGAGGCCATCACGGGCCTTGAGCAGGGCGATGGTGGTGATCACTGCAGGCACTCCCTTCATCGGTGCCGATCAGTTCACCACACCGCCCACCCGGTCCAGCACCGCACGCGTGTATCCGGCGGTGTCGGCCGCTCACCGAGATCGACGGTACTGGCCGTTCAGCGGCTCTCCGCTCGCTTCGGGGTGTCCCACGTGGTCGAGCATCATCGCAGCGGACCACGAGGTGCCGAGCGGGTTGACCTCGCCCCGCCCGGCGATGTCGGGCGCCCAGCCGCGCACCGGCTGGAACATCGACGGGAATTCCCTGTCCAGGTGGAGGTTCGCCGCCGGAGCGACACTGATGCTCGCGGCCGCGCTCACAGGACCAGTCGAAGGAGTCGTAGGGAATTATTGAGGGGTAAGTCAAATGTGGCGTGTCGCGAAAGCCACTTTCGCGACGTCAGCTGAAGTGATCGACCCAGGCGGCGGTGAAGGCCTCCTTGCCTACCCTGAAGGTAGGGAAGGGGCCCTTCGCTACGCCGTCGACGTGGCTTTCGCGGCACGATCGAAGGCGGCCATGAGCGGGCCGCCCACCGCACCCGACACGTTTGCCCTACCCCTCAAATAACCCGATGTCACGTAGCTTAAGTTGATCTTGGGCGAGGTTGACGGGTGGGGTGAAGGTCGTGAGTGGCGTTTCGGGTTCTAACCCGAAACGCCACTCACGACCCCCTCGTGAAATCGCCCACCCGGGCATCAATCAGAGACAGCGAAAAGTGTCCTTTGTGGACACCCAGGGGCGCGGTCGGCTCCTGTCGGCCAGGGCAACCGAGCGCGTGACCTGCGGCAATCCTCACCGCTTACGATCAAGGCCCCCATCCAAGATCAACTCAAGCTACGTGGCATTGGGTTCGAACCCTCATTGCCACTCACGACCCCTCGCCACACCACACAAATCGCTCAACTCGGACAATGACACCGGAAACGTCCCTTATGGACAATCAGAAAGGTATCTCTTCGGCGAGTCCGCTCCTGCCGCCAACTCCGGCACACCACGTTTGCCTTACCCCTCTACAGATCCGTTCCGTCTGCCGACGGCGGCGAGCACTGCCCAGGCGGGCGGCAGCACCTCGGCGCCGATGCCGTCGCCAAGGTGAGCGCGATGCGGTAGCCGGTCATGACTCCAGTGGACCCCGGGCCTGGCCGGTACGGCCACGACCCGGTCGCCACCGCGTTGAGAGGCTGCGCCTATCAGCCGGTTCTGTGGTCATCCCCGGGTCGGGTCTCGCCGAGCCGGTACGACCGTGGGGTGAGCGGCGTTTTGGGCCCACGGTCCGATTCGCCGGTCGTGCCGCCGGGCCAGCATTAGCGTCATGATCGAGCTCAGGAAATTGACCAAGCGCTACGGCCCGACGGTCGCCGTGGACGACCTGTCGTTCCGGGTCGAACCAGGGTACGTGACCGGTTTCCTCGGCCCCAACGGCGCGGGCAAGTCCACCACCATGCGGGCCGTTCTCGGCCTGGACACTCCTACGTCCGGCGAAGCGTTGATCAACGGCAGGAGATACGCCGCCATCGATCGCCCACTGCATCACGTCGGCGCGCTGCTCGACGCGGGCGCCGTCCACGGCGGGCGCGGCGCCTTCGACCACCTTCACTGTCTGGCCCGCAGCAACGGCATCCGCAGGACCCGAGTGCACACGGTGCTGGACCAGGTCGGTCTCACCGCCGTGGCGCGTAAACGGATCGGCGGGTTCTCGCTCGGCATGAAGCAGCGGCTCGGGATCGCCGCGGCCCTGCTCGGTGATCCCGGGATCCTCCTTTTCGACGAACCGGGCAACGGTCTCGACCCGGAAGGCATCCGGTGGATCCGCGATCTCATGCGCTCGCTGGCGGCCGAAGGCAGGACCGTTCTCGTCTCCAGTCACCTCATGAGCGAGATGGAGCTGACCGCGGACCGCATCGTGGTCATCGGGCGGGGCAGGCTGATCGCGGAGTGCTCGATCGTCGAGCTCGCCGAAAGGTTTCAGCGCGACGTGCTGGTGCGCACGCCGAACGAAACCGAACTGGCGGGCCTGCTGCGGTCCGCGGGCGCGACCGTCACTCGCCGACCCGACGGAAGCCTTACCGCACAAGGCATCGATGCCGTGACCATCGGCGACATCGCCGTGCGGCACCGCATCGCCGTGCACGAGCTCACGCCGCGCAGCGACTCCCTCGAAGACGCCTACCTCAAGCTCACCGACGACAGCACCGAATACCGCGCCGGAACGACGATCTCGTGATCGACGTCATCGCTTCGTCGGCGGCCTGATGGCCTTGATCTCCGCGGGCGCCTGGGATTCGGCCACCCCGGACCAACGCGCGCATTTTGGCGGTCTCGGTGACGGGACATCCGTCCTCACCGTCGTGCGACTGTGCCTGATGGCGTTCGGAATTCTCACCGCGACATCCGAGTACGCCACCGGGATGATCCGCACCAGTCTGGTCGCGGTGCCCGTGCGACGGAAACTTCTGCTGGCCAAGGGCGCGGTCGTCGCCGTGGCGACATTCTTCGTGAGCAGGATGGTGATCGGCGACCGGCCGATCGGCTCACTGACCACTGTGGACACCGGACTTCCGGTGGTGCTGGCCGATGGCCTGCTCATGATGGTGATCACCCTGATCGCGCTCGGCCTGGCCACGATGATCAGATCGACCGCCGGAACACTGGTCACCATGGCCGTCCTGCTCTTCGCTCTCCCGATGGCACCACGGATGCTGGTACCCGCGCCCTGGGACGAGAGGATCGCCGCGGTCATGCCTTCAGAACTCGCGGGCCAGCTCGCCGGCACGGAATCCCAGTTGTCCGCGGTGGGCGCGCTGTTCGTGATGGCCTTGTGGGTGACAGCGGCGATCTGGGCCGGGCTGGCCGTCATCGGACGGTGAGACGCCTGAATCAGCCGGATTCCCGCAGGCCGAGCGCTGCGGGGGCGCTCGGCCTGGTCGTCTGACGGGAAGTTCAGTCGCGCCAGCGGTTGTTGAGGAAGGCGTCGTCCTCGTCGTCCGCCGGTGCCGGGCGTGCGCGGGGAGCGCGCCGGGGCGTGTCCCGCCCCGTGCGGGCAGGCGGCTCCGAAGCGAACGGAGCCGCCATGTCCACAGGGTCGTCTTCGAACGGTGACGCCGCCCCCGGCTGCGCGTGCGACCGGTCGGTGCTCCAACCGGACTTCGTCTTGCGCTGCCCCAGCTCCCGCCGGTGCTCGACGTAACGCTGAGCGGTCTGGACCTGCTTGGTCATGAACTCCTGCGAGCTCGCCTTGATCTCGTCGGCGCGTTTGTCCCGCAGCGCCCGGCGCTCCGACTGCTCGCGGACCAGACCGTCCAGGGTCGCCTTCATGGTGGCGGTGTCATCGGCGCTCATCTGTTCTCCCCTGCCCCGGCTCACCGCTTGCGGGTGACCGACTGATCCTCATCGTCCAGCAACGAACCGGTGATCCGGCCGGTGGGTTCGTTGACCTGGTCGAACACCTCGCCCTCGATCCGGTACGCGCGGTTGGTCCGTTCCTGGTCTCCGCCCTGGCCGCCACCTCCGCCGGCGCCCATGCCCATCGGCGGCATCGCGCCGCCGCCGAACGACTGCCCCGACGGGCTGCCCATCGGAGCGGACGGGGCACCCGAAGCCACGGGCTGCGGCTGCTGTGTCCCACCGCCGCCGGTGTGCAGGCCTTCGCTGAGCGACTGGCCTGTCGCGGGGCTCGCGGTTTCGAAGGGCATCGACGGCGCCGAGGCACCACCACCGCCACCGAAACCACCACCGCCACCGCCGCTGATGTCACCGGCGGGGACGCCGATCCCGTCGGGGACGGTTCCGCCGCCACCGTGGTGCGGGGTGAACGCCGGCTTGGAGTCGGGCTGCGCCGTCCCGGTGACGGGCGTCGCGGGGTGCGCTGCCTTGTCCGTGGCGGGCTTGTCCTCGCCGAGGGTGTACGTGGTCGGCTTGCCGGTGCCGTCGTCGACGGTGACGACCGTCGGCCCGGACGGACCGTCGGGGCGTTCGGCGGTGATCTTCACATCGCCGTCCTGGATGTGGATCTTGCCGTCCGGCCCGGGACGATGGACGCCGTCCTTGTCCGGTTTCCCGTCGTCCGAATCCGGCGTGGACCCCAGCTTGGACTCGTCACCCTCGCCGGTCCAGTCGAGCTTGAAGTCCTTGGCGGGCCCGGAACCGTCCCCGACCTTGATCTCCATCTCGCCGTCTTTGTCCGGCTCGGTCATCTCGAAGGTCGTGTCGCCCTGCTTGACCTTGAGAGTCTCGCGTTCGCCGTCTTCGGCCTTGTCGCCGTCCTCACCGGGTTTGTCACCGGTCAGCTTGTCTTCGCCGGAAAGCTCGTCACCGAGCTTGTCCAAGGCGTCCGACGCCTTCTTCTTCGCCTCGTCGGCGGCCTTCTCGCCGTCCTTCGAGTCGCCGTCCTTCGCGTCGGTGTCGCCCATGCCGCCGGGGGCGTCGCCGAGCTTGTTCAGCGCGTCGGAAGCCTGCTTCTTCGCCTCTTCACCGGCCTTTTCGGCCGCCGCCTTGGCTTCGGCCGCGGCGTCCGTGTTGCCACTGCCACCGGGGCCGCCGCCCGGGCCCGAACCGCCCGGCCCAGAGCCCCCGGAACCGCCGAGGTCGGACCCGGCCGGACCGTCGCCCAGCTTGCCCAACGCTTCGGACGCCTGCTTCTTCGCGTTCTCCGCCGCCGCGGCGGCCTGTTTCTTCGCCTCTTCGGCCGCGGCCTTCTGCTCGTCGCCGTTCGACGGCGGCGGAGTCGAACCCGAGGGTGACGTCTGGTCCTTGTTCGCGTCCGGACCACCGCCGAGGCCGCCACCGGGGCCACCGCCGGAACCACCCTGCGATCCGGAACCGCTCTCGGGAATCTTCACGTCCGGGACCGGCGGGGGTTTGACATCGCCCGTCGGACCGGTACCACCGCCGCCCGGACCCGGACCACCCGCGCCGGGACCGCCACCGGGACCGCCGCCAGAGCCGCCCTCGGGACCGCCGCCCGGCCCACCGCCGGTGCCGCCGGTGAAGTCGGGGCCCTTGCCCGAACCACCCGGTCCATCGCCGGGGCCGCCACCGGGTCCGCCGGTTCCCGAGCCGCCAGGGCCGCCACCCGGACCGCCCTGGCCACCGGTGAAGTCCGGGCCCTGACCGCCGCCGGGCCCGCCGCCCGTACCGCCGGCTCCACCCGCGCCGCCCTTGTCACCGGCGCCCTCGAACTCGTTCTTGACCTTGCCCATGACCTTGTCGAGCTCGTCGTAGGCCTGGTTGACGAAATCCTTGGTTTCCTTGCAGGACTTGGCGAATCCCTCGTAGATGATGGTCCACATCTCGGGGATGAACTGGTTCTGGATCCACTGCTTGGCGAGGTCCTGGCCCGCCTTCTTGAACTCGTCGTCGTCGCAGCAGCCGTCGTTGTTCAGCTGCTGGACCAGGTTGGAGCCGAAGTTGACGTCCATCCAGCCCGCGATCGCGCCGAGGTCCTCCTTGCCGCTCTTCTCGCCGGCGGCGATGGCGATGACCTTCTGCGCCATCGCGAAGTCCGCTTTGCCGACGACCTCCTTGTAGAGGTCGACGACCGTGTCGGCCTTGCCCTTGCACAGTTTGAACACCGTGGCGGTGGTGTGCAGTGTCGCTTCGCTCGCGTTGTTCAGCGTCTCGGAGAGCTTTTTGGCCTTGGGGAGGATCTTCTCGTTGTAGTTCTCCGACGAGGCGTCCGCGGCCTTCCCGGTCCAGGTCCCGTAGAGGGTGTTCAGCTGGGAGCCGGTGTCGTCGATGGCCTTCTGCACGGTCTTCGAACCGGTCTTGAAGTGGGCGGCGTCGTCGACGAAGTTCTTGAAACTGATCCCGCGCTGCTCGTCGAACGGCTTCTTGATGTCCTTCTCGAAATCGAGCGCGCGAGAGGTTCCACGGCAGTCTTCCGGGACCTTCGCCAGCAGCGAGCCGAAGGTCTGGAAGACCTTGAGCGCGGGCGCGGCGGCGTCGAAGATCTCGTCCGACGTCTTGGTCCCGGCGCCCTCCGCGGTGGGTTCCTTTGCGCCGTCCAGCTTCTTGCCGCCCTCGTCGACGGCCTTCGTCTCTTCGTTCTGGGTGAAGCTGGCCTGATCTCCGGCCTTCTTCGCTTCGCCGTAGATCTTGTCGACGTCGTCCGAGGCCAGAAACGGGATGGCGTTGTAGGACTCCGCGTACTTCTCGGCTTCCTTGCGCTTCTGCTTGATCTCCTCCGGCTCCTGGTCCGCCGACCACGGCGGGGGCGCCGGATGCGTCCGCATCCACGAGCCGATGAGCTTGGTCTTCTGCTCGGAGGGAACGGCCGGGTCGTCGAGAACGGCTTTGACGTCGGTCCAGGTGGTTTTGTCGGCCACTAGCGCATCCCCGTCTTGGTGATCTTGTCCTTCTGCTCGTCCTCGTTGGTGCCGTAGGCGGTGGCGGCGGTACCGAGGTTCGTGCCGAACGAGCCGAGCGTGGTGCTGTACCCCTGGACCGACGCCCACAACGCCGCCACCCCGTCGGTGTACTTCTTCGCGTGGTCGCCGTGCGCCTGGCCGAAGCCTGCCGCGTTCACCGGTGTGCTCGACAGATCCGGGTTGTCTTCGAGCAACTGTTCCGTCAGCTTTCCGATGTTCTTCGATGCCGATGAAAGCGCATCGGTCGCCGCGGTGAAGCCCCCGCTCATTCTTTTCAGCGCCTTTCGTCGGAACCGTCGGCCTTACCGCCGAGTGCCTCTGCGAGCACTTCGGCCACCGACCCGATGTCGGTGAACCGGTCCAGCTGGTCCAGATCAATCCTCACGTCGTGGTAGACCTCCAGCGCCGACAGGAGTCTTATCCGTCCCCTGGAGTCGATACCCAGCTCTTCGAGCGGCGCGTCGGACTCGATTTCGGCGGGATCAAGCCGAAAAGTCTCACTGACGACCTTCACGACCTCCGCGCGGTGATCACCCACGGGGCCGACTATAACGCGCCCTCGCCGCGGCCCGCGCGACCTTGCCACTGGAAGTGCGCGGAAGGTCACCGGAAGGAACCAGACGTACCGATCGCAACGTCAGATCATGTTCGCGGGAAACCGCGCGCAATACCACTCTCGTCACTTCTTTGACATCCGCTTCGGCGTTCTTTGCCCATTCGGCCACCAACATCGCCCCTTCTCCCCTTTCGTCCGTGACACCGAACGCGGCGACGCGGTCGCGGCGGATCGCCGGATGCGCCTCGCCCGCCACCGCCTCGATGTCCTGCGGGTGGAAGTTGCGGCCGTCGATGACGATGAGATCCTTGAGCCTTCCGGTGATGTAGAGGTCTCCGCGATGGACCACGCCGAGGTCGCCGGTGCGCAGCCAGCCGCCGACGCCGTCGAGTTCGCCGCCGAACGCGGCGGCGTCGCCACGGCCCCAGTACCCCGCCGCGACGTTCGGCCCGTGGATCCAGATCTCCCCGGCCAGGCCGTCGGGCCGCACCACTCCGTCCCGGACGATCCGGACCCGTTGGCCGAGCGGACGGCCGACCGAGACGAGTTCCTGACCTTCCGGCACCTCGATCGCCTGGCCCTGCGCGAGGGCTTCGCGGTCGAACACCGCGCTACGCGGTCCTTCCGCGCCCGCGCTCGCGACGTACACGGTGGCCTCGGCAAGGCCATACGACGGACGGTGTGCCTCGGCACGGAATCCACGCGGGCCGAAGGTCGCCAGGAAGCGCGCGACCGTGTCCGGCCGCACCGGCTCGGCGCCGTTCAGCGCGACCCGGACATCGGAGAGGTCGAGGTCGTCTCCCACTTCTCCGGCCGCATCGACGGCCAGGTCGAACGCGAAGTTCGGCGCTGCGGTGAACACGGCCGGGTGATCGGCGAGCTGACGCAGCCATCTCACCGGACGGTGCACGAATTCGGCGGGCGACATGAACACCGATCGCGCCCCCGCGTGGACCGGCAGGCACAGCAGCTGGATCAGGCCCATGTCGTGGAAGAACGGGATCCAGCCGGCGCAGGTCGTGCCCTCGTCGACGGCGTAGGCCCGGCTCGCCTGCCAGCAGGCGGCGGCGACCGCCCGGTGCGGGATCACGGCGCCGGCGGGCTCCCGTGTCGACCCGGACGTGTACTGCAGATAGGCGGGGCTTTCCGGTGCGACCGGAACCGGATCGGCCGGAGGTCCGGAAAGTTCGTCGACCACGATCAGGTGGTCCGGCGTGCCCGCTTCGCGTACTTTCGCGGCGGCGGCCGACGAGGTCAGCCACACCCGTGCGCCACTGTCCTCCAGCACGCCGGTGAGCCTGGCTCGCTGGGAAGGACTGCCCGGTGCCATCAACGGCACGGCGACGAGCCCGGCGGCGAGCGCTCCGAAGAACGCCAAGGGGTAATTCAGGTCCTGGCCGGTGAGCACGGCGACGCGATCACCCGGCCGGGCGACCAGGCGCAGCGCGCCCGCGACCACTCGCACGCGTGAGACGAACTCCGTCCAGGTGACGGTGCTGTCCACACCGGCACTGTGGTCCTGGTGCGTGAACAGCGGGCGCGAGTCGGCTTCACGAGCGAACAACCGCTCCACGATCGAGGTGCGCAGCACCTGCTCCGGCACTTCCTCCGGCGACGCGGTCATATCCGGCAACGTACTGGAACGCATGCGAGGGCGCTCGGAGGGCCCGTGCCGCTGTTCGTCCTAAGTAGACGATTCCCGACCCGGTCCGCCGGAATTCGCTCTTGTGAATTCCGGACAGAAGACCGGACATTCCTCGCTCTTTCCCGGACCACGGCCGCACACTCGGCGGGCAGTGTGTTTCTTTCCCCCGGCCTTGGAGGACTAGACCATGCGTCGAAGAATCGCCCTGGCAGTCGGTGGCGCCGCCGTACTGACCGCGAGTCTCACATCCGCCGCCCTCGCCCCGGTCGCGCAGGCTTCCCCCGGATTGCTCGCCGCCATGCAGCGGGATCTGGGGCTCACCGCCGCGCAGGCCTCGACCAGGCTCACCCAGGAGATGACCGCGTCGCGGGTGATGCCCGTCGCCCAGCAGGCCGCCGGTGCGGCGTTCGGCGGCGCCTGGTTCGATCCGGCGCGCGGCAAACTCGTCGTCGGCGTGACCGACCCCGCCGCCGCTTCCGCCGTCCGGCAGGCAGGCGCCGAGCCCACCGCGGTCGCGATCAGCGCGGCCCGGCTCGACGCGGCCAAGGCCGAAATCGACATGTCGGCCAAGACCAAGCCCGCTCCCGCCGCCGTCAGCGGCTGGCGCGCCGACCCGCGCAGCGGCAGCGTCATGGTCGCGGTGCGGCCGGGCGGGCACGGTTCCGACGTCGACGACTTCCTCGCCAGGGCGAGGAAATCCGGTCCGGTCACGGTGGTCACCGCGCCCAAGGCCGAGCCGTTCGCGGCGGGCACCGTCGGCGGCGACCCGTACTACATCAACGGGAACACCCGCTGCTCCATCGGATTCTCCGTCCACGGCGGTTTCGTCAGCGCCGGCCACTGTGGCGGCACCGGCAGCTCCGTCGTCGGCTGGGACGGCTCGGCGATGGGCAACTTCGCCGGTTCTTCCTTCCCCGGCAACGACTACGCCTTCATCCGGATCGGCAACGGCTGGTGGACCGCGCCGGTCGTCCTCGGCTGGGGCACCGTCAGCGACGCGCTCGTCCGCGGCTCGTGGGTCGCGCCGGTCGGCACCTCGGTGTGCCGGTCCGGTTCGACGACGCACTGGCACTGCGGCACCGTGCTGGGGCACAACGAGACGGTCAACTACTCGCAGGGCGCGGTGCACCAGATGACCCGCACCAACGTCTGCGCGGAACCCGGCGACTCCGGCGGCTCCTTCATCACCGGTGACCAAGCGCAGGGAGTCACCTCCGGCGGCTGGGGCAACTGCGGCTCCGGCGGTGAGACCTGGTTCCAGCCGGTGAACGAGATCCTGCAGAACTACGGCTTGTCCCTCGTCACCGCCTGACACGATCGTGAGCGGCGATCCGGGGCCGCCCCGGATCGCCGCTCACCACCATCCGGGGCTAGCGCCAAGGCCTCGGCGGTAGTTCCACTTCGAGTCCCATGATCCTCGCGGTCGGCTTGCGTCGAAGCCACCGGCCCGCGGTCGTCACATCGATCAAATCGACGGCGAAAGCCTTGCGCTGCGCGGGTGTCACCGCGTGCCAGCGCATCTTGAACGCGGGACGGACGGGGGCGATGAACGGCCTGACCGGACCATGGGCTCGCGCGAACACGGCCTCGAAATCCCGGTCCGGCACATAGTCCAGCTCCAGGTCGATCAGTGGTTCCGGTCCGCCGGCCCGATGGCGGCACCGGGCGAGGATCCGCGCGATCTCGTCCATCGCGAGCCGCACGGATCCGGGAACCTGATGCTGCCAGCACCCGAGATACGGTGCGTTGAGTGACCCGGCCGTAAGCTCGTCCGGCAGCACGATCACCGCCCGCACCGCGAGTCCGGTGAGCTCCACGTGCAACCGCGTCCACCTGTTGGTGGTGTCGAGAAAGAACCGCGGTGGCGGTATGCCGGTGCCGGCACTGAGCCGGATCCGCTCCTTCACCGCGACGAACGGATGGTCCGACGGTGCGGAATCCGTGGCGTGGCGGTCGGTGCCGCCGCCCGGCAGGGCGAGCACCAATTCGAGCCGATCGCCGATGAGCTTCAACCCCGCCGGGAACAACGGACCGAGACCGCCCATGAGCGCCGAGCCGGCGACGAGCACGTGGTGACTGGACGCGACTCCGGTCATCGCCGGCTTCCTCCGTTCCTGTTCAGACCTGCAGTTCCGCCTCGATACGCTTGAGGTAGTGCCGAGCCAGCGCGAGATTCGCCTGATCCCGGTCCAGCACCAGGTACAGGAAAAGGGAGCTCCTGGCGTTCATGGAATCCAGCAGCCGGATCAGATGGTATTGGCGATGCAACGTGATGAGGATGTCCTCGATGCTGTCGTTGAGCGACAGCGCGGACATGACCCGCATCTTCGACCTGACGACATCGGTGTTGCCCGCGGCCGCGACCTCCAGGTTGAGCCAATCACCGCCCCCGCTCGTGCCGAGCGACATCCCGCTCTCGTAATCGACCAGCGCGACACCGACCGCTCCGGCGATCGACATGGATTCCTTCAGCGCGTTTTCGATGTTCATCGAACTCACTTTCTTCGTCTGGCTGCTATGCGGCCAATATCGAGCTGATCCGGTCGATGACAGGGCGGCATTCGAAAAGAAGCCGGCCGACATTCAGCTGCCGGTCTCCCATGATCACCATGAGCGCCATCCGGTCGATGGCGTAGACGGCCATGTAGCCGTCGCTGCTGAACACCACGGTCTGCCGGAGTGTCCCCTTCCCGGTCACCTCGGCCGCCTGGCGCGCGATCCCGAGATTCGCGGCGGCCAGCGCGGAGACCTCCGCGGGGTCGATGTTCTTCGCCGCGTCGGCGACTATCGGTATTCCGTCGACCGCGGCTATCACCGTGTCGGTCACCCCGGTGACGTTGTCCCGCAGGTTTCGCAATTCGGCGATCAGTGCGTCGAAATCCACTACTCATACTCTCTTTTTCCGAAGGCCCATCACTGAATGACACGAGGCAATGATCACTCGACGAGGTTCTCGACCGCGATGGACCGTACCACCGAAGTCCGCCGCGACCTACGCGTCCAAGAAACTGGGTATCGGCATCACGCGATCGGCTCAAGCACTTTCCGTGTACGCAGCAGGTCGCCGGAACATTCGCACCGGCGACACCTGATACCGGCACGGTCCGCGACTACCCGACGACTTCGAAATGGGCGATCAGCGACAACGGGCGGACTTCAGTCGACGGAGCTGCGGCGTTCCAGGAAAACGGTGTCGCACCAGACGCCGTCACGCTCGACGATGCGTTCGCGGATGCCGACCGTGCGATAGCCGGCGCTGCGATGCAACGCGATCCCGGCACGGTCGTCGGTGAGGACCGAGGTCTGCAAAGTCCGGATCCCGGCGGCATCGGCCTCCGTGACCTGTTTGTGGATCAGGGCCTTGCCCACCCCGCGACCGCGGTGACCTTCGACGACGTGGACAGAGGTTTCGGCGACGCCTCGATGACCATCGCGACCCGAGACCGGGGTCGCCGCGCTCCAGCCGACGACTTCGCCATCGACCTCGGCGACCCAGCAGTGCCCCGGCAGCCAGTCCGCGTCGAGCCTTTCGCCGCCGACCGCCGGCCGGACGACGACGTCATCGGGCACGTTGTCCGGACAGCAGGGCCGTGGGGCGAGCAGGCCCATGACGGCGTCGGCCGCGTGCGGGAGCCCGCTGCAGCAGGCCTGGTTGATCGTGACGACCGTGGCGGTGCCCTCTTTCCGCAGGTGCAGGAAACCGACTTCGGCGAGTTTCCGGACGTGGTGCGAGCACGTGGATTGACTCGTTCCGAGGATTTCGGTCAGGGCGCCGACGGTGAGGCCGCCGGACGACGTCGCGACCGCGTGCAGCAGTTTCACCCGCATCGGCTCAGCCAGGCAGGCGAACCAGCCGGCGTACGTCGCGGCTTCGCTTTCGGGCAGGACGCCAGTGGTCATGCACCCAGTATCGACCAACATCGATGGTTGCGTCAATCGATGTCTGTCGATACAGTCCTCCGCGTCGGTTCAATCGAGCCAGATCGATGAAAGGTGCGGGGATGAACGAGTTGCCTGTGGTGGTCGTCGGAGCTGGGCCGGTCGGGTTGGCGGCGGCCGCCGAACTCGCCGAACGGGGCCTCGAGCCGTTGGTGCTGGAACGCGGCACGCACGCGGGTGCCGCGGTGGCGGAGTGGAATCATGTCCGGCTTTTCTCGCCTTGGTCCGAGCTCGTCGCTCCGGCGGCCGGGCGGCTTCTGGCGGCGATCGGCTGGTCCGGCCCTGCCGCCGACACGTACCCGACAGGTTCGGAATGGGCGGAGTCCTACCTGCGCCCGCTGGCGTCCGCACTCGGCGACCGGGTCCGGTTCGGCGCCGAGGTGGTCGGCGTGGCGCGCCGCGGCCGGGACCGTGTCGTGGACAGCGGCCGCGACGACGAGCCGTTCACCGTGCACGTCCGTACCGCCGACGGCACGGAGGAACGGATCGCGGCACAGGCGGTGATCGACGCCTCCGGAACATGGCCGACCCCGAATCCTCTTGGCGGGGAAGGACTTCCCGCCATCGGCGAACGAGCGGCGGTAGACCGGATCGGCTACCGCGTCCCGGATCTGGGCGACCCGGCGGTGCGGGCACGGTACGCGGGCAAGCACGTGGTGGTCGCGGGAAGCGGACACTCCGCGCTGACCGCGCTGGTCGCGTTGTCCGGTCTGGCGAAGGAGTCCGCGGACACGCGGATCAGCTGGGTGCTGCGCCGCGGTTCGGTCGGCAACACCTTCGGCGGCGGCGACGCGGACCAGCTCCCCGCTCGGGGTGCTCTCGGCCTGCGTGCGCGGGCGGCGGTGGAATCCGGGCTGATCACCGTCCTGACCGGATTCCGCACCGAGACGGTCGAACGCGACGGAGACGGGCGATTGAGCCTGATCTCCTCCGCCGGGCAGCGCCTCGACCGGGTCGACGAAGTGGTGACGCTGTCGGGATTCCGCCCCGATCTGGGCCTGCTCTCGGAAATCCGCCTGGACCTGGACCCGACCCTGCAGGCGCCGGTCGCGCTCGCGCCGCTGATCGATCCGAACGTGCATTCCTGCGGGACCGTGTACCCGCATGGCGCGAAGGAACTCGCTCACCCGGAGAAGGACTTCTTCCTGGCGGGCATGAAGAGCTACGGCCGTGCGCCGACGTTCCTGGCCATGACCGGGTACGAACAGGTGCGCAGCATCGCCGCGGAGCTCGCCGGGGACCACGAGGCGGCCGCTCGCGTCGAACTCCGGATGGCCGAAACGGGTGTGTGCGGTGGCGCCGGTCTGTTCGACGAGCCCGAAGACACGGCATCGGCCGGCTGCTGCGCGGAAGTCCTGCCCCTGGCGGCGGCACCTCAACGGGGAAGGACCTCATGACCGCGCACGACGCGATCATCGTGGGCGGCGGCCAGGCCGGTCTCGCCGCCGCCCACGCCCTGCGCACCCGCGGCTCGAAACCGGTGATCCTCGAGGCCGGCACCGAACCGGTCGGCTCATGGCCCCGCTACTACGACTCGCTGACCCTCTTCTCCCCCGCCCGCTACAGCAGCCTCCCCGGCCTGCCCTTCCCCGGCGATCCCGAGCACTACCCGCACCGCGACGAAGTCGTCGGTTATCTCCGCCGCTACGCCGACCGCCTCGGCACCGACATCCGCACCGGACACCGCGTCTCCGCCGTCACCCACGAGGGCGGCGTGTTCACCGTGCACACGGCCGGAGGAGCCGCCCTGTCCGCGCCCGTGGTCATCGCCGCGTCCGGCGGCTTCTCGCGGCCCCGTCTTCCCGCTCTGCCGGGGCTGGACGGCTTCACCGGCCAAGTCCTGCACAGCAGCGACTACCGCGATCCCGCCCCGTTCGCCGGGCAGCGTGTCATCGTGGTCGGCGCGGGCAACTCCGCCGTCCAGATCGCCACCGAGCTCGCCGGCCACGCCAGGGTCACCCTCGCCACCCGGGCACCGATCAAGTTCGCGCCGCAGCGCCCCTTCGGGAAGGACGTGCACTTCTGGTCCGCCGCCGTCGGGTTCGACCGCCTGCCGATCGGCCATGTGCTGAAAGAACCACTCACCTCACCTGTCAACGACCCCGGCGGCTACAAAGCCGCGATTCTCGACGGAGAACCGGATCAGAGGCGCATGTTCACCACCATCGACGGCGACGGTGTGCGCTGGCCGGACGGAACCCGCGAAAACGTCGACACCATCCTGCTCGCCACCGGATTCCGACCCGGACTGTCCTATCTGGACGGATTCGGCGCGCTGGACTCCGATGGACGGCCGCTGCACGATCGCGGCCTGTCCACCACCCACCACGGGTTGGCCTTCGTCGGCCTGGAATGGCAGCGCAGCTTCGCCTCCGCCACCCTGCGCGGTGTCGGACGCGACGCGCGGTACGTGACCAAACGCCTTCTGGTCAGGCCTACGGGTCGCCGCCGGTCACCAACCTGGCTGTGAGGTCGGCGACCGCGGCCCGGGCGGTCATGCCGACGCCGATGAGCGTGGCCGAGGCGGGACCGGCCCAGTCGCCGTACCCGAGAAGGTGCAACCGTGGCTCGGCCACCACGCGGGTGCCTTCGGTGGGGATGCGACCGCGGGTGGTACGCAACCGCAACGACGCGAGATGGATTTCACGACGCCGGTCGAGGAGATCCTACGCGGGATGGACGATCTGGTCCGGCAGGGCAAGCTCCTGTACGTGGCGATCTCCAACGCGCCGGCCTGGGAGGTTTCGCGGATGCAGGCGATCGCCGACCTGCGCGGCTGGTCACCGCTGGTCGCGCTGCAGATCGAGTACAACCTGATCGAGCGCACCGGGGAACGCGACCTGATCCCCATGGCACGCGAGATGGGGCTGGGCGTGGTCCCCTGGTCACCGCTGGCGGGCGGCCTGCTCACCGGGAAGTACAACAGGGACGACGTGACCGCGGTGCCGTCCGAAGACGGCACCCGCAAGAACCTCAACTTCGCCTTGGGCACGCTCACCGAACGCAATCTCGCGATCGTGGACGTGGTGAAGGAGGTCGCCGCGGAGCTCGGCCGCAGCCCCGCCCAGATCAGGCTGGCCTGGACCCTGCTGAACCCGGGCGTGACGGCACCGATCATCGGCGCCCGCACACCCGCCCAGCTGGAGGACAACCTCGGCGCGCTGGAGGTCGAATTCACCGGCTCGCAACTGGCCCGCCTCGACGAGGCCAGCGCGATCGATCTCGGATTCCCGCACGAGATGCTGTCCCGCGAAACGACCCTCGCGCTGACCCGTGGCGACATGACGATCGAACCGCGCCGCTGACCCTCACCGTGGTCGTGAGTGACAAGTGACGTTCTAACGACACTTTCCACTCACGACCCCCTGTACCGATGCCCTGCCAGCCGGAAAGGTCCGAACCAGACCGCGGGTTCGAGCCGATTTGCGCCGGCCTTTCGGACGCGAACCCGGAGCGACGCCTTCAGTTGCGGATGATCCTCCGTTCCGTGGCGACGGCCACCGCACCGGCACGGCTGTCGACGCCGAGTTTGTCGTAGATGTGGACCAGGTGTGTCTTCACCGTGGCTTCGGAGATGAACAGCCGCGCGGCGATCTGCCGGTTGATCAACCCTTCCGCCACCAACTGCACGATCTCGGTCTCACGGGGGCTCAACGCGGGCGCCGGTGCCCGCATGTGCCCGAAGAGCCGGGCCGCGACCTGAGGTGCCAGCACGGTCTCACCGCGCGCGGCCGCGTGGATGCCCTTGAAGAGGTCCTCGGGCGGCCCCGCCTTGAGCAGGTAGCCGGTGGCGCCGGCGGCCACCGCCCTGGTGATGTCCAGCTCGGCGTCGTAGGTGGTGAGCACCAGTACCTTCGGCGGCTCCGGCAGCGCGGTCAGGCGTTCGGTGGCGTTCACGCCGTCCGGGCCGTCGCCGAGCTGCAGGTCCATCAGCACGACGTCCGGCTTCTCCGCGCTGGCGAACAGCACGGCCTCATCGGCCCCCGCGCATTCGCCGATCACCTCGAAGCCGGGCTCGCCGGCCAGCAGCGCGGCTATTCCCGCCCGCACCACCGGATGATCGTCGACGATCAGTACCCGGACGGTCATCGAACCTCCCTGGTGGGCACGGCGACGGCGAGCGCGGTGCCCTCTCCCGGCGCGCTCTCGACGACCATCTCACCACCGAGTTCGGCGAGCCGCTCGCTGATCATCCGCAGCCCGTTCCCCCGGTCGCCGGTCGCGCGAGTCGAAGCCGGATCGAAGCCGACACCGTCGTCACGGATGTCGAGGACGACCTTGTCCACCAAGTAAGTCAGCGTGACGGCGGCCTTCGTCGCCCTGGCGTGCTCGCTGACGTTCGCCAGCGCGCCCTGCGCGACCCGGAGCAGACCTGCCTCCACCTCGGGCGACAGCGGATAGGGGTCTCCGCTGGTCTCGAAGCGCACAGCGTGCATGGCGGCGAACATGACCTGCTCGGCGAGATCCTTCAACGTCTCGACGAGATCCCCGGCGTCGAGCCGCGGTGACCCGAGGCCTTTGACGAACCGGCGCGCCTCGGCGAGGTTGTCCCCCGCCGCCTCGACGGCGCGGGACACATGGCCTTTCGCCAGTTCCGGGTCCGTGTCCCACGACCGCTGTGCCGCCTGCAGCAGCATCCGCGTACTCGAGATCCCCTGGGCGAGGGCGTCATGGATCTCTCGCGCCAGCCGCTCCCTTTCCTGCATCATCCCGGCCAGTCGCTGGCTCTGCGCGAGATCGACCCTGGCACCCAGGAGTGCCTTGACGGCTTCCCCCAGCTTCCTCCGGTCCCCGTCGAGTTGCAGGAAGGTCATCGTGGCCATCAGCGCGACCGCGATGGGCGCGAGCACGAGGCTCGGATCGAACCCGCTCGCGATCCTCAACTGGGCCAGGATGGTCGCGGCGGTCAGCAGGACCACCACCGCGATCATCATCCGCGGGCGCAGCATCTGCAGGCAGACGAAGAACAACGGTACGGCGCACCAGGCGAAACTCGGCGCGGCCACCACCAGTGCGAGCCAGACCGCGATCACCGCCGTCAACCACACCGGCCGCCACCGGTCGAGCATTTCCCAGCTCAGCACACCCGCCACGTAGACCAGCGCGAGCGCGCCGGTGAGCACGAGGATCAACGGTGTGGCGCCGCTCAACCCGTGCCCCGCGACGAACCTGGCCACCGACGCGGCGAGCAGCAGGAAGAACCCGGCATGCATCGCGGCGGTCAGCCGGGTGGCCGCGCCGAGGTGCGATTTCATCCGGTCCTCCCTTCGTCGCCGCTGATCGTAAGCAGGGAGGCGGGGTGCCCCGCATCAATCGTTCGGTTGATGCCCCTACCGATCACTCGACGTCCGATCGATGTCCACTCTCCCGATTCGCCGGGCCCCGCCGGCAGGGAAAGTCGTAGGGGAAAGCAACACCCCCTCACCGCAAAGGAAATCCGATGAACGCCAAGCTCCCCCGCACTCGTCTCATCCTCGGCATGACGGCCGGTCTCGCGACCGTCGCGCTGGCCACCGGGGTGGGCGCGGCGCAGGCACAGGACCACAAGCCGCAGCCGCCCGCCCAGCAGTCCGTCGTGCAGACGAGCGTGCTCAGCGTCGACGCCGCCACCCGCGCCGCGCAGGCCACGCTGGACGCAGCCGAGAAGGAGGGCCAGCGGATCACCGTGGCCGTGGTTGACCGCTCGGGTGACGTGCGTGTGCTGCTCAAGGGCGACGGCGCCGGGCCGCAGACGGAAGAGTCCGCCAAGCGCAAGGCCTTCACCGCGGTCTCCTTCGGACAGCCCACGTCCGCGCTGGCCAAGAACGCCCAGGGCGACGGCCCGACCATCCGCGACATCCCCGGCACGCTCTTCCTCGGCGGCGGTGTGCCGGTCGCCGCGAACGGCGGCCCGATCGCCGGGATCGGTGTCGGCGGCGCGCCCAGCGGCGACCTCGACGAGCGCTTCGCCACGGCCGGGCTGCGCGCCATCGGGGACCTTCGCTGATGATCGGTGAGCGGGCGATCGTGGCGTTGCTCGCCGCCCTCGTGCTCGGTGCCTGCTCCCCGCAGGCACCGAGCGCACCACCCCAGACGGCGCCGAGCACCGCCCCGCCGCCCGCCTCGTCCCAGCCGCCCCGCCAAGGAGTCCCCGTGAGCCAACTCTTCGAAGCCGACGTGAACCGCGTCCGGCAGGCTGTCGACGCGGGCGCCGACCTGGAGACCCGTGACGATCACGGCCGGACCCCGTTGCTCGTCGCCGTCACCGAGAACCGCGTCGACGTCGCCGAAGTCCTCGTCAAAGCGGGCGCCGACCCGAACGCGCTCGACGGGCGGCACGACACGCCGTGGCTCGTCACCGGAGTCACCGGCAACGTCCCGATGGCGAAGCTGCTGCTCGAGGCCAAGCCGGACCTGACCATCACCAACCGGTACGGCGGTGTCTCGCTGATCCCCGCCTCCGAACGCGGGCACGCCGTGTACGTGCGGTTGGTGGCCGGCAGCGGGATCAACGTCGACCACGTGAACGACCTCGGCTGGACCGCCTTGCTGGAAGCGGTCATCCTCGGCGACGGCGGGCCGCGTCACCAGGAAGTGGTCCGGGCGCTCGCCGCCGCCGGGGCCGACGTGAACCTCGCCGACAAGCAGGGCGTCACTCCCCTCGCGCACGCTCGGGCCAAAGGCCAGACGGCCGTCGCCCGGATCCTCACCGAAGCGGGCGCACGCTGACCGCCACTCACGAAGTCCGTGAAGGCAAAGGGCTATCGGGCCAAGTGGTCGTGCCGATGTTGAATGTCCCTATTTCCACACACCCATAACGCCCGGTCACCGCGGACCGCCCACCGCCGCCGGAGGTGGCCTCACATCCGGCGGCCGTGTCTCGTCGTACCCGGGACAGCGCACGAGACCCAGGGGGCGAATTCCCATGAACGAACGCAAGCACGGCCCGCTCGACCCGGCGTTGAAGGCGATCGTGAGTGAACGGCGTCAGCTGATCGGGCTCGCGTATCGCCTGGTCGGCTCGCTTTCCGAGGCCGAGGACGTGGTGCAGGAGACCTATACCCGCTGGTACGCCTTGTCCCCGGCACAGCGGGAAGCGATCGACTCCCCCGGCGCCTGGCTGACAACCGTCGCCGGTCGCATCTGCCTGGACCTCCTCGGCTCGGCCCGCGCACGGCGGGAACGCTACGTCGGCGAGTGGCTCCCCGAACCCTTGCCGGGGCATGTCGAATGGACGACCCTGCGTCCGCCCACCGACGATCCGGCTGACCGGATCACCCTCGACGAGTCGATCAACATGGCCTTTCTCGTCGTGCTCGAGTCGCTGACACCGGCCGAGCGGGTCGCGTTCGTCCTGCACGACGTCTTCCGCTACCCCTTCGCCGAGGTCGCGGAGATCGTCGGCCGCACCCCGGCGGCCTGCCGTCAACTGGCCACCTCCGCCCGCCGCCGCATCCGCGCGACGCGGCTCATGCCCGCCCCGATCGCCCGGCAGGCGGACCTCGTCAAGGAGTTCAAGAAGGCGTGGGAAGCCAAGGACATCGAAGCCCTCATCGGTCTCCTCGATCCGGACGTCAAGGCGGCCAGTGACGGCGGAGGTGTCGTCAGGGCCGCGCTGCATCCGTTCGAAGGGCGCGAGGAGGTGGCGTCCTATCTCATTTCGGTGGCGCATCTGACGTCCGGTCTCGACCTGGTGGAGCGGGAGGTCAACGGCCGGCCCGGCCTCGTGCTCCAGCAGGCCGGGCGGACCGTCGCCGTCTTCGCGTTCCACGTCGCCGACGACCGCATCCAGCGCATCTGGGGGATGCGGAACCCGGAGAAACTCCGGCCGTGGGCCGACGCCTGACCGCTACGCCGCTAGGGCGCCGAGTTGCCGCAGCTGGGTGAGGACGTCGACGACACCCCAGATCTCGGCGACGCGCCCTCCGGCGAAGCGGAGGATGAAGATCTCGCTGTAGGAAACCGGCTTCCCGGTGGCGGGCATCCCCCTGAACTCGCCCCGGTGGGTACCGGTGACGGTGTTCCGGCAGACGATCTTGTCGCCGTCGGCGAGCACGTCCTCGGCCGTGACCCGCAGATCGGGGAACGCGCGCAGCAGCACCGTCCACACCTGTTTCAGTGCCTGCGCCCCTGTTGTCTCCAACGGCACCGGCGCGTGGAACACCACGTCCGGCGCGACGACCTCGTCGATCGTCTTCTCGATGACGTCGTAGCTGCCGCTGTTCGTCGCGTCGTGAAAGCGGCCGAACACCGCCCGGTTGCGTGCTGTCTCAGTGGCGGTCATGCGAACTGGCCGACCCGGTAGTCGCCGCCGGGGTTCTGGACGATGGCGTTCACCCGGTTGAAGGCGTTGATCAGCGAGATCACCCCGACCAGCGCGGCGAGCTGGTCCTCGTCGAAGTGCTTGGCGGCGTTCGCCCACGCCTCATCGGTGACGCCGCCCCCGTCGGCCATCCGGCAGGCCTGTTCGGTCACCTCCAGCGCGGCACGCTCGGCCTCGGTGAAGACGTTCGCCTCCCGCCACACGGCGACCAGGTTGATCCGCACATCCGTTTCGCCCGCGGCGGCGGCTTCCTTGGTGTGGATGTCCAGGCACACCGCGCATCCGTTGATCTGGCTCGCGCGCATCCGGACCAGTTCCTGGATCGTGAGCGACAGCGGTGTATCGGCGAGTCCCCTCCCCGCCGAGATGATGGTCCTCATGAACTTTCCGCCGACCTTGTTGCCGAAGTAGTCGAGCCTGGCGTTCATCGCGATCTCCTTTGCCTTGGTGGTGTTCTGCCCAACCGACGACACGGCACCGCGAAATGTGAGCCCAGCCCCGAAAACGCCGTGTGGAGGGCGGACCTCGAACGGTCTCGCCCTCCACGCGGTGGTACAGCCGGTCATCGCACGACCGCCGGGTCACCTCCGGCGACTTCGCTCGGCGCGCTCCGGGGGAAGCGCAGGGTGGCCATGGCCAGGAAGCCACCGGCGACCGCGATGCCCGCGGCCCCGAGGAACGCCGCCGAGTCTGCTCAGAAGAACTGGAGTTCGACCTGCTGCCCCAGCGAGTCCAGCCCGGCGTACCGATGATCGCGATCCAGCAGGACACGGATACGCCGATCGGCCAAGGGACTCAGATCCAGCTTCGGCAGGGCACCACGCAGGTCGATCCTCTCCAGTTTCGACAGACCGTCCAGCTCGGAGAGGTCGAGCTCCGCACGGCAGTCCTTGAGACCGAGCCGTCGCAATTCGGCGAGGCCGCCGACCACCGACAGGTCGGCATCCGGTTCGACACCGGAAAGCTCCAGCCTCGTCAAACCACCGAGCGCGATGCCGATGAAGGACAAGTCGCCCAGCCCCGAAGCCGGCGCCAGCGCGAGCTCCCGCAGGGACCGGAAATCGGTGAGCGTCTCCAGCTCCACGAAGGACCGGTCACAAGTGAGATTCAGGTACCGCAAGTGGTTCCGGTGCTCCCACAACGGTGTGACGGCACAGTCACCGGCAACATGCGCCAGCAGTCCACGCAGGGCCCGGACTCGGCGAAAAGGCCGCAGATCCTCGACCTTCTCCGGGTAGATCTTGATCTCGACACTTTCCAGCTTGCGCAGCTTGTAGAGATGTTCGACCCACTCCATGCTCCGGATTTCCATACCGTGGTCGAACAGCGGAGCATCCCTCAGTACGCGATCACAATAATCACCGAGGTCGAAGTAGCGGGCACAGGCGACGATCTCCTCCTGGACCTCCCAGCGCGGATCCCGCGCATACTCGCCGAGCACCCTCAGCACATCGATGTCGTTCGACAGTGCGACCGTGCGCACCAAGAACACCGCTTGCGAGTTCGAAAGGTCACTGAGATCGGAGGGCAGGACGCGGAACAGCGGCCGTCCCACGGTGGCCAGCGCGCTCACTTCGTCCGAGCTCGTCGGAGGCAGCAGCTCATGCAAGCAGGCCTCCACACGTTCGATGGTGTCGGCGGATAGCTCCACGGCGCTTTCCAGGCACGACGCGGCGAGAAGCATGAGCCGGTGCCGGGACTGCCCCTCCTCCTCGCGATAGAAATCGTAGGCCCTGTTGACGATCCCGTTCAGCAGCCGATCGCGCTGGACCGCGGTCGCATGGGAGCAGGCCATGAGAACCGTCTCACGCCACAGATCCGAGCTCGCGTTGTTGATCAGCAGATCGATGCTGTCGCGTTCGACGACCTCCTTGGCCGCGAGGAACTCCTGGAAGGTCCGGTGCACGAAATCGATCCGGCCGATGACCGGCTGCCGGATCAAGCCGCTGCGCTCCAGGAGATGCCGAAGGACTTCTTCGGGAGCCTGGGTGACACCGGGCATCGTGCCGATCTTGAGCCGCAGCTGGTGAATCGCCTCTTCGCGGGACATCTCCGCGCGCCCGTTCTCGTTCAGCCACCAGGCCAAAGCCCTGAGCATGGCCCGTTTCTCGACCGCGCTCAGCTGGGTGTCTCCGTCGACGCGCACCTTCTTGTCAGCGTCACGGCGCTCGAGCAGCATGTCGAGAGCCGCCTCGTAGAGCGTCATCCGATCACGCGGCAGATTGGCCCGGCGGTCCAGGTTCAGCGCGCAGATCATCGCGCACAGGAGCGGGTTCCGAGCCAGCGCGCGGAGGTGCGGCCTCGAATCCAGGTGCAGCAGAAGACTTCGCTGATGGACGGGGACGTCGTCCCTCGGGCACGGCAGCGCGATGTCCCGGCCGGCCGTCGAATCCAGCAGCGCGTTGTGCCAGCGTTCGATGAAGATGCGGACATCCTGCGGATTCATCGGCTCCAGCGTCACCGGGTGGAATTTGTCGGCCACGAGCCACCGCTCGGTTCGCTCCGAAGGCCGCGACGTGACGACGATCAGGCATTCCGGGAAGCGGGCGCAAAGCACCCGGAGCCATTCCCGCACCTTCGCCCGCTCCTGCTCCGGGAGTTCGTCCACGCCGTCTATCAGGAACAGCGCTCGCCCGCTCTCGGCGACACGGTCCACCCAGCCCTGCGGCACCGGCCCCCACTGCGGCGCGTTGGCGTGCAGCAGGAACTCGTCCCCGTTCGGCAGGCGGTTCTCCGAGAAGTCCCGGAGCCGCAGGAGGAAGGGGACCTTTCCGTTCCACTCCGAGAGCCTGCCCACGAACCTGCGCCGCACGGCCGTGATGGCGATCCATTGGAGAAGCGTGCTCTTGCCCGCGCCGGCGTCGCCCTGCAGAAGCACGAGGCGTTTACCGCCGAGGGCATCGCCCACCCGGACGACGTCCTGCTCCCGCTCCCCGGTACCGAATCCCACCGGAGCTTCCGTCTTGTCCCTCGCCGAGGGGAATTCGTGCCCCTTCGAAACCGTGGACGCGGTGAGGCTGAGATAGGCGACCGTCAAGGTCATGGTCGGCTCGTAGTAGTTCGTCGTGATGCCGAGAATCTCCAGCCGGTCGTACAGATTGCTGACCAGCTCGAAGTAGGCGTCCCGGAACTCCTCGTCCTGGTCTTCCTCGCTCGACGCGCTCAGCTCGGTCACCGGAAGCCGGTCGAGTATCTCACCGAGCTGGCCTGCGATACCGCTCAGCCTGGACAGCATCTCGACAGACGCTCTCGCGTCGAACTCGGGCAGGTCCCGGATCAGATGGGCCAGGTAATAGCAGACCTGATCCAGAAGGAGATCGAAAAGCTTGCCCGCGGGCTCCGACAGATCGCCGTTGCGCACCGTCTGCGGCGCGTGCTCCCTGATCTCGCGCGCCAGGCCGAGGGGGTTCAGATCCACCCGGAAGATCACCGCGTCGGTCAGTTCGGCCCGCTCGAGCGCATCGGCGACCGCCAGGGTCGCGGCCTCGCGTTCGTTGTCCGGCAACCCGGGGAACTCGTTCTCGCACAGGGGTTGCAGGCGATCCGCGACCTGCTCTTCGATTTCCTCCATCTTCCGCCGGAATTCACGCTGATGCCGTAGGACCGGGTACCGATACGCGACCAGTTCGGCGAGCTCCATCTCTCGACGGTCCGCGCTGGTCCGGCTCGTCAGCCACGCGCGCACCGCTCGGCTCGCCAGCGCACCGCCGACTTTCAGCAAGGCAGCCTCTAACCCGGCGATGTCGGCACACTCCCTCGTCGCAGCCCGAAAAGATGGCTGTACGGTACACCCGGCCGGTATCGGAGTCGCCCGAACGACGACCGCCGTTACGTGACCCGCTCGGCGACGCGCTCGACCTTGCCGACCAGGAAGACATAGGACAGGATCCCCGCGATCGTTATGACGGTCATGTAAGCGAAACCGGGGGCGAAGCTGTCGTCGGTAACGATCAGGCCGATGACGATCGGGGTGGCGATCGACGACAGGTTCCCGATGAAGTTGAACATCCCGCCGGTCAGCCCGAGCAGCCGTCGCGGGGCCAGCGCGGAGACCAGTGACCAGGTGATCGACGCGAGCCCGTTGCCGAAGAAGGCGATCGACAGGATGACGATGACCAGTGTGGTCGAGTCGGTGAAGCCCGCCGTGACCATCACGGTGCTCAGCAGCAGACCGGCGATGATCGGGCCTTTCCTCGCCACCCCGAGCGAAGCGCCACGGCGCACCAGGAAGTCCGACAGGACACCGGAAGCCAGCACACCGACCAGCGCCGCGATGAACGGCAGCGACGCCAGGAAGCCGGACTTGATGTAGTCCATTTCCCGGTATTCGACCAGATACGTGGGGAACCAGGTGAGGAAGAACCAGAGCGTCGAGGTCAGGCAGAACTGTCCGAAGTAGATTCCCCACAGCTTCCGGCTGCCGAGCACGGTCGCCAGATCCGCTCGCGTGACGCGTGTCCGCTCGGGGCGCTCACGCGGCAGGTCCACCAGGCCGCCGCCGGAGCGGATGTGCTCGACCTCGGCCTCATTGGCCCGCGAGTCGCGCGGCTCCCGGTACTTCGCGTACCAGAGCACCGCCCAGAGGATGCCGACCAGACCCGTGGCGATGAACACCCAGTGCCACGAAAGCACGGTCTGCAGCCAGGACAGCACGGGCGTCAGCAGCGCGAGGCCGATGAACTGGCCCGAGGTGTAGAAACCGATGGCCGTGGCGCGTTCGCGTTCCGGGAACCAGACGGTCGCGATCTTGCTGTTGATCGGATAGGCGGGCGCCTCGAAGACCCCGACCATCAGCCGCAACGCGATCAGCGCCACGAATCCGCCGATCACCCCCATGAAGAACGTCGCGAGCGACCACAGGATCAAACAGGCCGGATAGAGCAGCCGCGGCGGGATCTTGTCGACCAGCCAGCCGCCGGGCAGCTGCAACGCGGCGTAGGTCCAGCCGAAGGCCGACAGGAGCAGGCCTTGTTCCGCTTTGGACAGCTCGAGTTCGCCGGCGATCGCGGGCATCGCGATCGACAGGTTCGAGCGGTCCAGGTAGTTGATGACGACGGTGATGAACAACATCACCGCGATGAGCACCCGGAACCGGGTCGGGCGCACGGTGGCTTGGACGGAAGTCGTCATCGCGCTCACCATTCCGCGAACGAGCCGTCGGTGTGCCGCCACACCGGATTCCGCCAGCGATGTCCCTCGGCCGCGCGTTCGGCGACGTACTCCTCGTCGATCTCGATGCCCAGCCCCGGCCCGCGGGGGATGGCGACCTGTCCGTCGTCGTAGGCGAACACCGACGGATCGGCCAGGTAGTCGAGGAGATCGTTGCTCGTGTTGTAGTGGATGCCGAGGCTCTGTTCCTGGATCGTGGCGTTGTAGCAGCCCGCGTCGATCTGCAGGCAGGCCGCCAGCGCGATCGGGCCGAGCGGGCAGTGCAGGGCCAGTCCGACGTCGTAGGCCTCGGCCATGTGCGCGATCTTGCGCGCTTCGGTGATGCCGCCGCAGTGGGACGGATCCGGCTGGATGATGTCGACGGCGCCCGAGGCCAGGACCGCCTTGAAATCCCACCTCGAATACAGCCGTTCGCCGAGCGCGATGGGGATCGGCGAGGTGCGGAGGACGTCGGCGAAGCCGTCGACATGCTCGGACAGCACCGGTTCCTCGACGAACATCAGCCGGTACGGCTCCAGTTCACGGAGCAGGACCTTGGCCATAGGTTTGTGCACGCGGCCGTGGAAGTCCACCCCGATGCCGATGTTCGGACCGACCGCCTGCCGCACCGCGTCCACATTGGCCACACAGCGGTCGACCTTGTCCCAGGTGTCCAGATAGGACAGTTCCTCGGTGCCGTTCATCTTCACCGCGCTGAATCCGCGATCCACCACCTCACGCGCGGCGCGGGCGGTCTCGGCGGGCCGGTCGCCGCCGATCCACGAGTACACCTTGATCCGATCGCGCACCCGGCCGCCGAGCAGTTCGTGGACCGGGACGCCGAGTGCTTTGCCCTTGATGTCCCACAGGGCCTGGTCGATCCCGGCCAGCGCGCTCATGTGGATGCCACCGCCGCGATAGAACCCGCCGCGGTAGAGGACCGTCCACAGATCCTCGATCCGCGAGGGATCCTTGCCGATCAGGTAATCGGAAAGCTCTTCCACGGTGGCGGCCACCGAAGCGGCCCGGCCCTCCAGGACCGGTTCACCCCAGCCGGTGACGCCCTCGTCGGTCTCGATCTTCAGGAACGACCAGCGCGGCGGCACCTGGTATGTCGTCATTGACACGATCTTCATGGGTTTCTTCCTTAGTCCTGGTGCCAGATCTCAGAGAATTCGCGGGCACGGACGCCGACCGCGTCCGCGCCGTCGCCCGGCCGGTAGAGGCAGGAACCCAGCCCCGCCCCGGCCGCCCCGGCGGCGGCCCAGGCCGGCAGGTTCGTTTCGTCGACGCCGCCGACAGGCAGCAGCCCGACCTCGCGCGGCAGCACGGCGCGCCACGCCTTCATGCCCCCGATCCCGACCGCGCCGGCGGGGAACAACTTGAGATTCCGCGCTCCCGCGGCCACCGCGGCGAAGGCCTCGGTGGGCGTGGCCACACCGGGATACGGCGTCATCCCCTCGGCCACGGCGGCGGAGATCACCGCGGGGTCGGTGTTGGGCGCCACGATCATCCGCGCCCCGGCCGCCCGCGCCCGGCCGACGTCTTCGATGGTGAGCACGGTGCCCGCGCCGATCTCGCACCATTCGCCGAACGCGTCCGCGAGCAGGCGGACGCTCTCGAACGGCTCCGGCGAGTTCAGCGGTACCTCGATGGCGGGGAATCCCGCGTCGACGAGCGCCCGGCCGATGCCGACGACCTCGGCCGGGGTCACTCCGCGCAGGATCGCGATCAAACCGGTCACGGCTTCAGTGTCCTTTCGAGACGGTCTTCGAGCAGCCCGGCGGCCGTCGCGATACGCCACAGCCCCCGCGCGGTGATCTCCTCGGAAAGCACGGTGGCCTCCACCCCCCTTTCGGCGAGGGCGGCGGCATAACGACGGCAGAGTTCGACGGCTCCGCAGAGCACGACGGGGTCGTCCGAGTCCCGCAGCAGATGCGAGACCTCGTCGGCGATCAGGACGCCGGAGAGGTAGTCGGGCAGCGACTCCGGTCCCAGTACGCCGTCGAGCACGAGCGGGCGGGCGCCGAACGCCTCGGTGGCGAGCCCTCGCGATCGCCGTCCCGCGGCCAGGCCTCGCGAGAAGGCCGCGTCGTCGGCGACCGGATCGGCGGCCGTGCGGGCGAGGATGCCGTGTGCGATCAGCAATCCGTACAGTTCGCCGGTCATCGCGGTGGTGAAGCCGGTGACGATCCCGTTCTCGACGCGGACCCATTTGCTGTGCGTCCCGGGGAGCACCACGGTGAGCGGTCCATCAGGGTGCCCGAGCGTCTCGAGGGCGCCGACGAGTTGCGTTTCCTCGCCGCGGATCACGTCACCCGGATCGTCGCCGGACGGGATCCGCAGTCCCGGCACGAGGTGGAGCACGCCGTCGCGGTGGGAAACCGGGACGAGCGAAGGGAAGTCGAGCGCCGCCGGGACGGTGCGATAGCCGGAGTCGGTCCAGCCCTGCGCGCTGCCCACCATCCCGGACGCGAGCGCGGGAAGCCCGGGATACGCGGTCAGCCAGTCGCCGCAGGCCTGCCGGAAGGCCGACTCGTAGGCGGCCGCCCTGGCTCGCGGGTCCCGGAGGTCCACGGCCTCGGTGGTGGTGAGCAGTCCGCGCCCGGCGTCGCGGGCGGCCAGGATCTCGCCGTCCCCGCCGAGCAGCCAGGCGCGCTGACCGGAGGTCCCCCAGTCGAGCGCGATCAAGGCGGGTTCAGTGTCCGTCACGAGCGACATCGTGCGGTCGTGTTCCCGATAATGCGATCACCGTCCCTATATGTAGGATCCAGGGATGTCCGACACGGCACCGCCCGGCACCCAGACCCTCGCCCGCGGCCTCGCGGTGATCCGCGCGGTCGCGAACGGCGCGACCGACCTCCGCACGCTGGTCGACCACACCGGCCTGGGCCGCAGCACCGCGCACCGGCTGGTCCAGCTGCTGGTCAGCGAGGGTTACCTGCGCAGCGGACGGGACGGCTACACGCTCGGGCCCACCCTGATCGAACTGGGTTTCCAGGCCCTGCACGGGAGTCCGCTGCCGGTGGTCGCCCGGCCGGTGCTGGAGGAGCTGGCCGAGCAGTTGCGGGACACGGTTCACCTGGCCGTCCGCGACGGGGATTCCGTGCTGTATCTGGACAAGCTGCCGGGTTCGCGAGGCGCGGAGATGCGCTCCCGCATCGGTCACCGGATGCCGTTGACCCGCACCGGTGTCGGCATGGCACTGCTGCTGGACTCCGCCCCCGAGTGGCGGGAGCTGTACCTGGCCGAGTCCCCGGCGGAACCAGGCCGGGTGCACCCGGAGGACGTCGACGCGTTCCTGGCGCGAATGCGCGAGTACGCGGAGTCCGGGGTGGCGATGGACCTGGAGGACAACGAACCGGGTATCCGTTGTGTCGCGGCGCCGATCCGGGACGCCACCGGCGCGATCGCCGGCGCCATCAGCGTTTCGGCGACCCGGCCGTACATGCCCGCCGCCCGGATGCGCGGCCTGAACCGCGTCGTCGGCCGTGCGGCACGCCAGGTCTCCGCCGGGCTGGGCCACCGCGAACCGTAGGGACGGTTCGTCAGACTCCCAGTGCGCCCACGAGCAACGCGCTGACGGCGTCACGATTGGCGGGGACGTCTTCCCACCGCAGCTTCCGGCCCGCTTCGACCACCACCCCGAAACCCGCGTGCACGAGCACCCTCGCCTGACGCTGGTCGAGTTCCGGCCGCGCCGACCGTAATTCCCGTTCCCAGACGGCGATGTGCTCGCGCTGCGCGCTGACCAAGGGCCGCTGAAGAGCCGCGGGGAGGCCCGCCAGCTCGGCGTTGGCGACGCTCGTGAGCGCGGTGTGCTCGAAGCTGTACGCCACATACGTCCGCGCCAGCGCGAGCAGAGCATGGCCCGGGTCGTCGACACCGCGCAGGTTCTGTTCCACCGCCTGGGCGAGAATCCCCGCGGCCTGGAGGCATGCGGCGGCGAGAATGTCGGCCTTACCGGGGAAATACCGGTAGAGCGCGGACGGCACCAGCCCCACGGCTTCGGCGATCCGGCCGTTCGTGACGGTGGCGAACCCGTCCTGTTCGAACAACGGGATGGCGGCCGCGATGATCTCCGAACGCCTGGTGCGCGACGCCGGGCTGGACGGCAGCTCGACGGCGTGCGTGCCCGCGCCGCCTGTCGCCGGGTCGGTCGCGGCCACCCGCAGCGCCGACTCCACCAGCACCTCTTCGACCCGGCGTTGGGCGATCGACGTGCGGTGCATCGTGATGGACCCGATCACGCCGAGCGCGGCCACGGCCCGCAGGCCCGCGTCGGGGAGCGGGTACTCCCGCCGCACCGCTTCGGTCACCCGGTCCACGATCTGCCCGAACTTCACCGCGAGTGAGTGCCGGTCTTCGCGGTCGAGATATCGGGATTCCCAGCGGTACAAGCCGCTCGACGCGCGATGGGTGACGGTGCCCCGCGTGACGGCGGCGAGCACGTCCGCCAGCGGCGCGCCGGGTGCGGCCTCGTCAAGAGTGGCGACGAGCCGGTCGGCCATGACGTTCGCGCAAGCGGCGAACAACGCGTACTTGTTCGGGAAGTGCCGGTACAGGGCCGCCGCGGTGATGCCCACGTCGGCGGCGATCTCCTCCATCGACGCCGCGTGGTAGCCGTGTTCGCTGAAGATCCGCCCGGCCGCGTCGACGATCGTCTGCTTGCGGTTGCGGGGCCGGACGGCCGCGGTCGAGTCGGCGCTCATCGCGGATTCCGATCGGCTGCGGACGGGAACAGGACCATGCGGGGAAGTCAACCACGAACCGGATCAACGCCACGGGAGCTCTACGGGGAGAACGGCGTCCCGATGTGATTCCCGATTAACTTATGGGTTCTCAACCGGCGGCTTGGCATGCATACTGGCTTCGCGACCAGTCCGCTCCGATACCTGAGGATGGCCATGTCGACCGCTTCGGCTCCCGCCTCGTCCTTCCGGCATCACTGGATGGCGCACGCGGCGACGCACGCGATGATGCGACCGGACAAACCCGCCCTGCGGTACCTCGGGGAGACGACCACCTGGGCGGGGCTCTCCCGGCGGTCGTTGCAGTTGGCCGCCGGTCTCGCCGCACGAGGTGTCGCCGAAGGCCATCGGGTGGCCACGCTGACCCTGAATCACCCGTGGTTCGTGGAAACCGTATTCGCGGCGAACAGCCTGGGCGCCATGGCCGTCCCGCTCAGCTTCCGGCTCGCGCCGGCGGAACTCGACTACATCCTGGCCGACTGCGCACCCTCCGCCATCGTCGTCGACGAGCGGCTTCTGCCCCTGCTCGACGCCGCGCCGAACGCGGCGTCGATCGGGACGGTGCTCGTCCTCGGCGAGTCGTACGAGGAATTCCTGACCGCGCACGAACCGCTGGAACCGCCGGACGTCAGCGAGGAGTCGACGGCACTGATCATGTACACCTCGGGCACCACCGGCAGACCGAAAGGGGTGATGCTGTCCCATCGCAATCTGCAGATGCAGGCGATCACCTGCATCCGGGCGATGAAGATCTTCGACGACACCGACGTCGCCTTCCTGACCGCGCCCTTCTTCCACATCGCGGGCCTGGGGTCGATCGTGGCGAACTTCCTGGTCGGCGGCGTGGTCGTGATCCATCCACTGGGCGCCTTCGATCCGCGCGCGGTGCTCGACGCCTACGAACGCGAAGGCGCAACCGTGGTGTTCAACGTTCCCCAGCAATGGGATCTGATCTGCGCCCAGCCGGATATCGCCGAGCGTGACCTGAAACTACGGATCATCAGCTGGGGTGCGGCTCCCGCGACCAGGGCGACACTCCTCGCCATGGCCGAAAGGTTCCCCGGCGCCCTCAACGTGGCCGTGTTCGGCCAGACCGAGACATCCCCGATCACGTGCGTCCTCAGCGGCGAGGACTCGATCCGCAAACTCGGTTCCGTCGGCAAACCGATCCCGACTCTCCAGTACCGCGTCGTGGACGACGACATGAACGACGTCGCACCGGGCGAGGTGGGAGAGATCGTCTATCGCGGTCCGACGGTGACCGAGGGGTACTGGAAGAAACCGCGGGAGACCGCGGAAGCCTTTTCCGGTGGCTGGTTCCACTCCGGCGATTTGGTTTCCCAGGACGAAGACGGCTTCATCTGGGTGGTCGACCGCAAAAAGGACATGATCATCAGCGGCGGCGAGAACATCTATTGCGCCGAACTGGAGAACGCGATCTCCGCGCATCCATCGGTACGGGAGGTCGCCGTGATCGGCCGGGCCGACGAGCGCTGGGGCCAGGTGCCGGTCGTGTTCGTCACCACCCCGCCGGACGCCGCACCGTCCTTGGCGGAACTGAACGAATTCCTCGACGGCAGGCTCGCGTCCTTCAAAATGCCCAAGGACCTCGTGGTGGTCCCCGAACTCCCGCGCAACGCGGGCGGGAAAGTGGTCAAGGGTTCGCTCCGCGACCTGGACGGGAAACGCGCACATCACTAGCGAATCACTCATCGGATGCCTACCAAGGAAGTTAGGTCAGTAAATGAGCGATCTCAGCAGGAGGAATGTCCTGTCCCTCGGTGTCGCCTTGGGGCTGGTGGGCGCGGCGAGCGTCGCACCGGCCTGGAGTGCGACACCGGCCGGTTCGGCCGCCGACCCGTGGTGGGTCTGGGACGACGAAATCGACCGCATCATGGCGAGGATCCTCGAGGCGGGCCAGGTTCCGGCGGTCAACACCGCGATGGGATCCTGGGTGGACAACAACGATCCGCTGCCCGGCGGCCTGCCCGCCGATCTCGCCGGCCACCTCCAGCGCGTCCACAAGCTCCCGTCCTGGGCCGACCCCGCGAAGTTGCGCCGCGCGGCCGATTTCAACCGGCGCAAGGACACGTACCTGTTCATGCTGTACGGGCTCGGCAGCGGCATCATGAGCACCGTCATCCCGCGTGAGGCCAAATCGGTCTACTGGTCCGCGGGCGGGGCCGACATGCAGGACCGCGCGGCCAAGACGTTCACCTTCGGCTACGACCTGAGCGATCTGAACGCTTTCGAGCCCGACGGCCAGTTCGTGGTCACCGCCAACAAGACCCGGCTCGTGCACGCCGCGGTGCGGCATCTGCTGCCGCAGTCGGCGCACTGGAAGGCCGTCGCGGACGAGCGGATCCCGATCAGCAACGGCGACATCCTGGTCACCTTCCACAGCCTCGGCACCTACGTGCACCGGAAGCTGCGCGAGTGGAAAGTCCCGATGTCGGCCGCCGACGAAGACGCTTTCCTCCACATGTGGCAGGTCGCCATCCACCTGCTCGGCGTACGGGAGGAGTTCATCCCGAAGACGTGGGCCGCCGCGCACGCGCAGTCGGCGCAGGTGCTCACCCCGATCCTTTCCCCGTCGCACGAAGGAAAAGAGCTCGCCGAAGACCTGCTCGGGCTGACCGCGCAGATCGATCTGGGCGTCACTCGCGGATTCCTCAACGAATTCGTGCGCTACGTGCTGAGCGACGCGATCGGCGACTGGCTCGGACTGCGCCGCGACTACGCGTCCGCCGCCCTCATCCGCACCGCGTGGCCCGCCTACATCGCCTTCCGCGAGGGGCTGATCCCGGTCATGCCCGCAGGGTTTTACATGTTCGACCAGCTGGTGCGCGCGCTGGCGATGTTGTTCCTCAACAAGGGCACCTCGCCGACGACCACCTCCATCACGATCCCCACCGGGAACCGGCCAGGCGCCTGACCGCACCGCCGCCTCGTGAGTGGTAAGGACGGTTCTAGCGACCCGAAACACTCACGAGGGGACCTGGACCAGCCTGAACGTGCCGTTGCCGGCGTTCTGGTGTCCGTGAAGGCCTCCTTCCCTACCTTGAGCGTAGGGAAGGAGGCCTTCACGGACCCGCGATCGACCGGCAGTCACCTCCGGTAGGTACGCAAGACACCGTTGGCTCTAACCGTCCTTACCACTCACGAGCCCGAAATCCACCTTGGCGTGACAATTTTCCGCTTCTCAGTAAATTCCACGACGCGTGCCCCGACGGGGTCCCGCTATATCTGGGAATCCGTTCCGGCCTCGGAACGGTTCTCCCGAGAGGACATGCGCGATGAAGCGTGGATCACAGTGGGGCGCCGCGGTTCTCAGTGCGGTGACCGCACTTGTCGTGGCGGCGGTACCGGCCGCCGCCGAAGAGAGTCCCTATGCCCGCGGCCCGGCACCGACGAAAGCCAGTATCGAAGCGGATCGCGGCTCGTTCCAGACCGCCACCGAAAAAGTCCCCGCCGGGCAGGGTTTCGGAGGCGGGACGATCCACTACCCGACCGACACCGGCCAGGGCACGTTCGGCGCGATCGCGATCGCGCCCGGCTTCCTGGAGTCGGAGGCGGCGATCGCCTGGTACGGCCCGCGGCTGGCTTCCCAGGGTTTCGTCGTCATCACGTTCTCGACCAAGAGCACCTGGGACACCCCGGACAAGCGATCCGACCAGCTGCTCGCGGCGCTGCGTTACGTCACCGACTCGAGCCAGGCCAAGAGCCGCGTGGACCGGGACAGGCTGGCCGTCATGGGGCATTCGATGGGCGGCGGCGGAGCGTTGATCGCGTCGCAGAAGGCGCCCACGTTGAAAGCGGCCATCCCGCTGACGGGCTGGAATCCGAACACGACGTTCTCCGACCTGAAGGTCCCCACCTTCGTCGTCAGTGCCCAGAACGACTTCATCGCCCCGGACGGCTCCCACTCCCGGCCGTTCTACCAAAGCCTTCCCGCGTCGCTGGACAAGGCGTACATGCTGCTGGCCGGGGCAGGCCACATGGCGCCCACGAACCCGAACGTGACCATCGCGAAGTACAGCCTTTCGTGGCTGAAACGCTTCGTGGACCAGGACACCAGGTACGACCAGTTCCTGTGCCCGCTTCCGGCGAACGACCCGAAGATCGCCGTATACCAGGGAACCTGCCCGATCGGCTGACACTCCGTCCGCGGCCGCTGTGCTCCCCCGAGGTCACAGCGGCCCGCGGGCGGCGTCACGCTGCTCGACCCAGACGGCCAGCTGGGTCCGGTTGACGAAGTCGAGCTTGTGCGAGATGTGCTGCAGATGCGTCTCCACCGTGCGCCGGGCGATGACCAGCCTCGCCGCGATCTCCCGGTTGCTCAGCCCGGCCGCCACGAGCCGCGCGATCTCCGATTCGCGGGGCGTCAGCGGCGCGAGCACGGCCGGTTCGTCTACGGGCACGGACGGCGGACCGCTCAAGGCGTCATGTGGGTTCCGCCGCCGCCCCTCGGCGAACGCGGCGTCGAACCGCCCCTCCCCCAAGGCATCCCGGGTGGCCTGGTGGAACATCCGGTGGCTCATGGTGACGGCTACGTCGGGCTCGGCACCGCAGCGGTCCCAAAGCGTGGCGGCCGTCCCGAACAGTTCCGCCGCACGCACCCAATCCTCGCGCCGTGCGGCCACCCAGGCCAGGCCGTCCACCCGATATGCCGCGGACAGCACGTCGGAGGCGCGGAGGTCGATCTCCAGCGCGGCGCGGATGCAGCGGTCCCCTTCGTCGAGGTCTCCGCCGAAACAGACCTCGGCGACCCCCAGCCCGAACAAGGCCATGGAGCGATACCGGTACTCCCCCGCTTCCTCGCACAGACGGCGCATCGAGCCCAGCAGCGCCCGCGCTCCCGGAAGATCCCCTCGGTAGGCCAGAGCGACCCCCTGGATGAACATCGGGTGCATCTGACGTCGTACGTCGCCTCGCTCACCGAACAGCCGCACGGCCTCAGCCGCACGGAACATGCTGTTCGGTTCGGTCGACAGCATTCTCACGAAGGCACTCGCGTGTGCGATGCAGGGAGCCGCGTCTTCGTCCTCGATCGCCTCGGCGGCGCCCAGCCGCCGCCGGGCACGCGGCAGGTCCGCGTGCAGCGCGGCGCACAGGGCCGCGATCGCCAGCCCCCTGGCCCGGCCGGGGGTCTCCGGCGGCGCCACGTCGAGCGCGCGATCGATCCAGTCCCGCAGTTCCCAAGCCGCACCGCGGGCCACCCAGTATTCGATCGTGCCGGTGGCCATCTCCAGCGCCACTGGGCTTTCACCGGGAGTGCGAAGCGACCACGACAGCGCTTCGCGGATGTCGGCGTGGGCGGCTGTCAGGCGGTCGTACGTCTCGTCCTGCCCCGGCCCGAACCAGGTGTCGGCGGCCTGGGCGATAAGCCGGGCATAGTGGTCACGGTGCTTCCTCGCCACGGCGAGCTCGTCTCCGGAATCGGCGAGCTGTCGTCCGCCGTATTCACGGAGGAGCCGGAGCATCCGGTAGTGGACCTTGTCCGTGCCGTCGATCCGGCCCAGCACCGATTTGTCGACCAAACCGTCCACCGCGTCCAGTACGGCCAGGGAGCCCAGACCGCCGTCCTCGGCACAGACGGCCTCGACCGCGGACAGGTCGAACTGCCCCGCGAACACCGAACAGCGTGCCCAGACGAGCCGCTCGGTCTCGGTGCAGAGGGAGTGACTCCACTCGATCGTGGCGCGAAGCGTCCGATGCCGCTCGACGGGCATCCGGAGGCCGCTGGCCAGCACCCCCGAGTTCTTCTCGACCCGATCGGCGATCTGCGACGGCGACAAGGCACGGATCCGGGCCGCCGCCAGTTCGATCGCCAGCGGCAATCCGTCGAGGCCACGGCAGAGGCGCACGACATCCGCGACATTGCCTTCGGTGACCTCGAACGCGGGCAGGACATTGGCGGCACGCTCCGCGAACAGCCGTACCGCGCCGAACGTGAGCGCCGCTTCAGCTGTGGTGATCTCGTCGTCGGGGGGCACGGCCAAGGGCGGGAGCGTCAGAACCTGCTCACCGGCGAGCCCCAGGGAGCAGCGGCTGGTGGCCAGGACCACGAGGTCCCGGCAGTCGCGCAGCAACGCCGTCACCAGGTCCACGCTGCCGTCGCGGAGATGCTCGCAGTTGTCCAGCAACAGCAACGACCGCCGGGGACGCAGATACGCGACGACGGCGTCCAGGTCGGTGTGGCCCGCCGTGTCGTGCAGGCCGAGGCTGTCGGCGACCGCGCGCGGGACGAGCCGTTCGTCTCGCAACTCCCCCAGCCCGGCGACGGCGACGCCGCCGGGGAAGTCCCGGGTGAGCGAACTGGCCACCTGTGCGGCCAGCCGGGTCTTGCCCACCCCGCCGGCGCCGGTCAAGGTCACCAGACGTCCCGCGCCGAGCAGCCGCCGGACCTCGTTCTCGTCGACCGCACGGCTGACGTAACTCGTCAGGGGCCGCCGCCGGACCTCACTGTCGCTCGTCATGTCGTCATCACCCGCCGAACCGTTGATCCCCTATCGAAGCATGCCTGCCGGGGAGGCGTGGGCTGTTCACACCACAGCCCGGACCCTGCCGCATAATGCCGCGGTGACGACCTGACACTTGGGGGCAGTCCATGAAAGACCGGCTGGCCATCTCCAGGGAGCAGGCCGAACGCACGCTCGACCCGAAGGTCGCGAAACGACTCGACGCGTTCGACAACGGGACCCTCTACGTCTCGGCGGGCGGGTGGGCCGAGTTGCTGGCCTGGCTCGTGGACTTCGCCGTCTACCTGCTGGGCGCGGGAGCCGGTTTCGTGGTTTTCGCGGTCGCCACCCGGAACAGTGCGATCCCCGACAGCGCGGCCCTGCTGACCCTGCTCGGCCTGCTGATCGGTGTCCCGGTGCTTTACGGCCTGTTCTTCGGTAACGGCCGCGTTGTCGGCGCCGCGCTCACCGGGACCCGGCTCGTCCGGGTCAAGGACGGCGGGCGGATCGGCGCGGCGGCCTGCTGGGCCATGCTCGTGCGCACCCTGCTGTTCCCCCTCCTGCTCGTCGCGATGGTGCTGGCCGGATCGGGCGGTGTCGGTTCGGTCAGGAGGGTCAGCATCGACGAGGAGGCCACCCGGCGGCTCCGTATCGGCTAGCCGCGCTCGTCCCACTCCGGCGCGTCGACGAAGTGGACGTCGTACCGCTCGTGCAGGCGCTCGACCTCCTCCGGCGCGACGTTCCCGCGCAGGATCTCGGGCAGGACGCGGAAATAGCCGAACCGGTCGACCCCCGGCGCCAGCGTGATGAGGACGTCCGCGGCCCGCCCCGGCGGCGCGGCGAACGCGTGCCGCACCCCCGGCGGGATCACCACGTATCCACCGCGCTCGACCGTGACCGTTTCCGCGCCGACCAACATGCGCAGTGCTCCTTCCAGCACGTAGAAGGCTTCCGCGGATTTCTTGTGATAATGCGGTCTCGTGCCGGGTTCACCGGCTTGGAGCGACAACCGGTTCGCGCCGAGAAAACCGCCCGTGTGCTCGCCGTCGGCCAGCAACCACAACGCGGGCTTCTCGATGACCTCCGCGTCCTTCTCCTGCATCACCCAGGCTTCGTTCGCCATCGCGTTCCCCATCTAGTTGAAGTCTTCAACCAAAGCTAGACCGAAGTGGTTGAAGGCGTCAACTGTTACCGTGTTTGCCGTGACCGACTGGCTCGACACGGAACAGCAGCGCGACTGGCGGGCGTTCATCGAAGGCTCCGTGCGCTTCATCGACCTGCTCGACCGGCGGCTGCGCGAGGAGCACGGCCTTTCCCTGGCCGAGTACGAACTCCTGGTGCGGCTGTCCGAAGCCACCGGCCGGTCGATGCGCATGGCGGACCTCGCGAAATCGGCGTACTACTCGCGCAGCCGGCTGTCGCACCGCGTCAGCGGGCTGGAAACCCGCGGGCTGGTCCGGCGGGAATCGGCCGCCGACGACGGCCGTGGTGTGCGGGCGCGGCTCACCGACAAGGGACACGAGACACTGCTGCGCGCGGCGCCGGACAATCTCCGCACCGTTCGCGAACACTTCGTGGACGTGATCGCGCGGGAAGACCTCCAGGCCGTCGGCCGCGCCATGCGCGCCGTCGCCGCGCGACTCGATCAGTGACGCGTCGCCGAAGGAAGCTCACCGAACCGCGCGCGGTACTCGCCCGCGAACCGGCCGAGATGGGTCATGCCCCAGCGGTGGGCTATGTCGCCGATCAGGTCGCCGGTCGTCAGGATGTCGTGGCGGATCCGGTCCAGCCTCAGGTCGCGGACGTAGCCCATCGGTGTCGTCCCGAGTTTCTCCCGGAACGCGTCGCCGATCGTCCGCGCGCCGCACCCGGCCGCCTGCGCGATCCGGCCGAGGGACATCGGCTCCGGCAGGTTCGCTTCGATGTACGTCACGGCGGCGCGCAGCGCCCTGGGCTGCGGCGTCCGGGAAGCGCCTCGCAGCACGGCGGTGTGGTTATGCGGCTGGGCCAGCAGAAGCGCGGTCACGACGCACCGCATCTGACTCCGCCGCAATTCCTCCCGCTGGAAGAGCGGATCGGCCGAGTCGAGTTGTCCGATCAAGGAGCCGATCAGCAGTCTCACCGTCCTCCCCCGCGGCCCGGACAGGTCCAGGGGAAGGTCGAACCGCACGGCGGGACCGGTCGGGCGCCCGGCGAGCGCCGCGAGTTCCTGCTGGACCAGCCCGGCGTCGATGCGCAGGGCCAGGAATTTCGTCCCCGGCCCGTTCGGGCGTAGTTCCTGGACGTCGCCCGGGTTGACCACCCCGGCCTTCGTCCGGCCGAGGACGGCTTGACGGCCGCCGCGGCTCGCGGAGATCTCCCCGGCCAGCCCCAGATTGACGAAGTACGAGTCCCCGCCGGGCAGCGGGCCGACCCGCACCGCGAGCGAGGAGGCGAAGTACCCGACCGCGAAATCCTCCGCGACGACTCCCCGTACCTCGTGCTCGCTGCCGTCGAAGGGACCAAGTGGGCTGGTGGCGACCGCCCCGCCGAAGAGCCGAGCCGCAGAATGAAGCAGGTTCACCGGATTTCCGGACTTCGTGAGGACGAAGTCGCGGAGCGGGCTCGACAACGCCGATCACCTCCTTCGTCGACGAGTCGATCATGGCACCGATCGACCGCCGGATCCGGACAACGGCCGCCGGAAGCGGACAGGACGGCCCGGACAACCGGCCTAACTTGGCCGCATACAACGGCTTGGAGGGTCCATGGACGACAAGGACGGCACCCGTTCGGCACTGATCACCGGCGCGGGGATCGCGGGCTTGACGGCGGCGAGCGCGCTGGCTCGGCGAGGCTGGCGTGTCGAGGTCATCGAGGCGGGCGACGAGGCCGCCACCGCCGGCTGGGGGCTGAGCCTGACCGGCCCGTCGCTTCGGGCACTCGACGCGCTGGGGCTGGCCGAGCGGTGCCTCGCCCGCGGGTACGGCATGAGCGTGATCACCAACGTGGACCTGGACGGAGCGGAGACCACGATCGATCTCCCGCGCCTGATCGGCCGCGATCGTCCGGCCATGGCGGGGATCGCGCGCCCGGAACTGCATCGGATCCTGCGCGCGGAGGCACTGCGGCTCGGCGCGCGAATCCACTATGGACTCGGTGTTTCCCGCCTGCTCCCGGGAAACGGAGGGGCGCGAGCCGAACTGACCGACTCGACGACGCGAACCGTCGACCTGCTCGTCGGCGCCGATGGCATCCGGTCCGTCGTTCGCGATCTCCTCGGCCGCTCCGCCCCGATCCGGTACCACGGCCAGATGGCGTGGCGGGCGCTCGTGCCCCGCCCGGGCTGGGCCACCGGCATCCACACCTTCGCCGGTGGCCGCCATCAGACCGGCGTCGTGCCGATCTCGGCGAGCCGCGCCTACGTCTTCCTCACCGAGAACGGGGTGCGGCCGGACGTGCTCCCGGACGCCGTCCTCGCCTCGCGGATGGGGGAACTGCTGGCACCGTTCACCGGCCGGGTCGCCGAGATCCGGCCTCACGTGGCACGGTCCGATTCGCTCGTTCGCCGTCCCGTGCGGACCGCCTTCGTCGACGCGCCGTGGTCCGACGGGCCCAGCGTCCTCATCGGCGACGCCGCGCACGCTCCCTCACCGCAGATGGCCGGCGGGGCCGCGCTCGCCATCGAGGACGGCGTGGTCCTGGCCGAGGAGCTGGATCGCCGCCAGGACATCCGGAAGGCGCTGAAGGCCTTTGTGGACCGCCGCCGGGAACGCTGCGCGCTCCTGGTCGAGACCTCGGTCACGATCGCCGCCCTCGAGCAGGAGCAGCGGCATCGTGACGCGTATCCGCTCATCGAGGCATGTCACCGGCGGATGGCGCGACCGGCGTGATGCCCGTCTTGGCGGCAACCGGTAATGTCCGGATCATGAGCGACGCGCCGCCGACCCCTTCCGAGGCCTTCGACCTTCTGCTCTCCGGTAACCGACGCTTCGTCGCCGGCACCCCGGAACACCCGAACCAGGACGCGGTACGCCGCGCCGAAACCGCTCCTGAACAGAGCCCCTTCGCCGTCCTCTTCGGCTGTTCCGACTCGCGACTGGCCGCCGAGATCATCTTCGACCGCGGGCTGGGTGACCTGTTCGTCGTCCGCACCGCGGGCCACGTCGCCGGTTCGGAGGTGCTGGGCAGCATCGAGTACGCCGTCAGCATCCTCAAGGCTCCCCTGGTCGTCGTCCTCGGCCACGACTCCTGCGGCGCCGTCGCCGCGACCCGCGCGGCGCTGACCGACGGACTCGGCACGAACAGCTTCGTCCGCGACGTCATCGAGCGGGTCACCCCGAGTGTCCTCGCCGCCCAGGCCGCCGGGCTCACCGAGAACGACGACATCATCGACGAGCACATCCGCCACACCGTCGACCTCCTCGTCGACCGCTCCAGGCTGCTCGCCGACAAGATCGAGGCCGGCGAGACCGCCATCGCCGGGCTGTCGTACCACCTGGCCGACGGCAACGCGCGGGTCGTCACCACCCGGGGGTTGGAGTAGGCGCTGTCCTGTAAGTCTGTTCGATGGGCTTCGTGATCCAGGCGGTTCCTGGCGATGCGGGCGGTTCGGCCTCGTACCGGGTTGTACTCGGCTGAGCCCCCGTGCCGTCAGGGGCCGCTTGGGCGCGAAGACCGCGGACATGACTTGCAGGACAGTGCCTAACTCGGCAGGAGCGCTCCGGCCAGCGCGAGGACGGTTCCGGCGCCGGCCGCGATCAGGATCGTGGTCACCACTCCGCGCCGTAACACGAACAGCAGGACCCCGGCGCCGGCGAGTACGGCGTACTGCCATGCCTGGGTCAGGCTGAGCGCGAGCGGGATCGCCGAGCCGAGGATGGCGCCGACGGCGGCCGGTCCGGCGCCGTCGAGGAACGCCCGCACGTTCGGGTTGCCGCGCAGCCGGTCGAAATGCTTGGCACCGAAGAGAATGAAGAGGAACGACGGGGTGAAGGCGACCAGCGAGGCGAGGATGCCGCCGGCGAGCCCCGCCGCGGCGTAGCCGACGACGGCGACCGTCTGCACCACAGGGCCCGGGGTGACCTGGCCGAGCGCGACCGCGTTGAGGAACTCCCCCGCGGTCATCCAGTGGTAGGTGTTCACCGCGTCGTCCTGCATGAGCGGGATGATCACGAAACCGCCGCCGTAGGACAGCATCCCGACCTTGAGCGCCACCCACGCCACCGACGCGAAGACGCCGACGCCCGCTGCCGCGGCGGCCAAGGATTGGACGGGGACGGCGAACAGGGCGGCCGTGGACTCGCCGCGGCGTGAGCGGTTCACGGTCAGCTCGATCAGGCCGCAGCCCAGCAGGACGAGCACCAGCCACGGACCGAGCAAGGCGGCCGACGCGACACCCGCGACGACGTACAGAGCCCAGCGCACGCGCCCCGTCGTGGCCGCACGCCGCCATCCCGCCGGGATCAGGCCGACACCCGCGTGCACCGCGACGGCGGCGACCGCCGCACCCGCTCCCGCACCGGCGCCACGGACCCACGCCGGCGGCGATCCGGTGAGGAACAGCGCGGCCAGCGCCAAGATCACGATGAGACCGGGCACGATGAACGCAGCGCCGCCGATGAGCGCCCCCGCGCGGCCGCGCACCCGCCACGCCGTGAAGATCGCCAGCTGGGTCGAAGCCGGGCCGGGCAACAGGTTGCAGGCGGCGATCGCGTCCTCGAACTCCTGATCCGAGAGCCAGCCCCGGCGCTGCACGCACAGCTTGCGGAGCAGGGCGATATGGGTGGGCGGACCGCCGAAACCGATGCAGCCGATCCGGCCCCATTCCCGCAGGACGGTTCCCAGGCCAGGTGTGGCGACGGCGTCCTGAGTGGACTCGTCCGGCATCGCGGGCTCCTGCTCGCCGTGCGGGGTCAACGGGCCGTGGGCTGGAACAGTTCGACCGGATTGCCCGCCGGGTCGTCGAACACGATCTGGCGGCCGCCCGGACCGGTCACGACGTCACTGCGGAACCGGACGCCCGCCGCACGCAGCCTGGCGACTTCGGCGTCGATGTCGCCGACGACGAGATGGATGCGGTTCCAGCCGCCCGGCGCCGGTTTGGTCCCGTCCGGCATCGGACGGCCCGCCGAACTCTCCGGACCGCTGAGCAGCAGCCGGAGATTTCCGCGCACCACGTCCGCGAACGCGGGCAGCACACTCGAGCGCACGGTGAATTCCAGGTGCCCGGTGTAGAACTCGACGGCCGCCGCGACGTCGTCGACCAGGTAACGCACACTCACCAAATCCGAAGTCATGTCCACTTCACCTCATCGTTCAGGTTCTTCAGCTGGGCGGTCAGGAACCCGATCCGCCGGTCCAGTTCGGCGGCGAGGCGACGGAACGCCGGATAGGTCTCGCCCGCGTCGTCGATTTCCCGTGCCGGGTCCGGCAGGCTCCAATGGACGACGCGCGGATGCCCGGGGAACTCCGGGCAGACCTCGCGCACCCGGTCGCAAAGGCTGATCACCCAATGGAATCGCCTGTTCCGTAGACCGTCCACATGGGACGGCTCGTGGTCGAGGGCGATGCCGCGCTCGGCCATGGCGCGCACGGCGTCCGGATGCAGCGGTTTCGGATGGCTGCCCGCACTGGCCACCTCGACCGTCGAACCGGCCCGGTGCCGCAGCAGCGCCTCGGCCATCGGGGACCGTCCGCTGTTGCCGGTGCACACGAAGAGCACCTTGAGCCGGGAACCGGCGCTGTTCACGTCCGCCGGGTTCGGCACGAGCGCGGGATGCAGCGCACTCCCCGCCTCAGCAAGCGCGTCCGCGCACCGCCCGAGGTCCAGGTGGTAGTAGGTGTCACGACCGTCGAAGCTGCTTCTCCGCGCCCTGACCAGCTCCGCCGCTCGCAGCTTGCGCAGGTGATAGGACACCAGGTTCTGCGGCTGCCCGACCAGTTCCACCAGCTCACGCACCCGGCGGTCGCCGTGGGACAGCTCGCGCAGCAGCCGCCAGCGCAGCGGATCACTCGCCAGCCGCACGAACGGCGGCGGCTCGGACATCTCAACGGTCGCCACCTGCCCAAGTTACATCAATATAGGTTGATATACCTAGACCTCGGTGCCAGGGAACGTTATCGTCGCGTGGTGCCGTCTCCCGAGATCGTGGAGTTGTCATGACCGCAGACCCGCCACACCTGCCACCCAGCGACGAAAACCTCGAGAAACTGATCGACGCGCTGACCGAACGCTTTCCCGCCCGACGCGAGGAGGTCGAAGCGATCGTCCACCGGCACTTCACCGAACTCAGCTCCCACGCCCCGGTGGACGCCTATCTCCTCCAGCTGACCGAAGGCAAGACCGCGGACGAACTTCGCACCCGCTTCCCGGCGCATTGAGCTTCCGCATCACGATGGGTACTCGGCTGAAGGTGCTGCCGGTACGCGGGTGGCCGTTTCGCGTGCGCTGGGTCTCGTGAGTGGTAAGGACGGTTAGAACCGTCCTTACCACTCACGAGACCGCTCCCTCCCCGAAGAGTGTCCCTTGTGGACAGGCGAGACGGCGCCGGGCATCTTTCGGCGAGAACGACGTCAGACGGCGCGACGGGCACGTGACAGGGCAAGCCAGCCGAGGATCGCGGCGAGCGACCCGATCACCAGCGCGACGAAACCGCCGACGATTCCGTAGCCCGTGCCGGGCCCGCCCTCGGCGGCGGCCACGACGAAACCACCGCCCGCCATGCCGGAAAGCCCCGCCGTCAGTGCCACGATGGCCGCGCGCCGGGTGGTGCCGGAGCGGAGACGGGCGAGGGCGAACCCTCCGGCGATCACCCCGATCACCCCCGCCAGCGCGGCCACCAAGGACCAGAGACGCCCGGGAGTCAGGTAGGCGGCGGCGAGCGGCTCGGACAGCAGATGGACCGACATGGGGCATTCCTTCGTTCGATGGCCGGATGTCCCTCGATGGTGTCCGCCGGGGCCGCCGAGGGCGTCCGGTGAACGCAGGCAATCCGGGCTGCCGCCGATGCGGCAGGAACGCCGGGACTACCGCGTGCGCGGTAGACCGCGGATGGTCCGCGTGGAGGAGTCGCCAGGGCGGGCAGCTGGCTAGGGTGCACGCATGAGCAGGGTGTGGGACTGGGTGATCGCCGCCGGGGTGACGGCGGTCCTGCTCGTCACGGGACTGTCCGGTGTGGACTCCACGACGAGCCTCGACCCGCTGGGCCACGTGGTGCTGGTCGCCAGTGGTCTGGCGCTCGTCGCCCACCGCCGGGCGCCGGTCACGGTGCTGGCCGTGACCGGGGTGTGCGCCTTGGGATACCAGGCCCTCGGCTTCGAGGTTCCTGTCGTCGCTTACCTGGTCGCGGTCTACGCCGCCGTCCGGGCCGGTCACCGGGTCGTCGCCGTCGCGGGATCGCTGCTCATGGTCGCCGCGCTCCCGCTCGTCCTCCTGGCCTCCGCCAACGCCGTCACCGTGAGCGAGGCACTCGCACAGAGCCGGGACGCGCTTCAGCTGGCCTGGCTGATCGCCGCCGGAGCGGCGGGTGAGGCGATGCGCCAGGCAGAACGGCGGGCCGACGAGGCCGAACGCACCCGCGAAGAGACTGCGCGGCGCCGGGCCGACGAGGAACGCCTGCACATCGCGCGGGAGCTGCACGATTCGCTCACCCACCAGATCTCCGTCATCAAGGTGCAGGCCGAAGTCGCCGTCCACCTGGCGACCAAACGGGGTGAGCCGGTGCCGGAATCCTTGCTGGCGATCCGGGAAGCCGGTCGTGAGGCGTCCCGGGAACTGCGGGCGACCCTGGAAGCCCTGCGTGACGAGGGAACGAATGCGCCGCACGGGCTCGACCGGATCCCCGACCTGGTGGAACGCGCGAAGGCGACCGGCCTGGACGCGACGCTCGTCGTCGAAGGGCGGCGGCACGACCTGCCCGTGGCGGTGGACCGCACCGCGTACCGGATCGTCCAGGAATCGCTGACCAACATCGCCCGGCACGCCGCGGCCACGACGGCGTCCGTCCGGATCGACCACCGCCCCGGCGCTCTCGCCATCCGGGTCGACGACGACGGCGGCGCCACTCCGGACGCCACCCCGGTGCCCGGTGTCGGACTGCTGGGGATGCGTGAACGGGTCACCGCCCTGGGCGGCAGTCTCCACGCCGGACCGCGAAACTCGGGCGGTTTCTCCGTCCGGGCCGAACTGCCCGTTGAGCGAACCGCATGATCCGTGTCCTGCTGGTCGACGATCAGCCGCTTCTCCGCAGCGGCTTCCGCGCGCTGCTCGACGTCGAGGAAGACATCGAGGTCGTGGCCGAAGCCTCCGACGGGAGCGACGGCGTGGCGCTCGCCAGGAAGCACCTGCCCGACATCGCGCTCATCGACATCCAGATGCCCGTCGTCGACGGCATCGAGGCGACCCGGCGCATCGCCGCCGATCCGGCCCTATCCGGCGTGCACGTCGTCATCCTGACCAACTACGGCCTGGACGAGTACGTCTTCGACGCGCTGCGGGCGGGCGCGGCGGGATTCCTGGTCAAGGACATCGAACCCGAAGACTTCCTGCACGCCGTCCGCGTGGCCGCACGTGGCGACGCGCTGCTCGCGCCATCGATCACCCGCAAGCTGATCGACCGGTACGTCACCCTGCCGCCGGGCGCCGGCACGGGCACTGGGCTGAAGGAGCTGACCAACCGCGAACGCGAAGCCGTCACCCTGGTCGCTCGGGGCCTGTCCAACGACGAAATCGCCGACCGCATGGTGATCAGCCCGCTGACCGCGAAGACCCACGTCAACCGCGCCATGACCAAACTCCACGCCCGCGATCGCGCGCAGCTCGTCGTGCTCGCCTACGAATCCGGCCTGGTAGTGCCAGGCGACCCGGCTCCGGGCTAGCCCGATCAGGGCCAGCTGCCCGAGCCTCCCCGGGCGGACCGGACCGCTTTGCCGGTGCCGCGCGGAAAACCGTGTTTGCCGAGCCGGACCTCGGCCAGTTCGTCCGCGCTGGTCATCGTGAAGAACAGCGCGAGGAACAGGCTCAGCACGAGCGCGCCCAGCACCGGCGCCACCGGCAACGGCGTCAGCGTCACCAGGAGCACGAACGCGGCCACGAGCCACGGCAGCGCCTCGAAACAGATCCGGGCGGCGAAGCGCAGCAGCCACGTGCGCGCCGTCGCGTCGTGCAGGACCCAGTCCCGGTATCGCTCGGGCAGCCGCCGTCCGTAGACGTACTGCATCCAGCGGATCGGACCTGGTCGTTCCATACGAATCACCTCCTGGTGATTACCCCTTTTCGCCTCGATTCATGTACGCGGCCGTGATTGCCGGAGAACCGAGCCGGGTAGCCCATCGACATGGCTGACGCGCGCACTCCGGCCCGCTCGTTCGCCAGGACTACGCTGTCGGCCCCGGGCCGGCTCGAAGCCGTCCTCGCCGGTGGCCGGATCCCTTTGCTCGCCGAGAAATGAACACCGAACTGGAGGAGGAAGCCCCGATGGCCACCTGCGAAGTCTGCGGAAACGACTACGAGAAGACGTTCGAGATCCAGACCGTCGAAGGAGCGAGGCATACCTTCGACTCCTTCGAATGCGCGATCCACCAGCTGGCGCCGAGCTGCGAACACTGCGGATGCCGCGTCATCGGGCACGGAATCCAGGTGGAGGACCGGTTCTTCTGCTGCGCCCACTGCGCGCGGGAAAGCGCGGTCGCCGGCGGCGAGAAGGCACGCGACGCCGTCGCCACGTCCTGAGCATTACGTCGTTCGGGTGACAAGGGCTCCTCGGGGGCATGGCGAAACCGAGCCAGGGTATTCGGCAGGGCCACCGCCCGCCCTCCGAGGAGACAACGGTGGTGAGGTCGGGCACGTTCTGCCGTCCTCACCGCGCGGACCGGGCCAGCCGCGAGGAACGCGACGGCACCGGCGCGCGCTGAAATCAGACCGCGAACCTCAGGATCGCGCCGACGCCCTCGGCCAGGCCCTCACCGCTGACGGGGACGAGATCCGCGCCTTCGGCCAGCACGGCCGCCGGAAGCGCTTCGTCCGCGCGACACCGCGTGAGAGCTTCCGCGCCGGTCCCCGACAGTTCGAGATCCTCCTTCGTGGTCGCGACCTGCGTCGGGTCGCCCGCGACCCAGACGAGCCGGTCGGCCAGCGACTCGCCGTCGATCAGCAGCGTCTCGACGGCGGCCGACCGCAGGGCCGCCGTCGTTCGCGCGAGCCCGTCCACCGCCAGCCCGCCGTCGCGCCCCTGTTCGGCGCGGAACCGGTCGATCACGTCCTGGCGACGGCGTTCCGCGTGCTCCGCCAGCACCCGCCGCACCTCGGCTTCGAGCGCCTCGGGCGCGCTCCCGTCCGCCCGGCCGCCTTCTTCGAGCTCGACGACCTTCGCCGTCCCCCGCGGCGGGAGTTCGTCACGTACCAGCGCCCGCGCCTGCACTTCGCCCGCGAGCACCAGCACCTCGGCGCCGACTGTGTCCGCGAGCTTGACCGCCTCCCGCGCGACCTCCGCGGCGTTGCGTTCCGCGACGGCTTCCACGCGATGCTGGATGTTCCAGTAGGCCGAGCCACCGCCGCGCACCTTGTGCACCGGGTGGTCCTCGCCCTCGACGGTCCGCTCCTCGGCACCGTCCTCGCCGACCGCGTACAGATCGGCGCCCGTCTTGTCCACGACCACCACCACATGCGGCACGACCGCCGGGGAAAGCCGCAGAAGCGGGAGCAGATACGGCTGCGGCGCGACCCGGACGACCTCACGGAGCGGCGGCTCCACGAGCTCCTCGTCGAGCACGATCTCCCCGCCCTCGGCGACCAGGGCACGCCCGGCCCTGCCTTCGGATGGCGGCGCGGCAGTCACGGCCGCGTCGAGCGCGCTGAGTGTCCGTTCCTCGGCGCCTTCGTCGGCCAGCTGCTTGCGGATCGACCGCCAGCGCAGGTCCAGTCGCGCGGCGGCGTCCTCGGTATCGTGCGAGTTGTCGAAATAGACCGACGCGAACGGTCCTTCGCGCACGGTGACCTGCCGGAGCGTTGAAGTGTGCACGGTATCTCCTGTCTCGTCGGTTCCGCTTTCGATCTTCGGGTACCCGGGAGAAGGCCGGTGAATCATGGCTCCGGCGTCGGGCGGGAAGTCCGTGAAGGCCTCCTTGCCTACCCTGACGGTAGGGAAGGAGGCCTTCACGGACTTAAGAACGGCGAATTCTTCTTTCCGTCACAAGGGGGTCTGCCCGTAGAATGGGGCGATGTCGGGGGACGAGTCGAAGAAGACCGATGACGAGCCGGACTACAAGAAGTGGGGCGTCATCGTCGGCACGATCAGTGGGGTCTTCGCCATTCTGGCGGCCGTCAATACGCTGACCGGGTTCAATCCGTTGAAGGGCCTCGCACCCTCCCCCACCAGCCAGACGTCGGCTTCACGGCCGCTCGCCGCGGCCACGAGCGTGCCGCGGACCACCGTGTCGCGGCCGATCCGGGAACCGGCGCGGACCACGGCGGAGGCGCCCGCCACCCGGGCCGCCCGGACGACGCCACCGGCACGACCCGATTTCCAGGTCCGCTCCTCGCAGTGGAACGGACCGTGCAACGACAACGCCTGCTCGATGAGCGCCGTCTTCCGCAACAACGGCGGCACGGGTTCCGGAACCGCGACGTTCTTCGTGCTGTGGCCGGACAAGTTCAGCTATCTCGCGCAATGTTCCGTCGTACTTCCCAGAACGGGCGAGAACGATTTCACCAGCGCCGGATGCGTCGCGAGCAGCGCGCAGTTGCAGAACTATTTCCGCACCCATCGCGGCGGAACCGTGCGCCTGTACGTCAAGGCCGAAAGCTGACCTGTCCGTGAAGGCCTCCTTGCCTACCCTGAAGGTAGTGAAGGAGGCCTTCACGGGCATCACGGGCGGCTAGGACGTCTTCGGCGTCGCACGCACGCCGTAGTGCATGTACTGCTCCCCGGTCGGCAGCGTGTAGAAGGTGACCGGCATCCACGTCCGCGTCCCGGGCTCTCGGCAGAGGAAAAGCGAGTCGGTCACCGGGACCAGATCGAACTCCTGCGTCTTCTCCGCCAGGAGTTCGGCGAGCGGTCCGGTGGCGGTCTGCCGCAGCCGCAGCCCCTCCCCCGCCGCCAGCACGTCCATCCGCGCGCCTGCCCGTTCGTAGCCGCCCACATGCCTCGATCCGTCGACGGTGACCGGAGTCGCGGGCGGTTCGAGCGGCCGCGGCATCGCCACGTCGGCGAGTTCGGCGACGATCTCCCGGTACAGCTCGACGTACAGGTCCCGGGTGTTGCCCCCGTTGGTGAGCAACGTGATGGCGAGCCCCTGGTCGGGCAGGAGCCGGAGGAACGCCGACTGGCCGATCGTGTTGCCGTCGTGGCCGATGACGCGCTGCCCGCTCCAGGTGTCACGGATCCAGCCGAGCCCCCACGAGTCGCCGAGCGAATGCTTGTCGGGGATGTCGGTCTGCTTCTCGGCCATCGCGGTGGCCGAGTCCGTCGTCAGGATCCGTTCCCCCGCCGGGGTCAGCCCGCCGGTGAGGTGCAGCCGTGCGAAGCCGAGCACGTCCTTCGCGGTGGCGGTGATCAGCCCGGCGGGCCCCATGCTCCGGGGCAGTCCCCAGACGGGCGCCGGCGCCGGATCCTCGTCTCCGTTGGCGACGTGACCGACGGCCGCCCGGAAGAGCAAGGCCTCCTCGGGAAGGGTCACGGTGTGGGTGAGACCGAGTGGGGCGAACAGTTTCTCGCGCATCGCCGCGTCCCAGGTCAGCCCGGTGAGCTTCTCGATCACCCGGCCCATGACCACGAAACCCGAGTTGCAGTAGGAGAACGTCTCGCCGAGAGGATGGTTCTGCGCGGCCTGGTCGAGGATCTCGACGTAGCGTTCGAGACAGTCGTCGCCGCGGCCGGTGTCGGTGAAGACGTCGCCGTCGATACCGCTGGTGTGCGTCAGCAGGTGCCGCATGGTGACTTTCCCGGCCACACCGGGATCGGCCAGCCGCAGTTCCGGCAGGACGTCCGCGATCGGCGCGTCCAGTTCGAGGAGACCTTCGTCGACCAGCCGCATCACCACGGTCGCGGTCCATACCTTGGAGATCGAGCCGATCTGGAACACCGAGTCGTCGGTGACCTCGACCCCCGTCTTCGTGTTCAGCACGCCATAGGAGGCGAGCACCTCGGTGCCATCACCGATCCGGGCGATGCCGAGCGCCGCGCCGGGAACGCGGTGCTTGCGGGCCAGTTCGGCCAGCCGTCGCCGCCAGTGCGCCGCCTCGATCGGCACCCGTGAAGGCCCGTCGGCCGGCGCCGTGTACTGCTCGACCCAGCCGAGGACACGCCGGTTGAAGTCGAGCCGGTGCGACGGCGGCCCGTCGAGGATGAACAGGTGCGAGGCGTCCGGGTACAGCACCAGCCGGGACGGGACGCCCCGTGCGCGCAGGGCACCGAACCACTGCTCGGCCTGCCCGACCGGGCACCGGTCGTCCTTCGCGCCCTGGATGACGAGCGTGGGCGTTCGCACCCGCTCGACCTGGGCGAACGGCGAGAACCGCTCGTTGGCCTTGTCCCACGCCGGACCACCGAGTTCGCCGACGGCGAGGTAGTGCCCGGCGTCGGACGTGCCGCCCATGCTGGTCAGGTCGCTGACCACCCCACCGGCGACGGCGGCGGCGAAACGGCTGTCGCGGCTGGTCAGGTAACAGGTCATGAAGCCGCCGTAGCTGTAACCCGCCACGGCCAGCCGGTCGGCGTCGGCGATCCCTTCGGCGACAAGGTGATCCAACGGTTCGAGGAAGTCCGCCGCGTCGGCGACACCCCATCCGCCGACGGCGGCGGTGTAGAAGTCCTCGCCGTAGCCGTCGCTGCCCCGCGGGTTGATCAGCAGTACCGCCCAGCCCCGCGCGACGAGCGCCTGGTGATAGAGATGGATCGAGTCGGCGGCGCCGTTCCAGGCGTTGTGCGGTCCGCCGTGGATGTCGAGCAGCAGTGGCGCGGCGCCGGATCGCGCCGGGTCCCGCAGCAGCCAGCCGTGGACGACGGTGCCGTCGCCAATGGTGAATTCCCTCTCCTCGTGGCGGAAAAGCTCGACCTCGGCCACGGAGGCGCCGTGCTTCGTGCGCACGTCGACGGCGCCGGTGGCCCGGTCGACGACGGCGACTTCGCCGAACGAATCTCCGGTGGCCATGACGACCACGACCCGCCCGGCCGCGATGTCCATTCCGGACACCACGCGATCCGCGCCCGCCAGTACCGCACGCGAGCTCTCACCGTCCACTTCGTACAGATGGGTGCAGCCGCGGTCCCGGACGCCGAACAACACGGCGCCGTCCTCCGTCAGCTGCGGCAGGGCTCCCGGATAGCCGGGGCCACCGGGCATCACGTTGCGGTCCAGGGACGCGGTCAGCTCGACCGGGGCCCCGCCGTCGAGCGGGACACGCCACAACCCGAGATGACCGACCTGGGTGTCGGCCCGGCCCACCACCAGCAGCGCGGCACCATCGGCGGACCAGCCGACCGTGCCCGCCATGCCCTCACCGGAGCCGATCAGCCGCGGCTCGGCGGTCCTGGCGGTCACGTCGACCACATAGGCACCGGAACGGAAGGTCAAGTCTGCGTCGCCGTCCTGCCCGGACGAGAAGGCGAGGTGCGTGCCGTCGGGCGACCAGGCCGGATCACTGGCGTGCCAGTCGCCGAAGGTGACCTGCCGGACTTCGCGCGTGGCGACGTCGAGGACGTGCAGATGCTTGCGGACGGTCTTGATCAGCCCGGCGCCGTCGGCCTTGAAGTCCAGCCGATCGGCCGCCACCGGGGCGTTCGGCGCGGCTTCTCCGCCGGCCAGGTCGACCGCGGCCGAGAAGGCGATCTTGCCGCCGTCCGGACTCCAGACCGGGGCGCCCGCCCCGAGCGGGAGTTCGGTGACCTGCTCGGCCTCCCCGCCCGACGACGGCAGGAACCACACCTGCGGCGGCCCGTCCTGGGCGCGGAGGAACGCGATCCGCGTGCCGTCCGGCGCCCATTTCGGCGTCATGTCGGCGGTTCCGCGGGTGAGCCGCCGGGCTTCGCCGTCGGTCGCGCCGACCTCCCAGAGCGTGCTCACGTTCCGGTCTTCGTCACGGTCCGCGGTGCGCAGGACGTAGACGATCCGGTCACCGTCCGGGGACAGCGAAGGCTGGCTGGGGACGGCGATGTCGTACAGGTCGTCGAGACCGAGACGTCGGGTCATGATGCGCTTGCTCCTCTGGAGGTCGTGAGCTCGTTGTCGCTGAAGTGGCAGGCCGCCGAGTGACGCCGGTGTGCCGCGCCGTCGGCGGGATCCGCCTGGAGGCAAAGGTCGCGGTCGGCCCGCACGAGCGGGCCGACCGGGCAGCGTGGGTGGTACCGGCATCCGCCGGGCGGATGGTGCGGGTCGGCGGGCTCGGCGTCGGCGGTCGACTCGTCCGCGCCGGTGCCGAGCAGCGAAGCGGTCGCCGACGGCGCCGCGGCGAGCAGGTCACGCGTGTACGGATGCCGCGGATCCGTGAGCACCTGTTCGGCCGGGCCGACCTCGACGATCCGGCCGAGGTACATCACGGCGACGATGTCGCTGAGATAGCGGATCACCGCGAGGTTGTGCGAGATGAACAGCATCGACAGGCCGAGCCGCCGTTGCACGGACCGGACGAGGTTGAGCACCGCGCCCTGCACCGAGACGTCGAGCGCGGAGGTGATCTCGTCCGCGATCAGCACCTCGGGCCGCCCGGCCAGCGCGCGGGCGAGCGCCACCCGTTGCCGCTGGCCGCCGGAAAGCCGCCCCGGCAGGTGGACGGCGCGTTCGGGATCGAGGTTGACCAGCTCCAGCAGCCGGGCGACCTCGTCGCGGCGTGCCGCGCGCCCGGAGAGGACGCCGTGCGGGATCGCTTCGGTGATCGATTCCCCGATGCTCATCCGGGGGTCCAAAGAGGAATACGGATCCTGGAACACCATCTGCAACGGCGGGCGGCGGGGCAGTTCGCGGACGTCCACGCCACCCAGCAGAACCCGTCCGGCGCTGATCGGCGAGAGCCCGACGGCGGCGCGGGCCAGCGTCGACTTCCCCGATCCAGATTCGCCGACCAGTCCCACGACCTGTCCGGAAGGGACGGTCAGCCCGACCCGGTCGACGGCGGTGAGCCCGCGCCGTCCACCGTAGCGCACGCTCACCGCGTCGAAGACGAGATCGCTCACTCCGCACCTCCGGCGGTCACGGTTTCCTTGACAGGCTGGGAAAGCGGCGCCGGATACCAGCAAGCGACGCGATGCCCGGGTTCCACGCGCTCCAGCACCGGGTCCTCGAGACGGCACCGATCGGTCACCGCCGGGCACCGGTCGGCGAAAGCGCAGCCGTTCGGCACACGGTCCGGTTCCGGCGGGCGGCCGGGGATCACCGCGAGCGGCGCGTCACGATCGGTCTCGAGGTCGAGCGTCGCGGCCAGCAAGGCCCGTGTGTACGGATGCCGCGGTGTCCCGGCGGTCGGCAGGTCCTCCACCACCCGGCCCGCGTACATGACAAGCATCCGTTCGCAAGTCTGCGAAACGACCGCGATGTCGTGGCTGATCAGAACGATCGCCGTGTCCCGTTCGGACCTGGTCCGCGCCAGCAGGCGCAGCAGCTGCCGCTGCACGGTGACGTCCAGCGCCGTGGTCGGCTCGTCGGCGATGATGAGCTTCGGGTCGCCCATCAGGCCCATGCCGATCATGGCGCGCTGCCGCATCCCGCCGGAGAACTCGTGCGGATACTGCCGCGCCCGCCGTTCGGCGGCGGGGATCCGCACCGCGCGCAACCGGTCCACGGCCCGCTCGAAGGCCTTGGCCCGCGGCAGTCCCTGATGCTGTTCGGCGACTTCGGCCAATTGGCGGCCGATCCGCCTGGTCGGGTTGAACGAGGTCATCGGATCCTGGAAGACCATCGCCAGTGACGTGCCGAGCAGACCGCGCAGCTCCCGTTCCGGAGTCGTCAGCAGCGGTTTCCCGGCGAATTCGAGTCTGTCCGCGGTGACCACGGCCGGCGCTTCGACCAGACGCGACACCGCCAGCCCCGTCAGGCTCTTCCCCGAGCCAGACTCGCCGACGACACCGATCGCCTCACCGGCGCGGACGGTGAAACCCACCCCGCGCACCGGAACGGTCCAGCCCGCCGGGTTCGGGAACGCGACCTGGAGGTTCTCCACCACCAGCACGGCGTCGTCGCGACTCTCGGCGGCGTCTTCCCTGGCTGGAGCGACCGGCCGCGGTGCGAGCTTGCGCAGCCCGGTGCGCACACCGATCACCCCGGCGACGGTCTCCCCCACCAGGTTGAAGGCGAGCCCCGCGAGGACGACCGCGACACCGGGCGCCAGCGCCGCCGCCGGATTGACGTAGATGCCGTTGAGTCCTTCGCCGAGGATCCGCCCCCAGTCGTATTCGGGGGCCTGCACACCGATGCCGAGGAACGACAAACCGGCGAAGGCGAGCAGTGCCCCGCCCGCGCCGATGGTCGCGTTGACCACCAGCGGTTCGCCGATGTTGGGCAGGATGTGCCGGAACAGCAACCGGATCCGGCCGACACCGGAGATCCTGGCCGCCGCGACGAAATCCCGTCCCGCCACCGAAGCGGCCATCGTCTGCGCCAGCCGCGCGAACGACGGGGCCAGGGCGAAACCGACCGCCAGCACCGCGCCGTGCGTCCCGACACCGAAGATGACCGAGAAGAACAACACCAGCAGCAGCCCGGGAAAGGCGACCGCGATGTTGACCGCCGCGATCACCAGCCGGGCGAGCGGACGCGGCAGCACCGAGGGCAGTGTGCCGAGCACGAGCCCGGTCACCACCCCGATCACCGTGGCGAGCAACGCCAGCACGATCGACAGCCTGGTCGCCACCAGCACGCGGTAGAGGATGTCGCGGCCGAGGTCGTCGGTGCCCAGCCAATGCGCCGCCGACGGTCCTTGGCCGATCGCGTTCGTGTCGATCTCGAAAGCCTTGTCGTGCCACAGGATCGGGGCCAGCACCGCGAGCACGATCACCAGTGCCAGCAGTGCGGCCGAGCACGCGCCCAGCGGTGTGCGCAGCGCCCCGAGCCATTTCGCTCCGCGCGGATTCGCCATCTCAGTTCTCCCGGATCGTCGAACGCGGATCGAGGACGGCCAGCAGCACGTCCACCGTCAGGTTCACCAGCAGCACACCGATGCCGTAGACGAGCACGATTCCCTGCACCTGCGGGTAGTCCTTCTGCAGGATCGACTGCGCGATGGTGGAACCGAGCCCCGGCCAGGCGAACACGTTCTCGACCAGGACGGTTCCCGCCACCATCCCGGTCAGCATCAGCCCGCCCATGGTGAGGGTCGCGGTCACCGCGTTGGGCAACGCGTGCCGCAGGTACACCAGCCGCGCGGGCAACCGTTTCGCCCGCGCCGTGCGGATGAAGTCGTTGCCCAGTACGGAAAGTGTTTCCACACGGACGATGCGGGCGAGGACCGACGCCGGACCGAGCGCCAGCGCGATCACCGGGAGCACTAGCGCGCCCGGACCCTCGCTGCCCGCCACCGGGAACCAACCCAGCTGGACCGCGAAGAACGCCACCAGTGCCACCGCGACCAGGAACTCCGGGATCGCGGCCAGCAGGACCGTCGTCGAGGTGAACGCCAGTTCCCCGCCGCGACGGCGGCCGCCCCGGGTCAGCACGGCGAACAGCAGGCCCAGCGGGATCGCGATCGCGATGACCACCACGAAGGCGGGCAACGCCAGCTCCAGGGTCGCGGGGAGCCGGTCGCCGATGACGTCCGCGACCGGCACCCCGGTGGTCATCGACGTACCCCAGTCGCCCGAGAAGAGACCGGCGAGATAGTCGACATACTGCTTCCACAGCGGGTCGTCGAGGCCGAGCGCGGCCCGCCGGGCGTTCACCAGCTCGGCGGGCGCGGTCAGCCCGAGCGCCGCGCGGACCGGATCGCCGGGGATCAGCTGGATCATCAGGAACGCCGTGGTGACCAGCACCCACAGCGAGACCGCGAACCGGCCGAGGCGGCGGATCCCGAACGACAGCCAAGGACTGCTCCGCGGGCCTGCCGTCGCGACGGCGCTCGTCATCAGGAGTACATCCGGATCGACGACGGCAGGATCTGGCCTTGGTTCATCTCGAACCGCGCACCGTTCGCGAAGGTCGGGATGGTCGAATTCACGAACGGCACCACGTCGAGTCGTTCGAACAGCGCGGATTCGGCGGCCAGCCAGTCCCCGCAACCGGATTCGCCCGCCTGCGCCGACGCCTTGCCCACGAGCTCGGTGTACCGGGGATTCTCGATATGCGCGAAATTCGTGCCCTCCGGCGGTTTCGCGCCGGAGGCGAACGGAACGGCCTGGCTGGGCAGGACGAAGCCCAGCGGTGCCAGCGACACCTCCCAGTCACCGGTGCCGAACAGCACCTGGCTGGTACCGGGACCGTCGACGGCCTTGATCGTGGCCTCGACCCCGATGTTCTTCCAGGACTGCAGGACCAGCTCCGCGGCCGAGACCATCGTCGGCCCGACCTGGGTGCCGTAGACGACGGTGAGGGCGAGCCGCTTGCCGTTCTTGGTCCGCACTCCGTCCGGGCCGGGCGTCCAGCCCGCGGCGTCGAGCCCGGACTTCGCCGCGGCGACGTCGAAGGCGGGCAGCTTGCCGTTGATCGAATCACCCGGGCACGCCAAGGGTTCTCCGGTGACGAGTCCCTTGGCGGGCTGCCCGTTGCCGGTGGTGAGCACCTTGCCGATCTGGCCGAAATCGAGCGCCTGGGTCAGCGCCCGGCGCACCGCCTGGTCCTGACCGGGCCTGCCGGGTGCCTGGTTGAAGAAGATCTCCCCCATCGGCACGACGATGTCGGCGTGGAACAGCTTCTGCGACCGCAACCGCTGCTGGTCCTGTCCGGTCACTTGCGCGGCGCTGAGCTCCCCGGACAGCAGCAGGTTCGCCGTCGTCGTCATGTTCGGCACGACCCGGAAGACCACTTTTTCGGGCAGGCCCTGCTGTTCGCTCTTCCAGTCACCGGGGCCCCAGGTGTAGTCCTTGCGCCGGGTGAGGGTGTAGTGGTCGTTCGGCACGATCTCGGTCATGGTGAACATGCCGGTGCCGTGCTGTCCCTTCGCGACGGACGCCCGGTCCGCCATCCCCTTGGCGCAGACGATCGGCACGGCCGCCACGTTGCGCAACAGGAACGAATCCGGTGCCCCGCTGGTGACCGTGACGGTCCTGGCGGCGTCGTCGGCGACCGCCTTCGTCCCCGCTTTGACACTGACGCCGGTCAGCGGGGACTTGGTCGCCGGATCGCCGACGTGGTTGATGTTCGCGGCCACGTCCCGTGCGGTCAGCGGTGAACCGTCCGCGCATTTCACCCCGTCGCGCAGGGTGAAGTTCGCCGTGGTCGTCGTGGCCTCCCACTTCTCCGCCAGCCCCGCCACCGGCTTGCCCGCGGAATCGAGGTGGATCAGGCCGTCGTAGAGGAACCGGCCGATCTGCCGGGCGATCGACAGCACGGTGACGGCCGGGTCGAGCGTCCCCGGATCGGTCGGAAGGCCCATCGTGAAGGTCTTGCCGTCGGTCAGTTTCTGGTTCGCGGTCCGGTCCTCCCCGGATTGCGACGTCCCCCCGCACGCGCTCACGGTCAAGGCCACCACGCCCGCCATGGCGGCGGTGAGCCGAGCTGTCTTCATGCGGTTCTCCTACGGTTTGACGGAAAGGGCGCGAAGGTGGTCCACGGCAAGGCGCGCCGCCGTGCCGATCGAGGCGTCGACCGCGGGCAGGCGGTCGGCGAGGGATTCGGCGCGGGTGAACACCGCGACGGCGTACCGAAGACCGTCCACATCGGACACGACACCCGCTTCGTTGCGGACGGCGGGAAGCGTCCCGGTCTTGGCCGCGACCGCCACGCCGGCGGGGAATCCGGACGACATCCGGTGCGGCCAGATCTGCTGGGCCATGATCCTCCGCACGCGTTCACAGGCGGCCGGGTCACCCGCGCGGTCGGTCCAGAGCGCGTCCAGCAGCGCGGTGATCTCCCGCGGGGTCGACGACGTCGTACGTTCCGGGTCGAGTACCGAGAGCTTCCACAGCTGTTCGGGCGTGGCGGCGGCGAAGACGGCTTCCAGATCGTCGTCCGGTTTCGCGCCGAGATCGGCGATCACCGACGCGAAGAGGTCCTCGCAGCAGCCGATCAACCGTGTCCTGGCGAGCCCGAGATCGGCGAGCACTCGGTCGACGGCCTTCTGCCCGACCCGGTGGTAGACGAGGTCGGTCGCGGCGTTGTCGCTCATCGTCAGCATGAAATGGGCCAGGTCGCGCCAGCTCATCTCGACGTCGTCCGCACAGCCCGCGGTGCCGATCCCCCCGATCCGGTACCGGGCGGTGACCCGGGTCCGCTCGGTCTCGTCCAGCCGCCCGGCCACCACTTCCCTGGCGTAGGCGAGGGCGACCGGGATCTTGAACACCGACGCGAGCACGACCGGATCGTCCGCGCCCACGGCGACTTCGGGTCCGTCGGAGACGCCGACCTCCCGCGCGTGCACGAATCCCCGCGCCCCGGCGGCCGCGAAGACCGCCTCGATCTCGTCGGCGATCCGGCTCACCGGCTCACCCGCCGGTCGGCGCGCCCGGTGTGGAGGTACAGCGCCCGGCCGTTGCCGTCGTCGCCGACGAACGCGTGCGGCATGTGCAGGCCGGGCAGCGTCTTGTAGGCCGCGACGAGCGTGTCGTCCTTGTAGGCCAGCAACTCCGTCTTCTCGGCTTCCCCGCCCGTAGCGGCCATGACCCCCTTCGGAACACGCTCGATCCACAGCTTGCCCTCGTCGTCCTGGCTGACCACGGTGTCGGCCACCCGCGACGAGTACTCGCCGACGTACCGGGACGGATGGGCCGGGGCCGCCGCCGCGTTCGGCTCCGGCAGGGCGGGGACCTCGACGTCGGCGAGGTCGCCCAGCACCTTCCGGAAGATGTCCGCGTACAGGTGGAGCGGACGGCCGCCGTTGGTCAGCAGGGCGACCGCGACGTTGCGGCCCGGGACCACCCGCAGGAAGGCCGACTGGCCGATGGTGCCGCCGTCGTGGCCGATCACCGGGCCTCCCGGCCAGTCGAAGAGCATCCAGCCGAGACCCCATGCGCCGCCCAGCAGGCCGAGGTCGGGCAGCTCGACCTGGCGCTCCCACATCGATCGCACGGTTTCCGGCCGGAGCACCTGGGTGCCGTCGTCGGCCCTGCCTTCGGACAGGTGCATCCGCGTGAAGGTGAGCAGGTCGCGCGGGCGCATCGAGAGCATCGATCCGGCGGGGGCGTTCGACCGGGCCAGTGCCCAGACTCCGGCGGGCCGCGGTTCGTCGCCGGGCGACGGCGCGAGATGCCCGATCGCGGCGCGGTACCGGATCGCGTCGTACGGCCCGGCGGCCGCGTGCGTCAGTCCCAGCGGGGCGAAGAGATGGTCACGCAGGCAGTCGTCGTAGGACTTGCCCCGCAGCACCTCGACGACGCGGCCGAGCACGCAGTAGGCGGCGTTGTTGTAGGAGAACATCTCCCCCGGCGGGAACAACTGGGGCACGTCGGACAGCGTCGCGACCAGCTTCTCCACGCAGTCGTCGCCCACGCCGGTGTCGGTGAAGATGTCGCCTTCGAAACCGGACGTGTGGCAGGTCAGCTGCCGGACGGTGATCCGCGACGCCGCGTCGTCGTCGGCGAGGACGAACTCCGGCAGGTAGCTCCGGACCGGCTTGTCGAGGTCGAGGAGGCCTTCGTCGACGAGCTGCATCGCCAGCGTCGTCGTCCACACCTTCGTGATCGAGCCGATCTGGAACACCGAATCCACTGTGGACTCGACACCGGTGTCCTTGTTCAGCACGCCCGCCGCGTGGTCGATCACCTCGCCGCCGGCGAGGACCGCGACGGCCGCGCCGGGAACCCCGTGTTCGGCCAGCAGGGCGGAAAGGTTCTCTTCCAACCAGGCGTCGATTTCGGAAAGTTTCGCCATGTTCCACCTCGTGTCCGGGAAAGCGTCGGCCGCAGTTCCCGGGATGCTATGCCGGTGACCGGCGTCACCGATTCGTGCGGAACGACGAGAGCGGCGGAAAAGTTCATCCGGGCATACGAATCAATCCGGCCAGGTCCGATGACCGGAACCGCCCCAAGTCCTAAAAGGACGGTTCGCGACGGGCGGCCACTCACGTCCACCCAACCTGACCTATGCTGCGATTGATAACCGCTGTTTATCAATAGACCGGAACCAAGTCTTTGTCTTCGATGAGTCCGCTTCGTACCGTGAACGGATCGGCGGCAGAGGCAACGGAGGGAGGCATCTCATGGAACTTCGTCACCTGCGCTACTTCGTCACCGTCGCCGAGACCTGTCACTTCGGCCGGGCGGCCGAGCGGCTGCACGTCGCGCAGCCCGCGCTCTCGCACACCATCCGTCAGTTGGAGGAGGAACTCGGCGTCGTCCTCCTGGCTCGGACGACCCGGCAGGTCCGCGTGACAGCGGCGGGCGAGTTCTTCCTGGCCGAAGCCCGGCGCGTCCTCGCGGGGCTGGACGTGGGAGTGCGCGGTGTCCGCCGGATCGGCGAGGGCAAACGGGGCCTGCTCCGGGTCGGGTTCACCGGTACCGCGGCGTTCTCCCATCTGCCGCGGCTGGCCAGGGCGCTCGCCCAGCGGGTGCCGGACGTGGAGCTGGAGATCCGCGCCGATCTCCTGACCGCCGAGCAGTGCGAGCGCCTGCGCACGGGGACGCTGGGGATCGGGGTGCTCCGCCCGCCGGTCACCGGGGACGACATCGGCTTCCGGGTGATCGAGCGCGAGCCGCTGGTCCTCGCCGTCCCCGCCGACCACCGGCTGGCCGCCGAACCCGTCGTCGCGATGGCGGAGCTGCGGACCGAACCGCTCGTGACCTACGACCGGCGCAACTCCGTCGTGTACGACGCCGTCGCCCGCAGCTGCCGGGAGGCGGGGCTCACGCCCCCTCAGCTGCACGAGGCCTCCGGGACCGCGGTCCTGCTGGCGCTGGTCGCCGGCGGCCTGGGGGTCGGCGTGGTGCCCGCTTCGGCCCGAGCGCTCCCTTTGGCCGGTGTCGTGTTCCGAGACCTCGCCGGAGCGGCGACCGTGGAGCTGGCACTGGCCTGGCACCGCGAAACTCCGTCCCCGCTCGTCACGACCGTCCTCGACGCGCTCAACGACGTCTTTCCCACCACCGAGGGCACCTGATGAAGATCACGCGAGTCGAGGCGATCCCGTTCGCCATCCCGTACCGGAAGCCGTTGAAATTCGCGTCGGGCGAGGTGCACGTCGCCGAGCACGTCCTCGTGCGGGTGCACGCCGACAACGGCGTCGTCGGCGTGGCCGAAGCGCCCCCGCGGCCGTTCACCTACGGCGAGACCCAGGCGGGGATCGTCGCGGTGATCGACTCCCTGTTCGCCCCGCAGGTGGTCGGCCTCAGCCTGCTCGACCGCGAAACGGTGCACACCCGGCTCGCCCGCACGGTCGGCAATCCGACCGCGAAATCCGCGATCGACATGGCGATCTGGGACGCGCTCGGCCGCAGCCTCGACGTGTCGGTCACCGAACTGCTCGGCGGCTACACCGACCGCATGCGCGTGTCCCACATGCTCGGCTTCGACGAGCCTTCCGCGATGGTCGCCGAGGCCGAGCGGATGCGGGAGACCCACGGCATCACCACCTTCAAGGTCAAGGTCGGCCGTCGTCCGGCATCGCTCGACACCGCCGTCGTGCGCGCGCTGCGGGAGCACTTCGGCGACGCCGTCGACCTCTACGTCGACGGCAACCGCGGCTGGACCGCCGCCGAATCGGCTCGGGCGATGCGGGAGATGGCCGATCTCGGGCTGCTCTTCGCCGAGGAACTGTGCCCCGCCGACGACGTCCTCGGCAGGCGCTGGCTCGTGCGGCAGCTCGACGTGCCGTTCATCGCCGACGAATCCGCGGTGACCCCGGCCGACGTCACCCGCGAGATCCTCGGCGGCTCCGCCACCGCGATCAGCATCAAGACCGCCCGCACCGGCTTCACTCGCTCGCAGCGCACCCACCACCTCGCCGAAGGACTCGGCCTCGAAGTCGTGATGGGCAACCAGATCGACGGCCAGCTCGGTTCACTGTGCACGGTCGCGTTCGGCTCGGCCTACGAGCTGACGTCCCGCCGCCCCGGCGAACTCTCGAACTTCCTCGACATGAGCGACGACCTGCTCACCGAGCCGTTGCGTGTCGTCGATGGCGAACTCACCGTCCGCCCCGGCGCCGGCCTCGGTGCCGAAATCGATCCCGGGAAGCTCCGGAACTACCGCCAGGACCACTGACGCCCACTACGAATCAAGGAGGATTCATGACCGCCATCCCCGAGACGGCCACCGCGGCCGCGTCCGGTGCCAACGCGACCGAACGGTTCAAGAGCGACAAGTTCGCCGGCGTCGCCGGAACGCCGAAGGAGCGGGTCAGCCTGCTGGCCCGCGAGGTGCTGGAAGCCGTGCACGGCACGATCCGGAAGCACAAGGTCACCTACGACGAGTACAACGCGCTCAAGTCGTGGCTGATCAGCGTCGGCGAGGACGGCGAGTGGCCACTGTTCCTCGACGTCTGGGTGGAGCACGTCGTCGAAGAGGTCGCCACCGAGCACCGTGAGGGCAACAAGGGCACCATCGAGGGGCCGTACTACGTGCCCGGCGCGCCCGAGCAGGGTGCTCACGGTTCGGTCCCGATGCGGGACGACGAACCCGGTACGCCGCTCGTCTGGACCGGTCAGGTCACCTCCACCGACGGCACGGCGCTGGGCGGGGCGAAGGTCGAGCTGTGGCACGCCGACGCGGACGGCTTCTACTCCCAGTTCGCGCCGGGCATCCCGGAGTGGAACCTGCGCGCGAGCTTCACCGCCGACGCCGATGGCAGGTTCGAGATCCACACCGTGCGCCCGGCGCCGTACCAGATCCCGACCGACGGCTCCTGCGGCAAGCTCATCGCCGCGGCGGGCTGGCACGCGTGGCGTCCGGCGCATCTGCACGTCAAGGTCTCGGCCCCGGGGCACGAGCTGCTCACCGCCCAGCTGTACTTCCCCGGCGACGAGCACAACGACGACGACATCGCTTCGGCGGTCAAACCGGAACTGGTGCTCGACCCGCGCCCGTCAGGCCATGGCGAGACCGTCGAGTACGGCTTCGTCCTCGACCCCGAACGTTCCTGACCAGTGTCCCTTTTGGAGTGACCGATGCTCTACCACGTGCGCATGGACGTTCGCCTGCCGCCGGATCTCGATCCGGTGGAGCGGGCCGACCTCGTCACGCGCGAAAAGGCGTACAGCCAAAAGCTTCAGCGCGAAGGCAAGTGGCCGCAGCTGTGGCGGATCGCGGGCGAGTACGCGAACTTTTCGATCCTGGACGTCGCCGACCACGACGAGCTGCACACGCTGCTGTCCGGTCTGCCGTTGTTCCCGTACATGGACATCGCGGTCACGCCGCTGGCTACGCACCCGTCCAAGGTCGAGGCCGGTCTCTGAGGATCACTCGGCTCTCTTCGCGAAGAGGGGCCCCTTCGAAGCGATCATCCCGATGCCGAAGCCCAGCACCGAAATCCCGAACATGATAAGTATGAAGCCGCCGATCTTCGCCTCTGCGTCGGTGTCCGGGCTGCGCGCCGACTTCGAGGAACGGGCGACCACGGCGTCCGGATCGGCGATCGCGTCGACCCCGACGTAGAACAACGCGATCGAGGCGAGGATCAGGAAGATGCCGCCGGCGATGCGCTTGCCGGACCGGCGCGGTGGAGCGGCGCCTTGGCTGTCCTCAGTGGAGTTGGACTCTGACATGGGCTGCAAGGTATCAGCGGCCGCCGACGAACGTGAGGTGAGAACGGCGACGCAGGCGGAACCCCGACGCGAGGGCCACCGTGGCGAGCAGGAGCACGAAGGCCGCCACGCCGTGCGCGACACCTCGGGTCAGGTAGCCGATGTCCGTGTGGTCGATGGCGTAGGTGCCGATCTCACGGCTCGACCAGAACGGCAGCAAGCGCGCGATCAGGCTCGACGGATCGGCCATCATCTGGAGACCGACGACCGCCAGCAGCACGAGCGTGCCTTCGAGTTCCCTGGGCAGCACCGCACTGAGCAAAAGCCCGAACGGCGCCGACACGGCGACCGTCAGCACCATGACCAAGGCGACCGAGCCGTACCGGACGTCGTGCTGGTCGACGAGGATCAGCACGAAGTACGGCGCGGACAACAGGAACCCGACCGTCCACAGTGCACTCAAACGACCGAGGTACAGGTCGTGGGAACGGTAACCCGAAAGCCGCAGCCGAGGCTCCATGGCACGGCTCGCGCTGCCCGCGAACAGCGCGGCGGTGCTCAACGCCCAGCCGAGGCCGAGGCAGACGAAGCGGATCGACTGTCCGAGGTGGTCACCACGCCTGCTCAAGTAGAACACCAACGGCAGCAGCAGGAGGATCAGCAGGACCGACCGGCGGCGCAGCAGTTCGCGCAGCGACATCTCGGCGACCGTCAGGATCTTCTTCACGCGACAGCCTTCCTGGCCGGGGAAAGTTCGAGCACGGTGTCGACGCGGTCCAGCTGGTTCAGCAGGTGGGTCACCACCACGATCGCCTTGCCTGCCTCGCGCCACTGCCAGACCTGATGCCAGAAGTCGAGGTACGTGCCCTTGTCGAAACCCTGATAGGGCTCGTCGAGCAGCAGCACGTCCGGGTCGCCGAGCCCGGCGAGCACGAGGTTCAGTTTCTGCCTGGTCCCACCGGAAAGGTGCCGGGCCTGCGTGCCGCGTCCGGGCGTCCAGTCCAGCGCCGCGGCGCGGGCGGCGCCGATCCGTGCCGACTCTTCGCGGGCCATCCCGCGCCCGGCGCCGATCAGCACGAAATGCTCACCCGCGTCGAGGAAATCCGCCGTGCCACCGTCCTGCGGGCAGTAGCCGAGTGAACCGCGCACGCGGACCTCGCCCTTGTCCGGGCCGGTGATCCCGGCGCAGATACTCAGGAACGTGCTCTTGCCACAGCCGTTCGCCCCGATCACCGCGGCGATCTCGCCCGAGCGCACCACGAGGTCGACACCGTCCAGCACCGTCCGCCTGCCGTATTTCTTCGTGATACCCCTGGCTTCCAGCAGCACTTCGCCCGGCCGACGCCGGGGACGTCCCACACTGTCGGCCACGGCCGAGGCGTACGCGGCGGGCGGCCCGAAGACCCGGATCGGGTCTCCGCCGCTTTCCCGCAGATGCACGGCCGCCTCCGCGACCACTTGCCGCGCCGCGTCCCCGCCGACGCCCCGGCGACGCAGTTCGTGCGTCAGCGCGGAAAGCCATCCGTCGTGGTTCATCTTCCCTCCCGCAAGATCGAGGCCACCCCGGCGGAGAACTCCTGCCAGTCGGAGGTGGCGTGCCGCAGTGTTTCCCGGCCTTTCGCGGTGATCCGGTAGTACTTGCGCGCGGGCCCGGCCGTCCCGTCCCGCCAGCTCGCGGTGACCAGGCCGAACCGCTGCAACCGCAGCAGCACCGGATACAGCGTGCCGCCCTGGATGGGGCCCAGCCCGGCGGCGTCGAGCGACTGGGCCAGCTCGTAGCCGTAGGACTCGCGCTCGGCGACCAGCGCCAGCACGCACGGCGCCAGCACCCCCCGCAGCCACTGGCCTCGCCGGTCCTGATCCACGTCGAGCAATGTAGCAGTCCTACCTAGATAGGACTACAAGCTAGTCCTGTCTCTGTGCTTGGAGCCGGATCTCGCGTGTCTCGGGACGGATGACACGGAGGGTGCGAGTTCCGCTTCCAAGCACGCGAGATCCGTCTCCAGTCACGCGAGATCCGTCTCCGATCACGCGACTTCGGCCGCGAGGCGAGGCAGTGGTTTCGTTTGCGCGGCACCAAGCCCGGGTATGCGGCGCCATGCCGGAAACCAACGCCGTCGCCGCGGAGATCGACCTCGAAATCATGGGATCCATCCCCGAACCACGCCACCGTCTGCGAGGAAAACGGCCGGAACGAGCGTCGTCGTGAACCGGGCGGCAGTACTGCTGGGGCTGGGTCTCGGCGGCTTCGTCGACGGTATCTTCGCCCATCAGATCCTGGGCTGGCATCACCTGCTCTCGAGCTGGTATCCCCCGGTCACCCCCGCGAACCTGCATCTCAACATGGTGGGTGACGGGTTGTTCCACCTGCTGTGCTTGATCTTCGTGGTCCTCGGTGTGGTGCTGCTGAACCGGGGTGATCGCCTGGCTCCCCGGAGGCTCTGGGGTGGGCTGGCGGTCGGCTGGGGCGTGTTCAACCTCGTCGAGGGCACCGTCGACCATCTGATCCTCGGCGTGCACCACGTCCGCGCCGGTCCCGGCCAGCTGGCGTACGACCTCGGTTTCCTGCTGCTCGGCGTCTTCCTGGTGGTGATCGGTGTACTGCTTTCCCGATCGGCTCCCTCGCTCGCGCGCGACTGATCCGGGTTCGTGCCGTGGGCGCGGGGTACCCGGTGGCATGGACAGATTCCTGAGCATCTACCTCAACGACCAGCTCGCGATGGGCGTCGCCTGGCGGGAACTGGCTCGCCGGTCCCGGAAGGCGAATCAGGGCACCGAAGTCGGTGAGGCATTGACCCGCGTCGCGTCGGGCATCGCCGAAGACGTCGAGACCTTCCGGGACATCATGCGCGAACTGGGAATCCGGCGGAATCCCGTCAAGAGCACGCTGACCGCGCTGGCGGAGCGCGCAGGTCGACTCAAGCCCAACGGACGGCTGAGGAGCTATTCCCCGTTGAGCCGCTTCGAAGAACTCGAATTCCTGATCATGGGTATCGAGGGCAAGAAGCAGTTGTGGGAAACGCTGGACCGCCTCGCGGGACTGCGCTCGCGCCTGCCCGGCGTCGACTTCGCGCGGCTGATCGAGCGGGCCGGGGAACAGCGCGCCCTTCTCGAGCCGCACCGCGTCCGGGCGGGAACCGAGGTCCTCCAAGGCTGAGGTCGCACGCCGGCCACGTTTTCCGTGCGGAGTGGGAGTCCGAGCTCACCGGCGAGCGGCCCGGCGGACCAAGGCGGTGAATCTCCTCGAGGAAGCCGGGCGGTCGGTACCACCGCCGATGGACGGCTGGAGTACCTCGATTCCGGCCTCCCGCCCGAGCAGGCGGCTCAGCAGGGGTGTCGAGGTGGCCGAGCGGCATCAGCGCCTGGTCCGCTCGCGTATCGACATGGTCCGCGGCTATGCCGAGACCATGGGATGCCGTCGCCGGTACCTGCTCGGCTATTTCGGCGAACAGCTGCCCGAGCTCTGCGGGAACTGCGACACCTGGGATTTCGGTGTCGCCGAGAGGCAACCGACGACAGGCGGTGAATTCGCCGTCCCGCACCCCGAACGGGGGCGAGGCGTGGTGATGTCGGTGGACCGGGACCGGCTACAAGACCCTTGCCCGGTCCGCCGTCGACGAGCACGATCTGCTCTCCACCGACGAGACCTCTTGACACACTTCGCGAATAGGAAATGGACATCGTGGGTATCCAGTGCCATGACGCCGGCGGCCATGGGGCGCTGTCGACGAGGAAGGAGTAGATCGTGTATCGACATACTCCAGACCCGAGCATGGAGAGGAGCGACTCCGACGCCGACGTGGCTGATACGGAGTCCGGAGCCGTCCTGGGCGCACCGATCGACACCGCCGTGAGGTCGGCTTTCGAGGAGCTCGTTCCGGCACAGGCAGGCGAAGCCGCCCTGCTCCGCCGGAAACTGAGGGACTGGCTGGACGCGTTGCCCATCGACGCGAACAGCAAGTACGACATCACCATCGCCACGTACGAGGCGATGGCCAACACGGCGGTGCACGCCTACCCCGGCAGGCGAGGCTGGGTCCGCCTTTACGCCGACTGGGCGGGTGATGCGATCACGGTCACGGTGACCGATACGGGGGACGGCATTCCCGCGGCGCGGTCGCGTACGGACAAGCCCGTTTCCGGTGGCCGTGGCCTGAGCCTGATCGACGAGGTCACCGACCAGATGACCATCGACACCGGTGCGCACGGCACGCGGGTGGCCATGGTGTGGCGGCCTGCCGCGCTCCGCCAGAACACGGCGTCCTGACCGGACCGCCCTAGCGCGCCCCCACCGAGACGGCGGGACTCGGACCCGGGCCCGAAAGCGGAGTCGGCCCGAACCAGTCGAGGCACACCACCATCGCGTCGTCTTCGGCCTGCTCGCCGTGGCGGCGGGTGGTGAGTTCCCTCAGCACGGAGCCCGGGACGTGAGCGGCGGGCAGCTCGGCGGTCGCGACGACCGCCTCGGCGAGTTCGCGTTCCCCGTAGCGTTCACCGTGTGGCCCGGCCGCGTCGTAGACGCCGTCGCTGACGAACACGAACCGGTCTCCGTCGACGGCCTGGAATCGCTGGGCGGTGTAGAGCGTGTCCTCGAACGTGCCGAGCGGCAGCTGTTCGTCGAAGTGGACCTGCTCGGCTTTTCCGTCCCGCAGCCGCCACAAGCGCGGCGATCCCGCGTCGACGACGTCGGCCGTTCCGGTGGCGAGGTCGAACTCCAGCAGCAATGCCGAGACGTGCTGGGCGCCGCGATAGTGCGCGTAGAGCGCCTGGTCGGCGAGTTCGGCCTGGGCGTCGAGGGCGACTCCGGCGCGGCGGGCGTTGCGCAGCGCGTTGACGGCGAGATTGGTCAGCAGCGCGGCTTCGCTGCCCTCCCCCATGCCGTTGATGAGCGTGACGGCGAGTTTGTGGGCGGAGGCGGACCAGTCGAAGCAGTCGCCGTAGATGGCGTACGCGGGTTCGAGCTGGCCGCCCAGCGCGAATTCGGCGCGCGTGCAGGCCCGGCCGGGCAGGAGCTGCCATTGCATCTCCGCGGCCAGCGTCAGCCGGGAGGAACGCCGGGCCTGGATGTAGAGATCGGTGTCGCGGTCGGCGACGAACAGTTCGTGCGCCAGCGCTTCGGCGAACCGCTCGAGTTCGGCCCACACCGGTGGTTCCGGCTCCTCGGGTAGGGTCACCGCGAGGATCCCGAGCCGGTCACCGCGGACGCTGACCGGCAGGTACCCGGTCACGCTCGCGCCGTCGTGGCCGAACGTGGCGGCCTGCGTGACGAAGGCCGCCCCCGGCGTCGTGCCCTCGACCGGGATCGGGTCCGACGTGTAGGGCAGCGTGCTCACCCGGCACAGCTCGGTGAGGGCGTAATCGGCCATCAGCAGCTCGACCGCCCGCGCCCCGAAATGCTCGGAAAGCGCCGAGCGCAGGGCGGCGGGCAGGTCGTGAGGAGGGACGTCCCGCAAAAGACGCTCCACCGCCAGGGATCTGTCCAACGCCCCGCCTCCCGCTCACCGGATCGCGCACCGGGCAGGCACACGTTGAGTCTGTTGAGTCTGCGCCGCCCCGGCGTGCCGGTCTACGGCGATTCGCGCGAGCTGTGCTGCAGGAACGAGCATAAGGATGCCAGAGTGGACACCGTGGATCGGTCCCGCGAGCAGCCAACCCCGGACGGGACGGCTGCGGTGTTCGACCTGCCCGGCCTCGTCGAGCTCGTGGTCGAGCGGATGCAGGACGTCTCTCCGCGGCCGCTGTCCACCGCCCAGCTGCGCGCGGTGATCGCCCTGGACCACCACGACGGGCTGAACCTGCGCACCCTGGCCGAGTTGCTCGGCTCGACCCCGCCACTGGTGAGCCGTCTCTGCGACCGGCTCGAAGCGGTCGGTTTCCTCGAACGCCTGCCGAGCACCCGCAGCCGCCGCGAACTCATGTTGCGGTTGAGCGAGCGCGGGCGCGGGTACCTGCGGGAGATCCGCGCCCGGCGGCGGGAGAACGTCGAGGCGGTACTCGACAAGATGACCCCCGCCGGGAGGGCCGCGCTGGCCGCCGGACTGCGGGAATACCACGCCGCCGGCACCGGGGACGAGGTCGGCCGCGGGGCGCCGTGAGGCCCCGCTATTGCGGGGGTACTCTCTCAACTGTTGTCATATGACAATAGTTCACCGGCGTACAGCAGAGCGCGCCCCAAACCGCAGGAGGACAACGGTGCTGGGGACGGACGATGCCCCCGTTCGGGAGCTGCTGACGCGGGCCCTCGACGACGACCACGCCACGCTGGTGGGCGAATGGGTCCATCGGCAGCTCGAGCCGCCCGCCGTGGCGCACACCGAGCAGGATCTCCGCCGCGAGGCCGCCGAACTGCTGGAAGCGCTGCGTGCCGCACTGGGCACGACGATGCCCGCCGACCGGATCGTGGCGCGGGACGGCGCGGTCCGTGACGCGCTGACTTCGCTGTCGGAGCGCCGGGCTCGCGCGGGCGCCGAACCGTCGGCCACCGCCATGGCGATCCTGTCGCTCAAACGCATGATGCTGGCCGCCGTCGAGCGGCACACCGACGACGCGGAACTGCGCTACCGGGCGGCGCTGCTGGTCAGCGAACTGCTCGACAGCGCCGGCATGCTGACCTTCGCGGTCTACGCCACCGGGCGCGAACAGATCATTCGCCAGCAGCACCACCAGATGCTCGAACTGTCCACCCCGGTCGTGCGGCTGTGGCGGCACGTGCTGGCGGTGCCGCTGATCGGCACCCTCGACAGCGCGCGCACGCAGGTCGTGATGAACAACCTCCTCGAGGCGATCCAGACCCACGAAGCCCGGGTCGCGATCATCGACATCACCGGCGTGCCGACCGTCGACACCGCGGTGGCCCAGCACCTGTTGCAGACCGTCAGCGCGGTCCGGCTCATGGGCGCGGAATGCGTCGTCAGCGGCATCCGGCCGTCGATCGCGCAGACCATCACCCAGCTGGGCATCGACCTGTCGCATATCGTCACCCGCGGCTCCCTCGCCGACGCGCTGGCCACCGCGATGCGGCTCATCGGCGACAGCACCCACGCGGGCGCGGTGACGGAGTGAGCGCCGAGGCGGGACTGCCGATCCTGCGGCTCGGCGACATCCTGCTCACCGGCCTGCTCAGCGACCTGGACGACAAGACCGCCCTGCGGTTCACCGAAGAGCTCACCACCCGCATCTCCGACGAAGGCATCCGCGGCGTCATCATCGACATCTCACGGCTGGAGATCATCGACTCCTTCGTCGCGCGGGTCCTGATGCAGCTCGCCGACACCGGACGCCTGCTCGGCGCCACGATGATCGTCGCCGGGATGCGCCCCGCGGTCGCGATCACGCTGTCCGAACTAGGGCTCCAGCTCACCGGCGTCCGGACCGCGCTCAACGCGGAACAGGCGATGGAACTGCTGGGCTGGCGCCGCCCCGCCGAGGCGCCTCATGCTCCCTGACGAACTCACCGACCCCGGACGCGACGTTCCGCCCCTCGAACACGCCGTCCGCGCCGAAGAGGATCTGCTCACCGCCCGGCACGCCGTGCGGTCCAGCGCGGTCGCCGCGGGGTTCTCCATCGTCGACCAGACGAAGATCGTCACCGCGGCCAGCGAACTGGTCCGCAACGCCTACATCCACGGTGGCGGCGGAACCATGACGATCACCGTGCTCCGCGACGACCGCGGCCGGATCGGGTTGCGGCTGCGCGTCCGGGACGACGGGCCCGGCATCGCCGACGTCGACCAGGCGATGACCGACGGCTTCAGCACCGGCGCCGGGCTCGGGCACGGCCTCGGCGGCACACGCCGCCTCGTCGACGAATTCACCATCGACACCGCCCCCGGCCGCGGCACGACCATCACGATCACGCGCTGGAAGCCATGACCGGCATCGTGGTTCCCCCGCCCTCGCGCCACCTGCGCGTCGACCACGCCAGCGCCGTCTACGCCGCCGCACGGACCGCCCGTGAGACCGGGCGGGCAGGCGGGCTGCCCTCGGTGCTCACCGAACGCGCGGCCGTCGTGACCTCCGAGCTGGCGGGGAACCTCGACCGGCACGCGATCAACGGTTCGATCGTCGTGCAGCGGCCCGCGATCGGGCTCGGCATCGACGTCCTTGCCGCCGACGACGGCCCGGGGATGGCCGACGTCGGACATTGGCTGCTCGACGGCAACACCACCACCGGCACGCTCGGCACCGGCCTCGGCGCGGTCGGCAGGATGGCCACCGTCTTCCGGATCCGCTCGGCGCCCCGGTCCGGCACCCTCGCCGCGGCCCGGATCCTCCTCCCCGGGACACCGGCCGGACCCGCCGCCGCGGTCGGGCATTTCTGCCTCCCCCGCGACGGGGAAGACCACTGCGGCGACGCCATCGCCCTCGCCGAACTGACCGGCGGCTGGGCCGCGGTCGTCGTCGACGGCCTCGGGCACGGGCCCGACGCCGCCGAAGCCGCCGACACGGCGATCCGCGTGTTCCGTCAGAACCCCGACCGCCCGTTCCCCCATCAGCTGGCGACCATGCACCGCGCCCTGCGCACCACCCGCGGCGCCGCCGTCGCGCTCGCCCGGATCGCGGCGGGCAGGCTCGAATTCTGCGGAGTCGGCAACGTCAGCGGCACGACGATCAGCGGGGACGGCCGGTCGCGACTGCTGCTCAGCATCCCCGGTGTCGTCGGCTACGCCCTGCCCGCCGCTCAAGTCCGGCACACCGCGCTCACCGCCGGCAACCTCGTCGTGCTGCACACCGACGGCGTCGACCACACCTGGCGCACACCGGCGAGCGCGACGCAGCCGTCGAACGCGCTGCTTCTCGCCGCCGATCTCTCCCACCGTCACCGCAACCCCCGCGACGACGCCGCCATGATCGCCCTCCACCCGGACCAGCTCGGCTGATGCATCCACACCTCGCCCGGCTCCGCCGCCGCCTCCGCGCCGCCTGCGCCGTAGCCGGCGTCCCCGTCGAAGACCGCGCCCGTCTCGTCATGGCCGCGACGCTGCTCGCCGAACCGGCCTTCGGCACGGGCACGGAAGTCACGCTCGAAACCACCACCACCGACGGCCTCCTCGCGGTCACCGTCCGGCTCCCCCACCCGGTCGAACGACCGCGGCGCAACACCCTCCCGCTGCTGCCCGACGCCGAAGACGACACGAGCCTCACCTGGCACCTCCCCACGGGAACCGTCCGGCATCCCGTCCCGGCCGGCGACGACCAGGCCACCGATGAGGAAACCCTCGCGCTCATCGCCCGCGCCGACGCGCTCGCGCAGGAACAGCGGGAGCTCAAACACGAACTCGCCGAAACCAACAGCGGCGTGCTGGCCATGTACATCGAACTCGAACAGCGCGACGAGCAACTCCGCCGCGCGCATTCCGTCATCTTCCGCGAACTCGAAGACGCGCTACGGCCCGGCCCGCCCGCCGTACCGGGGCTCGAACTGGCCGTCCACTACTCGCCGACCGACCAGGACTCCCCCACCGGCGGCGACCTCTACGACTGGTTCGTCCTTCCCGGCGGTCAGCTGCACATCACCCTCGTCGACGCAGTCGGGCACGGTGTCACCTCTACCCGCCATGCCCTCACCGTCACCCACGCGATCCGCACCCTCGCGCTGGAAGGCCACCCCTTCCGCGACCTCATCGCCCGTACCGCGCGCACCCTCGCCACGATCGAGCCCGACCTCATGGCGACCGTGATCCTCGCCAGGATCGACCCCGCGACCGGCGAACTGACCCTCGCCAACGGCAGCCACCCCGCCCCCGTACTGGCCACTGTGGACGGTCGAGCGCGGCTGCTGCGCTCCCCGGTCGTCGGCCGCGGGATCGGCTTCCCCGATCCCGGCAGCCCCGAACTCCGCCACCACACCCTCGACCACGGGGACACTCTGCTCCTCTACACCGACGGCCTCGTCGAAAGCCGCAAGGACTATCTCGAAGGCCAAGACCGGCTCCTGGATCTCGCCCCCGCGTACGCCACCCTCCCCATCACCGAGCTTCCCCGGGAACTGGCCGGCCGGATGCACGACGTCGTCCTGCACGCCGACGACACCGTCGTCCTCGCCGTCCGACGGCCACTTCCCGGGGGGAGCCTCAGCAGGCAGGCGGAGTGAACGTCCCGTTCTGCGCGACGACGTCACCGATATCCGCGAAGCCCACGTGATTGTTCTGATGACTGAGGAGAAGAACCCAGTTCCCGCCCCGGGGACTCTTCCATCCCGGGAACTGGCAGATGGCCGCCACGTCGTCGGCGGGCAGGGGAAGCCATCGTTTACTTGAGGGGAAGGTCAAATGTGGCGTGCTGCGTGCTGGAGGCACGGCCTGCCGGGCCGATCGCGACCCCACTGTCCACAAGGGACACAAAGACACCCTTGCATGCCTGATTTGGGCGTTTTGCGTGGGGGTCGTGAGTGGCAATGATCGTTCTTACCGTCTTTGCCACTCACGACCCGGGCGAGAAGCGGACATCATGACATCAATCGGGCGCACAATCGTCGTGAAGCGTCCCAGGCGTTCTCCTGAACTGCCTTCTCTGCCGGAATCGCACGGCCCCGGGCGGACCGTCCCTGTGCCGCAAGGCACGTCGTGGAAGTCGTCGGCGCCGTTCAGTGACCACAGTGGACAGTGGGTGGCGACGCGGGACATCGTAGTAGCGGCCACGGTGCCGCTCCGCGGAGACGCCGAGGTGCTCGAAAAGACAGGGTAGGGCTCAGTCTGCCGCGAGGATTTCGGCCAGCCGGAGAGTGTCCCGGAGATAGCGCTCATAAGGAAAACCGGCCGCGATGAGCCCTTCACGCAACTCGTCATAAAGTGGCTTTCCCGCGGCATGAAAGGCTTTCCGGCCGAGGTCGGTGATCCGGACCAGCCGGCGCCGCGCGTGTTCGGGGTCGACGGTGATCCGCACCAGCCCGTCCGCTTCGAGTGGTCGCAGGGCCCGGCTGATCGCCGGGTCGGAGACCGACAGCGCCTGGGCGAGCCGGTGCTGCGTCGTCGGCTCGATGTCCTCGAGCGTGCCCAAAAGCCGTATCTGGCTGTAAGTCAAACCATCGGGGCCGTCAGCGCGCCGCCGGGCCGCTTCGCCCATCAGCATGACCACCCGGTGCAGCAAGTCCGCGAGTCCGTCGTCCACGATCTCACCATACCAGAGTGTTGACGAGTTAATATTAACTAGGTAAGACTGAAAGCCATGGACACCTTCGCTTACCTCGCCCAATCCGCCTTCCCGCTGGTCTGGATCATCGTGCCCGCCGTCGGAGCCTTCCTCCGTGCCCGCCACTCGACGTCACCTCAGGAACGACTCGAAATCTGGCAGCGCTGGTGGGCCATCGGCGCCTTCGGCTGCGGCAGCCTGTGGATGACGGTCGCTTTTCTCGCCTTCCCGGAGGTCATGGCCACGGCGATCGGCTTCGACCGGACGCCGTTCATGTTCGAGATCGCCTTCGCGAACCTCGCGCTGGCCGTGATGGGCTTCCGGGCCGCCTCGGCGTCCGCGCGCGAACGCGTCACCATCGGCATCGGCGGCGGGATGTTCCTCTGGGGAGCCGCGATCGGCCACGTTCACCAGTGGTTCGCCAACGGTGACCACTCCCCCGGCAACACCGGCGGAGTCCTCGTCAACGACATCCTGATCCCGGCGGTCATGATCATCCTTGCCGTGCGATCCCGGCGGCTCGCGACCGTCCCGCGGCCCGCCGCGGAACTCGCCGCCTGAGCCCGCGGGAGCTGTCCTCATGACGACGACACAGACCGACCAAGCGACCGGAAAGGCCGCCGCCGAGCGGCTCAGCGTCTTCGTCGACGCGGTGATCGCGATCGCGCTCACCTTGCTGGCGCTGGATCTCCCGATCCCCCACGGCGACACCACCGGCGCCATGCTGAGCTCGATCTCGGACCACGGCAAGGAATACTTCGCCTTCGCGCTCGGCTTCGCGGTGATCTCCGCCCACTGGCGCGCGCACCACGAGATCTTCCCCTACGTCCGCTCGCTGAGCGGCCGCCTGATCAGCCTCACCCTGGTCTGGCTGTTCATGCAGGTCCTGATGCCGTTCGCGACGCGGGTCATCACCGCCGAGGGAGCGTTCCCGCTCCGGTTCAGCCTGTACGCGATGGTGCAGGTCCTGGCCTCCGCGTCGTTCGCGCTGATCATCAGGGAGATCCGGCGCGAACACCTGTACGTGACCGACGGACCGCCCCGGGTGTTCGCCCAGAGCCTGACGCGCAGCGTCTGCTTGGCCGCGGTGTTCGGGATCTCCGTGCCCGTCTCGTTCCTGACGGACGACGCCGTCGCCTACCTGTGCTGGCTCGCGGCGCCTGTCACGCTCGCCGTCGCCCGCCGCGTCCAGGACCGCAGGTCGTCCGGCACCTGAGCGGCCTGACCGGACCGGGTCAGCGCAGCGCCGTCAGGACGTAGTCGTCGCCGGACTGCCACACCGGCGCCACTTCGGCGAAGCCCGCTTCCCGGAGCAGCCTGGTGTGCTCCTGCGGGCTCAGCCGGTTGCCGTAGCCGGTCGAGATGCCGCGCAACTCGTCGGCCGTGAACCGCTCCCGCAGCGCGGGATCGGCGGCGACCGCCGCCCACCAGGCCTTCCATTCCTCGTTGGCGCCGACCCCGGCACGGACCGCCCGCCGGTTCTTGACCACCTCGGCGAGGTCGCGGACACCGGGTTGTTCGTCGTAGAGGTGGTCGCCGTTGACGAGCGCTCCGCCCTCCCTCAGCGCTCCGGCGAGGTCACGGTAGACGTCGGCGAGCCGCTCGGGACGCAGCCAGTGCAACGCGGTCGTCGAGACGGCGGCGTCGACCGGCCCCCATTTCAGCCAGCCGCTCTCGGCGAGGTCGGCCTGGAGGTACTCGATGTCCGCCTGCCGCGGCCGGGTGGCCCGGGCGAGGGCGAGCAGGAACGGGTCGTTGTCGACGCCGATGACCCGTGCGCGCGGCAGCCGCCCGGCGAGCCTCGTGGCCAGCGATCCCGGGCCGCAGCCGAGGTCCAGCACCAGCGGCTCGGCGACGTCACGGCATACGTGCTCGACGACGTCGATCAGCACGGCGAAGCGTTCTTCGCGGTCCGCGACGTAGCGTTCCTGCTGGATGTCCCACCGGCGCACCCAGTCCGCCGCGAGCTTCTCGTCCACCGGCCTCCCCTTCGTGATCTTGATCCTGTGTAGCACACCCCTGGCATGGGTTACCGTGGGCGCCACAACGCAAGAAGGTGCCCGTCGGGGGAAGCCGGTGTGAATCCGGCGCTGACCCGCAACCGTGAACGGCCTGGGAAGACGTCTCAGCGCCGTGAGCCGGACTGCCCGCCGGGTACCGCCAGCCCCAACTGTCGTGGAGTACGGAGCGGGGTCCCGTTCACGTGCGGCCGCGCGCCCGGGACAGTGCTCGATGTCCCGGAGGTTCCTATGACGCGCCATCCGCTCACCCGCCGGCGGCTGCTCGCCCTGGCCGCTCTCACGCCGCTGGCCGCGTGCGGGACCGCGCCGGCGGATACCGGCCGGTTGAGGGTCGCGTTCGCCGCGGGCGGCTCGAAGGAGACCCTGGACCCGTCTCAGGTCTCCCTTTTCGTCGACCAAGCGCGGGCCAAGGCGCTCTTCGACACGCTGGTCGCCTACAACGCCGACACCTCGTTGCGGCCGCGGCTGGCCGAGTCCTGGGAAAGCGACGATTCCGGCACACGCTGGCGGATCCGGCTGCGGCGAGCGGCCTTCCACGACGGCCGTCCGGTCACGGCGGACGACGTGCTCTACACCTTCCGGCGGATCGCCGATCCCGCACTGGCGTCCTCATCACGGCAGTACTTCGCGAAGGTGGACTTCGGCCGCAGCAAAGCGGTGTCCCCTGCCGAAATCGAGCTGACACTGACGGCTCCCGACTTCGAGTTCCCGTCGGGCTGGGGCGCTCCCGGCGCGGAGATCGTGCCCGCCGGGACGACGGATTTCACGGCACCGGTCGGCTCCGGTCCGTTCCGTTTCGTCTCGTTCACCCCCGGCGGGCCGGCGGTGTTCCGCAAGAACGAGTCCCATTGGGACGGCGCGCCGGGCATCGACGAGCTGGAATTCGTACCGGTCAACGAGGAAGCCGCACGCGTCAACGCCTTGCTGTCCGGGCAGGTCGACTACGCCCACGATCTCGCGGCCGGTACCGCGGCCCGCTTGGCCGGTGACGGGCGCGTCTCGTTGCTCGAAGCCAAGGGAACGACGATGCAGGGCATGATGCTGCGCGTGACGCGGCCGCCGTTCGCCGATCCGAGGCTGGTGCGCGCCGTACTGTCCGGAGTGGACAGAGAAGCGCTGAACCGCGTCGCACTGGCCGGACGCGGCGAGATCGGCAACGACCTGTTCGGCAAAGGACTCCGCGGGTACGCCACCGGCATCCCCCAGCGCGGCCGCGATGTCGAGGCGGCCCGCTCACTCGTCCGGGAGGCGGGCGCGGAGGGGCTGGCCTTCGCCGTCGAAACCAGCGACGTCGATCCGGGCTTCGCCACCGCGGCCACCCTGATTTCCCAGCAGCTCGGGGAAATCGGGCTGAAGGTCACACCGAACACGCGCGCGTCGAGCACCTATTTCAGCGAGATCAAGACCAAGGGGGTCGCCGCGCTCACCCGTACGGCGACCCTGCCGGTGCCGACGTTCCTCAATCAGCGCTTCCGGACCGGCGGTTCGAACAACGTCAACGGTTTCGCCTCGCCGGGGTTCGACGCCCTCATGGACCGGGCCGCGGCCACCCCGGACGAGAGTGCCCGGCTGGCGCTGTTCGGTGACGCCCAGCGGATCGTGCACGAATCCGGAGGTCTGCTCGCCTGGGGGTTCAGCACCTGGACGATCGGCGTGTCGAAGCGGGTGTCCGGATTGGTGTCCGCGCCGCCGAACACCTTCGACTGGGCGAGGTTCGACCGCGCCCGGCTGTCCTGACGTGCCGGGTTACGCCGCCCGGCGGCTGGGCTTCGCCGTTCTGCAGGCGATGTTCGTGCTGATCGCGACGTTCGCCGTGACCGCGCTGCTCCCCGGCGACGCGGCGTCGGTCGTGCTCGGCGAGCAGGCCACCGACGAGCAGGTGGCGACCGTGCGCCACCGGCTCGGCCTCGACCAGCCGATCCTCGACCGGTTCGGGCACTGGTTTTCCGGGCTGCTCACCGGTGATCTCGGCCGGTCGCTCGTGACCGGCGCCCCGGTGACCGAGGAGATCGCCCGCCGCTTCGCCGCCACCGCCCTGCTCGCCGGGGTGACCCTGCTCGTGCTCGTACCGCTCGCGCTGGGCATCGGGGTGACCTGTGGGCTGCGCGAAGGGTCGATGATCGACCGAGTGCTCACCTCGGTCACGCTGTTCCTGCACGCGATTCCCGAGTTCGTCCTCGGTCTGCTGTTGGTCGCCGGATTCGCCGTCTACACCGGTTTGCTCCCGGCGACCGCGGCCGGAACCGAGCCGGCCGCGCGCCCCGAAGTGCTCGTACTGCCGGTGATCGTGCTGGTCGCCCGGCAGCTGTGCGATGTCGCCCGGCAGCTCCGGATCGGGATCGCCGAGCAGACCCGGGGCCAGGTGGCCGGGCATCTGCGCCTGCTCGGCCTGTCCGAACGCACAGTGGTGCTGCGGCATCTCCTGCCCGCCGCCGCGGCCCCCGCCGTGCAGCAACTCGCCCGCGCCGTCGAAGGGCTGCTGACCGGCACGGTGATCGTCGAATCCCTGTTCGCGTTCACCGGTCTCGGCACAGGTTTCGTCGAAGCCGTGCAGAACCGGGACATCCCGCAGGTGCAGGGATACGTGCTGACGTTCGCCGTCGTGGTCGTGCTCGGGAACCTGGTCGCCGACCTCGTGGCGCATCGGCTCACGCCGCAGCGGGAGCCCGCGACATGGTGAAGCGGACGTTCGGATGGTCCCTCCTCGCGGTGCCGCTGGTGCTCGCGATGGCCGGGCCGGTGATCGCGGGGCCCGTGGAGTCCGTCGGCGCGCCGTGGCAGGCACCGGACGCCGCTCATCCGCTCGGCACCGACGTCCTCGGCCGCGACGCGCTCACGGTGATCCTCGCGGGCGGGTTCCCCGTGATCGGCATGACGGCCGCCGCACTCGGGCTCGCCTACCTGATCGGGGTGCCGCTCGGTCTCGTCGCGGCCGGGCGGGGACGGCTGGCCGACGAGGCCGTGATGCGGTCCCTCGATCTCGTACTGGCCTTCCCGTCGCTGCTGGTGCTCATGGTGCTCGCCGCGACCGGGCACCGTGGGCCCGGCGTGCTCATTCCCGTCGTCGCCGTACTCCAGTTGCCCGCGATCACCCGCGTGGTGCGGGCCGCGGCCTTGGCGCCTGGCTGCCGCACAGCCGTGGAAGCCCTCACCTTGCAAGGACAACCGTGGTGGCGCGTCCAGCTCGGGTACGTCGCCCGGCACCTCGCCGGCCCCGTCGCGACCGACGCCGGCACACGGCTCGGCGTGGTGCTCTACCTGCTGGCGTCGGCGAACTTCCTCGGACTCGGCCTGCCCGCCGATTCCCCGGACTGGGCCGTGGTCATCGAACGCAACAGCGAAGCCCTCTACACCTCGCCCGCGGTCGTCCTCGTTCCCGCCGCGCTGCTGATGGCGTTGTGCGTCGGCACGAACCTCGTCACCGACCGGCTGCTCGCCGCCCGGCGGGTGATCCCGTGACCGTCCTGGAGATCGCCGGCCTGTCCGCCCGCGCCGGCGAGACCGTTCTGCTCGACGACGTCTCCCTGTCCCTCGAACCGGGCCGGGTACTCGTCGTGCTCGGCGCGTCCGGCACGGGAAAGACCACCCTGGGTCTCGCCGCGACCGGACAGGCCCGCCCGGGGATCACGCTGTCCGGGTCGGTGATGCTGGCGGGGTCCCCGCTGCTGGGCCGAACCGCTTCCGAGCTGCGACGGGCCCGGGCCGGCGTCGTCGGCCACCTGCCGCAGCAGCCGTCGGCGGTACTGGACCCGGTCCGCCGCTGCGGTCCGGTGCTGGCCGAACTCGCCGCCCTCCGCCACCGCGGCCGTGCCGCGCGCCTGGCGGCGGCCCGCACCGCGCTGGCGGAATCGGGACTCGAACAGACGTTGTGGCGCCGGTTCCCGCACCAGCTGTCCGGCGGGCAGCAGCAGCGCATGGCCCTCGCCACCACTCTCGTGAACCGGCCACGGGTGCTGGTCCTCGACGAGCCGACCAGTGGTCTCGACGCGGCGAACAGGGCCGTGCTCACCGCCCGGCTCGCGGAGCTTTCCCAGGCCGGGACGGCATTGCTGATCCTGACCCACGACCTCACGCTGGCCCGTGCCCTGGCAGGCGACGTCGCCGAACTCCGCGACCACCGCTTGGTGCCGTCCCCGACGGTCCCCGAACCCGTTCGCATCGATGGCCCGCCACCCCCGTCGCCGTCCTCGCCGGTGCTCGTCGTTCGCGGGCTCACCGTGCGCGCCGGGCGGACGACGCTCGTCGAGGACTTCGACCTGGACCTGGCGGCGGGCAGCCGGACCACGCTCGCCGGCACCTCGGGCGCTGGCAAGACGACCCTCGCCCGCGCACTCGCCGGCTTGACTCCACCGAGTGCGGGCACGATCGAAATCGACGGTGTCCGGCTCCCCCGCCTCGCCCGTCGTCGCACTCGCACGCACCTGCGCGCGGTCCAGTACGTCCACCAGGACAGCCGCGCGTCCTTCGACGAATTCCGCGACGTGCTCGACCAGGTGGCCGACACCGCCCGACTCCTTCGAGGCCTCAGCCGCGCGGACGCCCGGCTCGAAGCGACGGAGACCCTGCGCTCCCTCGGTATCGAAGCGGCCGACCGCCGCCCCGGCCTGCTCTCCGGCGGCCAGCTCCAGCGCTGCGCCGTGGCCCGTGCGCTTCTCGCCCAACCCAGGGTGCTGATCTGCGACGAAGTGACCTCGGCGCTCGACGCGGCCAACCGCACGCGGCTGCTGGACGTTCTCGCCGCCGCTGCGAGTCGGCACGGCATCGCGCTGCTCATGATCAGCCATGGCGACGCCTCGGCTCCGCTCACGATCACGATGAGGGCTATGCCGTGATTCACCGGCTGATCATGGTGCCTCTCGACTGTCCATAAGGGACAGTTTCGGGGCGGCGCACTTTCTCATGTCGCGAAAGCCACTTTCAGGACACCCAGCCCGCCGGCCACCCGCCCCCGACGTTGCCGCCCGATTGGCCCGGTTCGAGCGGTTTCACTGTTGTGAGCGATAAAGACGGTTATTGAGGGAAGGTCAAATGTGGCGTGCTGCGTACTGAAGGCCCGACCTGCCGGACTGATCGCGACCCAACTGTCTACAAAGGACATAAAGACACCCTCGCGTGCCCGATTTGGGCGCTTTGCGTGGGGGTCGTGAGTGGCAATGATCGTTCTAACCGTCTTTACCACTCACGACACTTCACGCCGGAGTCGGCCGGCAAGTCAGTCCGGAACCCTGTTGTCCAGGGCGGCGATCTCATCACGAAGTCGGCGAAGACGGCCCGCGTGACAAGGAGTCGATCACGCCACGCTTGCCCTTCCCCTCGATAGAACCACCCTTATCACTCACGACCCGACTTGAAAGCCGTACATATAAGCATCAAGCGGACATCCAGCCGACAAAAGAGTCCTTTGTGGACACTTGGGGAAGGCGGTCGGACGTTCCTGGGCCTTCGCGAGCGTCGCGGCTGTCCGTGAAGGCCTCCTTCCCTACCTTGAGGGTAGGGAAGGAGGCCTTCACGGATCCGCGGGCATAACGGATCGTCCGCAACGACAGCCCGGTGCGTTCGGCCACCTCGCCGATCTGCATCCGCTCGCCCACACCGGTTCCTTCCTCAGCGCACCCAACCACCCTCTCACGTAACAGTACTGTCGCCTCTCCCGCCGGATCAGCCGCTCAGGTCCCGGCGGTGATAGCCGAGGACCCCGAGTGCCACCAACGCTCCGGTGATGAGCAGGAGAAGAACGGTCGCGACCCAGTCGGGTGGCGCCTCGGGCACGGCGGCCAGGTGGGAGTACGGGGACAAGTACGTGAGCCACTCGGGAGCGTGAGTGCTCTGCAGGATCACGGTGAACAGGAATCCGCCGGCTACGGGAAGCGCCCCCACTGCCGCGACCGCGCGCGGTGCCCAGCCGAGCGCTAGAGCGGCGGCACCGAGCGAGAGCAAGGCGACCGGCGCGGCGTTCCCCGCTCCGGCGAGGGCCGCGGTGACGGACAGCGGTGCATCCACGATGGCCGCACCGCACCAGATCATCGATCCCGCGGCGGCCAGCAGGCCCAGCACACCCAGCCCGGTGACCAGGAGTTCGGTGAGCACGATGCGATGCCGGGAAAGGGGCAGAGCCAGCAGCGGGGTCAGCCGCCGATCGGTCTCCGCCGCGGCGAAGGCGGCGATCCGCGTCGCGGCGTAGAGACCGACGGGGATCGTGAGCAGGCTGAACATCGCCGCCGCGAATCCCTCGGCGGTGCCGAGGCCTCCGAACCCCGCGGCCGCCGCCAATTCGGCGAACCGCGGATTCTCCCCCAGGAAGCGCAGAATCGACGCGATGAGCACGCCGACGAGCAGGAAGTAGGCCCCGATCGCCAGCGACCAGGCCGCGGTGGGGCGCACCGCGCGCCGGACGGCGAAGCCGGTGACCGAACCCAGCAGCCGTATCCTCGGCCGCCGCCTGCCGCTCGAAGGGTTCAGCACTCCCCGGCCGACGTCCCGGCGCGAGCAGGCGAGCACCGCCGCCGTGGTGAGCAGCACCGGGAGCACGGCGAGGACGAGCAACGGAGTGATCCTGTCGTCCGCGTAGGGCGCGGCCAGAGCGGTCAAGCCGAAGGGCGTGCCCCACGAGGCCCAAGACAGCGCGCCGACCCCGTCAGCGAGCATGCGCAGGAACAAGCCGCCGCCGAGCGCCGCGACAGCGAGCCCGGTGGCGGTGGAGCGGGCGGGCATGAGCTGCGCGGCGAGGACGCCCGCCGCGGCGAAGGTCATGGTCACGCCGAAAAGTCCCGCGGCGTGGATGAGCGCTCCCACGGGCCGGGTACCGGTGACCAGAAGCGCCAAGGCCACCGCCGCGGCGATCGCGGCCGCCGCGGCACCCAGTACGACCAGAACCCGCCTGACCTGATCGACCGCGCGCAGACGGCCCGCGAGCAGCAGATCAGCGCGTCCGGCATCCTCCTCGCCGCGGGTGAGCCGGGTGGCGGTCAGCAACGCCCACACCCCGGTCAGGATCTGGACGGGTGTGCCCGTGCGCCAGACGGTGAATCCGCCCGGATCGTCCAGTGCGACCGGCGGCCCGAACAGAATCCGGATGGCGGGGTTCTCCGCCAGTGCCCGCAGCGCCGCACCGTTGAGCTCGCCGGCGAAGGTGGCTTGATACTGGCCTGCCACGACGGCCGACATCCCCGCGGCCGCGAAGCCGACGAACAGTGCCCCTCGCCGGGTCCGCCGAGCGAAGTGCCGCGTGACGGCTCCGCCCGCACTCCCCCGTGCCGCGATCTCCCGTTCCGACCGCGGCCTCATCGTTTCCGCCGGTGTCGTGGTCATCGCGCGGTCTCACCGTAGTAGTCGAGGAAGATCTCCTCGAGCGTCGGTTCACGCATCGTGAGCATGGTGACCTCTGCGGCGGCGAGCGCTCGCAAGGCCGGGCCCGGTGGCCCGGACAGGGTGAACCGCAGGCGCCCCTCGTCCGGTCGCTCGATGTCCATCACCCCTGGAACGTCCACAAGAGACGGTTCCGGGCCCCGATGGCCGATCTCCACCGAAGTACGGTGCAGACGGCGCAACTCGGCGATTCCCGAGATCTCCACCAGCCGTCCGGCCCGGAGTATCCCGACCCGGTCACAGATTGCCTCGACCTCGGCGAGCTGATGGGAAGAAAGGAACACCGTCTGCCCCCGCTCTCGCGCCTCGGCCACGCATCGCCGGAAAACCTGTTCCATCAACGGATCGAGTCCGCTGGTCGGCTCGTCCAGCACGAGCAACGGCGCCCGGCGGGCGAAGGCGGCGACCAGAGCAACTTTCCGGCGGTTGCCGGTCGAGTAGGTCTTGGCAGGCTTTCCGAGATCCAACTCGAAGCGGCGCACGAGTTCGGTGCGATAGCCCGGATCGACGCCCGGCCCGACCCTGGCCAGCAATTCGAGGATCTCGCCGCCGGTCAGGTCGGGCCATAACGCGACATCGCCTGGCACGTATCCCAGCAGGCGATGTGCCCGCCGGACATCGGCGGCGGGAACGCCGAACACCGTCGCCGTCCCCGCGGACGGGCGGATCTGGCCGAGCAGCAGCCGGATGGTGGTGGACTTGCCCGCGCCGTTCGGACCGAGGAAGCCGAACACCTCGCCGGGAGGCACGGTCAACGAGAGATCGTCGACGGCGAGCGTGCGGCCGAACCGTTTGGTCAAGCCATCGACGCGGACCGCTGGGGGACGTGACGGTGCGGCGGAAGACATGGGAAGCCTTTCGTGGTCGGCGAATTCCGTTGCCGACCAGACTTCCCGGCGCACCTGCGGGAAATGTACTCCCGCAGGTGCGCGGGCACCAGAGGAATCGTCAGGCAGTCGTCAGGTTCGGTCCCGCGCGAAACCGGAAGAACGACCGGAGGTCGAGTGCACGCGAGGCATGGATCAACGGCCGAGTCCTCGCAGAGCCGTTTCGATCTCCGCGCCGGTGAGGCGCCGGGGGCTGACGTAGTAGAGCACTGAGCCTGCCGGGAGATCGTCGTCCCACGAAGGGTTGACCACCAGGTCGTCGTCGTTCCGTGCGGCCAGAACCGTGGCACCGAAAGCGCGGCCCAGCGCCAGCCGGCATTTCTCGGTGCTCAGCCGCCCCAGCGACTCGGGCAAGACGACCGAGTACGTCCCCGCTCCGCCTGCCGTCATCAGCTCGGAGTAGACCTCGGCGATTCCCGGGGAGGTCAGTTCTTCCGTGACCATCCGCGGCGTGTGCCACTGCACGCACTTGATCCGGGGGTCCACGTAGCGGACCAGCTCGGACTTCTCCATGTCCCGCAACGTCACCACGACATGCGCCGACCGGTTCGCGTGGTCAACGGTCACCGCGACGGCCAAGGCCTCGTTGTCGTCGCCCATGTCGACCAGGATGGTGCCCGCCTGCGCGACGGCGGCCCGAGCGAGCACGTCGGCCGCCGTCGGCTCACCACGGACGAAGTCCACCGGCTGCGACGACATGGGGTGCACCTGCACTTCGTCGCTCGCGCACAAGACGAGTCCGGTCACGCCGTCGGCGATGAGTTGCGCGACGATGCGCTCGGTGCGGCCTGGTGTATAGCCGATCAGGAGCGTGTGCCCGCTCGCCCGTACGGCTTCCATCCCCTGCATCCGCCGTCCCTTCGCCTGTTCGAGCCTGGAAGCGAGCTTGGTGAACACCGTGGTGAGCGTCGCGATCCCGCCGATGATGACATAGGCCCCGACGAAATGCCCCGCGGTCGTCTCCGGCGAAAAGTCGCCGTAGCCGACCGTCGCGGCCGTGACCACGAAGTACCACCAGTAGTTCCCGGGCTGGACGAGCTCACTGCCCGCGGGTTCGGCCAGTACCATCAGCGGCCAGCTGGTCGCGAAGACGAAGATGACCACGACGACAGGAAGCATCCAGCCCTGCTGCAACACCCAGCGGGCCAGCAGCCGTGCCAAGACGAACGACACCCCGCCTCCTCACCGGCCGCGCTCCACCCGACCGCGGATTCCGATACCAGACCACACCGTTCCCATCGGCGCAACGGACGTTACCGGACCGCTACGGCGGATATCACCAGGTGGAAGTATGTGTCTGCAAAGGACTGTCCAAGGGCGACCGCCTGTCGTCGAGCGCGCCCGGCCACGGCCGAATGGTCACCGGCCGGAACGGAACCCCCTAGACATCGACCACGGTCGCCACAGATCGGCTGGTTGTCGACCGGAGGTCCGAGACGCGGTCAGGTCCATCCTTTGCCAGGTGGTCAGGACCGGGCGCGGTCATGCTCGGCCTCGGCCGGGTTGCCGCCGGCTCGACCGGCGCCGTGTCGATCCAGGCGGGCGGCAGCGGGTGGATAGACCACGCGGAGCAACGCCCCCGTCATCGCGGTGGTCACCAGGGCCATGACGACCATGAGGGAATAGAGGTTCGCGTCCAGCACGCCGATCTGCACCCCGACGTTCAGCAGGATCAGTTCGGTGAGACCGCGAGTGTTGAGCAGAATGGACATCACGGCCGAATGACGTCGCCGGACGCCGCAGATCCGCGCCCCGACATAGCCGCCGATTCCCTTGCCACCGACGGCGGCGAGCAGGATCAGCCCGAACTCACCAAGCCCGGCTAAGTCCATAGTGGACAGATTGACGCCGATCCCCGCGCTGGCGAAGAAAACCGGGATGAGCAAGGTCTCGGTGCCCCGTTCCACCTTGGGCAGGACGCGCTCGCGCAGGAATGCCGCGCCCCCCTCAGGCATGGCGACGCCGAACATGAACGCGCCGAAGATCAGGTGCAGTCCCATCCAGTCGGTGGCCAGCGAACACGCTGTCGCACCGGCCGCCAGGAACACGAACAGGAGGCATCCGGGCAGGATTCCGTCCATGGGGTGCCGTCGCAGCCATCGCTTCGTCAGCGGGCGCACCACCGTGAGAAGTACGACGACCAGTGGCACCACGAGCAGGACCCGCGTGGGATCGGTGCCCGCTCCGGCGATCGCCGCCACCACCGCCAGCAGCGACCAGATCAGGACGTCGTCGAGTGCCGCGCAGGCCAGGGCGAGCCCGCCGATGGGCGTGTCGAGCAGGTCACGGTCGCGGAGGATCCTGGCCAGCACCGGAAACGCGGTGCAGGCGAGCGCGGCCCCCATGAACAGGGTGAACACCAGGCCGCCACCGTCGGCGTGGCGGTCGGCGAGCACCGACGCCAGCAGTACACCGGCGAGGAACGGCACCACGACGGCGCTGATCGAGATGGTCGACATGATGCGGCCGTGCCCGCGCAACAGTCCGCGATCGACGTGCAGGCCGACGAAGACCATGAACACGCAGATGCCCACGTCGGCCAGTACCGTCATCGCCGGGCGCACTTCGAGCGGGAACAGGGCTCCGGTCACCGCTCCGTCGGCCAGAGTGGGACCGAGCAGGATCCCGCCCAAGATCTCCCCGATCACAGGTGGCTGGCCGAGCCGCCGGGCGAGGACGCCGAGCAGCCGCGCCGTCGTCAAGATCGTCACGAGCGCGACGGCCAGCGCCACGAAACCCGGGGCGGTCACCGTTCCCCGCGGGCACCACGAGTGCCGCGCCGTTCCTCACGCACGGGCGCTCCACTGACCGGTCAACCCGAGAATCCGGTCCACCAGCTCGGCGGGCGTCGACCGGTGCGGAAAAAGGGTGAGCTCCGGGTCGGCGGGTGTCTCGTAAGGAGCGTCGATCCCGGTGAATCCGATGATCTCGCGTGCCCGTGCACGGGCATAGAGTCCCTTCGGGTCACGCTGTTCGCACACCCACAGCGGGGTGTCCAGGAAGACTTCGGCGAAGGGCAGCCCGTCGGCCTCGTGCAGCCGCCGGGCGCGGTCCCGGTCGGCCTGGTAGGGGCTGATCAGGGAGACGATGGCGACCAGGCCGGCGTCGGCGAACAGCCGTGCGACCTCGGCGACCCTGCGCACGTTCTCGGCCCGGTCGGCGGCGCCGAACCCGAGATCCCCGGTGAGACCGTGGCGCAGGTTGTCTCCGTCGAGGCGATAGGCGGCCTGGCCCCGGGTGACGAGCCGTCGTTCCAGCTCGGCGGCGACGGTGGACTTCCCGGAGGCGGACAGGCCGGTCAGCCACACGGTTCCCCCGGTGCCCGCCCGGTCCTCCCGGCTCACCGTCGAGGGATGCCACCGGATGTCCGTCGTGCTGCCTACGCCCTCCTGGATCATCCCGGCGGCGACGGTGTTGCCGGTGCTCTCGTCGACGAGGATGAAGCTGCCCGTGTCGCGATTGCTCCGGTAGGCGTCGAAGTCCAACGGCTTCCGTGTCCGGATGGCGACCCGGCCGATGTCGTTGAGCACGAGGCCGGTCGCGGTGGTGTCGTGGTCCAGCGTGTCGATGTCCAGCCGGTAGTCCACCTCCCTCACCTCGGCACGGACCGAGCGGGTCGTATGCCGCAGCCGGTAGCGCGACCCCGGGGTCAGCTCGCCGTCGTCGGTCAGCCAGCAGACCAGTGCGTCGAGATCGTGTCCGGTCGCAGGCCGGTCGCGCGGCCCGCACAGCAGATCACCGCGGCCGACGTCCAGTTCGTCGGACAGGCGCACGGCGACGGCATGCGGCGGGAAGGCGGTGGCCAGCTCGGTCCCGCCCGGACCGTGAAGGCTCTCGACGGTGGTGCTCAAGCCGGAGGGCTGGACGACGATCTCGTCACCGGGACGCAGGACTCCCCCGGCCATGGTCCCGGTGTAGCTGCGGCGGCCGTCGGCGTCCCGGATCACGTACTGCACGGGAAGACGCACATCGGCCAGGTTGCGGTCGGAGGCGATGTGCACCTCCTCCAGGTGCTGGAGCAGCGGTACGCCCTCGTACCACGGCATCTCCGTACCGCGGTGGACGACGTTGTCCCCGCGCAGGGCGGAGACGGGGATGACGGTCAGGTCTGGGATTTCGAGCCGCTCGGCCATGCGCAGGAACTCGTCGCGGACCTCCTCGAAGCGTTTCCGGGACCAATCGACGAGGTCCATCTTGTTCACGCACAGCACCAGATGACCGACGCCGAGCAGACCGGCGATCAGCGCGTGCCGCCGGGATTGCGCGAGGACACCGTGTCGCGCGTCGACCAGGGTCAGCGCCAGGTCCGCCGTCGAGGTACCGGTCACCATGTTGCGGGTGTACTGCACGTGTCCCGGCGTATCCGCGATGATGAACTTGCGCTTGTCCGTGACGAAGTACCGGTAGGCGACGTCGATCGTGATCCCCTGTTCGCGTTCCGCGCGCAGGCCGTCGGTGAGCGCGGCGAGGTCCGGTCCGGTGTCCGTTCCGATCGCGGCGAGCTGGTCCTCCAAGACCGCCTTCGAGTCCAGGAGAAGCCTTCCGATCAAGGTGGACTTCCCGTCGTCGACGCTGCCCGCGGTGGCGATTCTCAACAAGGGAGCCATCAGAAATACCCCTCCCGTTTGCGGTCCTCCATGCCTGCCGCCGATATCCGGTCGTCCGCGCGGGTGGCACCGCGTTCGGTCACGGTGCTGGCCGCCACTTCGGCGACGACTTCCGCGGGGGTCGCGGCCACCGACTCGACGCATCCGGTGCAGGTCGCGTCGCCGATGGTGCGGAACCGGACGGACGCCTCGAACGGCTCCTCGCCCGGTAGGGGACGCACGAATTCGTTGTGTGCCATCAACATCCCGTCGCGTTCGAGCACGCTGCGCCGGTGTGCGTAGTACAGGCCGGGCAGTGCGATCCGCTGCTGGTCGATGTACTGCCAGATGTCGAGTTCGGTCCAGTTGGACAGCGGGAATATCCGAATGTGCTCCCCCGGACCGTGCTGCCCGTTGTACTGGCGCCACAGTTCCGGGCGCTGCGCACGCGGATCCCATTGTCCGTATCGGTCCCGGACGCTGAACACCCGTTCTTTCGCGCGGGACTTCTCCTCGTCCCTGCGCGCTCCACCGAACACCGCGTCGAAGCGGTGCTCGGTGATCGAGCGAAGCAGCGTGACCGTCTGCAAACGATTCCTGCTCGCTCGCGGCCCGGTTTCCTCCACGGCCCGGCCGGCGTCGATGTCGTCCTGCACTCGCGCGACCAGAAGGCGCACTCCGAACCGTTCGACCGTCCGGTCGCGGAAAGCGAGGACCTCGGCGAAGTTGTGGCCGGTGTCCACGTGCAGCACGGGGAACGGGACCGGCCCCGGCCAGAAGGCGCGTGCGGCGAGGTGCAGCAGTACCACCGAGTCTTTGCCGCCGGAGAACAACAGCACCGGCCGCTCGAGTGTCGCCACCACCTCCCGGAGGATGTGCACGGACTCGGATTCGAGGTACTGCAGGTAAGTCAGCTCATGGGTTTCGGACGTCACGGGATGACCCTCCGGTGCTCGCTCGATCGCGTCGGCGCGGTGACTTCACCGACGCCGTCAGGTACGGGGCAGCAGCGCACCACCGTTGACGTGCACGATCTGTCCGGTGATGAACCCCGCTTCGGGAGCGGCGAGGTGGCAGACCGTCGCGGCGACCTCGCCGGGGCTCGCCCCGCGGTTCATCGGTGACTGCCGCGCACGGCCGTCGTGGAATTCCTGGGACATGCGCTCGCCGTAGAATTCCGTGTCCGTCACGTACCCCGGGGCGACGACGTTGACGGTGACCTGGTCGCGGGCCAGCCGGACGGCGAGCTCGGTCGACCACGGGTACAGCGCGGCCTTCGCCCCGCCGTAAGTGGCCGGCCCCCGCTCCGCCGCGACCGACCCCACCGTGACGATCCTGCCGCCGGGCCTGCGCAGCAAAGGAAGAAGTGCCTGGGTGAGCAGGACGGCGGGAAGCACGTTGGCGCGCAGGTTCGAGTGCCAGGCTTCGGGCAGTGCGTCCAGTTCCTGCACCCGTTGTGGATCGACGTTGCCACCGGCGTTGTTCACCAGGACGTCGACGACGCGGCCGCCGACCGCGGCCAGCACCGCGCGCGCTCCCCCGGGCTCGCTCAGGTCGGCCGTCACCGGGACGACGTGCGGCCCCAGCTGCTCCGCGACGGCCGCGAGCCTGTCCGCGCGACGCCCGACGATGACGACCTCGCCGATGCCGCGGTGCTCGCCGATCCGCGCGGCGACGGCACGGCCGATCCCGGTCGCGGCGCCGGAGACGACCGCGACGCCGCCCTTCGCCGCGGCCGTCACGAGATGACGGCCCGCGCGCGTTCCACGACCCGCATCGTCAGCTCGGGTGACTCCCCGAGGTAACTCACCGGCTCGAACAGACGCTCCTGTTCGGCGTCGGTGAACCGCTCGGTGATCGCCGGATCCTCGGCCGCGAGTTTCCGGACAGGGATGCCGTCGGTCTGGGCCCGCTGGGTGAGCTTGTAGACGTATTCGTGCGCCTGCTGTTTGCCGATGTGCTCACCGAGGGCGAACATGAGCCGTTCCGACATCACCTGGCCGGTCACCGTCTCCACGTTGGCGCCGAGCCGGTCGGGGTGCACGATCAGCCCGGTGACGACCTCGGTCGCGATCTCCACCGCGGCGAGGCAGTAGTGCGACACGTCCGGGACGCACGCCCACTCCAGTCGCAGCGAGCGCGCGTCGCGCTCGTGGTCGCCCACCATCGCGGTCAGCGCGAGCCCCGACTGCGCCGCGGCGAGCCTGGCCAGGACCACGATCTGTTCACATCGCTCCGGATTGCGCTTGTGCGGCATGGTGCTGCTGCCCACCTTGCCGTCGCGCCATGCTTCCTCGACCTCACCGAACTCCGGACGGGACAACGTGCGGATCTCGTCGGCGATCCTGGCCAGCGTGCCGGTGATCATCGCCAGCGTGCTGACGAATTCGGTCACGCGGTCGCGGGCGACGTGCCACCCGAGTTCGGGGACGACGAGCCCCAGCCGCTCGGCGAACCGTTCCAGCGTCGCCCGGCCGTGTCCGCCGAAGCTCGCCATCGTCCCGGCGCCGCCGAACAGTTGCGCGGTCGGGGTGTGCGCACGGAGGTGGACGAGCCGGTCACGCTGACGGAGCAGTTCGTCGAGCCAGCCCGCCACCTTGAGCCCGAAGGACATCGGCAGGGCGGGCTGCGCGTGCGTGCGGGCGAGCCCGATCGTCCTGGCGTGCAGTTCGGCCGTGTGGGTCAGGCTGCGGATGATCCGGTCGAGCGCGGGCGCCAGGGTGTCGAGTACGTCGCGGACTTCCAACGACTGACCGGTGTCCTGGATGTCCTGGGTCGTAGCGCCGTAATGGATGAACTGTCCCGCGGTGTCCCCGCATGCGGTCTCCAGCGCACGGAGCAGGCCGATGAGCGAGTGCCCGGAGCGTGCGGTCTCGACCCGGACCTGGTCGAGGTCGATGTGATCGAGGTCGGCGACGGCGGCGATCCGCTCGGCGACGTCCGCCGGAATCACCCCGAGCTCTGCCTGGCTCAACGCCAGCGCCGCCTCGATGTCGAGCCAGCGTTGTTTGCGGCAGACATCGCAGAAGATCCCCCTGCTGGCCGCGGTGGCGTATCGGTCACCGTAGAACTGCGAGTCCGTGATGTGACCGCGTTCGTGACGACAGTCTTCTGACATGGCAAACCTCCGGTTCAGCGAGCGGTGGGCACGAAGTCCCGCAGATAAGGACAGCCGCCGTACGGCAGCGCGTCCGGGTCGGCGGTGCCTGTTGCGGCCAGCCGCAACGCGGCTTCGCGGGAACCGACCTTCCCGCGGCGCGATTCCTCGGTTATGTCGGCGAGGAGATCGCTCATCAGACGGGCGAGCGCGTCGAGTACCTGTCTCGGAGCCGGACACTCGCGCGGACCGAACAGTGCTTCCATCGACGCGGACCCGCCGATTCCGCCGATGAAGTCCGGGATGACCACCACGCCCCGCCGCTCCAGGTTCCGCTCGACGCGTTCGGTGAGCCCGCAGTTCGCGCCGACCGTCACCGCCGGGACGGCGACACGCGCGGCCTGCGCGTGGCTCATGGCGTCCGCCGGGCCGGCGAGGATGAGCAGGTCGGCGGGAACGGTGAACAACTCGGCAGGGCGGCCACCGGACGGCATCGCGGGAACGGGGGTTCCGGCGGGACGGCCGAGCATGGCGGGAACGTCGAGACCGGCGGGCGTGGCGACGGTGCCGTGTTCGTCGCCGATCGCCACCACGCGGGCGCCGTACTCGTACAGGGCACAGGCGGCGCCGCGGGCGAGATTCCCGAAGCCCTGCAACGCCACGGTGAGCGGCCCGGTGCACCGGGCCGCCTTGGCCGCGCCGATACCGGCGTAGGCCAGGGCGTGTCCCGCCCGGCGCGCGGAAACAGGGAGCCCGTCGACAGGCGCTTCGAGCACCGCCATCCGATGCGCGAACTGGTCGGCATCGAGCCGCTGGGCGGTCTTGATCGCGTACTTGATCGACGACAGGCCGACCGCCGCCGCGTGCCGGTTGAGCTCCACCCACCCGGTCCCCATATCCGGCCCCATGCTGTAGCGAGTGGCCAGCTCGTCACGGAGGAACGCGAAGAACCGCCTGAGTATCGCGTCCTTGTCCGGCGAGGACGGGTCGAGGTCGAGCCCGCATTTGGCTCCGGCGACGTTGAGGCCGAGCACTCGTTGCTTGACTGCCATCCGTTCGGCGAGCGTGCTCAGCGTCCGCGCGTCGATCCCGGCCCGCACCCGGCATCCGCCCGCCGCGAGTCTCCGCCGGGCCCCGCGGTATGCGAGGTAGCCCTTGGTGCCGTGGACGGGGTCCACGAACTCGATCACGTTCTTCGTCACAGTGCGCTCCCTGTCCGCGGGTGATCCGGCGCGAGCGCGCTCGCGACGTCGGCGGCGGTGAGGATCGCCGCCGGGACACCGTCCCTCAGCACCACGCACGCGCCGTGTTCGGCGATGAAGGCCGCCGTGGTGTCGAGTTCCTGCCCCCAGCCGACCCGGGGCAGGGAGGTGACGACGACGTGGTCGGCGACCGGGGCGTCCCATCGGGCGCGCCCGGACGCGATGCGCACCGCGATGTCGTGTTCGGCGACGAATCCCGCGATCTCCGGGAGCCGCACCGGCGCGGCGGCGGAACTGACCGCCAGATAACCGATGCGGGTGTCCCGCATGCGTTGCCAAGCGGACGCGAGGCTCTCCTCCGGGGCTATCACGGGCAGGCCGGGCCCGAGGACCGCGGCGGCCACCGGCACCCCCTCGGCGGGGGCGGTGAACCCGTGCACGGCCAGCCAGTCCTCGTCGAAGATCGTGTTCAGGTACCCACGGCCCGAATCGGGGATCAGGACGACGATGACCGCGTCGGGGCCCGAACGCTCGGCGACCCGTAACGCCGCGGCGACGGCCATTCCGCCCGAGCCGCCGGTGAGGATCCCCTCCTCCCGGGCGAGGCGCCGGGTCAGCGCGATGGCCTCCGCGTCGCCGATGGTGACGATCTCGTCCGGGACGTCCGGGTCGAAGGCCGCCGGGAGACTCGGCTGGCCGACGCCTTCCAGGTAGTACGGGCGCAACTCGTCGCCGTTGTACACCGAACCGTCCGGGTCGACGCCGACGACACGGACCGTGCCACCGGACACCTCGTGCAGATAGCGGCCGGTCCCGGTGACCGTGCCGCCGGTTCCGAGCCCGGCCACGAAATGCGTGACCCGCCCCGTCGTCTGCTCCCAGATCTCCGGTCCGGTCACGGTGTAGTGGGCCTCGGGGTTGGCGGGGTTGTTGTACTGATCGACGCAGTAGGCGCCGGGGGTCTCCGCTGCCAGCCGGGCGGCCACGTTCCGGTAGAACCGGGGGTCGGTCATGGACACGGTCGCCGGGCAGACCACCACCTCGGCCCCGTAAGCCCGCAGCGCGGCGATCTTGTTGTGCGAGACCTTGTCCGGGCAGGTGAACACGCACCGGTAGCCCCGCTGCGCGGCGACCATGGCCAGCCCGATCCCGGTGTTGCCGGACGTGGGCTCGACGATGGTCCCACCGGGACGCAGCAGGCCGTCTCGTTCGGCCGCCGTGATCATGCCGACCGCGATCCGGTCCTTGGCCGAGCCCCCGGGATTGAACTGCTCCAGTTTGGCCAGCACCAGCGCGCCGGAACGGGCGGCGACCGTTCTCAGCCGTACCAGGGGCGTCGATCCGATCAGGTCGAGCATCGAGTCGTGGAATCGCATGGCTGCCTTCTCCGAGGGTGCGGGTTGACGTCGGCTCGGGGAACGGGTCATCGCGGAACGGCCGCCGGGGTGAGGTACTCGCGACTGGTGCGCACCGCGACGAGCGACGGTCCGGGATGTTCGAGCGCCTTGGCCAGGCAGGTGCGTACCTCGGCGGGAGTGTCGGCGGAAAGCCCGAGCGCGCCGTGTGCCTGGGCGAGCAGCCGGAAGTCGGGATTGGCCAGGTCCGTGGCGATCTCCCGGTCCGGGTAACGCCGCCGCTGGTGCAGCCGGATGGTGCCGAGCGACGCGTTGTCCGACACGACGAACACCACCGGGAGACGACGTTCGCAGATGGTGGCGAGCTCTGCGCCGTTCATGCCGAACCCGCCGTCGCCGATGATCACGACGGTGGGCACCGCAGGGTCCCGCGCGGCCACCGCCAGTGCTGCGCCGGGTCCGAAACCCATGGCGCTGGAATCGATGCCCACCAGCCTGCCGTTGCCGGCGAACCGCAGGTATCGGTACGTCCAGCCGGTGAAGGTGCCGGAATCGACGACGACCGTGACGGCGCCCCCGGTCAGCTCGTCGAGCGCCGCGGCGATGTCCCCGGCCGTGACCACCTCCGGGTCCGACGGCGGATTCCAGCGGGCTCTCTCCTCCTCGATCCGGTGCAGCCGCAGGCACCATTCGTCGCGGCGCGGGCGCTGGACGTCGGTGTCGGCGAACTGCGCGAGGAAGTCCACCGGATCCATCGCGAACCCGGCGGTGACTTGGTGGTATCTGCCGATCCGGGCGGCGTCCGGATGGACGTGGACCAGTGGCTGGCCGGGCTCGGGGCCGCGGGGGAACCGCAGCTGCCTGGTCGTCGTCTGGCCGAGCCGGGTCCCGATCGCGAGGACGAGGTCGGCGCGGTCGAACTCGGCTAGTTGCCCGGGTCCGGTGGCGTTGTGCAGATGACCGGCGTAGCAGGCATGCCGGTTGTCCAGCAGATGCTGGTTCTTGTTGCTGGTGAGCACCGCGACCTCGTGCCGCTCGGCGAACTCGCGGAGCAGGGTACGCCCCCGCGGAGTGTCCAATGTGGATCCGGCCAGGAGCAGCGGACGCCGAGCCGAGCCGAGCATACCGCGTACCGTGTCGAGCTCACGACCGTCGGCCACCACACGGCCGAGCACGCCCCGTGTCGCGGGGCCGTCCGCACCGTCCCTGTCGAACACGTCCTCCGGTACGAATACCACGACCGGCCCCGGCGTCCCCGATTCCGCGACCCGGAACGCCCGCCGCACGGTCTCCCCGGTCGACGAGGGATCGTGCAGAGTCCACACAGCTTTCGCGCGGTCGCCGAGAGGACGACCGGACTGGAACGTCTCGCGATCGAGATCCGGCAGGGGAACGTCCCCGACGAAGAGCACGAGCGGGGTGGCGTCCTCGGCGGCGGCATGTACCGCGATCGCCGCGTTGGCGGCGCCCGGGGCGCGACTGACCAGGCACACCCCGGCGCGGCGGGTGAGCTTGGCGTCCGCCAGCGCCGCGAACCCGGCCGAGCCCTCGTGACGGCAGCCCACCACGTCGATCTCGGCACAGTCGTACAGCGCGTCCAGCAACGGGAGGTAGCTCTCCCCGGCCACGCAGAAGACACGGTCCACGTCGTGGGCGCGGAGGCTGCGCAGCATGGTGTCGGCGACGGTCGTGACAGCGGGCATCAGACGGTGTCCATGGCGGCAGGCGGCAGGTACTCCGCCGTCACCTTGTCCGGTGGATAGATGATCGCCGACTCGTCGAACCCCTGGTCGCGCTTCTGATACTGCAGCAACACCAGTTCCGGACAGCAGTGGTGCCAATGGGCGGGCCCGCGCTCGTAGCGGATCGGCCCTCGCCAAGTCGGGAACTCCATCGCCTCCAGCGCGTCGATGAGGTCTTCCCGCTCGGAGGACCGTGCCGCACGACTCGCGGCCGCGATGATGGTGACGTCGGTGAAATGGGTCAACGCGGTGTCGGGCGGGAAGTCCCCGTACCGCTCCCGGTACCGTTCGGTGAACCAACGTCCGATGTCGGTCATCCCCGGCCACGACGGGCGGTACTGCATCGCGGGCCACATCGTGCCGACCCCACTGTCCCCTGTGGAGCGCCAGAAGTCTTTGGACCGCAAGGGATAACTGAAAGGGACCATCAACGGCGTACCGGGCAGAAGGCCTGCTTCCGCCGCTGCGCCGAAGATCTGGTAGTTGGTCCGGATGACACCGCCATTGATCAGCAGGTCCGGTCCGTAGTCCCGGATTCTACCGAGCAGGGCGGGGAAGTCCGTCGTGCCGTCCTGTTCGAAGTCGAACCGGCAGAACTCCATGTCGTGCTCGGTGCTGCCATAGCTTTCCAGACTGTTACCCGTGTGCAGACCGAACGCGGTGTCCGCGCACACCATCCCCACTTTGCGGATGCCCAGCTCCGCCGCGAAGTCCAGCATCAGCGGCACCCGGTCCTCCACACTGAAGTAGGACCGGAAGACGTTGCGCCGCTTCTGCGCCGTGATCTCGCTGTATCCGTTCTCGACGAAGATCGGCACGTCGTACTTCGTGGCGATGTCGACCACCCAGGGCGTGGTCCGCAGGTGCCACTGCCCCATCGCGGCCACGACCTCGTCCACCAGTGCGAGCTTGGCCATCTGGCCTGCCGCGGAACGGAACATGCCTTCCGTCCGGGCGGTCGCCTGGTCGTCGTAGAGGACCAGTTCGATCTGCCGGTTGTCACGCGCGCCACCGTGCTCGCGCACGTACTCCACCCCGAGACAGGCGCCGCGAGTGACCAGTTCCCCGGCCGTCGCGTCTCCCGGCTCGCTCAGTGGTGTGATGATGCCGATCCGCAGCGGATCCGTACCCGCGTCCTTGTTCACATCACGCACGAGCGCTTGTGCACGTTCCAGGTGAGTAGGCTCCGGCACCCTGTTGCTCCCCTTCTGTCAGGCTTCCTTCGGGACGGCGAATTCCTCGATGTAGCCAGAGAATCGTCCGGCCAAGGCACCGGCCGACAGCCCGAACCGTTCCGCGCGGTAGGAGTGCCCGCCGGAAGTGCGGTTCGCGGCCAGATAGCGGTCCATGCGCGCACGCACGTCCTTGGTGAGCGGAAGATCCGCGGCCTCGCAGATACGGGTGACGACCTTCATGGGATCGCCGATCAGATCCGCGTAGCGCACATCCAGCAACGGCTGCCGGAACGGCCCGTCCTCCCGGCGAAGACCGTCCAGGACGGGCGCGACCCGGTTCAGCCAGTAGTCCCCGATCTCACGGTCGTCCACGTCCGCGGAGCTGGCCCCACGCACGGCGGACGTCAGGCTGCAGACACTCGCCACCGCCACCGCCGGGGACCGGTGCAGGCGGATGACCAGCGCGTCCGGGTACACCTTGGCGAGGTCGTCCAGATACCACAGGTGGGACGGCCCTTTCAGGAGAATCCGGTCGCCGGGCACGCGGTCCAGCAGGACCGACAGCTGGGTGCGGTGATACCGGTACACCGGGACCATCGACCGGCCGTCCAGCCATTCCGAGTACCGGGGAACGTGGTATCTCAGCGCGAAAATCGGGTCGTGGAAAGTGTTGGCCGTCAACCGATGACACTCTTCGGGCAGCCCGGCACGCAACGGATGGATGCGCTCGAACTCCGGCGCCAGCCGGTGGTACTCCGCGACGTAGGCCTCGCACTGCGCGATCAGGTCATCCGGCGGATCGCGCCGGGCGGGCGCCATCATTTCCCACAGTGCCGGCGCACGAAGCAGAGGGTGTTGCGCGAGCAAGTGCTGCAGGAAGGTGGTTCCCGTACGCAGGAGCCCGGTGATGACGACCGGCCGGATCCGTCTCCGTTCCAGCTCCGGTTTCTCCGCGACCCGGCGAGCCGTCTCGATACGTTCGACGAGCGAGCGCACAAGTGACTTCCTCGCTCTACTGTGTCCCGCGGGACTCAGTCGTCCTTCTTCATCGAGCGAACGCACGAGCTGTTCCAGCGCCGTCGAATGCGGGAGTTCGGCTTCGTCATCACCGGAGACACGCCGCGCGGAATTCGCCAGACCCACTGGATCCAATGATTCCCGCTTGACCGAGACGTCCTGGTTCGACTTCACGCGACCTCCCCGCTCACGGTACGAAGAAATGACGACAGCGTTCACCGGTGCGACTGTGGCAATTCAGCCGACTATGCTGTTTCGGCCGACTGAAGAGGGTTCATCGGCGCACGACAGGCACTCGCTCCACAGTGAAGGCATGAACGAATCACGCCTTCCATTCCCGTGTCATCCGGAACCCCCAGAAGATCCATTGCCTGCGAGTGTAGCAGACAACGGTGCTATTTCGTGAAATTCTGACGCCATCACACCTTGAGTCGAACGAACAAGATCAATATGATGATTTCGCAGCCACGACGTCCGATCACCATTGATTCTATTGCGCTCAACGCAGGCTTGCCATTCCGGAGGGCGCCATGATCGCAATGAGTCATAATCACACCCTCGACGCATTGGCAAAAAGGTGAACACGGCAAAGCGGGAGCCGGCGACGAACACACTCGGCGATCGGATTTATTTCAGCCGCTCGCACGCAATGTCGATGACGGGAGTCCACCATGACGAGCCACTCGCCACATTAAGAGCAAGCGACAGAAAGATGCCCGAGCCAAAGCCTTTGCCGTAACGGCGAGAACATCAGAGCGACAGCTCTGAACTCATCTTCCGCGCAACTCGAGCGCGACCGCGCCCAGCACCAAAGAGCCGCCGACGAAAGCGCCGATCCACAGCGGTTCATCAAGCACGGTCGCACCGATCGCGGCGCCGACAAGCGGCGTGATGTAGGCATAGGTACTCACCAGCGGCGCCGGTGCGCTCTCCAGCAGGCGCGTGTAAAGCATGAAGCCGACAAGCGAATCGAAAACGAGGAGGAAGACCGCCGCACCCGCCGACGTCCAGCTGATATCCGCCCAGCGACCCGGATCGAGCTGACCGAGTGCCAGCGCGACCAGCAACAACACCGTCCCACCGGCCAGCAATTGAACCGCACTCGCGACGACTCGATCGAGCGGACGCTCGACATTGGCCGTCAGAAGACTTCCCGCCGCCCACAGGATCGGTGCGACACAGAACGCCGCCACCGCCCAGGGAGCGCCGCCGATGGCACTGCCCGGTGCCGTCAGCACGACGATCACGATCCCACCGAAGCCTGCCACGAGGCGGATCCAGGACGCGATTGTCGACCGGACCCCGGTCAAACCGCTGAGAAGCACCACCCACAGCGGGATCGCCGCGGCGAGGATCGCACCGAGGCTGGCGGTCACCGCGGTCAGCGCCACGGTGGCGAGCCCCTGCCCGCCCACCAGCAACAGCACCCCGGCGATTGTCAGCGTCCGCACTTGCCGGCGCGTGGGCCGCGGACGCTTGCGTGCCACACCGGCGAGCACGATCCCGGCCAGCAGGAAGACCAGCGCCGCTCCGCCGACCGGCGGGATCGTGTCGACCATCAGCTTCATCGCCGGGATCGCCGAACCCCAGCACACGTAGAGCGCGAGCAGCAGAAGCACGGTGCGATCGGAAGGCACTGCCGCCCTCCGATCGCCGCCCGGACGCCGGGTCGTTCTGCCGGTGATCATCGTGGGATCCTCGTACTCTCTCGATCCGCATCGCCCGCTCGCGCGAGCGACGTCAGGTCATCTCCACCAGCAAGAGGGCGTATTTCACGGACGGTTCCTCGTAGGATTCCATGATACGCATTCCCACCGCATCCAGCAGTTCGTCGAGTTCGTCCTCCTTGAACTTGTGCGAAGTGTCGACGGTGACACGCTCGTCCGCCTTGATCACACCGCGCAGATTCAACTCGGAAAGAGTGAACGTGACGTCCACCTTCGGCCATATCTGCGCTTCCATACGGCAGGCGTCCGTGTTGTAGTTCAGCCTGCTCTGGAAGACGGACGGGTCGAAGTCGCCACCGAAAAGCCGGTTCAAGCAGGCCAGCCTGTTGGTCAGGAAGTGGTGCCACAGGTCGTGACCGGGAGGGTCGTTGTACGCGGTTTCGAGAGCCGGACGCGACTTGTCGAAATCGACGCCGACCATCAGGACGTCGCCGCGGCTGCCTGCCGACCTTATTCCGGTCAGCAGTTCGTGCCGCTTCTGTTCACTCATATTGCCCAGCGAACTGCCCATGAACATGAACAACCGAGATGCTTCAGGCCGCTGCTCCACGACCTTCAAGCCACTGTGGTAGTCGCCGGCCACCGGCCAGACCTGGAGGCCGTCGATGGAACCGGCGAGCCGGGCGGACGTCCTCATCAACATTTCTTCCGAAACGTCGATCGGCACGTACCTCAGCGACTCGGACGGCATGGAAGACATTCGGCGCAGCAGCAATTCGGATTTCGTGGCGGTACCACAACCCAGTTCGACTATCTCGTCTCGTTTCACGAGACCGCAGATCGAGTCGATGTTGCCCGCCAGCAACTCCCACTCGGTGCGATACGGGTAGTAGGTTTCCAGATCACAGATCCGCGCGTACAGGTCGGAGCCTCGCTCGTCATACCCGTACACGGTGGGGATCACGCGTGGAGCTTCCGAAAGGCCCGCTATCAGCTCCTGAATCTCGCTCGTGGCATCGTCGACGCGCACGTCGATCAGATCGTTCACCGCACCCATTCCGCCATCCAATACGTAGATTTTCAAGAACGGACAAGCTTTGTCGATCTCACCGGAGAGCAGCACGGGCCGGCGCCGTCGAACGCCGCATGCCCGCGTCAGCGGGCCGAAGCCAGGCCCGCGGCAGCTATATGCGCGTTTTCGATCGCTTGCCTTCCCGCCACCGAGGCGGCTCGCGCCTGCTCGACCCAAAGCTGCATCGTGGCCAGGGCTTGTGCGGGCTCTCCCGCAAAGGGACCGTCGGCCACTTCGAGCGCGTCCGCCCCGGCTCGTCGCTCCAGTTCCCGGACAAGGACTTCGAGCATTCCGTCGATGGCGCCGAGCGTGTGCCCCAGAAGCCCCAGTTCCTCGACGAGCATCGCCGTGGCGACCCCGTTCGCCGGCATAGCCGCAGCCCGGCGCGTCGCCGTGCGGGCCACCCTGAGCAAATCCCCGTGGTTGCATTGATCCAGAGACTCGGTGCGAAACGGCATAGTCACGGCTCGACCTGTCGCTTCACGGAGCAAGAGCTCTGAAATCGGCAGGTACCCGACCTGTTCACCTCCCCACGACAGTATACTGCCATCGGCGACAACATGCTGTCAACGCGAAGACAAGGTGATGTGACGGTGAGCGGAGCAGTGGAGGCGTACCGGCTGCTGATCGCCGACGTGTACGAACTGGCCGGGCTGAGCCGCAGGATCGGTGAGCGTGAGGCCGTCGGCGAAGGAACCACCGTCGCGCGCTGGCACGTCCTGAGCGTGGTGTCGGAGACACCGTCCGCCGTGCCGGAAATCGCGCGTCGGCTCGGACAGGTACGCCAGGGTGTGCAGCGCGTTGTCGACGACCTCGTCGAGTCGGGACACCTGACTCGGCATCCGAACCCGGGTAACCCCCGGTCGCCCAAGGTCGGCGTCACGCCGGCAGGTCACGCCCTGCTCGAGAAACTCTGGGAAGTCAGCGAACGCTCACGTCAGCGGGTCACCTCGACTGCCGACCTCGACGAGCACACGCTCCAGGAGACGCGCAGCGTCCTGCGCCGGTTGACGCTTTCCCTGAAGGAACTCGAAAGCCTCCAGAACGATGGCCGGACCACCGGACCGTCGTGAGTCATGCCCATACGTTCCGGATGACAGTGTGACCACGCGTCAGCGACGAACCACTGAAGGCGGGCCAGACATGCGCCGAGTCCGTTGATTTGCCTGCTTCGCCCCCGGCAGGGGTTGTGTCAGTCCTTCAGCGCGAGAGCGATCGAGTCGGCGATCGGCGTGGTGGGCCTGCCGATCAGGCGGCCGAGTTCGCCGTCCGTGCCCGCCAGTTCACCCTTTTCGATGGCCATCTCCACACCGGTCAAATTCGCGGCGAGCGGCGCGGGGAGCCCGGCGTGGCCGCTGAGGATCTCAGAGAAAGTCTCGGCCGAGACGGGCTTGTAGGCGATTTCGCGGCCAGTCTGTCCGCTCAGCTCGGCCGCGAACTCGGCAAAGCCCCATGCGGTGTCGCCACTGAGCTCGTAGGTCTTGTTCTCGTGGCCCTCACCGGTGAGCACGGCGACCGCGGCGGCCGCGTAGTCGGCCCGGGCAGCGGAGGCGACGCGTCCCTCTCCGGCAGCCTGGGTGACGGTGGAGGTCTGGAGCACCGGGGCGAGCCGCTCGGTGTAGTTCTCGTTGTACCAGCCGTTACGCAGGAACACGTACGGCAGACCGGCTTCGAGGATCGCGGTCTCGGTACCCCGGTGGTCGTCCGCGAGCGCGGCGGTCAGAGCGCCAGGGGCGCTGGTGTACGCGAACAGTGCGACGCCGGCCGCCCTCGCGGCGCCGAGAACGACCTTGTGCTGCCTGATGCGGCCCTTGTCGAACTCGTTGCCGGAAATGAGGAGCACCTTGTCCCCCGCCGCGAACAGGCCGTCGAAGGTCTCCGGCTCGTTGTAGTCGGCGATCGCGATCCGTACCCCGCGGGCCGCGAAACCGGCGGCCTTCTCCCGGCTACGGGCGACGGCGGTGATCTGCCCGGCCGGAACCTTCTCCAGCAAGCCCTCGATGACGAAACGGCCGAGGCTGCCGGTGGCGCCGGTGACGACGATGCTCATGCTCGTACTTCTCCTTCTGGGTCGATGCGCCCAACCTTGAAGCCACGCTCACAATTTGGGAAGTACCCACCTTGAAGTAAGGTACTGTCATGGACGTAAGTGCGATGACGCTGGTGGACCGCGTCCGGCTCGCCGGTGGCGACACGATGTGCCCACAGCGCCTGGTACTCGAACACGTCACCAGCCGCTGGGGCACACTCGTCCTGATCGCACTGCTTGATCGCCCGTACCGCTTCAACGAGTTGCGACGGCAGATCGGCGAGGTCAGCGAGAAGATGCTCGCCCAGACACTCCAAACGCTGGAACGCGACGGACTGGTTCACCGCGACGCCAAGCCGGTGATCCCGCCCAGGGTGGACTACTCCCTCACCGAACTCGGCAAGGAAGCAGCGGACCAGGTGAACGGCCTCGCTCACTGGACGGAGCGGCGGATGACGGCCGTACAGAAGGCGCGAGCGGATTACGACGCCGCGAAAGCGCGACTCGGCTGAACACGTCGCGGCGATTCGTCGAATCCGTCCGCGTTCGGGCCTGCCGCCGCTAGGGTGCGTGCATGGCGGAGTTACCGGTCGGCTCAGTCTTGGTCCGCACTTGGTTCGGTGACGACAGTGCCTGGGATTCTCTGGTCCACGAGGTACGGACGCCCAGCGATGAGGGGTTCCAGGCGAGTGTCGCCGTGGTGAACGATCCAGCGTTCTCGGGTTTGAGCGCCGAAGCGTTGAAGGCAAAGCAGACGGCTGGAGCGATCGTTTCGTTCCTCGCGGACAAGACGACCCTCACGAACGCCGAACATCCCATCCTTGCCGTCTGGGTTCTTCCGCTCCGGGACGTTGATCATCAGCCGTTCCGGGTGGTGTCCGCCGAGCTGCCGAGCGTGGAGAACAACATCAACCTGGGAAACATGGACTGGGAAGACTTCACGGGGTCGGTGAGCGCCGACGGTGTGTTCCGTGGATTCTGACACCGAGGTGGCGATCACCCGTGTCGACGACTCCGTGTTCGAGGGCACGGGAACCGGGTCGAGCGAGTGCTACACCTGGGTCGTCCAGTTCGTCCGTCTCGACTGGCGAGGACTGCTGGACCAGCTGGAATCCCTGCCCTGACCCGATCCGTACTCCGTCCAGGTCTTCGTCCCGGGCGATCATCGGAGCAGCACCCCAACGGCCGTCCGAGCGCGAGGCTCCGCCGGTCGAACGGGGTCGTCATGACCCGGTACCGGCGACCTCCGCCGTGCGGACGGTGAGCGGAGTACCTTGCATACACGTTGTCGGCGTTCCGGGCCGGAGCGAGCCCCGCACGACGGCCTCCACGCCCGGCTTCAGCTCGGGCACCGGACGCACCAGGAGATACTCGCGGTCAGGTGCGGCGAGTACCAGGCACCCGGGTTCCACGCCGTTTCGCACGGTGCCTCGTACGGTCACTTCCGTTCCCGAAGGCGCAGGCGCTGTGGGTGTTGCCGACACTCCGCCGGGCGGCACCGGAGAGGGCCGGTCCGAAGGCGCACATCCGGTGGCCACGGCCAAGACCACGGCCATCGCCACCACACCGATACGCATTTTTCCTCCTCTGGAAGAGATCGCGGACTCCGCGGGATCAGAGTCCGGTCGTCGCACACCGTCGAGGGGAAGTCGAGGTGTCGTTGCACCGCCCAGATGTCGTCGTGGCGCTCCGGAGGCAGGATCCCGTGCCGGATCGCCCACCGCCACCCATCCGATGGGCACGACCGTGTCGGCGGCGAGCACCGTGTTCGCGTGCACCACGGCGTTGTCGCGCACTTCGACGTGCCCGCCCAAGCGCGCCCCGGGGAAAACCGCGCAACCGGTGGCCGGGAAACAACCGTCGTCGCCGATCCGCGCCGGATACGCGGCCCGTCCCCGCACGAGGGCGTTCTCCCTCACCACCCAGCGCCTGCCGACGCGGACCTCACCGTCCTCCGCCGTGAGCACGGCCCCGAAGAGCACTCTCGCGTCCGCCCCGACCCGCACATTCCCGCACAGCACCGCGGTCGGTGCCACGTAGGCGCTCTGATGGGCCTCCGGGCGACGCCCTCGATGTTCGTACAGCGGCATCGTCGCCTCTTCCTGGTCGCACTTCGAACGTGACGCGTACCCGGCCAGGACGAGCGGGAAACACGGCCGTCACCCGGATCGGCGGTTTGTCCGCCGAGGTGCCGGGTAGCCGACAAGTTCGGAGAACCGACGCGGAGGTGAACGAGCATGACGATCCGGACCACCACACGCGAGACCGCGCAGGACCCCGCACGGACACAGGAAGGGGCCGTCGGATCCACCGGCTCCTCCGAGGTCTCGATCGGGCTTGTCCTGCTGGCGGGTGTGTACTTGATCTTGTCACCCTGGGTGATCGAGTTCACCGGCACCTTCGGCATGGCAGCGACCAACATGATCAGCGGTATCGTGCTGGCGCTCTTCGCCGCCGGATGCGCCCGCTCCGTCGGCCTGCGCACCGTGGCCTGGGTGATTCCGGTCCTCGGCGTCTGGATGATCGCCTCGCCATGGGTGATTTCCCGGGGCCGTGGCCTGGTGCCGCTCGACTATCCGGGTATGCCGGAACTGAACACGGCGACCTGGCTGAGCAACGTGATCGCCGGCGTGACCGTGCTGGTCGCCGGAATCGCGCTCGCGCTGTCGGCGCGGCGACGCCCGACCCACCGGTGACGACGGCAAGCACGCATATCCGAAAGCGGATCGGGTACCCCGGAGCCATGGTCCCCGCTGATTCGAATCGGAAAGGGACAGGAAGGAAGCCATCATGGGCCAGCTCGTCCGCGATCTCATGACCACCGACCCGGTCGCCCTGCCCGCCGACACACCGGTCCGCCGGGCGGCGCAAGCGATGCGCGACAAGGACATCGGCGACGTCCTCGTCCTCGACGGAGACCGGCTCGCCGGGATCGTCACCGACCGCGACATCGTCATCCGTGCCGTCGCCGGCCAGGACGACCTCGCCGATTGCCGCCTCCGGGACGTATGCAGCTCACAGGTCGTCACCGTCTCCCCCGACGAGGACGCCGACGCCGCCATCTCCCGGATGGCCGGCAACGCGGTGAGACGCATCCCCGTCGTCGACAACGGCCGCCCGGTCGGCGTGTTGTCCCTCGGCGACGCCGCAATGGAATACGACCCGAACTCCGTGCTCAGCGAAATCAGCGCCGCCGAAGGCAACCGGTGACACCCGGCTTCGCCGAGTCAGCCCGTTCACCGCCCCGGGCTTCCCGCGTCCGCGACGCGGTTCGTCCTGTCTCGCGAACCGCGGAGTACCTGGTGCCCGCTCACACCGCCTGCACGCCTGCGCACAGGCCGCCGTACACGCCTCGAGGGTGTAGCGGATGGTGTCGGTGGCGTACCCCGTGTGCCGGGACAACAGACGTCCGGTGGTGTCGCGGAGATCGGCGCTCCTTCCGGCGATTCGCAGGCACTGGTCTTCAGGTGCCCCTGGCCGCTGAGGGCGGTCTGACGTCTCAATGGCGGCCGCGGAGTCGATACGCCACCGCGAAACCCAAGGCGACCCCACCGAAAACGTCGGTCGGCCAATGAACATGCGTCCTGACCCGGCCGTAGCAGACCACGAACGCGAGCGGAGCGACGGCCACGCCTGCCTTCGGCGAGCGAAGGGCGACCGCGGTGGTGAACGCGGCAGCCGTCACCGCGTGCTTCGACGGGAACGAGGACGAAGTCGGCCGTTCCGGCAGGGATTCGCGGGCGGGCAGGCGACGCGTGGCGGGACGAGGACGGCGGATCAGCGCGCTGAGCAGATGCCCGCTCAACATGCCCGCACCGGCGGCCACCAGCCCGCATACCCCGGCCCGGCGGGAAGATCCCCGGCGCACCGCGAGCAATCCCGCGACGACGAACCACAGCAGGCCCCCTCGCGCCGCGGTCGTCGTCGCGACCACGACCGGATGCGCCCGCGAGGTCGGCAGGCCATGGTCGTCCAGTTTCCGTAGCGCTTCTTCACCTACCGGCCACATCGGTTGTGGACACCTCCTGCCGATGACTTACCCCGAATGGGCGAAGATCATTCGGGGTAAGTCCTAAGGCAGAGACGCCCGTTTGCTGTCGAGATCGGCGAGCAGGTCACCGTATTCGGCGGCGCGGTCGCGCACGTCGTCCGCGGTGAACACCAGCTGTGTCGCGCGGCGGCAGGCGCGGACCTCGTCCCAGTTCACCGGGGGTCGAGTCGGTGGGACGGTCGCGGCCGCGCAGCGAGTACGGCGCCACCGTGGTCTTGGCGGGGTTGTTCTGGGACCGGTCGATGAACACCCGCCCGGCCCGCTGGGCTTTGGCCATCACGGCGGTCACCCGGTCCGGTGTCTCGCGGGCCAGGCGCTGGGCGAGTTTCTTGGCGTAGGCCGACGGGGGGGCCGCGGGGTCGTCTGTGGTGATGGCGCAGTAGAGCTGCACGCCTTTCGAACCAGATGTCTTCGCCAGCGGGGAAAGTCCGTCTTCGGCCAGTGCGTCGTGCAGTCGTTCGGCGACGCGACAGCAGTGCACGATCGAGGTTCCCGGACCGGGGTCGAGATCGAACACCAGCCGGTCCGGCGGACGGCGGGCACCGTCGTCGCCGACGGTCCATTGTGGAACGTGGAGTTCGAGGGCCACCATGTTCGCCGCCCACACCACGGCGCGGCCGAGCGCCGCGCCCTTCCGCCGAACTGAGACCGTGCCGGCTACCGATCAACTATGGAGGTCCTTGTGCGAGGGCAAGGACCATCACGCGGTCGGGCGCCCCGAGTGTCCGCCCGCACTCGATCTTCACGCCGCCGCCGCGGCCCGGCGCGATCACGCCGGTAACAGGACCGGGCCAACCGGCTCGTATCGAGAATGTTCGTCAGCGATTCCTCGCCACGATTCCGCCGGTGAGGCACGTCAGTGTCACCTCAAGACGTACTCCGGTACAAGCGAGCCGCGAGATCGGCCAGCGTGCGGTGGCAGGTCTTACCGGTGCGGCCCAGCGGAAGTTCGGGAAGGGTGACCAGGAACTCCGGCAACTTGCGCACGGCGAGGCCTTGGGCGGTGAGGAACGCCGCGAGTTCGGGCAGCGTCGGCGTGTGGCCGTTCCGGGTCGCCACACAGGCGCAGAGCCGTTCGCCCAGTTCGGTGTCCGGTACCGCGACACAGGCGACCTCCCTGATCGCGGGATGGTCGCCGAGCGTGCGCTCCACCTCCGCCGGGCTGATCGTGTACCCACCGCGGATCACCACGCGTTTACTCCTGCCGGTGACGTGGAGCCCGCCGCGCTCGTCGAAACGGCCGTTGTCGCCGGTCCGCACCCAGCCACCGTCCGGCCGGTATGCGGCGTCCAGCTCCGGCGCGGCGACGTGGCACAGCGGTGTCATCGGGCCTCGGGCGTGGATTTCGCCGTCGGTGATCCGGATCTCGCACACCGCGGGATCCGGTACGCCCACGCCGTTCTCCGGTCGCGTCGTATGACAGTTGACGCCGTCCGACGAGCCGTAGACGTCGATCATCTCGACGCCGAACCGTTCACGGCACGCGGCCAACGTCGACGGGGGCAACATGTCGCCGCTCGACACGATGGCCGCGAGCCCGGCGGTGTCCACGGTCGCGGGATGGTCGGCCATGCGCCGCCACATCGCGGGTACGGCGAACACGTGGGTCGGGCGGTGCTCGGTGATCAGGCGCAGCGCCGCGCCCGCCTCGAACCGGCGCGTCGAGATCAGCGTGCCACCGAGGCGGCACAGCGTCACCGGCGCCCCGAACGAGCCGAATCCCGACGTCGGCGAGACCAGGACGAGATCGCGGGGAACCTCCGTCCCGCCGTGGACGGCACGGAGGTAGTTCGCCCGCCCGCCGGCGAAGGCGTTGTGCGAGTAGGCGACCATCTTCGGCGCCGACTCCGAACCGGAGGACACCAGGATCCGTGCCGGGGCCTCCGGATTCGGACGGACGATACGCGTCGCACGGCTGGATTCACCCACCACCCGCCCGTTCCCGACGACGAACCGCACACGCGCGCGTTCGAGGAGATCGCCCGAGCCCGGCGGCAACGGCAGCACGACGGCGCCGAGCGCGAACACGGCCAGTTCCGCGACCACCGCCGCTCGTCCGGCCGGTTCCCGCACCCCGACGATGTCGGTCGAGCCGCATCCGGCGGCAGCCAATCGGGCTGCCAGCTCGCGTACGGCGGCGTCCAAGCGCGCGTAATCGAGCGATCCCTCGTCGTCGATCACCGCCGTGCGAAGCGGATGTTCGCGCACCCGGTCGCCGAAGAGCGAGTACAGATCCCTGTCCGGGCAGTGTCCACATCGGACCCATTCGCGGCGGAGCCCGGCCGGCACGAGGTCGCGCAGCACCACCCCGGTCGCGGACACCCAAGTCATGACGTGAATTCCCACGGCGACGCGACGAGTACGCAGTCATCGTGGATCAGCGCGCGGGAAAACCGGGGGTCCGCGGCGAGCGCGGCGAGGTCGTCACACACCGGCACGCTCACCGGACGGGCGCAGCGCCGCCGGGCGCCCGCGTTGAGCCTGCTCGCCGCGGACAGGAGCGACGAGTCGGCCCGCGTGGCGCCGCGGGCCAGGGCCGTCACGATGCCGTGCGCGCAGACGACCCCGCCGAACACGTCGACGATCGTCATCAGCGTCGGCGGAACGCCCGCGTAGGCCTGCACGACGAAATCCGTGCCCACCGGCGGTTCCGGCCCCAGCTCGGCACCCCACCCCGACGCGTGCGCGTACAGGATTCCGGGCCGGGCACGCGCCAGGTCGAGTGCGCTCAACGCCCACTGCCCTGCCTTTCCGGGCGCCCAGTTGTGCAGGAAGACGTCGGCGCCGACGGCGAGGTCGAGCAAATGGCCTCTGCCGTCCCGGGTGCTCAAGTCGATCTCGATGACTTCCTTGCCGTCGTTGAGCGCACGGAACCTGGCCGACGCGTCGCCGGCGATCGGCGGGACCCACCGCAGCGGGTCGCCACCCGGCGGCTCGATCCGCAGCACCGTGGCACCGAGCAGCCGCAGCAGGTGACCGGCCAGCGGGCCCTGTACCCGGCGGCATGATTCGAGGACCACCAAACCGGACAACGGGAGCGGCACCGACGGCCGGGCCTGCCGGTGCCCGCGGCCCAGCCCGCTCACCGCGAACGCGGGCAGCCGGTCGAGCCTCCGATCCGCCACCCTCACCAGCGTCATCCCGGTACGGACCGCGATCCGCTCCGCCTCCGCGACCGGCCGTGCCGCGAGAGCTTTCACCAGCCCCGGTGGCAGCGGGCAGGTCGCGGTGGCGAACCGGAGCAGGAACGGCCGCCAGGCATTCGAGATCACCCGCCCGTCGATGCCGAGTGTCCTCCAGAACCGTTGCCACACCGCCGGATCGAGTGTCTCGATCTCGTACGCGACACCGTCGGACGAACGGAACGGCGGCCCGCCGGGGAAGAAGTCCTCGGCATGGTCGTCTTCGGCCGTCGCCGCGGCCAGATACTGGGAGACGGCCAGCAAAGCCGCCTGCGCCATCGAGGTGGACACGCCGCGCAGCGGGATCCCGCGATCACGAGCGAGCCCCAATGCGACGCCGCCCAACTCGGCGAGTTCGGCCGCGAGGATGGACGCGTAGTCCAGTCCGAGCGGGGTCGGTTCGCCGAAGCGCCGGCCATGTACGTGCATGATCCCGCAGGCGGCCTGCACGTCGAGCTCACCGGCCAGCGGCAGGTCGATCGGACCCGCGACGGTCACGGCGTCCACCTCGGTGATCATGCGGGGCGCCTCCCGTGCACGGAGTACAGCACGCACGACGAGGCCCGGAACCCCGGATCCGCCATGACCGAACGCACCTCGGCGAGTTCCTCGTCGGTCATCCCCGCGGCGATCAGCCGGTCCCGCAGATGATGGGTGTGGTGGATCAGCAGCCGCAGGCCGGGCGATCCCGCCCGCCACGGGAAGACCAGCGGTACCGGGTCGACGTCGACCAGGCCCGCGTCGGCCATCGACGCGGCGACCCTGCGGCCCCACGTGCCGTCTCCGCCCGCGGTCCTGAACGTCTTTTCCTTGGCCGCCAGGAAAGCCTCGTAGACACCCGCCGCACGGGCGTCGGGTGCGAGCAGCACCGGACCGTAGGAGATGTCGAACTCGTCGATCTGCATCCAGCCACCCGGCTTCAGTGCCTGTGCCAGCTTCCGGAGGACGGCCTCCCGCTCCGGCAGATGCTGCAGGACCAGCCGGGCGTGGACGAGGTCGAACTCGCCACCCGGCAACGGATCGTGGACGACGTCGTGCCGGAGGACGGTCAGCCCCGGCCCGGTTCCGATGTGGTCGGGCTTGATGTCGGTCGCCAGCACCGATCCGGTCGGTGCCACCCTGGCGGCGAGCCACCGCGCGACGCCGCTGCCGCCCGCGCCGACTTCGAGACAGGACCAGCCCTCCCGCACGCCGGTCCGGTCCAGCCGCGCGAAGGTGGCCGGGTCGTACGCCTCGGAGAGGCACCGATGCTGCTCGGTCGCGTGGTCACTGTGGTTGTCGAAGACGTAGGCCGTCGTCACGTCCACCTTCCCGATCCGTTCGTGGCGGCCGTCCCGGTCAGCCGCTCCAGCAGTTCCAGCCGCCGCACCTTCCCGGTGCCGGTGCGCGGTACCTCGTCCCACGTGAGCGTCACCGGCTCCCCCATCGGCGGCAGATCGGCCACGGCCGCCCGCCACCGCGCCGGCTCCAGTCCGGTGTCGGTCACGACGACCGGGATCGGCGCCCGTCCCGCCGCGGAAAGCACGACGCATTCGGCGATGGCCGGAAGCCGGTCCTCGATCGCGTCCTCCACCGAGAGACAGCTCAGCCCGGGGACGCTGTCGACCTCCCGGTCCAGCAACGTCACCGCGCCGGTCCGGCTCACCACGCCGAGATCGCCGGTGTTCCACCACGATCCGTGTGCCTTGTCCTCCCAGCGGTCCTGTTCGCCCACGTAGGCCACACAGCGAGCACGGGTGCGTGCCAGGAGGAGTCCCGGAGTGCCGCGCGGGACCGGTTCGGCGGTCTCCGGGTCGACGACCCGCAGTCTGGCGAGGCCGGGCAGTGGCCTGCCGATGTCCCGCGTCGCCCGCACGGAGCGCCTGGTGAAGAACCGGAACGAGAGGGGGCCGGTCTCCGATTGACCCCAGCCTTCCATCCACAGTGGACGTTTGCGGCGGGTGGCGTTCAGCATCGTCCTGATCACCGGTGGGTGCACGGCGTCGTAGGTGCTGACGAACCGCCGGACCCGGCGAAACGGGTTCTCCGGCGAGTGCGCGAGTGGCCGCCAGCGCACGAACGTCGACGGGAGGGCTTCGATGACCGTCGGCCGATGCCGTCCGAACACCCGCTCCGCCGAGGTGGGCTCGCTCAGGATCACGATCTCCCGTGGCGCGAGGCACAGCGCCGACGCCGTCCAACAGAAGGTCCGGCCGTGCGCGTAGGCGCTGGCGTTGCCCAGCACGTCGTCGCGCCGGACGCCGAGGACAGGCCAGCGGACCGCCTCCGGCCGGGCCAGCCGGTCGATGATCGTCCGCGTCGTGTGGACCACCAGTTTCGGTGTCCCGGTCGTCCCCGACGTATGGCAGATGAGCAGCGGTTCGTCGGCGTTCCTTCGGTACGGCTCCGGCGATGGGGCGGCGGCGAAACCGTCGATGGGCAAGACCCGGTCTCCGCGTAGGGAAGGCCGATCGGTGACCACGACCGCGGCGTCCAGCCGTTTCAGCAGCACTTCCAGCGTGTCGTCCGGCAGGTGACCGGACAGCTTCGCCGCGACGGCACCGATCCGCACCGCGGCACACGCCAGCAGGTCGTAGTCCCAGTGGTTCCGCTTGACGATGGCGACCCGGTCCCCCGGCCGCACACCGGCTTCGGAGAGCCATCCCGCCACGTCCCGCACCAGCTCGGCGAGCCCGGCGACCGGGTACACGGTTCCGCGCTCGGGCGCGATGTCGAAGGGCCGGTCGAGGCGCACCGTCGTCCGCGTATGCGCGCATTCGTCGAACAACTTTCCCATGTCGTGCGGTTTCATCCGGCTCGTTCCTCCTTCACGGGGCACGCGATCCGATCGGTCAAGCGCCGCGCGGCCCGCACGCCGGAGCGGACGGCCGCTTCGCTGCACGGGCTCAGGAAAACCCAGTCGCCCGCGTAGTCGACAGCGCTCCGGCCGAGGCCTGCCTCGAAGGAAGCACGCAAGGCGAGCGCGCGGGGCGTCACCTCGGGCGCAGCGTGCCGCACCCGCCGGACCAGTGCGCGGCGGGTCGCCGCCCGCAGGCCGGGGACGAGACGCTCGGCCGCGCCGGTCAAGCGGGTCACCGCGTCCTCGTCGGTGGCGGTCAGCAGCTCCGGCACCGCGTCCGGATGGGCCATGACCGTGACCAGGCCGCGGCCCGCGGGCGCGCGGCCAGGGTGCTTCAGGTGGTCGAAGATGATCGTGGCCACCGTGCCGTTCTCCGCCGTCGGCACGATCAAGGCGTAGTCGGGACCGCCGAGCGGACGATCGAGCAGCAGATGGGCCTTGACCACCGGCGTGAACGAGCAGGCGGCGAGGAAAGCCGACCCGTGCCGCGGATACAGCTCGGCCGCGGCAGGGGCGGGCACGGCCAGCACCACGGCTTTCGCGCTGATTTCGCGCGTACCGCCGATGATCCGCGCCACGGAACCGTCGTCGACGACCTGATCGACACGAAAGCCGGTGCTGACGTCGACCCTTTCGGCGAGAGCGCGGGCGAAGGTGTCCATTCCGTCGCGGTACGCCCGCCACGTCGGCGGCGGGCCGACCGAGGTGAGCAGGGCGAGCAAGGGCGCGGCCGCCGAACGCGCCGGATCCCAGCCGAAGAACCCGGAGACGACCGGTTGCAGCAGGTAGTCCAGCAGATCCCGGTGGTGGGGCGCGGCGAACTCGGCGACGGTGCGCCCGCCCAGCCGGGAGACCTCCGGCCGCTCGGTGTCGAACTCACCCCGCATCGCCCGTACCCCGGCCAGCCGTGCCCGGAGGGACAACCCCGCTCCGGTGAGCAGCCCCCTCGTCTCCGCGACGCCGGACCTGGGTCTGCCCCGCCACATCGCGATGCCGCGGCCGATCCGGGGAGCGGCGGCGTCGTCGATGCCCAGCTCCGCCAGCAGCCGCCAGGTCTCGCGATAGCCCTGCTCGGCCATCTGTTCGGCGCAGGTGTCGATCAGGAAGCCGTCCTCGCGCAGCGTCGTCATCCGGCCACCGACCACGTCGGCCGCTTCGAACACCCGTACTTCGCGCCCGGACTTGCCGAGCTGGTACGCGGTGGTGAGCCCGGCGACGCCGGCGCCGACCACCGCCACCTCGACATCGGTCACGCGATCACCACCAGGTTCACCACGACCAGGCTCAGCACGGTGATCCGGTGGATGCGGATGCCGAGCAGCCGGGCCCGCATGATGTCGCCCAGCGCGAACCCGAGCCAGAGTTGCCAGACCCGCGACACGAGGGTCGGGAGCAACGCGAGGGGGAACCACCACGGGCCACCGAGCGCGGGCACGGCGAAGATCAGGGCGAACTCCGCGGCCGACACGGCGATCACGAAGAACATGTTGCCTCGCGGCGAGGTCAGCGCCGCGACCGTCGGCCTGCCGACCCGCCGGTCACCGTCGACGTCGTTGGTGTTGGAGTACACGCCGAACAGCAGCGGCCCCAGCCCGAAGAGCAACGCCTGGGCGAGCGCGAAACCGGTGAACTCGCCGGACGCGAGGCCGTACGGCGCCAGTACGAGCGCCCAGCCGAGCGCGGCGATGAAGAACTCCTGGAAGCCGTGGTAGCTGAGCTTCACGCCCCAGGAGTACTGCAGCGAGAAGAAATAGGTGACCACGATCAGCACGACAGTCCACACAGGACGGTGCGGCGCGATCGCGACGGCCGTCAGCCAGAGCAGGGCGCCGACGACGGCCGTCGCCCACGCGAACCGCAGCACCTGGCCCTCGTCCAGGGTTCCCGCCACCAGCGGTTTGCGGTACCGCTTGCGCTGGGGGTCGTCCGGTGAGTAGTTCGTGATGTCGCTGCCGTCCCGGTATCCCGTGAGATCGTCGAGGGCGACCATCGCCGCGATCACGAAGACCTCGCCGAGCAGGAACACGCCGACAGAGGCCAGGACTCCGCTGTCGAACCTCACCGCCGGCGCGAGCAGCGTCCACACCACGACCACGCCGAGGTAGTAGTCGACGATGTCGAGTTTCGCGAGCCGGAAATACGCCTTGCCGCGAGTGGCGGCCAGTGTCGTCATCGCCGGTCGTCCAACGCGATCAACGCGGCGAAGGACCGGTCACCGCCGTAATGCAGGTCGTGCCGTTCGAGCAGGCGGGAGCCCGGGAGCAGGGCCAGGTACTCCTCGACGGTCCGCAACCGCGAGAACCTGCCGACAGGGATGTCCGCTTCCTCGTATTCCACGAGAACGAGGTGACGGGCCGCCGCGGCGATCGCCCGGCACGCTTCGACGATCTCGTCGTCGTCCAGTACATGCATCAGCACCCAGACGCAGACGGCGACGTCGAACCACTTGTCCTGCCACGGCAGCCGCTGGACCGTCGTCCGCACGAATTCCACAGTGGACAGATGTGCGCAGTTCTCCCTTGCCAGCGCGAGCATGCGCGGGGTCATGTCGATCGCCGTCACCGTACGGGCCCGCGCCGCGATCGCCGGGGTGATCCGGCCCATCCCGCAGCCGATCTCCAGCGCGGCCCCGACATCGCCCAGTGAACGCAAAAGGCCGGTGACGAGCCGGATGGTGCGGGTGGTCGTCTCGGCCGCGAGTTCGGCGGGCTGCGAAGCGCGCATGACGCGGGACAGCCCGGCGCGTTCCGCACGCCTGTGCCACTCCTCGGCGACCTCGCTCGGTGCGGGCGTCCGGGTGATCTGCTGCATCACGACTCCTTCGCGAACTCGCACACCGCGTCCGCGATGCGTTCCACCTGCTCGTCCGTCAGATGGGGGTAGATGGGTATGGCGAGAGTGCGCCGCGCGGCCAGGTCCGCCGCGGGCCAGGTGTCCGACAGGCGGGTGTACCGCGCGAACGCGGGTTGCCGCGGCAGCGGTGCCGGGTAGTAGACGTGCGAGCCGATCCCCCGCGCCGCCAGATGGGCACGGAGTTCGTCCCTGCGCTCGGCGAGCAGCGAATAGACGTAGTAGCACCGCCCGTCCTTCGCCGGGGGCGGCGCCAGCACCCCGCAGCCCGCCAGGTCGGCGAAGCGCTCGGTGTAGTACTCCCCGATCCGTGCCCGGCGTGCGAGCCGCCCGGGAAGACCCGGGAACCGGTACAGCTGGAACGCGGCCATGATCTCGTCGAACCGGCTGTTGTAGCCGACCCGGTGGTACAGGAACCGGTTCTTGCCGTCCTGGCCGTGATTGCGCAGCATCCGCACCGCCGAGGCGAGTTCCGGATCGTCGGTCACGACCATGCCGCCCTCACCCGGCATACCGAACGTCTTCACCTGGACGAACGAGTACACACCCGCGTCGCCCCATCTCCCGGCGGGCGTGCCCGCGAGGGTTCCTCCTTGCGCGACCGCGGAATCCTCCAGCAGCCGCACGCCCGCGCCGGACGCGATCCGGCGCAGCGCGGGCATGTCCGCCATGACCGAGAACATATGCGCCGGCATGATCACTTTGGTCCGCGCGGTGACCAGCCGGGCGACCGCTTCGGGATCGACGACCATGGACCACGGGTCGATGTCGGCGAACACCGGCGTCGCGCCGAGCGAGGCGGGCGCGGCCGCGAGCGGTGCGCAGCCGAACGCGGGCACGATCACCTCGTCGCCGTCGCCGACGCCCATCGCGCGCAGCACCAGCGTCAGCGCCGAAGTTCCGCTGCCGCAAGCGATCGCGTCCGCCGCGCCGACCGAGTCACGGATCGCCGCTTCGAAACGGGCCGTCTGGTCGCCGAGGATGAACTTCTGCTCCGCCGCGAGGCCGACGCGGCGGACGATGTCCAGCAGTTCGGCACGGTCCTCGTCGAAGAGATCGGGCGGGAAGAACGGCAGTGTCATCCACGCCGCCCGCGGTAGAACGCGCGGATCGAGTCGCAGACACGGTCACAGTCCCCGGTGGACATGTCCGGATACAGCGGCAGCGCGAGGGTACGACGACAGGCGTTCTCGGCGTTCGGGAAATCGCCCTTCCGGTGGCCGAGCCCGGCGAAGCAGGGTTGCAGAGGCAGCGGCGACGGGTAATAGACCTCGGTCCGCACACCGTCGGCCGACAGATGCGCCGCCAAGTCGTCGCGCGACTCGACCTCCACCACGTAGACGTAGAACACGCTGTCCGGACGCGCCGATGGCAGCTTGCGTACCCCCTCGACGTCCGCGAGCGCCGCCGTGTACCGGGCGGCCAGTTCCGCGCGGCGAACGATGTCGAGGTCCAGCCTGGTGAGCTTCGCGAGGAGGACGGCGGCCTGGATGTCGTCCATCTTGCTGTTCACGCCGGGCAGGCCGGTCGCCGTGGCGATGGCGGGGAAATCGGCGATCGTGCCGCCGAACCGGCCGTGGTGGCGGAGCGCGTCGGCGGTCTCGGCGATCCGCCGGTCGTCGGTGAGGACCGCGCCCGCGTCACCGAGCGCGCCCAGCGTCTTGGTCGGGAAGAACGACAGCACCCCGCCCGCCCCGAAAAGCCCGGCGTGCTTGCCACGATGGCGCATGCCGATGGCCTCCGCGCTGTCCTCCACCACGGTGAGCCCGAGCCGCTGAGCCACGGCGAGGACGCCGTCGATGTCCGCGAGCCGGGAGAACAGATGCGTCGGCATGACGAACCGGGAGCGCTCCCCCGCGGCGTCCGCCACCGCGGCGGGGTCGATGCCGTACCCGTCCGGCTCGATGTCGGCGAAGACCGGCCGGCCGCCCGCGAGCACGACCGAGGTGGCCGACGCACCGAAGGAGAAGGCGGGGACGACCACTTCGTCACCCGGCCGCAGACCCGCCGCCCGCAACAGCAGGACCAACGCGTCCGTGCCACTGTTGACCCCGATGACGAACTTCGCGCCGGTGTAGCCGGCCAGCGCGGATTCCAGCTCGGCCACCTTGCGGCCGTGCGAATACTTGCCATTTTCGATGACATCGAGAATATGTCGTCTGGCACTGGGCCACGTTCGCTCGAATGTGCTCGATTGGTTGAAAAATGACACCGACAGCGTACCCACCTCCGATGGCGTTGAGACCCGTTCCCGAGCGTAGGTCAGGAAAACCGGCCACTCGGCAGGTTCGCACTTCCTGGTCAACTCACGCGGAAAGTATTGACACTCGATCATCGCGGATGTCAGTTTTGCGATGTATTCCGAATGGGAAACTCCGAGGAGCAGGCTCACCAGTGCGTTCACTCATTGTGGGACTCGGCCGGGCAGGCGCGGGTCTGCATCTGCCGGTCTTGGCCAAACTCCGTACCCGAACCCCGCAGCTCTTCGACGACGCTCCCGTCACCGCGTGCGAATTGCGACCGAACGTCGCCGCACGGGCAGGTCTCGAGGTCATGTCGACCATCGAGGCCGCGGCCGCCGGGCTCGATCCCTCCCGCACCGTCGCGCACGTCTGCACACCGCCGACCGAACGTCTCACCGTGCTCTCCGAACTGGCCACGCTGGGCTTCCGCAAGGTGATCGTCGAGAAGCCGCTCGCCGCCGACATCGACGACCTCGCGCGGATCATCCGCCTGCGCCGCAAGTACAAACTGCATATCGAGGTCGTCGAGCCCTGGCTCGCCAGCACGCTCACCGCGCGGTTGGCCGAGCTGATCCGCAGCGGCCGCTTCGGCGCTCCGAAGTCCATCGGCATCGTGCAGAACAAACCGCGCTTCCGCCGGTCGCTCGTGACGCCGGGACATCCGACCGCCTTCGACGTCGAGCTGCCGCACGGAGTCGCGCTCGCGCTGCGGCTCGCGGGCGCCGCGCGGGTCACCCACGCGTCCGGGACCGATCTCGAGGTCGCCGGGAACGTCGGCCCCCGGATGGGCGGGGCCACCGTCGGTCTCCGGCACAATTCGGGGATCCACACGGAGATTTGTTCGGATCTCACCTCACCGGTACGTGAGCGGCGGGTCACCGTCGACTTCGAAACGGGTACCGCGGTCGGGCATTTCGCGGTGAGCGGCGACGACCACCATTCGCAGCTGACCCTGCGGTCGAGCGGCCGGTCCGAGCACGTCGTGCTGCGCGACGACGCCATGACGGAGTGGATGTCCGTGGCCTACCGGAAGTTCCAGGTGGACGGGGAGCAGACGCAGGGGTTCACCTTCGCCACCGAGGTGGTGCAACTGCTGTCGGTGGCCAAGAACATCTGCGCGGAACCGGTCTCGCGCCCCGAACCCGACGCGGTGGCGGCCCATGCCGACTGACCCGGTGTTCGCCGGCATCACCGATGAGGCGGCCGACGACCTCGGCGGCCAGATCGCGGCGCTCGACGCACTGGGCTGGCGGATGATGGAGCTGCGCACCCTCGATCGGATCCCCGTCGCCGACCTCACCGACGAGCGGTTCGACGAGGTCGCGACGACGCTGGCGGACAAGGCGATGAGCGTGGTCTGCCTGGCGTCCCGGATCGGTGGCTGGGGCAGGCCGATCACCGGCGACTTCCGGCACGACCTCACGGAACTGGACGTCCTCGCCAGGCGAGCCCGATCGATCGGCACCCGCTACCTCCGGATCATGTCGTATCCCGATGACGGCCTGAGTGAGCACGACTGGCGTCGCCGGGCCATCGCGAGGATCACCGTTCTCGCCGAACGCGCCGAACACCACGGCGTGACGCTGCTGCACGAGAACTGCTCGGGCTGGGCGGGCACGAGTGCCGAGCGGACACTCGAACTGCTGGACGAGGTCGCGAGCCCGGCACTGAAGTTGTTGTTCGACACCGGAAACGGCGTGGCCCACGGCTACGATGGATTCGACCTGCTCGCCGATATCGCCGACCATGTCGAGCACGTGCACGTCAAGGACGCGGACGAGCACGGCTTCACCGTCCCCGGCGAGGGTGAAGCACGCGTGGCGGACTGTGTGAAGTTTTTACAGGCCAACGGATACAGCGGCGCGTGGTCGCTGGAGCCGCATCTCGCGATCAAACCCCACGAGCCGGGTGTGCTCGCCAGGGACGCCGCGGCCACGTTCGTCGCCGCGGGCCGGGCGATGGCAGGGCTGTTCCGGTGATCCGCGAGGACCGGGATCTGCTGCTACGGCTGCTCGCCCTGCCGACGGCCGGTCCGCTCGAAACGTCCGGCGAAATCCGCCTCTGGGAGGCGATGCGGGACTACGCCGACGCGGCGGCCGGGATCGGTTTCGAGACGCTGTACCTCGGCAGCCCGGAACCCTCGGTGCTGGGCCGGCCCGGTGTCCCGGTCGCGGTCCGCGAAGCCGGACCGGAATTCCTCCCCTGTCAGCCGAGCCTGGTCCTCCGGCTCGGCCCGCCCACTCCCGCCGTGATGTTCAACGTCCACCTCGACACCGTGGCGCCGTTCGAACCGGCGGGTTTCGACGGAGTCCGGTTCACCGGCCGTGGCGCGATCGACGCCAAAGGGCCCGCGGTGGCGCTGCTGGCCGGGGTCCGGGCCGCCGTCGCGGCGGATCCGGCGGTGGGCAGGGACGCCGGTGTGCTCATCCAGGCCGTGTCCGGTGAAGAGGGCGGCGCGATGGGCACGTTCGGCACGCGGCCGCTCGTCGAGGCCGGATTCCACGGCGAACTCAACATCTTCTGCGAGCCGACCGGCCTGCGCTACCTGCCCCGCTGCTCGGCGTCGATGACCGCGTGCGTGCGAGTGCGCGGGGACGACGCGATCGACGACGAACCGCACCGGGGACACAACGCCACCGTCCTGCTCGGCTTCCTCGCTCAGCATCTGGCGCTCGACCTGGCGGAACACGGTCGAGTCTGCCTAGCGGGGCTGCACACCGGCCGCCTGCACAACAGGGTGTACGGCAGCGGCGAGCTTCTGCTCAACATTCCTTACGACAGCCGGGAAGCGGCGTCGAAGATGACCTCCGCGCTGGAGGACGGCCTGCGGTCGGGGCTCGCCGAGTTCGGCACCCGGTTCCGCGAAACACCCGCCTTCGCCCGTACCGCGGCCGACGCCGTGGCGATCACCGAGGTCCGCTGGCTCAAACGCGACCTGCCCGTCCTGACCGCGCGGGACATCCCGCTGCTGGACGGGCTGGCTCCCCGCTGGCCCGACGACGAGCCCGGCTTCACCTGCGACGCCCTCTGGCTCGCCGACGTCCCCGGCACCCGGACGGCCGTCCTCGGCCCCGGTTCCCTGGGCGGCAACAACGCGCACTCCGCCGGGGAGTACGCCGGCGTCGAAGAACTCGACAGGTTCAGTGATCTCGTCCGCGAGATCGTCGTGCGATTCAGCCGGAACGAAGGAGCTTGACCGTGCTGATGCCCTATCCGGAGCTTCTCTCCCTGGTCACCAGGATCTTCGTGGACCGTGGCGTTCCCGGGGACCGGGCGGCGATCGCGGCCACCGCGTTGTGTCATGGTGACCTGACCGGGGTGACCTCACACGGACTGGTCAACCTGAGGCGGCTGTACCTGCCACTGCTCGACGACGGACGCGCCGATCCGGCGGCGGATATGGTGATCCAGACCGATCTCGGCGCCTGCGTCCTCGCCGACGCCCGGCGCACACTGGGGTTGTGGTCGGCGTCGCAGGCCATGGAACTGGCGTGTGCCAGGGCGTCACGGTACGGCATCGGGATGGTGTCCCTGCGGGGCGCCACGCATATCGGCTGCGCCGGTCACCACGCCGCGCGCGCCGTCACCCACGGCATGATCGGCCTCGTCGCGTCGAACTGCGGCGGGCAGCGCATCGCCCCGCCCCCGGGCGGCGCGGCTACGATGCTCGGCACGAACCCGCTCGCGCTGGCCTGCCCCGCCGGTGACGCGCACCCGTTCGTCCTCGACATGAGCACCACCGTCGTGCCGACCGGGCGCGTGCGGGCCGCGGCGAGGGAAGGCCGGGCGATCCCGCCGGGGTGGCTCGCCACCGACGACGGCGCACCGGTGACCGACGCCGCCGCGTTCGACCGAGGGGACGCCCACCTGCTGTGGCTGGGCGGCGACCCCGAAACGGGCGCCTACAAGGGATTCGGGCTGGGCCTGCTCGTCGAAGTGCTCGGCGCGCTGGTCTCCGGCGCCGCGCTCGGCGCGCTGTCCGCCGACGGGAACCGTGACGACGACATCGGCGTCCTGACGCTGGCGATCGCACCGGAACTCCTGCGCGGCGGATTCGCCGCCGACGCGACCGCGCTCTTCGCCGCCGTGCGTGGCTGGCCCGCCCGTGACGCCGCCGTCCCGGTCGTCTATCCCGGCTGGCACGAGGGTGAACGCGCGGCCCGCTTCCGTGCGCACGGAGTGCCGGTGCCCGACGAGGTCTACGCGGAACTGCACGCGGTGCGGGAAAAGGCGGCCGGATGATCCGGGTCGGTGTCGTGGGGCTCGGTGTCATCTCGCGCTTCTACCTCGCCGCGGTGGAAAGGTCCCGGGCGTTCGAGCTCGCCGCGGTCTGCGATCTCGACCCGGCGGCGCTCGCCGGAATCACCGTGCCCGGCTACCGGGATCACCGGGAGATGCTCGCCGCCGGAGGGCTCGACGCGGTGATCGTGACCGCGCCCAACGACGTCCACGCGTCCGTGTGCCGGGAGGTGCTGGACGCCGGCCTGCCGGTGTGCGTGGAGAAACCGCTCGCCACCGGGCTCCCCGACGGCGAGGATCTCGTGGCGAGAGCGGCGCGGCGGGATGTCGCCCTGTTCACCGCGTTCCACCGCAGGTACAACGCCAACGTGCGGACGCTGCACGAGGCCCTGGCGGGCCGGGCACCGATCGCTTCGCTGACGGTGCGCTATCTGGAGCGGATCGAAGAACACGTCGGCGGTGATCGCTGGTACCTCGACACCGCGCGCTGCGGTGGCGGCTGCGTGGCGGACAACGGCCCGAACGCGCTCGATCTCGTCCAGCTGTTCCTCGGATCGGTGGCGCTGCGGAGCGCGCGGATCACGCGGGACGCCAACGGCGTCGACAGGCAGGCGACACTCGTGCTCGAGAACGCGGTCGTGGAACTCGACTGGTCGTTTCCCGGAGAAGTCAAGGACATCGAAGTGACCCTGACCGACGGCACCGTCCTGCGGGCCGACATGCTCGACGGCTTCCCGGAGTTCAAGGAATCGCTCTGGCACGAGTACGACGGGTTGCTGCGGGACTTCGAGGAAGCCGTGCGCAAGGGCGGGGCCTGGCGCGACAGCGGTCTCACCACTCTGTCCATAGTGGACGAGTGCTACCGGAAGGAGTGCGATGCGCGAGGACGGGCCGAAGCGGGAGATCACCGGCACGGTGGTGAAGGTGCTGGTGCATCACCGTGACGATCGGGGAATGAGCCTCGAGCCGTTCGCCAGCCGATGCGTTCGCGCCGGTGAGATCCACGAACTCGTCACGACCAGCCACGACGACACGGAGCCCGGAGCGCCGATCGATCGTGTCGGTTTCCTCGGCTTCGCCGAAATAGACCGGGCAGGCGTGCTCGACCGAGGCGACGAGCTGTGGATCGGCGGCGAACTCGTCGGCACCGTGCTCGGCTTCGACGGATGCCATTTTCCCAATCACTACAACATTCTCATCAGCGTCACGCGGCCCGTCACCGGCGAAGAGCTCGGCTTGAAGCCGGAACTGGAAGTGCGTTTCCGCGGCAGGTGGTGAGCGGCCCGGAGCCGGGCCGCTCACCATATCGCCGCTACGTCACCGTCACTTGCCCAGCAAGGGCACGTCCGATTTGCCGAGATGGTAGTCGCGTACCGCGTGCACGAGTTCGTCGACGGTCAGTTTTCCGTTGCCGTTCACGTCGATGGCCCGGAACGCGGGGGCCACGGCCGAGGACTCGACACCGATGGCCGCCAGCCACTTGGCGAACTCCTGCTGGCTGACCTCGCCGTCGCCGTCGGTGTCGCACAAGCCGACGATCGCCGCGATGGTGGGACGGACCACACGATCGAATCCCGAGTCGCCCTCCTGGAAGATCTGCGCCTCGATCACCTCGGTGAACTGCCTCTCGCTCAGAGCGCCGTTCGGGCCGGCACCCGCCTTACCGGCCAGGTACTCGTACATCGCCACGAAAGAGTCTTTCACCGCACGAGCTTGGGGCGACGCCGGGTCTTCGCCGAACGCGGTGATGATCCGGCCGGCTTCGGCCTCGAGATCGGACTTCTCGATCTTGCCGTTACCGTTGACATCCCACTTCTCGAAACGCTTCTTGAGCCTGTCGTTCTTGACCGCCGTGGTCATTCGTGCACACTCCTTTTCGCGTGGACTCGGAAGAATCTGCGGTACGCGTGTGTCGGCCGGCTCTCGACCCGGCGGACACGGTCAAAGACGGACGACCTCCTCTCCGGGAACCTGTCCCGTCACGTCGAACAGCAGCCTGGCCGTCGAGGTCAGCCGGCTGAGGTCGTAGGCGCGGTGCGCCACCAGCAGGACGGTGACGTCCGCGGCGAGAAGCACCTCGTCGAGGTCGGCGGCCGGTGGCCCCAGTTCGGGTACGGCGCCGGCCACCGGATCGTGGTAAGACACGTCCGCGCCGAGCGCGCGCAACCGGACGGCGATCCGGATGGCGGCGGACTCGCGGGTGTCCGCCACATCGGCCTTGTACGCGACGCCGAGCAGCAGGACTTTCGCTCCCCGCAACGCTTTCCGCTGTCCGGCGAGCAGGCGCGTCACCCGGTCGACCACGTGCTCCGGCATCCGGTCGTCCACGAGGCGGGCGGCGTGCACGACGCCGAGTGAGGTTCCCTCCCGATCCGCCTTGTCCAGCAGGTATTTGGGGTCGACCGGGATGCAGTGCCCGCCGACACCCGGCCCCGGCACGAAGGGCATGAACCCGAAAGGTTTGGTCGCGGCGCAGTGCACCACGTCCCACACGTCGACCCCGATCCGGTCGCAGAAGATGGAGATCTCGTTGACGAGAGCGATGTTCACGTAGCGATAGGTGTTCTCCAGAAGCTTGGCCATCTCCGCTTCCCTGGTGCCGCGCGCCACCACGACCGTGTCGACGAAGCGCCCGTAGAACGCCGCGCAGTATTTGGCGCACAACGGGGTGTGCCCGCTGATCACTTTCGGCGTGTTCCGGACGCCGAAGCGGCGGTTGCCCGGGTCGACGCGCTCGGGCGAGTAGGCGAGCGCGAAGTCCTCGCCCGCGGTCAGGCCGTACTTCTCCAGGATCGGCCGGACGATTTCGTCGGTGGTGCCGGGAAAACTCGTCGACTCGAGCACCACCAGCGTCCCTGGCCGCAGGTGTTCGGCCACCGTCTCCGCCGCGGAGCGGACCGCGGCGAGATCCGGCCCGCCCGCCGGGTCCAGACCGGTCGGGACGCAGAGCACGATCGTTTCCGCGGTGCCGACTACCTCGGGATCGGTCGTCACCGTGAAACCGCTCGCCCGCATGGCCCGCAAACGGCTCGCGGTCACGTCGGGCACATGCGAACGCCCCTCGGCCACGGCGGCCGCGACCCTCGGCGAGGTGTCGTAGCCGGCGACCGACAACCCCGCCCCGCAGGCGGCCTCGGCCAATGGTAACCCGACGTATCCGACTCCGATTACGACAAGATCGACGGACACGGGACCCCCTCAAGTCTCGATGTCGTGCGAACCGATCAGCTGACCGAGAACGAACCGGTTCCCGCCGGGACGTGAGAACCGAACCCTGCTTGGACCCGTATCCCGGGCATCAAGCAGAGCGGATCGCCGTAGATGACCACTTCGGCCGAGGTCAGATTGGCCAGGACATGGGCAGCGATGGGGAGTTTGTGGCAACCCTCGGGGTTCCGGTAGGTGTCCAGACGCTGGAACTCCGTCGAGAAGACCACCACTTCCCCCGCCGCGGCCTGGGCAGGCGGACTCGCGACGATCAGCAGGGCACCGGCGGATGCCGCGCTCAACGCGGCGATGACAAGACGGTTCATCGAATGCCTCCACATCCAAGATCACGACTTCACTCCGCACGCTAACAGTCACTCTTGGCAAAACCGGTGCCCCGCCGGAACTTCACGCGCGCAGGTTGCGGTCCGTTCGGCCGGATCATTCGGATGGCGGCTTCAAGCACTCTGCGCGTGTTCTTCGAGCGCGGGCGGTTCACATGAACGAGTGGTGCGAGCAATGAAGTCAGGGATGATCGGCGGAGATTCGAGACGCTGAGTGTCCCGGGCCCGTTCGGCCGGAAAGGGCTTGTGCGGCCGGGCGTTCTCGAGTCCGGTCGGGTCGCCGACCGAGTCGGCAGCGCGAGCCATCCCCGACCGTCCACAAAGGACAGTACCGGCGATCGAAAGGCCGGCTCGGTTGCTTTTCGTGACGAGGGGGCGTGAGTGATAAGGACGGTTAGAACCGTCCTTATCACTCACGACCTCAACACGGAACCGTACATACATGCATCAATCGGATATTTCGCCAGGATTCACGGACCGACCGCATCCGGGGACCACTCGGCGAGCGCCCCCGGAAGGTGACCGCGTACCGGGGCGGACCGTTCCAGAAGCCGTCGTCGAACGGGGCCCGATGTCCGCGGACCCGGCCATGCGCGACTCGCACGCGAACACGCCCTGGTCCAGTTCGGCCAGCCGGTCCGCGATCGTCCTGTTCGCGGCCGACGAGAGCGACCCCGGCATCCTCGCCGCCTGGAAAGCCGAGGCCGAACGGGTCATGGCGGGGCACGGCCAGGTCCTGATCATCACTCCCGGCCATCTGCCGACGAGTCCCACGGACGGTGTCTTCGCCGACGTACGGAGCGAGGCGCACAACCGCTACGGCGTGCGCCGGCGGGAGAACCCGGACACAGCACCGCGAGTGCGGTCGGCGGCGCCGGCTGACGCCCCCGGTCGTCGTGGTGCGGCCGACCGCCCACTCCGTTGGGTAAGCCGACAATGGTCCGGTACTGCTGGAAATGTTCCCTGTCCGCAATCATGATGGGGTTTTGTACGCGTTTTACCAGCGCGTCCGGACGCCCAGGGAAATGGGCAAAGAAGGCCTTTCTTTTCGGACCGTCCAGCAGCGGCGGCGGTCATGTTTTGTGGTTCGAATGACCCCTGCGCTCGGTACCAGGCCCTCGTTGGCATCGGTCTGCGGCAGCGGGTTGCCGCAGACCGATCCGAAGGGAACGCAATGCGCCGTTTTTCGCGCCTTCTTGCGCCAGTCGCGGCGACAGTGCTGGTTTTTCTGTCGCAGATGTTCGCCACGAAAAATATCTCCGCTGCCGACTACACGAGTATCGATGCAGGGTCTGTCAGCATGGCCACATCGATGGACTGCCTGGGTGAACGGAAGTCCGTGGGTGACGCCTGGGTCACTCTCGACGGGGACCGAATCACCGTGCGAGACCACTGCGCCGACGGGAATCCGGTCATGGCACGGGTGCAGATGACGGTCAACGGCGCCACCCGGTATTGGATGTGCTACAACAACACCGGCGCCGGAACCACAAAAGTGTGCAACAACGATTGACCCGAAGGATTCGCCGGATTCAAGACCGTGATCTTCTTCGCCTGGGACGGTATCCGCGAATACAGAATAGGGACGCTGAGGCACTGGCGGGACGGATAAGCGGTCGACCATCGCCACAACGACACGTGCGGGCCGATGATACCGGGAAAACTTCATGTTCCGCACCGTTAACCCTCCTGACTGCGAACGTGTGGCGCCCCGGTCGAGTGACTCCCGGGACACCACTCTCAGCTCGAGTTCCATCTGGGCCTGACCGTCGCCGACGTCTCGGCCGTATCCGATCCCATGGAGGCAGGCGGGCAATGCTCCCACGCCTGCGCAAACGGTGGCACCGCCGGTGTAGATGTGCTTGTAGTTCGAAGTTCGGGCACGGCGAACTCGCTCCTCCCGTCGAATGAGCGGCAGTTTCCCCTTTACGACTTCCCCTGGCGCCCATCACGTCCGTAGCGTCGTGCACTGGCTGATTCGCCGCATTCAAGGAGAAAGGGAACGTCGTTGAGAAGATTGATGGTCGCACTACTCGGCGCGGCACTGGCATTGGGCAGCACTCTCCTGGCCGCCCCCTCGGCGCAGGCCGCGACGGCACGGAACGGCGTCTGCGAGGACGGCGAGTTCTGCTTGTACTACAACAGCAATCAGCAGGGGTCGGTCAGCGATTTCGACGCGTCGGTCGGTAACTACGGCACGGGTTCCGACTGCTATCACTTCCTCGGCGCGGGTGCGGGGAAGGGCCTGTGCGTGAAGAACAACGCGGCCTCGGTGTGGAACCGGAGGGACGCGGTGGTCACCGTGTTCTTCAAGGGTGGCTGGACCGGCCCGATCGACTCGTTCACGCACGGCGCCAAAGGCAACTTGACCTCGACGTACAACGACAACGTCGGGCACCTGCTCGGCCTGGTGGGGAACGACTGGCTGGAAACCGGGCTGTACCACAGCGACTCCGGCCGCATCACCTCCTATTTCGACGGCTACGTGAACACGTCGGGCAGGCACGAGGGGATCGACTTCGCGCGCGGCTTCGGCGTTCCCTTGTACTCTATGACCCAGGGCTCCGTGATCAGGAAGACCGAGGGCAGCAACGGCAGCGGCGGCCTGTCCACGTTGGCGATCTACAACCGGGATCAGGATTTCACGATCATCTACCTGCATCTCAACCCGTCGAACGGGCTCGCGGTCGGTGAGTTCGTCAGCCGCGGCCGGCAGATCGGCACCGAGGAGTATCGCGGCGCCAGCGCCACGCACACGCATGTCGAGTACCGGCCGGGCAGGCACGAGAGCGCGTCGGACAGCACCGGCGACCCGGTTCTCGACAACCCGAGCCCGTCACTGTTCTGGCGGAACCACGGCTACAACATCTGCTGCGGATAAACGTCGTCAAGCCCGCTCTGCTCGCCCGAGCCGAGCGGGCGCCCGACGTCCTGACGTCGAACCGGCACTTCTTCGCGGAAGTTTCCGGTTGTCCGCGCCCTGCCGCTTTCCGACCATGATGCGGCATCGGTGACGCGAGTCGCTGAGCGAACGCGGAGGACGCCAGTGACTCAAGGTGTTCACACCATCCTGCCCGGCAGGCAAGCGACCGTGCCGTACGCGCTGGAGGCGACGATCCCGGCGGATGAGAGCCCGGCCCGCTTCGGCAAGTTGCTGCGAAGCCACCGGCACAGTCTCGGCACGACCCAGCGGCTTCTCGCCGCCCGCTCCACCGTCAGCGTCCGAGCGATCAGAGACCTCGAGCACGGCCGGGTCGGCAGGCCCCGCCGCGACACGGTCCGGCTCATCGCGGCCGGGCTCGGCCTGTCCGGCCAGGCTCGCGCCGAATTCGAACGAGCAGCGGTTTCGTATCGACCGACCACCCACCGCAAGAGGAGACCCGTATGAAGCATCCGTTGAGAGCGGCGATGGCCGCCACGCTCGCCGCTCTCGTCGCCTTCGCCCTCGGCGCCGTGCCCGCCGGTGCCGACGTGACTCCGCAGGCCGACGACCTGCCACCACTCGCGATCGAGGACTTCAACTACCCGCAGGCCGCACAAATCCAGGCGGAGCGCGGGTTTCTGCTCAAACGCGGCGACGGCCACATCGTGCTGCTCGCCACCTGCCCTGCCGACACGACGGATCCGGATCTGCTGCGGATCGCCGAGCGGGGCCAGCCCGGCTCCGGTTACGTGTGCTTCCGCGTCTCCGGGAAGACCGGGCACCTGACCGTCGAGATGCCGTCCGTTTACGGCGTGAGCACCGGGAACTTCACCAGCGACGTCGTGCTGACTCCCGACGACGGGGCGACGAAGAAGACGTACAAGGTGCCGCCGAACAGCTACGCGGGCGTCGGCGAGACCGACCCGGAGGGCACCGGCGGCGAGTACATGCTCCTGGAAATCAAGGTTTCCCGTTGACCGGCCCCCGCTTCCAGCACCGTGTGAGGAACTCAGTCATGACAAGACCCGTCCGGGCCCGTTCGAGAAGGCTGGCCCTGTTGTCCGGCTTGGCCCTTGCCGCCACCGCGGTGACGTCCGCCCCCGCGGCGGCCGTCGTCGGAGGCAACTCCGACCACGCTTTCGTCGTGCGGCTGGACATCGGCGGCGGCACCCGCGCCTGCACGGGCGCGCTGGTCGCGCCTGGCTGGGTGCTCACGGCCGCGAGCTGCTTCGCGGCCACCCCCGGCACGAGCCTCCCGCCGTCGGGCACACCTCCCCAGCCCGTCACCGCGACCATCGGCCGCCCCGATCTCACGACCACCGCCGGCGTGGTGCGGACGGTGCTCCGGCTGGTGCCGCACGAGTCACGGGACCTGATGATGGCCCAGCTCAACCTTTCCGTCCCGGGCGTCACGCCGGTCGCGGTCAGCTCGGCCGTACCGACGGCAGGCGAGCAGCTGACACTCCCGGCCTACGGCCGGACCGCCACCGAGTGGGCGCCGCTGCGCCAGCACGCGGGCACCTTCACGGTCGACGCGGTCACCGGTGGGAACCTCGCGCTCACCGGGCAGAACGGCGCCGCCGTCTGCGCCGGTGACACCGGCGGTCCCGCGTTGCGCACCACTGCCTCCGGCGTCGAGGTGGCCGCGGTGAACAGCCGCTCCTGGCAAGGCGGCTGTTTCGGCACGCCGTCGACCGAGACCCGGACCGGGGCCGTCGACACCCGCGTCGACGACGTGCGGCCGTGGATCGCGAACGTCGCACTGGGCGTCCACTGGACCGACGCGGCCACGGTCTCCGGCGACAACCAGACCGACTCGGCGGTCGCGACCTCGCGCAACGGCGCGATGACCGCGGTGGTCTGGGAGGACGACCGGCTGGGCACCAATCCCGCCGACACCGTCGGCACCAACGTCTACCTGCGGCTGTACCAGAACGGACAGCCCAAGTTCACCCGCGCGGTCACCTCGGCCGGAGCGGCGAACTGGAAGCACATCCAGCCGGACGTCGCGGTCCGTGACGACGGCACGACCATCGTCACCTACGCGGACGACCACGACGGCAACGGGTACTACGACATCAAGGTGAAGACGTTCGACTCCACCGCACGCGAGACCGGCGCGGCCACGGTCAACGCGAACGCGGCCGGACAGCAGCAGAACCCCCGGATCGCCGCCGACCCGGACGGCACGGGCTTCGCCATCGCCTTCGAAACCTGGAACGGTGCCCCGAAACAGGTGCGCCTGGCGTTCTATTCCGCCATCACCCTCAAGAAGTGGGAACAGATCATCAGCCCCGGCGCCGGTCCCAGCCAGAACCCCGACGTGGCGATGGGCGCGAACGGGAACGCGGTCGTGGTCTGGGAAATGGACACCGGCAGCGGCGCGTTCGCCATCCGCATCCGCGGGTTCGCCCCGGACGGCTCGGAGGCACTGGGATACCGCGCCCCCGGCGGCACCGGGGATCAGCGGGACGCGAGCGTCGCCGCCGACTTCGCGGGCAACTTCGTCGTCGGCTGGCAGAACGACAACGCGGGCACCAGGCAGGTCGCGGTCCGGTCGTACACCGCGGCGGGCGCCGGGGGCGCCGTCAACTACGGCCCGAACGGGGCGGAACCGAAGGTCGGCATCGACGGCCAGCGGCGCGCCGTCGTCGCCTGGCGGTACGGCGGCGACGTGTACGTGCGAGGCGTCAACGCGGACGGCACCACCACCGGCAGGTTGCCGACGCTGCGGACCACCCCCGTGGCCAACTCCAGTCCCGACGTCGAGCCCGCGGTGGCCGTCGATCCGGTCGGCGCGATCACGCTGACCCACACCAAGACGGTCAACACGGCCGGGTTCAACCAAATCCAGTACGGCACCGGCTTGAGCAATTTCAGCTGGTAAGCCCCTGCCTCCGCTCTGAAGCAAGCTCCGCTCTGGAAAGGAAATCCGTGATGTCCTCGAACGAATGGTCCAGACGCCAAGCGCTTCACGCGCTAGGTGGTGCCGCCGCCCTGACCGTATTGCCTGCCGGGCTCTCACTCGCCACGGCACCTCCGGCACTCGCCGCCGCCGACCCGACGGCGACGGGGCTGCCGGACACCATCCGGGGGCGGGCCGTGTGGCAGTACAAAATCGGCGGCAAGGCGGTGCGCCGCGAGGCGATGGCCGCGCTGGCCGGTTCCGACGCGGACATCACGGATTTCCTGAACAACCGGCTCCAGCCGGCCATCCACGAAGACAACCAGTTCGCCCTGTTCGCCGCGCTGCCCTTCGCGGGCCGCGCGGCCACCAGCGCGATCGGCAACGCCCTGGACGGCGGCGGCGCCGCGATGTCGGGCTTCATGCAGGACGGCTACGCCGCCGCGGTCACCGAGGACAAGCGGGTCGAGGTACTGACCATCAAGAACACGGGTGGGACCTCGGTGCAGCGGGCGGCCACCGAAGCGCTGAACACCAACACCCTCGCCGCGTTCACCGCGTTCATCGACGACGGCCAGTACCCGGCCCACGACGAGGACAACCGGGTCCTTGTCTTCAAAATGCTCGCCACGGCTTCACCGCAGGTGAAGCTCTACGCCCAGCGGGCACTCGACTCCGGTACCCCGGGAGCGATCAACTGGTTCCTGCGCACCGGCCAGTACATCGCGCGTGCCCGCGACGAAGAGGCCGCCACCATCGAGCAGCTGGTCGGGATCGTCGAGCGGGAAGGCCGGATCGCGCAACGGTGCACCGACCAGGCCGTTGCCCTGTCCAACGCCGCGAAAGAGGCGGCGCTCAAAGCGAAACAGGCCGCACTCGCCGCACTGGCCGAGGCCCGCGCCGCGCAGAACGACGTGCGCCGCTCGGCGAAGGCGGCCAACGCCGCCGCCCGCGCGGCGAAGGGCGCGGCCTCCTGCGCGGCCACCGCGATCAGCGCGTCCCGTGCCGCACAGCAAGCCGCGCGCCGCGCCGCTTACGCCTCCCAGGCCGCCGCGCACGCCACGGCCGCGGCGGGCCGGGCGGCCGCTCGCGCGTACAACGCCGCCATCTCCGCGTCCCAGAACGCGAGCGCCGCGGCAGCCGCACGGCAGGCCGCCGTCACCGCCCGCAACGCCGCCGGCCAGGCGCGTAACGCCGCGCGCGCCGCCGAGCAGGCACGAATCGCCAGCTGGAGCGCGGTCTCGGCCGGTACCTCGGCCGCGGCCGCCGCGACCGACGCGGCATCGGCGGCGAACGCGTCGGCCGACGCCGCGGCGGCCGCCGGGGTGGCACAGGCCGAGGCCGCGGAAGCCCGTCAAGCCGCTGCCGTGGCCAACGCCGCGGCGGCGCGCGCCAACCGTGCGGCGGCCGCCGCGCGAGCGTTCGCCAACCAGGCCTCATCGGCGGCCGCCGCCGCGCGCGACGCCGCGAACAGCGCGGCCGACCACGCGGACGCCGCGGCGGACGCCGCGGAGGAGGCCGCCGACCACGCCGGTCAGGCGATCGACTACGCCAACAGGTCGACGGCCGCCGCCCAGCGCGCCGTCGCGGCCGCCACCCTGGCCATGGACACGGTCAATCAGGCACGAGCCGTCGAGCAGGCGGCCAGGGACGCCGAGACCGCCTCGCTGGCCGAGGAGACCGAACTCGGCGTGGAACTCGCCCAGCGGGACGCACGGGCCGAGGCGGACGGGCGAGCCAGAATCGCCCGGCAGCAAACGCAGAGCGCACTGACCGACGAAGCGACCCGCACCTTGATCGCAAGCGCCGAAACCGCGTTGCGGGAGGGCGACACCGGCCGAGCGGTCACACTGGGACGGCAGGCCGCGCTCAAACTGATCACCAACGGTGTCACCAGGAGCTGGACGAGATCGGCGGCGGAATTCGCCGTCGCGGGCGGCGACGAGGACGTGCTCGCCTGGCTCCGCGCCGACCGGGTGCTGTCACAGCGCCAGGACGACAGCGAATCCGTCGCCGCCGTCGCCGCTGTGGCGACCGTCGCGGTCGCCGACGCCGCCACCCGGGCACTGCAGAACGACGATCCCGCCGCGGTCACCGAATTCCTCACGACCGGCGCCATCGGGGCCGCGGCGGAGGACAACAGGGTGGCGATCTTCGACATCCTCGCCGGCAATCCCGGGACGGCGACGCGCACCGCCGCGCAGGCGGCACTGGACGACGGATCGGCCGCGGCGTTGCACCACTTCCTCAAGGTGGCCATCGTCGACGCGGCCGCCGAGGACGACCAGGTCGAGGCTTATCGGCTGCTCAACGAGGGCGGCCCGTACACGAAGGCGGCGGCGCAGATCGCGCTCGCGGGCACCACCAACATGCGCCACAACTTCGTCGTCGGCACCCAGTTCGACACCATTCAGCTCGACCAGGACCGGGCCGCCCACGTCGCCGCGATCCGGGCGGCCATCGCGCACGCGGCCAGGATCGCGTCGAACGCGCTGGCGGACGCGGCGCTGGCGTCCAAGGCCGCGGCGGAGGCGAGGAAGGCCGCCGCCGAAGCGGTCACCTGGGCGAACCGGGCGGCCGGGTACGCGGCGGACGCCCAGCGGTCCGCCACTGAAGCCGCGAACAACGCCGCGGCCGCCGAGCAGTCCGCCGCGGACGCCCGGCGCTCCGCCGAGCAGGCGGCGGCCGCGGCGGCCGTCGCGAACCGGGCACGGCGGGCGGCGAACTACTCGATGTTGCGCGCCATCGACTCCGCCGACCGGGCGGTCGGGTACGCCGGCAGCGCCCAGGTCTCGGCGAACAATGCCCGCGCATCCGCACTCCAGGCAGGCCAGGACGCTGCCACGGCGGCGGAAGCGGCGAGCCGGGCACGGTTCATCGCCACCGAGGCCGCGAAAGCCGAGGCCGCGCTCGCCGCGCAGCGGGCATGGATGAAGGCCCGGGAACACAAGGACGCCGGCAGTGACCTCTGCACCGACGATCCCCACGCGCGCGGCGACTGCTCGATCTTCGCCGTGTGGCCGTTCGAATCCTGGAACAGCAGGGACATCGCCGCACTCATGTCCCGCTATTACAACGGACTTTCCGACATAACCGGCTTGATCGACGGCATCATCGCGGTCGCCACGTTCGGCATGAGCAGGAAGCCCTGGCAGTTGTACGTCGTCAGCGGCGCACTCAAGATCATGTCCATCAATGCCGGATATCTCGCAGCAGGCACGTCCGGCTACGCGTACGGCTGGGAAAGCAAGGAGTTCCACACGGCCCTCGGCAAGGCGATGGTGAACCACGGCCTCACCCTGATCGGATCGATCGAGATCTACGGCCGCAGCCTCCGGGTCGGCACGTCGCCCATCGGGAAGAATTTGCTCGAGCACCGTTACGAAGAGATCGGCGCTTGGGGGGATCACAAGGTGGAGGACGCCATCGGCTGGGTGCACAGGCTCTTCGACTGACCTGGCCTGACCGCGGCCTGGTAGACCACCTCACGCCGGGCGAGCAGGCGCCACCGGGACTCAAGTTGATCTTGAATGCCTCGGGTTGGTCGCGAGTGGCGATCACCACGGTAGTGAAGGCCTCCTTACCAACCCTCAGGGTAGGCAAGGAGGCCTTCACGGACCGGGCCTGGGATCAACCGCAGCCGGAATCCACATAGGTACCCAAGAAACCGTTCGGGTTCTGACCTGAATCGCCACTCACGACCCACGCCACCTTTGCATCACCCCTCCGAAGGGGACTTTCCCATCAGCGTCATGCGATGTGGGGAAAGCTCCCTTCACCGCATGAGACGAGGGGAAGGACCCCTTCAGCCCCGACTACCTCACCCTAAAATCAGGCATATCGCCATCAACCGGACATTCCATCTGGCGGAAGTGTCTCCTGTGGACAGTCAGGCGGGATGCATCTCAGCTCCGCCGACGTCCCCTCATGGTGTTCCGGTGTGGACTGAGCGTGAGCAGGATCCGGCGTTTTCGACCAATTTCGATCAAAATCGTCGGCGAACCACGGCTTTTCGTCGTCGCACCCGCTCTAACATCCGCAAAATGGACCGTCGTCCGAGTTCGTTGCTGGGTGAGTCGAGGCGGGAAGCCGGGCTCACCCAGGAGGAGTTGGCGGAACGCACCGGGCTGACGGTGCGCAGCATCAGCAACATCGAGCGCGGCCGGGTCGCCCGGCCGCGGCGCCATTCGGTGGAGGCGCTTGCGGTGGGGCTGGGTCTCCAGGGCGAGCAAGCGAGCCGGTTCGTGCGGCACTACTGCCCGGACGCGGTGTCGGCCCCGAGAACGCCGGTCGCTTCGGTGCCCGCGCAACTGCCCTCTGGTATCACGTCGTTCATCGGGCGGCAGCGGGAGATAGACGCGCTCGACGCCCTCCTCGGCGAGGGGGACGGCGGGGGTGTCGTCGTGGCGGTACTGGAGGGTATGGCCGGGGTCGGCAAGACCTCCTTGGCCGTGCAGTGGGCGCAGCGGGTCAAACAGGACTTCCCCGACGGGCAGTTGTTCGCGAACCTGCGTGGGTACGGGCCGGGGGCGCCCGCCGACCCGGGCGAGGTGCTGCGGTCGTTCCTGCGGGCGCTCGGCGTGCCCGTGGCGGACGTGCCCGCCGACCTCGACGACCGGGCCGCGTCGCTGCGCAGTGTGCTGGCAGGCCGCTCGGTCCTCATCGTGCTGGACAACGCCCGCTCGGCGGACCAGGTCCGGCCGCTGCTGCCGGGCCACGCGGGCTGCGCGGTGGTGGTGACGAGCCGCGCGGCACTGCACGGGCTGACGATCAGCGCCGACGCGCACCGGGTGCCGGTGCCGCTGCTGACCGACCAGGAGTCGTTCTCCCTGCTCGACCGGTTGGCGGGCAACGGACGGAGGTTCGCCGACCGCACCGCGCTCGCCGACATGGTGTCGGGGTGCGGCGGCCTGCCCCTCGCCTTGCGCATCGTCGGTGAGCGGCTCGCGCACAACCGGAACCTGGCGAACGTGGCGTCCTCGATGCGTTCGGCCGGGGACCGGCTCGCCGCACTGACCACCGAAGAGAAGACGACCTCACTGCCCTCCGTGCTGTCCTGGTCCTACGACGCGCTACCCGGCGACGTGGCCTCGGCCCTGCGTCTGCTCGGACTCCATCCCGGCCCGCACTGGGATATCGCCGCGGCGGCGGCGCTGCTGGGCACGGATCCGCCGGAGACCGGCAGGCTCCTCGACGCGCTCGTCGACAGCCACCTGCTGCTCGCGCACCGCGCGGACGGACGGTTCGAATTCCACGACCTGGTCCGCGACTACGCGCGCGGCCGCGCCGACGAGGAACCGGCGCAGCGGCGGTCGGCGGCCCAGCGCCGCCTCGCCGAGCACTGTGTGGCCGGGGCGGCCGACGCGGCCGGGTCGCTGACGGCGGGCGACCCCAACCGAAGACCGCTGCTCACCCCGATCGCCGAGAACATCAGGTTCACCGGCGCCGACGACGCGGCGACCTGGCTGGCGGCGGAACTGCCCACCTTGATCGCCATCGCGGAACAGTCGTCGGCCACCGGCGACACCTACGCCCGCGACCTCTCGACCGTGCTGTGGCAGGCGTTGCGGGTGCACGGTCACTACGGCGCCCTGCGCACACTGCACCGTCTCGCGCTCGCCGAGGCACAGCGGGCGGGCGACGCCATCGGCATCCAGCAGGCGCTCGTCGATCTGGCCGCGATCTGCGCCAGGCTCGGCCATTTCGACGAGGCGGTGACGCACCTGACCCGCTGCCTCGACGTCGACGGGAGCCCGGTCGTCACCGGCCGCGCGCTGAACACCCTCGGCACCGTGTACGCGCAGCTGGGCCGGTACGCCGACGCGGCAGATCACCTGAGCAAGGCGGTCACGGTTTCCCAGGAGACCGGCGACCGCCTCAACGAAGGACGCTCGCTGTCCAACCTCGGCTTCGTCCACGAACGCCGGGGCGAACTGGTCGCCGCTCTCGACTGCTATCGGCAGTGCCTGACCAATGCCCAAAGCATCGGTGACCGGCTGAGCGAGGCGATCTCGCTGCACAATCTCGGGGACGTGTACCGCGCGCTGGGCCGGTGGGCGGAAGCCCACGACCACCTCGACCGATCGCTGACGGTCAGCAGGGCCGAAGGTCACCGGGAGGCCGAAGGGTACGCACTGGCCTATCTCGGGCTGGTGCATCTCCGGCAGGGCGACGCGGCAGCGGCCCGCCTGCATCAGGAAGCGGCGCTCGACATCGCGATGACAACCGGCATCCGGCCGCTGGAGACCCTCGTGCACAACGGGCTCGCGGACAGCGCGCTGGCGTGCGGCGACCGGTCGGCCGCGCTGGCGCACTACACACGGGCCGCCGAACTCGCCCGGCTCACCCGCGAACCGCACGAGGAGGCCCGCGCGCTGACCGGTATCGCCGCGACCCACGACGACGTAGGGGCTCCGGACAAGGCCAGGCCGTACCGCGAACGCGCGCGGTCGCTTTACGACGCGATGGGCATCGCGATGGTGGCTTCGTGACCGGAACTTGCCGTCCGCATTGTTCCGGTCGGAATTCCTGGACCGGGCGCCGAACCGGAAGTTCAATCTGCCGAGGCCTGTGAAGTCCGGCCGGGTCACGAGGGGGTTCAGCGGGTTGCGGGTAGATCTGGGTGTGTTCGAACGGGTACACGAGGCGTTCGAGGAGCAGGCGAGAAGGACACCCCACCGCTGTGCGCTCGTCGCGGGCGACGAGCGGCTGAGCTACGCCCGGCTGGACGAGGTCGCGAACACGGTCGCGCACGCCCTGCTCCGCCGTGGGGTTGCTCGCGGAGACCTGGTCGGCGTGTGCCTGCGCCGCGGCCGGTGGCTGGTGCCCACACTGCTGGGGGTGCTGAAGGCGGGCTGCGCGTACGTCCCGCTGGACCCGTCCGCTCCCCCGGCGCACGGCGCGTCGGTCGTCGCGGACTCCGGACTGTCGCTGGTGGTGGCGGACGAACCGGATCCGGTCGCGCTCGCGGACGCCGGCGTGCCGGTGCTGGCCGTCGGGGACGTCGCCGCATCGCCCACGACCTCCCCCGGTGTCCCGGGTTCCGGCACGGACCTCGCGTACGTGATCTACACGTCCGGCTCCACCGGCAGGCCGAAAGGTGTCCAGGTCGAGCATCGCAACGTGCTCGCGTTGCTGGCGTGGGCGGCCGCGACCTACGGCGACGACGAACTGCGTGGCGTGCTCGGCGCCGCGTCGGTCTGCTTCGACGCGTCCGTCGCCGAGGTGTTCCCGCCCCTGGTGACCGGCGGGAGCCTGGTGCTCGCCGAGAACCTGCTCGCGCTGCCCGGACTGGCCGCACGGGACGAGGTGACGTTCGTCCAGGGCGTGCCGTCCGTGCTGGCGGTGCTGGCGCGCACACCGCTGCCGCGTTCGGTGCGGACCGTCGCGATCGCGGGCGAGGCACTGCACCGGTCGCTCGTCGACCGCCTCTACGCCAACGAGGGCGTGCGGCGGATCGTGAACTGCTACGGCCCGACCGAGGCGACCGTGAACTGCTCGTGCCACGAGGTCGCCCGGGACGGGATGGACGACCCGCCGATCGGAACCCCGCTTCCCGGCGCCGCGTTCTCGGTGCGGGACGCCGACGGTCGCGCGCTCGGCGACGACGAGGTCGGTGAACTGTGGGTCAGCGGGACGCTCGTGACCCGCGGGTACCTGGGGCAGCCGGAGCTGACGGCCGAGAAGTTCGTGGCCGACTCCCGCGGCGTCCGGCACTACCGCACCGGTGACCTGGTCCGGCGCCGCGACGGCGTGCACCACTTCGTCGGCCGCGCCGACGACCAGGTGAAGGTGCGTGGCTTCCGGATCGAACCGGGACAGGTCCAGGCGGCGCTCCTCACCCATCCGGCCGTCGGCAACGCCGTGGTGCTCGCGCCTGCCGACGAACACGGGGAGCGCAGGCTCGTCGGGTTCGTCGAACCGGCCGGTGACGGGGTGTCCGAGCCGGAGTTGTCGCGGTGGCTGCGGTCGCGGCTGCCCGCGCACCTGGTGCCGTCACGGATCGCCGTGCTCGACGCGATCCCGCTCGGCACGACCGGAAAGGCGGACCGGACCGCGCTGGCGGCGTGGGTGTTCGACCGCGGGGACACCGAGTACGCCGCCCCGGGCACCGAGGCCGAGCGGCTGGTCGCCGAGGTGGTCGCGACCGCGTTCGGGCTGCCGGGAATCGGTGTGCACGACCGGTTCTCCGAGTCGGGCGGGCACTCCCTCGCCGCGGCTCGTGCGGTCACGCGGCTGCGGGAGAGCACCGGCCGGGTGGTGACGCTGGCGGAATTCCTCTCCGACGGCACGGTGGCGGCGGTCGCGCGGCGGCTCGCCGACGCCCCGGCCGCGGCGTCCTCGGTGGCGCTGGAGGCACACCCGGACCGGGAGTACTACCCACTGACCGGCACGCAACGGGATCTGTGGACCCTCGCCCAGCTCGGCTCGACCGGCACGGCAACGACCGTCGCGTGGCGGCTGCGGTTGCGTGGGCGGGTTTCGGTGCCCGCGCTGCGGGCCGCCGCGGACGGAATCGTCGCGCGGCACGAGGTGCTGCGCGGCACGATCAGCGACCACGACGGCGAACCGGTCATGGTGGTGGGCCCGCCGGTGCCGGTGCGGGTGGACGTGCACGACCTGCGCGGGCTCGCCGACGCGAACCGCCGTGCCGGGGAACTGGCCGCGGCCGCCGCCCGGCACGCGTTCGACCTCACCCGGGACACGCCGCTCCTGCGGATCACGCTGCTCCGCCTCGCCGACGACGTGGCCGACCTGATCGTCGTGTCCGACCACATCGCCACCGACGGCGCGTCCATCGGCGTGCTCATGGCGGAACTGGCCGGCGCGCCCCTTGCTTCCTTCGCACAGGTCGGTGCAGTGGCGTTGCGGGAACGCGCGCTCGCGGAAGTGCCCGGTGAACGAGACCGGGTGGCGGCGTACTGGTCGGGCGAGCTGGCGGGAGCGATCCCGCCGGACGCCCTGTTCGACCGCGTCGTGCACGGACGGCGGCGTTTCGCCGGGGAGCGGATCAGCACGCCACTGCCCGAGTCGCTGGGGTCGGCGGTGCGCGCGCTCGCCGAAGCGACCGGGGTGACGCCGTTCGCGGTGTACCTGTCGGCGCTGGGGGTGCTGGTCGGCGAGCTGGTACGCGGCCAGGACGTGCTGCTGGGGATGGCGGCCGCGCACCGGGACCGGCCCGAGCTCGAACACACCGTCGGGCCGCTGGTCGACGTCCTGCCGGTCCGGTTACGGATCGAGGCGGGCACGTCGTTCCGCGACCTGCTGCGCGCGGCCATGACCACGGCGGCGCACGCCATCGACCATCAGGGCCTGCCCAGCGGTGAACTCGCCGGACTGTGGGGCGGCGACCGGCCGGCCGGGGTACCGCTCACGCCGGTGTCGATCGCGGTGCAGCCGGACGGCATCCCGCTGTCGGCGCACGGGCCGGACACGCGGCTGGACCTGCTCGGTGAGCTGCCGACCGGCGGCAGCCACACTCCGCTGACGGTGTTCGTGAACGCCACCGTGGGCGGCGCCGAGCTGATCGTCGAGCACGACCCGTCGTGGCTCGCCCCCGACCGCGCCCGCTGGTTCACCCGTTCCCTGCTGCACCTTCTGCACGCCGCGGTGTCCACACCGGACATCGCCCTGTCCGCGCTGTCACTGGCGGCGGACGGGGAACTCGCCGAGCTGACGTGGTGGGGAACCGGCCCCGCGCTGCCCGCCGACGACGCGGGTGGTGTGCCGGACGCGGTGTGGCGCAACGCTTCGAGGACACCGGACGCGGTCGCGGTGTCCGCTGAGGGCGGGCAGCTGACGTACGCGGAACTGGTAGGCCACGCCGACCGGATCGCGCGCGTCCTCGCCGCGGCCGGGGTGGCGGCCGGGGACACGATCGGAGTGTGCCTGCCGCGCGACGAGTTCCTGCCCGCCGCGTTGCTCGCCGTGTGGCGGGCAGGTGCGGGGTATCTGCCGCTCGACACCGAGCAACCCGTCGCGCGGCTGGCCCGGCTCGCGAGCGAGGCCGGCCTGCGGGTCGTGCTCACTCGTGGCGGCGCCCAGCCGGTGGCGTCGGAGATCGCCGACGCCGTGCCAGGCCTGTGCGTGGTCGGTGCCGACCGGACCGACGGAGTGCCCTTCGAGCCGGTGCTGCCGGACGGCGACGCACTCGCCTACGTGCTGTACACGTCGGGGTCGACCGGGCGGCCCAAGGGTGTCGAGATCAGCCACGCGAACCTGCACGCGTTCGTCCGGTCCCGCGGGCTCCGCCCCGGCATGACGCGGGACGACGCGATGCTCGCGCTCGCGCCGCTCGCCTTCGACGTGTCAGCCGAGGAACTGTGGTGGCCGCTCGCCACCGGCGCGCGCTGCGTCGTCGCCGATCGCGACAGCGCCGTCGACGGCCACCTGCTCGCGCGGCGGATCGCCGAGGGCGGCGTCACGGTCGTCGATCTGACCCCCACGAGCCTGCGGATGCTGCTCGCCGCGGGCTGGGCGGGTGACCCCGCGCTGCGGCTGCTGCTCGGCGGCGAGGTGCTCGACCCGGACCTCGCCGCACGAACCCTGCCGCTGGTCGGCGAGCTGTGGAACGGCTACGGCCCGACGGAGACCACGGTCGCGGCGACCGCGCACCGGGTCACCGGCCACGACCGGGACCGGGTCCCGATCGGTTCGCCGACGCCGGGCGCCCGGCTGTACGTCATGGACGAGGCGGGCAGGCTCGCGCCGCCCGGCGCGATCGGTGAGCTGTGGATCGGTGGCGCCGGTGTCGCGACCGGCTACCGGGCACGGCCCGAACTGACCGCGTCCGCGTTCGTCGACGACCCCATGCGGCCAGGCGAGCGCTGCTACCGCACCGGCGACCTGGTCCGGTGGCGGCCGGACACGGCACCAGTGTCGCGTGACCCTGCTTGCCTTACGCCGCTGCGGCCCACGCGGCCCCTTGCTGCGTCGGAGAAAAGCCCAAGTACGTCCAGTACGAGCGACTTTTCTCCGTCTTGCCAGGAACCACGTGGATCCACAGCGGACGCAAGGCAACAGGATCACGCGACACTGGAGTTCCTCGGCCGCGCCGACAATCAGGTGAAGGTGCGCGGCAACCGGTTCGAGCTCGGCGAGGTCGAGTCGGTGCTGCGCGGACTGTCCGATGTGGACGACGCGGCGGTGACGGTGGCCGCGGACGGCGTGGACGCGCACGTGATCGGCTACCTCACCCCCGCGACCGTCGACGCGGCGGCCGTCGAGCGACAGGCGCGGCGGCTGCTGCCCACGTACATGGTGCCGAGTTCGTGGCGCACCCTGGACACGCTCCCCTTGCTGCCCAACGGAAAGCTCGACCGGCGCGCGCTCCCGTCGGCGCCCGTCGCCCGACCGGCCGCGACCGCGCCGCTGTCGGATGCCGAGGCGGTGGTCGCACAGGTGTGGCGGGAATGCCTCGAACTCGACGAGAGAATCGGCCCGGACAGCGACTTCTTCGCGCTCGGCGGCCGGTCGCTGGCGGCGACCAGGGTGGTCGGCCTCCTGCACACCCGGCTGAGACGCCGGGTCACCGTCCGCATGGTGTTCGACCACCCGGTGCTCGCCGACTTCACCGCACGGCTCGACGAGGAAGCCGCTTGCGACGACCGCCCGCTCGTCGTCCGCACGGACCCGGACGCACCCGCGCCGCTGTCTTCGGCGCAGCGCATGCTGTGGTTCGCGGCGAAGCTCGACCCGGGCAGCGCCGCCTACAACTCCCCCACCGTGCTGCGGATCCGGGGCGTGCTGGACGAGTCGCGGCTGTACCGCGCGATCCGTGCGCTCACGGCTCGCCATCACGTGCTGCGCAGCCGGTTCACCGAGATCGACGGGGAGCCGGTCGCGCTCCTCGGGCCGGTCGATGCCATACCACTGTCCACTGTAGACATTACAGAGCCGGAGACGGACGCGGCGGTGGCGGCCGAGATCCGGCGGCCGTTCGCGCTGGACGGCGCGCCACCGCTGCGCGTGGTCCTGTTCCGGCTCGCACCGGACCACCACGTGCTGACCCTTACCTGCCACCACATCGCCACCGACGCGGTCTCCCAACGGCTCCTGCTGTCCGAAGTGGACCAGTTCTACCGCACGGAACCCGACGACTGGCCGTCGCCACCGGCGATCCAGTACGCCGACCACGCCACGCGGGAACGCGAACAGGACCGGCCCGAGGGGCTCGACTGGTGGGAACGGCAGCTGGCGGATTTGCCCGCGTTGCGCCTGCCCGCCGACCGGCCCCGCCCCGCCGTCGCGGACTGGACGGCCGACGAGGTCCCGGTCCGGCTGTCCCCGCTCGTCACCGGCCGGGTCCACGCCCTGGCGAACGACACCGGGACCACCCCGTTCACGATCCTGCTCGCGGCCTGGCAGCTGCTGCTCGCCCGGCTGGCCGGAGTACGGGACCTCGCGGTCGCGGTGCCGCACAGCGGCCGCCGCTCCGCCGAGCTGGCCAGGATGGTCGGCTTCTTCGTCGACACCGTGGCCGTCCGTGCCGACCTCGGGGCCGACGCCCGGTCGGGCCTCGACCTCGTGACCAGGACACGCGACGCGGTACTCGACGCGTTCGCGCACGCCGACGTGCCGTTCGACGAGGTCGTGCGGCGGCTCGCGCCCGAGCGGGACGCGGCGAGCACCCCGGTGTGCCAGGTGATGATGAACGTCCTCGACGAGCAGCCGACCGCGGCGCTCGGCGACCTGGCCGTGACGGTGCTGCCGCAACCGGTCGCCACCGCGTTGTACGACCTGAACCTGGACCTCGCCCGCACCGGCGACGGCTACACCGGCAGGCTCGTGTTCCGCACCGACCTGTTCGACCGGACCACGATCGAACGCTGGGCCCGCTGGTACGGCACCCTGCTGGACCGGCTCACCGCCGATCCGGGCGCGGCACTGTCCACACTGGACATACTGGACGACGCGGAACGCGCCGAACTGCTCGCCTGGGGCACCGGTAAACCTTTGCCCGCCACGCGAACCGTGGTGACCGACGTGCTCGCGCAACGGCCGGACGCGGTGGCGACGTCGTCGCCTGCCGGGCGACTGTCCTATGCGGACCTGGCCACCTGGTCGGCACAGGGCGCCCGCGGTCTGCTCGCCGCGGGTGTCACCACCGGGGAGGTGGTCGGCGTGTGCCTGCCCCGCGACGAATACCTGCCCGCCGGGCTGCTCGCGGTGTGGCGGGCGGGTGGTGCGTATCTGCCACTGGATCCCGGCCATCCCGCGGACCGGATCGCGGCGCTCGCCGCCGACGCCGGAATCCGGGTCGTCGCCGCCCGCGGCCACGCGCTGGAAGTGGCCCGCGCCGCGCTGCCGCACCTGACCGTCGTGGACCTCGACACCCCCGTCACGGACACTCGCGCGCTGCGAGAGCCAAGCCAGGACGACCTCGCCTACGTCCTCTACACGTCCGGCTCGACCGGCAGGCCGAAGGGCGTCGCGGTCACGCACGGGAACCTCTCCGCGCTGGTCCATGCCTTCCGCGAAGTCACCGACGTGCGGCCTGCCGACACGTGGCTCGCGGTGGCGCCGCTCGTGTTCGACACGGCCACCGGCGAGATCTGGACGACGCTGACCGCGGGCGCGCACTGCGCGATCGCCGACCGGGACTGTGCCGTCGACGGACACGCGCTGGTACGGCGGCTCGTCGCGACCGGCGCGACCCGGTTCAACCCGACCCCGACCACCTTGCGGATGCTCGTCGCCGCCGGACTTCCCGATCTGCCGGGACTGCACGTGCTCTCCGGCGGTGAAGCCCTCGACGTCGCACTGGCACGGCAGCTCACCGCCCGGGTCGCGAGCGTGCGCAACTGCTACGGCCCCACGGAGACCACCATCACCGCGACCACCCATCTCGTGACCACCGCCGACCTGGCCGCCGACCGGCCGCTACCGATCGGCGGACCGATCCGCGGCACCCTGCTCACGGTCGTCGACCCGTTCGGCCAGGCCGCGCTTCCCGGCGCGGTCGGCGAGTTGCGCATCGGCGGCGCTGGCGTGACACCGGGCTACCGAGACCACCCGGAGCAGACCTCGGCCGCCTTCGGCACCGACCCGTTGCACGGGGTCCGCTCCTACCGCACCGGCGATCTGGTCCGCTGGCGCGCCGACGGCGTTCTGGAGTTCCACGGCCGCGCCGACCACCAGGTGAAGATCCGCGGCAACCGGGTGGAACTCGGCGAGGTGGAGCATGTGCTGCGCACGGTCGCCGGAGTGACCGACGCGGTGGTCGTGGTGCGTGCTGGGGAAGGCGAACCACATCTCGTCGGCTACCTCACTCCGTCCATTGTGGACACCGAAGCGGTGGCGGCCGTGCTGCGCGGACGACTCCCCGACTACGCGGTGCCGCACCGGTGGGTACCGCTCGACGCGTTCCCGGCCACGGCGACCGGCAAGGTGGACCGCGCCGCGCTGCCCGCACCCTCGGCACCGGCGCGACCGGACAGCCCACCGGCGTCGGCGGTCGAGGAGCTCGTCGCGGTGATCTGGGCCGAGGTGCTCGGCCGAGAGCGGGTCGGCGCGCTGGACGACTTCTTCGGCCTCGGCGGACATTCGCTCGCCGCGACCAAGGTCGTCGGCCGCCTCGGCGAGGCGCTCGGTTTCGCCGTCCCGGTGCGGTGCCTGTTCGACCGGCCGGTGCTGCGGGAGTTCGCCGCGGAACTGGAACGGATCGCGATGACCGCACTGGCGGAGGACGACGCCATCGGTGTCCCGACGGGGAGCACGGTATGACCGACTCGCTGGCCACTCCCGCGCAGCGACGCATGCGTGAGCTGCTCGCCGACCGTGCCACCGCCGCACTGCGTGGCGGCGCCCCCGCCGCGGAGCCCGCCATCCCCCGGCTCCCCCGCGACGGGTCGCCGGTGCCGCTGTCGCCCGCGCAGGCCAGATTGTGGTTCCTGGCCCGCTTCGAACCCGGCGGCCACGCCTACAACCTGCCGCTCGTGCTCGAGCTGACGGGACCGGCCGACGAGACCGCGCTGCTCGCCGCGGTCCGTGACGTCGCCGACCGCCACGACGTGCTCAGCGGCGTGTACCGGGAGATCGACGGCGAGCCGATGCGGTGCGCCGGGCCCGCCGTCCCGGTGTCCACTGTGGACGTCACGGCGGCGGAGCTGGACGCTGCGGTGGCCGCCGAGGCCACCCGTCCGTTCGCGCTCGAGGACATGCCACCTATGCGGGCCGTGGTCTTCCGGGTCACCGCCGACCGGCGGGTGCTGGCGTTGACGTTCCACCACATCGCGATGGACGCCCCGTCGGTCGCCGTCGTGCTCGACGACCTCGCCGCCTGCTACGCGGCCCGCCTCGGCGTCCGCGACCTGCCGCCGCCACCGGCTCTCCAGTACGCGGATCTGGTGGCGTGGAACGGTTCCAGGCCGGACACCGCCGAGTCCGGCCTGGACTGGTGGTCCGAGCGGCTCGCCGGGCTCCCTCCGGTGCTGGAGCTGCCGACCGACCGGCCCCGTCCGGCCGTGGCCGGGGACGAGGGCGCCGAGGTCGAAGTCGAAGTGCCCGCCGCGCTCACCGCGCGGCTGCGGGAGATCGGCCGCACCACCGGCGCCACCCCGTTCATGGTGTTCCTGGCGTGCTGGCAGACCCTGCTCGCCAGGCTGGCCGGGACGACCGACGTGCCGGTGGGGGTACCGGAGTCGGGCCGGCGCCATCCGGACGCCGAACGGGTCGTCGGCTGCTTCGTCGACACGCTGGTGCTGCGCACCGACCTGGCCGGGGCGACCACCGGCCGTGAACTGCTCGCCGCCGCCCGGGACACGGTGCTCGACGCGTTCGCGCATACGGACGTGCCGTTCGAGCGGATCGTGGAGCGGGTCGCGCCCCGGCGCGGGCTCGACGCGTCGCCGGTCTTCCAGGTCATGCTCAACGTGCTCGACGAACCGTCGCGGGCACCCGAGCTGCCCGGTCTGGCCGCCCGGGTCACCGAACCGCCGGTGCGCAGCGTCAAGTACGACCTGAACCTCGCGCTGTCCCGGTCCGGCGATGGCTATTCGGGCGGGCTGGCCTACCGCACCGACCTGTTCGACCGGGGCACCGCGGAGCGGATCGCCCGCTGGTTCGTCACGCTCGTCGACGGGATCACCGCGGACCTCGACCGGCCGGTGGCCGACGTACCCATCGAGGTCGTCACCTCCCCGGCGCTGGCGGGACCGGAACCGGAGCGGACCGGACTCCGCCCGGTGCACACGCTGATCGAGGACACCGCCGACCACTGCCCGGACCGGGTCGCCGTGGTCGGCGCGACCGGCACGCTCACCTACCGGCGGCTCGACGAACGCGCCAACCGGATCGCGCACCGGCTGCGAGCGCTCGGCGTCCATGCCGACGAGCCGGTCGGGCTGCTGCTCGAACAGGGCACGGACGTGGCGTGCGCGGTGCTGGGCATCATGAAGTCCGGCGGCGCGTACCTGCCGATGGACACCACCTATCCACAGGCGCGGGTGGCCGCCATCCTCGCCACCGCGGGCGCGCGGATCCTGCTCGCCGAGCCAGGCCTCGACATCACCGTTCCCGGGGTCACGGTGCTGACCGTCGACGATGCGGTCGCTGCCCAGCCCAGCACCCGGCTGGACGTCCCGGTCGCGGGGCACGACCTGATCCACGTGATCTTCACGTCCGGTTCGACCGGTGCGCCGAAGGGGGTCGCGGTCGAGCACCGCAACGTCGCGCACTACCTGTCGGGCATGCTGCCCCGGCTCGGCGACGTGGCGGGCGCGTCGTTCGCGGTCGTCTCCACCCCGGCGGCCGACTTCGGTCTCACCTGCGCGTACGGCGCGCTGACCACCGGCGGCACCGTCCACCTGGTCGACCGGGACACCGCGATGGATCCGGAAGCCTTCGCCGGGTATCTGGCCGAGCATCCGGTCGACGTGCTCAAGTGCGTGCCCAGCCACCTGGAACTCCTTGCCCGGCATGGAGATCTGGCCTCCGTGCTGCCGAGGCGGCTGCTGATCCTCGCCGGCGAGGCGTGCCCGTGGTCGCTCGTCGAGCGAGTCGAGGCGGCCCGTCCCGGTCTGCGGGTGCAGAGCCACTACGGGCACACCGAGAGCACGATGATCTCGATGACGTGCGACGTGGCGGCCGTCCCGCCGCCCGAGCGCACCGGATACGTGCCACTCGGCACGCCACTGCCCGGGGTCGTCGGCCATCTCGTCGACGCGCGCGGCGCGGTCGTGCCCGACGGCATGACCGGCGAACTGGTGATCGGCGGGCCGCAGATCACCCGCGGCTACCTGGGCGACGACACGCAGACCGCGGCCCGGTTCGTACCCGATCCGCTGGGCACCGGCGTGCGGTGCTTCCGCAGCGGCGACCTGTTGCGTGTCCGTGCCGACGGCACCGTGCAGTTCCTCGGCCGCGCCGACGACCAGGTGAAGGTGCGCGGCCACCGGGTGGAACTGGGCGAGGTCACCGCCGCCCTCCGCGACGTCGACGGGGTGGCCGAGGCCGTGGTGCTGCCGGTCGGCGCCGGTCTGGACCGCAGGCTCGCGGCGTGGTTGGTGCCCGCGCCGGGTGCCGATCTCGCGGTCCCGGCCGTGCGGCGGGCGCTGCGTGACCGGTTGCCGGACTACATGGTGCCGGGCTCGCTCTCGATCCTGGACCGCTTGCCGCTCAACGCGAACGGCAAGATCGACCGGGCGGCGCTACCCGACGCGGCCGAGCGGGAGCCTGCCGCGCGGCGGCCGGTGGCGACCCCGGCCGAGCGGCTCGTGGCGCGGGTCTGGGGCGACGTGCTCGGTGTCGCCGACGTCGCCGCTGACGACGACTTCTTCGCCGTGGGCGGTCATTCCTTCGCCGCGGTGCGCGTGGCGGGACGGCTGGGAGAGGCGCTGCGCCGCGACGTCGCCGTGCGCACGGTGTTCGAGCACCCGGTGCTGGCCGACCTCGCCGCCGCGCTGGCCGCCGACCCGGGCGGCGTGTTCGGCGGGGCGCCCATCCCCGTGCGGCCGGACCCCGAAGCACCCGCGCCGCTGTCGTCCGCGCAGGCGCGGCTGTGGTTTCTCGAACTACTCGGCCCGGGGTCGGCCTATCACGCCGATCTCGTGCTGCGGCTGCGCGGGCCGCTGGACGCGACGGCGATGGCGCTCGCGGTCCGGGACGTCGCCGCACGGCACACCGTCCTGCGCAGCGTGATCGAGGAGCGGGACGGCACCCCGGTGGCCGTGCCAGTGCCCGCCGACCGCGTGCCCGTGTCCATTGTGGACATCGCGGCCGACCGGGTGGACGCGGCGTGCCGGGCCGAGCTGGCGCGGCCGTTCGCGCTGGACCGGCAGCCGCCGCTGCGGGCTTCGCTGTTCCGGATCGCCGCCGATGAGCACGTCCTCGCGCTCACCGTGCACCACATCGCGACGGACAACTGGTCGCGCGGCGTCATCGGCAAGGACCTCGCCGACGCGTACGCCGCCCGGCTCGCGGGATCGGCACCCGACGCGGCCCTGCCCGTCCAGTACGCGGACTACGCCGCCTGGCTGGCCGCCCGCGGGCGCGACGAGGACCTGGACTGGTGGTGCGACCGCCTGTCCGGGCTGCCGCCGCTGCTCGCGTTGCCGACCGACCGGCCCCGCCCGGCGGTGGCCGACTGGTCCGGCGGGCACGTCCGGTTCGCCCTCCCGGCCGCGCTCACCGCACGCGTCCGGCAGGTCGCGGCCGAGGCGGGCGTGACGCCGTTCATGGTGCTGCTGGCCTGCTGGCAGGAACTGCTCGGCCGCCGCGCCGGGACCGACGACGTCGCGGTCGGCGTACCGGAGTCCGGACGGCATCACCCGGACGTCGAGTCGACGGTGGGCTGTTTCGTGAACACGCTCGTATTGCGCACGGACCTCGGCGGCGACCCGACCGTGCGCGAGTTGCTCGGCCGGTCCCGCGAGACCGTGCTCGGCGCGTTCGCGCACGCCGAGACACCCCTCGAAGGGATCATCGAGCGGCTGCGGCCGGAGCGGTCCGTGGCCGCGACGCCGATCTTCCAGGTAGTGCTGAACGTCCTCGACCAGCCGGCGACACCGCCCGCCATCCCGGGTGTCGAAGTGACGGCCGTCCGCGACGCGGGCGAACAGGTGAAGTTCGACCTCAGCATGGTGCTGGTCAACGACGGCGACACCTACCTCGGTGGCCTCGCCTACCGGGCCGACCTCTTCGACGCCGGCACCGCGGAAGGGATCGTCGCCGACTTCCAGGCACTCCTGACCGGCTTGCTGTCCAATGTGGACCAGCCGGTCGCCGCGGTCGGCCCGGCCCGCGCCGGGTCCCGCCCGGTCACCGAGCCCACCGACAGGCCCCTTGCCGCGCCGGTGACCGGATCGGGCGCGCCGGAAACGCCGACCGAGCAACGCGTCGCTAAGGTGTGGGCACAGGTGCTCGATGTACCCGACGTCCGTGCGGACGACGACTTCTTCGCCCTCGGCGGCCATTCGTTCACCGCGGTCCGCGCGGTCCGGCTGATCGACGAGCGGCTTCGGGTCATCGACCTGTTCCTGCACCCGACCGTCCGCGAACTGGCGGCTCATCTCGACGCCGGGCAGGAGACCGGCGACGGGCGCCTGCTGCACCGTCTCTCCCCCGCCCGCGCGGGCACACCGGACGTGACGCTCGTCTGCGTGCCCTACGGCGGCGGCTCGGCCGCGGTGTTCCAGCCTCTGGCCACCGAACTCGCCGCCGCCACACCGGACATCGACCTGCTCGCCGTCGAACTGCCCGGACACGACGTGGCCCGGCCCGACGAGGCGTTCCGCACCGTCGACGAGGTCGTGGACCTGCTGGCCGACGAGATCGGCCGGACCGTCACCGGCCCGGTCGCGGTGTACGGGCACTGCGTCGGCTCCGCGGTGGCCACCGCGCTCGCCGCCCGGCTCGAAGCCGACGGCCGCACCGTCGCCGGAGTGATCGTGGCGGGCAGCTTCCCCTCCGCACGCCTGCCGGGCAAGCTTTCCGCCTGGCTGCAGCGCCGGTTCCCGCGCGAACGCTGGGTGGCGGACCGGCTCTACCGGGACACGCTGCGGGCCACCGGCGGACTGCTGGACGACATGGACGAGACCGCGAGCGCGGCGATGCTGCGTGCGCTGCGGCACGACGCCGGACAGGCGCAGGCGTGGTTCGGCGGCGCGCTCGACCCGGACGCCGGGCGGACGCCCCGGCTCACGGCGCCGATCCTGTGTGTGGTCGGGTCGAGCGACCCGGCGACCGAGCTGTACCAGGAGCGGTACCGCGAGTGGGGTGTGTTCGCCGACCGGGTCGAGCTGGCCGTGCTGCCCAGGGCCGGGCACTACTTCCTGCGCCACCAGGCCGCCGACGTCGCCGCACTGCTGCGGGACCGGCTGCCCCGCTGGGCCGCCGGTGACCTGCCGCCGGAAGTCGGCGACGTCCCGGTCGCCGCGACCGCGACCCGGCGCGGGCTCCGCGCGTTCTACACCGTGGCGGGCGGCCAAGCCGTGTCGATGATCGGCAACGAACTGAGCGCGTTCGCGCTCGGCGTGTGGGCCTACCAGCTCAGCGGACGCGTCATCGACCTCGCGCTGGTCGTGTTGCTCGCCCGCGTGCCGAGCATGCTCCTGACCCCGGTCGGCGGCGCGCTCGCCGACCGGGTGGACCGCAGGCGGATCATGCTGTGCTGCGACCTGACGAGCGGCGCGGCGATGGCCGCGCTCGCCGTGCTGGTCGCCTTGGGACGGCTCGACCTCGTGGCCGTCTGCGTGATCGTCGGGGTCATGTCGGTGGCGTCGGCGTTCCACCGGCCCGCCTACCTGGCGGCGATCGCCCAGCTGGTGCCGAAGCCGTACCTGCCGCAGGCCAACGCGCTCGCCGACATGGGCGCCGGGCTCGGCACGATACTCGGGCCGGTCCTCGGCGGTGTCCTCATGGGACTGTCCGGACTGACCGCGGTCGTCGTGGCCGACGTCGCCACGTTCGCGATCGGGGTGACCACCCTGGTACTGGTGCGGTTCCCGAACCGGATGTTCTTCACCCAGGCCGAACCGTTCGCGAGGGCGGTCACCGGCGGATGGAAGTTCGTGCTGCGCCGCAAACCGCTGCTGGTGATGATCGGCTACTTCGCGGTGGTCAACTACTTCACCGCCGTGATGTGGGTGGGGCTCACCCCGCTGGTCCTGTCGATCGGCTCGACGGGCGAACTGGGTGTGGTCAGTGCCGTCGGCGGGATCGGCGCCGCGGTCGGCGCGCTCGTCGTGGTCACCTGGGGCGGCACCACCCGCCGTGCCACCGGCATGATCGCGTTCGTCATCGGCTCCGGGCTCGGGGTGGCGCTGATGGGGGCGTGGCCGTCGGTGTTCGTGGTCGCCGCCGGCCTGTTCGTGCGGCTGGCCTGCATGAGCATCGGCAACGCGCACTGGCTGTCGATCGTCCAGACGAAGGTCGGCCAGCAGCTGCAGGGCCGGGTGCTGGCGATCAACGTCATGCTGGCGACCGCCATGCAGCCGCTCGGGTTCCTGACCGCGGGACCGCTCGCCGACCGGCTCGGCGGCTTCGCCACGCTGATGGTGGTCTCCGGTGCCGTGCTGGTGGTGTGGGGTGTGCTCGGGCTGCGGTACCGGCCGCTGCGCGACATCGAGGACCTGCTGCCGGACGCGGCGCCACCGGCGGAGATCGACGCCGACCTCGACCGGGTGCAGGCGCTCGCCGACCGGAATCTGGCGCGGTGACGCCGATGTCCTCTCTCGTCACCCCGGCCGACCTGCGCTCGGCCGCCGAGCGGATCCGGCACGCCGTGCACCGCACTCCCCTGCTCGGCCCGGTCGGCGACCTGTGGCTCAAACCGGAGCACCGGCAGCGCACCGGTTCGTTCAAGGCACGAGGCGCGCTCAACGCGGTCGCCCGGCTCTCCGCGAGCCACGTCCTCGCCCAGTCGTCCGGCAACCACGGTCGTGCGGTGGCCTACGCGGCGGCACAGCACGGCCTGCGCGCCACGGTCGTCCTTCCCGCCACCGCGCCCGCGTTGAAGGTGGACGCGGTGCGCGCGCTCGGCGCGCACGTCGTGGTCGTGCCACCCGCGCTGCGCGAACGGACCACGGCCGATCTGGCGGCGCGGACCGGCGCCACCGTCGTCGGTTCCGCCGACTTCGACGTGATCGCCGGGCACAGCACGGTCGGCACCGAGATCGTGGCGGATCTGCCGGAGGTGCGCACCGTCCTGGTGCCGGTCTGCAACGGCGGCCTGCTCGCCGGAGTCGCCGCCGCCGTGAAGGCCGTCTCCCCCGGCACCCGTGTCGTCGGTGTCGAGCCGGCGCTGGCCGGGGACGCGGCCGAGTCGCTGCGACTGGGCAGGCTGGTGCGGTGGCCGGTGGAGCGGACCTACCGCACGATCGCGGACGGGCTGCGCGCGCCGGTGCTCGGCGAGCTCGCCTGGCGGCATATCAAGGTGCTCGTGGACGACATCGTCACCGTCGACGAGGACGGCATCGTCGCCGCGCGGGAGTTCCTGTCCGACCGGTTCGGTGTGCTCGCGGAGCCGAGCGGCGCGGTGGCGACCGCCGCCCACCTGACCGGACGGTGGCGGGGCGCGACCGTGGCGATCGTGTCCGGCGGCAACGTCGCGGCCACGGTTCCGGTGGCCAGGGGAGAGTGGGTGTCCGTTGAGCACGGGTGACTTGAGCGGAGTGCTCGCGACGATCGGCGACACCCCACTGGTCGCACTGGAGCGGGTCGTGCCGATCGCGGACGTCCAGGTGTTCGCGAAGATGGAGAAGTTCAATCCGGGCGGCAGTGTCAAGGACCGCACCGCGCTGCACATGCTGCGCGGCAAGATCCAGGCCGGTGAGCTGGTACCGGGCCGGTCGGTGGTGGTGGAGTCGACCTCCGGCAACCTCGGCGTCGGCCTCGCCCAGCTGTGTGCCTACTTCGGGCTCGAGCTGATCTGCGTGGTCGACACCCGGACGACCGCGCAGTCCGTCGCGCTGTTGCGGGCCTACGGCGCGGAGGTGGAAGTCGTCTCCGCACCGGGCGGCGACCTGCTCGGCGCGCGGATCGCGCGGGTGCGGGAACTGGTGGCGCTGCTGCCGGACGCGTTCTGGCCCAACCAATACGAGAACCCGCTCAACGCGGCCGCGCACGAGCGGACGATGGCCGAGATCGTCACCGCGCTGGACGGACGGGTCGACTACCTGTTCTGCTCGGTCAGCACCGGCGGGACGCTGCGCGGCTGCGCCGACCACATCCGCGACCACGGCCTGGCCACGAAACTGGTCGCGGTCGACGCGGCGGGCAGCGCCATCTTCCACACTCCGACCGAGCACCGGCTGATCCCCGGGCACGGTGCCGGGTGGCGGCCACCGCTGGTCGGCTCGGTCGATTCCGCCGGTGCGGTCAGCGAAATCGTCCACGTGACGGACCTGGAATGCGTGCGTGCCTGTCGGCTGCTGGTGGCGCGTGAAGCGATCCTGGCAGGCGGGTCGTCGGGCGCGACCGTGTCCGCGCTCGGCAAGCTGCGCCACCGCATCCCCGCCGGATCCCGTTGTGTGCTCGTCTTCCCCGACGACGGCAACCGCTACCTCGACACCATCTACTCGGACTCCTGGGTACTCGAGCACTTCGGCGAAGTACCCGAGGTCAAGACCCGGCCGTTGACCGCCGCCCGGTAAGGAGAAACCTTGCGCCACCTCATTTCGCTCGACGACCTCACCGACGAAGACCTGCGTTCCGTCGTCGCCCGGGCGACGCGACTGGCCGACGACCCGCGGCAAGCGGCCACGGCGCTGTCCGGTGAGGTCATCGGCATCTACTTCAGCAAGACCTCCACGCGCACTCGCACGGCGTTCTCGTCGGGCGCGCTGCGGCTCGGCGCGCGCATCGTCTCCTATGGGCCAGGAGATCTGCAGATCAACACCGGGGAGACCATCGCGGACACGGGCCGGGTGCTGTCCACCATGCTCGACGCGCTCGTGGTGCGCACCACGGGCGATCCGGCGGAACTGCGGGCCATGGCCGGCCAGAAGCGGATGTCGGTGGTCAACGCCATGACCGCGGACGAGCACCCCACCCAGGCGCTCGCGGATCTCACCACGCTGGTCCGCCGGTTCGGGCGCGTCGACGGGCTGCGGGTGCTGTATCTCGGCGAGGGCAACAACTCCGCGGCCGCGCTCGCGTTGGCGCTCACCCGTTTCCCCGGCACCGAACTGCAGCTGCGCACCCCGCCCGGCTACGGCCTCGACCCCGGAGTGCTGGCGCGTGCGCGGTCGCACGCCGCACGACACGGATCGTCCATTGTGGAGCGTCACGACATGGACGACCTGCTCGTGTCCGACGTCGTGTACACCACGCGGTGGGAGACGACGGGGACGACCAAACCGGACCCCGACTGGCGCGAGGTTTTCGCGCCGTTCCAGGTGACGCGGGCGTTGTGGCGGACCAGCCCGGACGCGGTGTTCATGCACGACCTGCCCGCGCACCGCGGCGAAGAGGTCACCGCGGAGGTGCTGGACGGCGGGGACAGCCTCGCGTTCGCCCAGGCGGAGAACAAGATGTACAGCGCGATGGCGGCACTGGAATGGTGCCGCGGCAAGGATTCGGCATGAGCGAGCATTGGTACGACCAGGCGGACACGGGACTGGCGGGCGCGGGCCGGGTGACCGTGCTGTCGCGCGCGGACGTCCGGCGCTGCCTGGCGAGCATCGACCCGGTCGAGGTCGTCCGGCGGACGCTGGCCGACCACGATCGCGGTGAGAGCCTGCTCCCCGCCGAGGCGTACCTGCGGTGGGAGAACTCGCGGGGCGCGTACACCCGGTCGATCGGCATGCCCGGCGCGGTGGGGGCACACCACGGCATGAAGATCATCAACGCCAGCGTGTCCAATCCTGCGGCGGGCCTGGAACGCGCGGGCGGACTGGGCCTGTGCTTCGACGCCGAGACCGCCAGGGTCACGTCGATCATGGAGGCGGGCCTGCTGAGCGCGGTGCGCACGGCGGCGGTGAGCGCGGTCGGCGTCGACGCCACGGGTTATGCCGGCGCCGGTTCGCTCGCGATCGTGGGCTGCGGGGCACAAGGACGGATGCACGCGGCGCTGCTGACCCGCAGGTTGACGGACCTGCGCGCGGTGTCGCTGCACGACCGCGACCCGGCCGTCGCCCACCGTCTCGCGGACCTGCTCTCCCGCGACGGACTCGATGTGACCGTGCACGGCAGTGCCCGCGACGCGGTCGCGGCCGGCGAGATCGCCGTCTTCACCACCACCGCCGACGAGGGCTACGTGACCCCCGATTGGGCGCGGCCCGGCGCGCTGCTGGTCAACGTGTCCTTGGGCGACCTCGCGGACGAGACGTTCCTCGACGCCGCGGCGCTGTACGTGGACGACCTCGACCTGGTGGCGGACAACCCCCGCCGCCCACTCGGCCGCCTGATGGGCGCCGGGCTGGTCACCCGCCCGTCGGACGGCACGGCGAAACCGATCGACGCCACCTTGGGCGGGCTGCTCACCGGCCGGTACACCGGCCGCGGCACCGCCAGGCCGCACGTCGTGCTCAACCCGTTCGGCATGGGTGTGCTGGACGTGGCGCTCTACGGCGCCATCGCCGCGAAAGCCCGTCACTGGGGCATCGGGTCGCTCGTCGATCTCGGCTGATGGCCGGTTCGGCGTTTTCGAACAACTTCGATCAAGGTCGTCGCCCAAGATCACTAGTCGGCTCCGCGCGGGGCCGATAATATCTGCCGTGACCAAGTAATCGGCTGATGGAAAATCACTTACGCGGCCGACCTATCGAATTACCAGAAAGAGATGAACGTTGAAGAAATGGACGACACGGGTCACGACCGGCCTGGTGGCCGCGGGCATGGTGCTCACCGCGCAGACCGCGCCGGCGGTGGCTGACGAGCAGGCGGACACCACCACGGTCACCGAATCGGAGGTCGACGACAGCACGGCCGCGGTCGAGCTCACCGAAGAGGCCGCGGAGAGCGGCGACGTCACCGCCGCCGACTGCGGCGACTGGCGTCGCGCCTTGGCCGGCTTCGGCGAGTGGAAGGTGAGCAAGGCGAGCTGTGGCTACATCAGCCCGGATTCGAAGAAGAACCCGCAGCACCGCCGCTACACGTGGAAGATCCCGGCAGGCAGCAACGGCCGGGTCTGCGTCCAGGCGGAGGGCCACTACTGGAGCACCAAGAAGAAGAGCGTCACGACCTGGACGACGGCGGGCTGCGGAACCGGCGGCACCGTTGTCGTGCGCTGGTCGGGCCCGCCGAAGAAGGGCGGCGGTTATCTCGGCCTCGCCTCGACCCCCCGGGTGCGGGCGAAGGTCCAGCCGGGCTTCGGCGGCGCCGCGTACGTCTGGAAGTGAGCCGGTCACCACGGATCCGGACATCGCCACTCCCCCCTCGATGGCGGCCCCGGATCCGTGGTGCGGCGGCACCTAGCGCAAGCCGATCTCGGTGAGCAGGGCCCGCGCCTTCCGCCCGTGATCGTCGGCCACGCCGGTGTCGCCGGTGACGGCGGCGCCTTGTTCGATCCCCTTGTGCGCCCGTGCCTGCTCGTAGCGGTCGCCCAGTTTCTCGGCGACCGCAAGCGCTTCCCGGTGCCCGGCGATCGAGCCCGCGGCGTCACCCAGGTCGCCGAGTGCGATGCCGATGCCGTTGAGCGCCTTGATTTCGAACTCGCCCAAGCTGTTCCGGCGCGCGAGGTCCAGCGCCTCGGTCAGATGCGCCAGAGCGTCGTCGTACTCACCCAGCCGCGCGAGCAGCACTCCGATGTGGAGCAACGCCTCGGTCTCCGGGAACGGGTAGCCGAACTCGCGTGCGGTGACGAGCGCCCGCCGGTAGTGGTCGAGTGCCTCGGTGAGGTGCCCCTGCTGCTCGTGCACCGTGCCGAGGTTGCCGTAGGTCAGGCATTCCCCGACCCGGTCCCCCATCTCCAGCATGATCGCCAGTGCCTCGTCCAGGTACGTCGCGGCCTTGTCCCAGTCGCCGACGCGCATCGCGCTGTTCCCGAGGTTGCCCAGCGCGCGGCTCTCGCTGGTGCGGTTGCCGGTCGCCCGGTGCACGAGCAACGCCCGCCGGTAGCAGTCTTCGGCCGCCGCGAAGTCGCTGAGCCGGTCGAACGCGTTGCCAAGGTTGTTCAGCGCCCGCGCCCAGCTGGCCCGGTCCCCGCCCGCGTCGTACCGCGCGAGCGCCTGCTTGAACTGGTCGATGCTCTCCTGGTAGCGGTTGGACCGCAGATAGACCGCACCGAGGCTCATCCGCGCACTCGCCTGGACCAGCGGATCGGCGGCGCGGACCGCGATGCCGTGCACGATCTCCGCGTCGGCGAAGTGCAGCGCGTTGTACAGGTACCGGTTCAAGATCGGCGACATCGTGGCCGCGTCCTCGCGTCCGCCCTGCTCTTCGGCCAGCGCGGTGATGCCGACCAGGTTGTGCCGCTCGGCGTCCAGCCACTCGGTCGCCGCCGCGACGTCACCGAAGTCCGGCGACGGAACGTCCGAAGTGGACACTTCGGGCCGTCGGTCGCGTTCGTGCGGGGCGTAGCGGTCCATGGCGCGGGAGGCGGCGTGCCGGTAGTAGCCGAACAACCGGCCGAGCGCGGCCTGCCGCGCGGAGGCGGCGTCCACGTCCCGCGCCAGCCCCGCCGCGTAGAGGCGGACCACGTCGTGCAGGCCGAACCGATCCCGGACGGGCCGCTGCACCAGGCTGCCCGCGACCAGTTCCCCCAGAAGTGCCTCCGCCGTGCGCAGGTCCACCCCGGCGAGCGCGGCCGCCGCGCGCGTGTCGACGTCGCGGCCGGGATGGATCGCGAGAAGTCGCAGCAGCAGCGCGGCCTCGGCGGGCAGGTCGGCGTAGGACAGGCCGATGGCGTTCTCCAGCTCGTCCTCGACCCGCAGGCTGCCCCGGCGTTCCGCGAGCCGGGCGGCGTGGTCGCGCAACGTCCAGCCGCGCCGGTTCCGGATCCGGCCCGCCACCACCGTCAACGCGAGCGGCAGATGACCGACCAGCTCGGCGATCCTCGTGGCGGCCTCGGTGTCCTCGGCGATCTCGGTCGCGCCGACCAGCCTGCGCAACATGTCGAGTGACTCGGTCCCCTGAAACGCCTCCAAGTGCACGATCCGCGCACCGGCCAGGCCGGTCAGGCGCCGTCTGCTGGTGATCAGCACGACGCCGCCCGGCGAGTCCGGCAGCAGCGGGCGCACCTGGTCGGCGTCTGCCGCGTTGTCCAGCACCACGACCGGGCGCCGGTCCGCGAGCAGTTGCCGGTACGTCGCCAGCCTGCCCGCGGGGCCGAGGCGGTGGATCTCGCCGCCCGGCACCCCGAGCCGCCGGAGGAACTCGTCCAGCACCGCGAGCGGGTCGGCGGGCGCGCGGTCGGCGTCGTAGCCACGCAGGTCCGCCCACAACCGGACCGCGGCGCCGTCCCGCTGTGCCAGCCGGTGCGCGGCCCGGACGGCGAGACTGGTCTTGCCGACACCGGCCATCCCGTCGATCACCACCACCGGTGGCCGCGCCTCGTCGTACCCGGTGATCGCGGCCAGCTCGGCGTGCCTGCCGACGAACTCCGTGCTGTCGGCGGGCAGCTCACCCGCCACGGTCACCCAGGACGAGTCGGCGGTGAGCCCGGCGATCACCTGGCACACCTGTCGCCACCGCGCCACCACCGCCTCGTCGGCGGTGAGCGCGCGCACGATATCCGCGACGAGATCCGCATCCATCCGCCGTCTGCCCGGCTGCAGACAGCGGTAGACCGTGTTGAACACCGGCAGATCGGAGTTCCCCGCCGTCCGCCTCCCCCGCACGACACGCCGGTGCAGCTCCCGGTAGGACACGCCGTACCGGCCGCGCAGCGCGTTCAGCCGGGCCGCCAGCTCGTCGAACGAACCGGCGCCCAGCGGCTCCGGTGTCCGGTCGGGATCCATGATCGAAAAGAGTAGACCGTTCGGCCGATCGAAATGGTCCGAACAGGAGAAACCGCCGATGCTGGACCTCCGTGAGGGTGAGCCAAGTCCGTGAAGGCCTCCTTGAGGGACTCTGGGTCCCTCAAGGAGGCCTTCACGGACACGGCAATCGCCACGTGCGCCCCACCGGCACCAGCGGTCGCCGAATCTCGTCTAAGGTCGGTCAGCATTCGGTCCGGGAGTCACCGCCGGACGGATCGGTCTCACGTGTCCAGGGGGTTCCCGTGACGGAGGAACAGCCGCCGAGTCCGGTCGGCGCTCGGTCGTACGACGAGCTCTCCCAGCGGCTGAGGCAGGCGTTGGCCTGGGCGGGGTTGACCCACCGGGAACTGCACCGGCGGGTGCGGCGCCTGCGCACGGCCCGGGGGTCGGCCGACGTCCCCGCCTACAACACCGTGTATCGCTGCCTCCTGCCAGGACGCAAACGCTTGGACGTCGAACTGGTCGTCGACATCGCGGCCGTGCTGCTCGGTATGGACGTCGCGGCGGAATGGCGGCAGGCGCACCGGGTGATCACCGGACACGCCACCGAGGCGGCCGTGATCAGCGTGGCCGATCACCTGCCCGCCGGGGTCGGCAGGTTCGTCGGCAGGCAGGCACACCTGCGCCGGCTGCTGGAGGCCGGGCCGGACGACGCCGGGGTGTGGGCCATCTCCGGAATGGCCGGGGTCGGCAAGACCCGGTTCGCCAGCGAGGTCGCGCGGCTGCTCGCCGAGCGCGGCCGGTTCGCGGACGTACGGCTGGTGGTGAATCTCCGCGGCTTCGACGCGGATCGGCCCGCGGCGGACCCGGCCGCGGTTCTCGAAGGCTTCCTGCGCCGGCTCGGGGCGTCCGGCAGCGAGATCGGATGCCTCACCCTCGCCGACCGGAGCGCGCTCTTCCGCCGTCTGCTGGACGGACGGCGCGCGCTGATCCTGCTGGACAACGCGGAGTCGGTCGACCAGGTGCTGCCGTTGCTGCCCGCCCTTCCGACTTGCCTGGTGCTGGTCACCAGCAGGCGCCGCCTCGCCGGATTGGAGACGGCGCGGCACGTGGCGCTCGACGTGTTCACGCCGGAAGAGTCGGTCGAGTTGCTCCGCGACGGAATCGGCGACGAACGCGTCGACGCGGAGCAGGGCGAGGCCGCCGACATCGTCGAACTGGTGGGACGGCTACCGCTGGCCCTCGCGCTGGTGTCCCGCCGGTTGGCCGCCTCGGACGAGTGGACGATGGCCGACCACCGGGATCGCCTCGCCGATCTGCGGACCATGCTGCGGCTGGACGACGGGGTCGAAGTCGCGTTGCGCACGTCGTATGACGAACTGGCCGAACCGGACCGGGTCCTGCTCGGTCTGCTCGCCGCCTATCCCGGTCGGGACATCGACGACCACGCGGCGGCGGCGCTGGCGGGCGTCGACGTCGACGTCGTCCGACGGCAACTCGACGATCTGGTGGCGGCCAATATGGTGACCGCCCGCGCGTCCCGGTTCGAACTGCACGACCTGGTCCGGGTGTTCGCCGAGAAACGCGTCCGGGAGAACGTCCAGGCCCGGGTGCGCCGGGCCGCGGCGGTCCGGCTGCTCGACTTCCAGCTGGCCACCGCCCGTGCCGCGCTCGTCACCTGTTTCCCCCATGAGGCGGACCGGTGGGCGGGCCTGCCCACGCCCGCGGCACGGGCTCTCGTGTTCGACGGGGCGGACGAGGCGATGGCCTGGCTGGACGCCGAGCGGGTCAACCTCGTCGTCGCGTCCGGCTGGGCGCTGGGCGAGGGGCAGGACGAGCACGTGACGCGGCTCGCGTGCGTGATGACGAGCTATTTCGAGGCCCGCGTGCACGTGAGTGACGCACTCGCCCTGTTCGGCAACGCCGTCCAAGTCGCGTCCGGCGCCACCCGAGGGCACGTGCTGAACGGGCTGGCCATGACCCATTGGCAACGGGGGAACGCGGCAGAATCACTCGCCGTCCTGCAGGACGCGATCAAGGAGTTCGACGCCGCCGGTGAATCCGGCTATGTCTTCAACCTGTCGGGGAACGTCGGCCTGTTGCTGGCCGGTCTCGGTGACTATCGCGCCGCGTTGCCTTGTTTCCGGCGGGCCATGGAATTCGCCGTCGCGAGTAACAACGAGTCGTTCCGGGCCCGGCAGTTGTGCAATATCGGCGTCGCCGAAATGCGACTGGGAAATCATTCCGCCGCCGTCGACCATCTGTCCGAGGCCCTTGACGCGACCAGGGCGAGTGGTGACCACCTCTGTGAATGCCGGACGCTCGACGGCCTCGGCACCACGTTCTGGCGCATGGGAAAGGACACCGACGCCTGGGCCTGCTACGAACAGGCGCTCGCCGTGGCGAGGCAGGCACACAACCGGGCCGACGAGGGCAAGGTACTCAACCATCTCGGTGTCCTGCTCGTCGAGGCAGGACGGTTCGACGAGGCGTTGGCACATCACCGGCAAGCCATCGATCTGGCCAGGGAGATCGGCAGCAGGGAAGGAGTGCTGGCGGCGAACAACGACATGGCGGCGACCCTGCTCGCCGCCGGTCGGGCGGCCGACGCCGTGCACTGCCTGCGGCAGTCGATCGAGTCGGCGACCGCGGCGGACAGCCGTTACGAACTGGCCAGAGCCCGAAGTGGACTCGGCGACGCACTGTCCGCCGCCGGGGATCCGGTCACCGCGCGGAAACACTGGCACGCCGCGCACACCGCGTACACCGAGATGGGCGTGCCGGAGGCCGTCGAGGTCCGCGAGCGTCTCATGTCGGACGCGACGCGAGTTCGATAGCGGGAAGTCAGCCCTTCACGGATCCGGTCAGCCCACCGACGATGCGGCGTTCGGCGAGTACGAAGAACGCGAGGGCGGGGATCATCGACAACGCGGTGAACGCGAGCACGCGTGCGGTGTCCTGGGAGTACTGGGATTGGAAGGTCGCCACGCCGAGCGGCAGCGTGAAGTTCGCGGAGTCGTTGAACACCAGCAGCGGCAGCAGGTAGAAGTTCCAGCTCGTCACGAAAGCGAGCACGGCGACGGTGGTCAGCGCGGGCGCGGACAGCGGCAGCAGGATCCGCCAGAAGAACCCGAGCCTGCTCGCGCCGTCGAGCACGGCGGCGTCCTCGATCTCACCCGGGATCGCCCGCATGAACGGCCGCAGGATCACGATGGTCACCGGGAGCGAGAACGCCGCTTCCGGAATGGCCACACCCCAGAAGCTCTCCAGCATCCCCAGCTGACGCAACCACAGGTACAGCGGCAAAGTCGCCACGCCGAGCGGGAACAGCAGACCGAGCGTGAACAAGGTGTAGAAGCCCTCGCGGCCCTTGAAGGTGTAGCGGGACAGGGCATACGCGGCCATCGATCCGAACGCGACGGTCAGCGTCGTGGCGATGACCGCGATCAGCGCGCTGTTTCCCAAGAACGTCCAGAACGACGAGGAGCCGAGGATGGCCGCGTAGTTGTCCCAGACCCACGGGCCCGGCAGGCCGGCGGGCGAGGCGTTGATCTGCGCGGTGGTGCGGAACCCGCCCAATACCACGAACAACAGCGGCACCACGGTGATCCCGAGGACGGCGATCGCGGCGACGTAGCCGATCGGCGTCCCGGCGCGGCGCATCAGTCCACCATCCTGGTCAGCGCGCCGTCGGTGTCCCGGCGCAACGCGAACCGCTGATACAGCAACGCGAACACGAAACAGATCACGAACAGGATGACCGCGACCGCGCTGCCGAAACCGAATTCGTAGCGTTTGAACCCGTGGTCGACCAGGTACGTCGCCATCGTCGCCGACGAGTTGGCCGGACCGCCGAGGGTCATGATCCACACCAGGTCGAACAGCTGCAGCGAGCCGATCACCGACAGGAACACCCAGATCCGGATGGTCGGTCCGAGCAAGGGCAGTACGACGTGCCGAGTGGTCTGCCAGGCCGACGCGCCGTCGAGCGCGGCCGCTTCCCGTAGTTCGGCGGGCACGCCCTGGAGCCCGGCGAGCAGCAGGATGATGCCGAAGCCGATGTACTTCCAGGTGATCACCGCGAACAGGGTGTAGAGCACGATCCCCGGGTCGGCGAGCCAGTGCTGGACCAGCCCGCCGAGGCCGACACCGCGCAGTATCTGGTCCACGAAACCGTTCGGCTGCAACATCAGCAGCCAGATCACCGCGGTGATCGCCTCCGACAGCACGTAGGGCGCGAACACGAGCGCGCGGAGGACGGCGCGCCCGCGCAGTTTGCGGTTGAGCAGCAGCGCGAGCCCGATGGACAGCGGCAGCTGGACCACAAGGGACAGTCCCGCGATGATCAGGTTGTGCCCGATGGCGCCCTGGAACACCGAGCCGGACAGGGCGTCGGCGTAGTTGCCGAGGCCGACGAAATCGTCGAGCGGCCCGAAACCGTTCCACTCGTAAAGGCTGTAGAACGCCGCGATCCCGATCGGGACCAGCACGAACCCGGCGAACAGCACCAGCGCCGGGCCGAGCAGGAAGGTCAGTTCCAGCTTCTTGCGCACTCCCGGCGTCCGCCCCCGGACAGCGGTGGGTGCGGACGGCCGCGCCGCCGCCCGCACCCGCGTGGCCGTCGCCGTCACTTGTCGCCCGCCGCGGCCTTGTTCACCGCTTCGACGATGCCTTCCGGCGTGCCTTGCCCGGCGAAGAAGTTCGCGACGGCGTCGTTGAGCGCGGCCCCCACCGCGGTCGGGAACGCCTTGTCGAAGTACATCTGCACGTACGGGGCCTTCTGCCCGTAGTCGAAGACGGTCTTCAGCGACTCGGTCTTGAGGGACTTGGCCGCGGACGCGGTCATCGGCAGCCCGGCGCCCTTCGCCGCGAGCTGGTTCTGCACCGGTTCGCTGCCGAGGTACCGCAGGAAGTCCGCGCACGCCTTGGCCGCGCGAGTGGTGCAGGAGAAGCCGTCGCCGCCGCCGAGTACCGCGGCGGGATCACCTTGACCACCGGGGACCGACGGGAACGGGAACCAACCGACCTTCGAGTCGAGGTCCTTGTCCTCGGTGAGCGAGGACATCGTGCCGGGCTCCCAGTCGCCCTGCAGTTCCATCGCCGCCTTGCCGTTGGCCACCAGCCCGGCCGAACTGCCCGCGCCCTGTTGGGCGGGAGTGCCGGTGAAGCCGGGCTGGAACGGCTGGGTGGCCAGGAAAGCCTCCAGGTCACGCCCGGCCTTGGTCCAGCAAGGATCCCCGAGTTTCACCGCTTTCACCGACTGCTTCAGCGTGTCCGCCGAGCAGGCCCGCAGCGCGAAGTAGTTCCAGTAGAACGCGTCCGGCCAGCGATCCTTGCCCCCGACCGCGATCGGCGTGATCCCCGCCTGCTTGAGCTTGGCGACCGCGGCGTTGAGCTCGTCCAAAGTGGACGGCGGAGCGGTGACGCCCGCCTGCGCGAAAAGGTCCTTGCGGTACCAGAAACCGACGAAATGCTGCTCCCACGGGATCCCGTACTGCTTGCCGTCGACCAGCCAGCTCTCGGCGAGTTTGCCCACCGAGGAGAGCCAGTCCTTGGCCACGTCGGTCAGGTCCGCGACCTTGCCCGAGGTGGCCTGCGACGCCAGTTCGCCGCCGCCCCAGGACTGGTAGACGTCCGGCGGCTCGTTCGACTGCAGGGCGAGCGGGACCTTGGTGGTGAACTCCTCGTTCTGCAGCGGCTGTCCCTTGATCGTCACCTCGGGATGCGCCTTCTGGTAGTCGGCGACGACCTGGGCCCAGATCGATTTGATCGGGTCGGTGGTGCCGTTGTGCCACCAGGTGAGGGTGACCGGTCCGCTGGGCTCGGCCGCGGTCTCGGTGCCCCCGGAGCAGCCGGCGAGCGCGAGCGGGACGGCCGCCGCCAGCGCGGCGGCGGCGGCGGCGGGGATTCGGCGGTTCGAAAGCATGGTGAGTCCACTCCTGACGACTTCGGCCGAGTAGGACGGGGCGTGACTGCGCCCGGACTGGCGATGAGTTTGCGCGCCCGAAATTCCGATGTCAATCGTTGTCGATAACGTTTTACATGGCTAGTCTGACCGTATGCAGCCCAGTTCGAGGGTCACTATCCGTGACGTCGCGGCCCGCGCCGGCGTCTCCGTGGCCACGGTTTCCAAAGTGATCAACGACCGCTACGGCGTCGCCGCCGCGACGCTGGCCAAGGTCCGCGCGGTGATCGACGAACTCGGCTACGAGGCGAGCCTGGTCGCCCAGAGCCTGCGCAATCACAAGACGAACGTGATCGGGATCCTGGTCGCCGACCTCGAACCGTTCTCCACCGAATTGCTCAAGGGCGCGGCCGACGCCATCCGCGGCACCGGCTACGAACTCGTCGTCTACTCGGCGGGCGGCCGGGTCGGGGACGCGTCGGGCTGGGAGAAGCGTTATCTCTCAAGGCTTTCCGGCACTCTGGTCGACGGTGCCGTGCTGGTCACGCCGGTGGCTTCGCTGGAGGCCGTCCCCGGAACGCCGGTGGTCGCGGTCGACCCGCACACCGGTCCCTCGACGGTGCCCACCATCGATTCCGACAACCTGCGCGGCGCCCAGCTCGCGACCGAGCATCTGCTGGAGCTCGGTCACCGCCGCATCGGTTTCCTCGCCGGACGGCCCGATCTCGAATCGGCCGAACTGCGCAAGACCGGGTACCTGCGGGCACTCACCGCGGCGGGAGTGCCGATCGACGAGGACCTGATCCGGCTCGGCGCCTACGATCCGGAGATCTCCGCCCGGTCCGCCCGCGAGCTGCTGACCGGCGCGGACCGGCCGACGGCGGTGTTCGCCGCCAACGACATCTCGGCGATCGCGACCGTCGGGGCCGCCGCGGAACTCGGCTTGTCCGTCCCGGACGACCTGTCGGTGGTCGGTTTCGACAACGTCCCCGAATCCGCGCTCTGCACTCCGCCTCTGACGACGGTGGACCAGCCCATCCGCGAAATGGGCCACCGCGCCATCACTCTCCTGATCTCGCTGATCAGCGGGGAACCCGAAAAGGAAACCCACATCACCTTGTCCACGGGTCTCGTGGTGCGCCGCTCGACGCGGGCCCTCGGAGCCACGACGAAGGGCGGACGGCCTTGACCACCCAGCCCAGTGAGTCATCCCGGCCATGGCACGACACCACGGCGGATCCCGCCGATCGCGTCCGCGCGCTGATGGACCGGATGACCCTGCGGGAGAAGCTCGCCCAGCTCTACGGCGTCTGGGTCGGCATCGACTCCGGCGGCGAGATGGCCCCGCACCAGCACGACTTCGCCGACGCGGCACTGGACTGGGACGAACTGGTGCGGCACGGGATCGGCCAGCTGACGAGGGTGTACGGCACCCGGCCCGTCGATCCGGTGATCGGCGCGCACAGCCTGGCGCGCTCCCAGCGGGAGATCGTCGGAAGCGGCCGGTTCGGTATCCCGGCACTGGTCCACGAGGAGACGCTCACCGGTCTCGCCGCCTGGCAGGCCACCGTCTATCCGTCGCCGCTGTGCTGGGGAGCGAGTTTCGACCCGGACCTCGTGTACCGCATGGGCGCGCGGATCGGCGGCACGATGCGACGGCTGGGGGTCCACCAAGGACTCGCGCCGGTGCTGGACGTCGCACGCGACCTGCGTTGGGGCCGGGTCGAGGAGACCATCGGCGAGGATCCGCATCTGGTCGGCACGATCGGCGCGGCCTACGTGGCCGGGCTCGAATCCGCCGGAGTCATCGCGACGCTGAAGCATTTCGCCGGCTACTCGGCCTCGCGCGCCGGTCGCAACCTCGCACCGGTTTCGGTCGGCCCCAGGGAACTGGCCGACGTCCTGCTGCCGCCGTTCGAGATGGCGTTGCGCGCGGGCGCCCGGTCGGTGATGAACGCCTACATCGACAACGACGGCGTCCCCGCCGCCGCGGATCCGGCGCTGCTCACCGATCTGTTGCGTGACACCTACGGCTTCGAGGGAACCCTGGTCGCGGACTACTTCTCCGTGTCGTTCCTGCACACGCTGCACGGCGTCGCGGCCGATCGCGGTGAGGCCGCCGCGCAGGCGCTCGCCGCCGGAATCGACGTGGAACTGCCCACTGTGGACTGCTACGGCGAGCCGCTGCTCGCCGCGGTGGAACAGGGTGCGGTCGACGCCGCCGTCGTCGACCGCGCCCTCGAACGGGTGCTGCGGCAGAAATGCGAACTAGGCCTGCTCGACGAGGACTGGGCACCGGAAGTACCGGACGAGATCGACCTCGACGACCCGGACTCCCGTGCGCTGGCAAGGGAAATCGCCGAACGCTCGATCGTGCTGCTGCGGAACGACGGGGTCCTCCCCCTCTCCCCCGGCCGCCGGATCGCCGTGGTCGGCCCGCGGGCCGACGAACCCGGTGCGATGCTCGGCTGCTACTCGTTCCCGATGCACGTCGGCGTGCACCATCCCGACGTGCCCATCGGGATACCGGTTCCGACGGTGCTCGACGCGCTCGGCGAGGACCACGAGGTCACCTACGCCCTCGGCTGCCCCGTACTCGGCGGCGAGGACGCCGACATCGCCGCCGCCGTCACCGCGGCCGAAGAAGCGGAGATCTGCGTCGCGGTGCTCGGCGACCGCGCCGGCCTGTTCGGCGGTGGCACCTCGGGGGAAGGGTGCGACACTTCGGACCTCAAGTTGCCGGGACGACAGGAAGAACTCCTCGAAGCGCTCCTGTCGACCGGGACACCGGTGGTCCTGATCCTCCTCTGTGGACGCCCGTACGAACTGTCACGACAGGCCGATCGCCTCGCCGCGATCGTGTGCGGTTTCTACCCGGGCGAAGAGGGCGCCGCCGCGCTCGCCGGTGTCCTCAGTGGACGGATCGACCCTTCCGGCAGGCTCCCGGTCGGCTTCCCCGGCGACAAGGCCTCCCAGCCGTCGACCTACCTCACGGCTCCGCTCGGGCAGCGCAGTGAGGTCAGCACGGTCGACCCGACACCGCTTTTCCCGTTCGGGCACGGACTTTCCTACGGCGCCGTCAGCTGGGACGACGTCACGATGCCGGATCCCGCATGGCCCACGGACGGCCGCTGCCGGGTCCGGGTGACGCTGAGCAACACAGGCGATCGCACCACGACGGAGGTCGTCCAGATCTACCTGCACGACCCGGTGGCGGAGGTCGCCCGCCCGGTCCAGCAGCTGATCGCGGCGAAGCGGGTCGACCTGGCGCCCGGCGCGACCCAGGTGATCGAGATCGGGCTGCACGCCGATCTGACGTCCTACACCGGGCGGGCGGGCGAACGGATCGTCGAACCCGGCGACGTCGAACTGCGGATCGGGACGTCGAGTACCCGGATCGTCACGACCCTCCCCTGCGCGTTGACCGGCCCACGCCGCGAAGTGGGCTTCGACCGCGTGCTGACCCCGGACTTCACGTGAACCACCCGGCACGCGGATCTGGCCGCGTGCCGGGTGGCCCACCGAAGTGGCGCCGTTCGGGTCAGTCGTCGAGGGCGTCGAGTACGCGCTTGAGGTCGACGAACTTGAAGTTCGTGGCGTCCCGGCCCGGCTCCCCCGGCTTGTCGTCACCGTCCTGGACGACGAGCAGGCCGTTCGGGTACTTGCTGCCGAGTGGCTCGTTGAGGACGGCGGCGCCGTCGCTTTCCTCGGTGCCGTCGAGGGTCGCGGACGCGGCGATCACCCGGAAGCCGCCTTCGTACTCGTTGTCGTCACCGAGTTCGCGGTCGTAGGCGGCGAAGCTGTTGTCCCCCTGGCTGGACGCGAGGAGGTAGCCGTCACCGTCTTTCTGCTTGAGCAGGGTGAGACCTTCGACGTCGGCCGACAGGCGCGTGCCGCCGTAGCCCGGGTCGGATCCGGGTACGCACTCTTCGGTCGCCTCGTCGTAGGTCCCGGGGATGCCGTACTCGCGGACCTTGTCGATGAGCTTCGGAGTGCCTTCGAGGTCGGCGTCCACCCGCCAGATGCCCACGTCCTCCTGCCCGGCATAGAGAATGCCGTTCGCAGGATCGACGACCATCCCCTCGACCTGGGGCAATTCGCCCGGCTCGCCGCACGGGGTCCACGACTTGCCGTTCGGCAGCCTGAACTCGGACGGCAACGCGAGAGTGCGCACCTTGCGGTAGGAGACCGTGCCTCCGGCGCCCGCGGTCAGCTCCAGCAGGCTGAGAGCGGTGCGTTCCCGCTGGCTGACCACCGCGAACGAGCGGCCGCTGGAGGGATCGGTCCACGTCGCGAGACCGTAAGCGGTGCGCTGCTCGTTGATCTCCTCCTGCGACGAGGAGAAGATCGCCGGCACCGAGGGATCGGTGACGTCGGTGAGCGGGGCACCCACGTTGCCGCCGTCGATACGGTAGATCCGCAGCCGGTCACGGCCGCGATCACTGGCGACGGCCAGGTCGCTCACCCCGGAGCCGACCTTCATCCGGTGCACGAGGTCGACGTTGTTGAACCGGCCGGGGGCATCGTCCGGGCCGGGCGCTTTCGGCGCCGGTATCGACTGCACTTCGCGGCCGTCGAGGTTGTATACGCGCAGGCCACCTTCCTTGACCGTGGCGACGACGAGGCTGCGATCCGGAGCCGCCGCGTTACGCCAGATCGCCGGGTCGTCGGCGTCCGCGTTGCCGCCTGCTTCGTCGTCGTACACGGCAGGGGTTTCGGTCGTCGGCTTCACGCTCGGCAGTTCGTCGGCCGCGACGGCCGAAGGGGGCAAAGCCGCGACAACCGCCGCGACGAGCACGAGACCGCCGACGGTGACGCGGGCTCTGGAGGCCTGAGCCATCAAGGTGTTCCTTCCCTGGAGTGAATCGGGACAGCCCACTATGAAGTCACGGCGTGACAAGTTACCCGAAAGTAACGGCACATCCAGATGACCAGGACATGAACACCGCCGACCGTTCCCGGCGATCCGCTCACACAACACTCCATTGTGGACATTTACCACCGAAGGTCATCTCGCCCTACAGTCGGCGACATGGATGAAACCGAGACCGCTTGCGTGTTCTGTGAGATCGCGGCCGGCCGAGAGGGCGCCGGGCGCGTGCTGTTCGAGGACGAGCGGACGATCGCGTTCCTCGACCACACCGCCGTGATGCCGGGGCACACTCTGGTGACACCGCGGGCCCACGCCGCGGACCTCTGGGAGATCTCCGCCGACGACGCGGCCGCCGTCATGCGGACCGTCCATTCGATGGCCGCCCGGATCCATGAGGTACTGCGGCCGGACGGACTGACCTTGTTCCAGGCCAACCGATCCGCCGGCTGGCAGGACGTCTTCCACCTGCACGTCCACCTGGTGCCCAGATCGACAGGTGATCATCTGATCAGACCTTGGGTCGCCGCGGCGAAAGGCGACGAGGAGCTGGCGGCCATGCACACCCTGCTCGCGGCGCCACCCGAACCTCGAGTTTTCCCTTGACAGCGGGACCATCGTGCCTGCATCCTTAATTAGGAAAGTTTCTTTACTATAACCGGCCGCGCCGTCGCGGATCCGGACGAACTGGGGGACAGTTCACGGCTTTGTCCTATATGGACGCTGAAGGACTCCTCCTTTGTCATGCCCGCCAGCAGAGAAGGAAGTCCGCCGCTGTGACGCGTTCCGAGACCGCCGTTCGTCGCGCCAGAATGGCCGTGACGGGCGTTTTCGGGCTCTGCGGGCTGATCTGCGCCGTCTGGAGCGCGTCACTGCCGTCGATCAACACCCGGTTCGATCTCGGCGAGAGCCGGATCGGGCTGGTACTGCTGGTCACCGCGCTCGGCTCGATGGCCTGCATGCCGGTGGCCGGGCGGCTGGCCGACGCCTGGTCCAGCCGAGCGGTGTTACGGGTGATCGCGCCTGTCGCGGCGCTCGCGCTGCTCGGTCCCGCGCTGGCACCGAGTTTTCCGGTACTGCTGGCCACCGCGTTCGTGCTCGGCGGTGCGCTCGGTTCCTTGGACGTCGCTATGAACGGGCAGGCCGTCGAGGTGGAAGCCCGCTACGGACGCTCGATCATGTCGACGTTCCACGGGGTGTGGAGCCTGGGCGGGGTGGCCGGCGGCCTCACGATCACCGTCGGCTTGCATCTCGGCACGGGAGGCACGGCGCTGATGGTCGGCGCCGGCGTGGTCGCGGCAGTGCTGTTCCTCTTTCCCGGCAAGCATTTGCTGACCGGCGAGGCGCGGCACGGGGTGGCCGGTGACCCGGTCGTCTCTTCCGGTGGGCTGCCGACGAGCACCATCATGCTGCTCGGCCTGGTCGCGCTGGCCGGTTTCGTCAGCGAAGGCGCCGGTTACAGCTGGGCTTCCCTGCACGCACAAGGGATGCTCGGCGCGGATCCGGCGACGGCGTCGCTCGCGTACACGGCGTTCGCCGCCGCGCTGACCGTCTCCCGGCTCACCGCCGATCGGCTCCGGTCGAAGGTGAACCCGGCGAGCTGGATGCGGTACGCGGGATCGGTCGCCGTGCTGGGGTACGCGCTCGTTCTCGTCGCGCCACTGCTTCCCGGGGGACGGCTGGCTCTCGGCCTGGTCGGCTGGGTGGTCGTGGCGGCCGGTCTGGCGACCGTCGTACCGGCGATCTTCAGCGCCGTCGGCGCGGGTGGCGAGAACGCCGGGCGCGCGCTTTCCTGGGTGACCACCATGGCCTACGCCGGGCAGCTGGGCGGGCCCGCGGTCATCGGCCCGCTCGCCGACGTCACCTCGCTGGGCACCGCCATGGTGGTACCCGGCCTGCTCGCGGCGGTGATCGCCATCGCCGGACCGATCGTCGTCCGACGGGCGACCGTCAGGCATCTCACCACCGCACGACTGGATTGAGAGACACGCACCATGGGGGTAAATCGATGCTGTACGCCGGAATCGGCTGGACCGACGCGGGTTTCGAGATCGCGGTCCTCGACGGGAACGGGCACGGTGACCGGCCCGCCGTGCGGTTCGCCGCGGACCGCAGCAAGGAGATCGCGTCCTATCTGAACGGCCTCGGCGGCCCCGTGACCGCGGTCGTCGACAGCACCAACGGCATGCTCGACGGCGGTTTCATGGCCGCCGGCCTGGACATGTACCGCGCCGACCCGGCCATCCTGCCGCCGAGGCCGGGCTTCGGCTCGGTGCCCGCCGTCGAGCTGGCACGCGCGGCCTGGCGAGATCCCGCTTCCGTGGTGCGCCTGGAGATCGGGTCGGGGTCGCTCACCGGGCGGCTGGACGAACATCATGCGGCGATGGCCTCCAGTGACGAAGCGCTGGCCGCGATGACGGCGGCCGGGCGCTCGCTGGAACACGGCGACCGGACGCGCGCGCAGATCGCGCTCACGTTCGACGACGGCCCGCATCCTCCTTACACCGGGCGGATTCTCGATATTCTCGAGTCTTACGGCGTCTGCGCCACCTTCTTCTGTGTCGGGCTGAACGCGGGCGCGCGCGGCGAAGAGCTGCGCCGGATGGCGGAACAAGGCCATGGCGTCGGCAATCACACGTGGTCCCATCCCTATCTGCCGGATCTCTCGGCGACCGAGCTCACCGACCAGCTCAACCGCACCGGTGACGTGATAGCGGACGCCTTCGGCACCGTGCCCGCGTTCTTCCGCCCGCCCTACGGATCACGGACCCCCGCGGTGCTCCGCTCGTTGACGAACCTCGGCGCGCGGCTCGCGCTGTGGGACGTCGACACCGAGGACTGGGCGATGCCCGGCCCGGACGTGATCGCGCGAACCGTGCTGCGGCAAACGATTCCCGGCTCGATCGTGCTCATGCACGACGGTGGCGGCGACCGTTCCCAGACCGTCACCGCCTTGCCGTCGGTGATCGAAGGACTGCTTGACCGCGGACTCGAGTTCGTCCGCGTCGAAGACCTGGTGACCCCGAACTTCGCGACAGGAGAGAGATGACGATGCATCCCATCGAGCTTGCGGAGACCCACGTCGGACCGAGCATGCTGCGCAGGCTGGCGGCGGCCTGGCCCAAGCGCGCGACCATCCGCACCGACATGGCCGGGGTGGTCAACCCCGGTGACTACGATCCCAGCCTGCTGGACTACCCGCTGCACCTCATGCCGTTCTCGGAGCACCCGCGGTTCCTCGAAGCGTCGGAGGAACAGCGGCTGCTCGTCAACACGCTGGCGTGGATCGCCTACAACGAGCGTGTCATCGCCGCCGAGGAACACGTGGCGAACCCGACCTTCGAGAAGCTCGCGCACGGCGTCTTCCCCGGCGTCGACCGCTACGAGGTCAAGGAAGTCGTCCAGCAGTCCCATATCGACGAGGTGTGGCACACCTACATGCACATGATGGCGATGCAGCGCACCCGCGAGGCACGCGAGATCAGCCTCGAGGAATCCTTTGTGGAGCCGGTGACGAACCGCAGGCTCTACGCGCTCGCGGAGAGCATGGACGAGCAGTGGCAGCGCGATCTGCTCTATCTCATGTGGACGGTCGTCGGCGAGGTCAGCATCAACGCCTTCCTCGACCTGCTGGCGGGCGACAAGTCCATCCAGCCGATGCACGCGCTCATCGCCCGGCTGCACGCCCGCGACGAGGCGGCGCACGGTCCCGTGCTGGCCGAGCTGATGAAGGAGATCTACCCGAAACTGGAGCCGGAGCGGCAGGAGTTCTTCATCCGGTACCTCCCGGAGGCGATCACCGCGTTCGGCGCCGAGGACTACGAACTGTGGCCGCAGGTGCTCCGGTTCGCCGGGATCGAGCACGTCGACGAGATCATCGCCGACTGCCGCGCCGAGGAGGACGGCGAGGTCATGATGAACGATTTCGCCACCGTGCAGAGGCTGCTGCGGGACCTCGGGATCGAAGACAAGGTGAAGTACCGCTTCGTGACGGCCAAGGGCGGGGTGAAATGATCCTGACCGGGCCGGAGATCACCGAATCGGTGACCGACGGCCGGATCGCGATCTCCCCGTTCAGCCCGGACCAGGTCAACCCGAACAGCTACAACGTCCGGCTCGGCGGCACCCTGATGTCCTACCGGGACAAGGTCGTCGACGCCTACCGGCCGAACCCGACCGAGACGATCCAGCTGCCCGAGGACGGGTATGTGCTCCAGCCCGATCAGCTCTACCTCGGGCACACCGAGGAGCGCATCGGCTCGGACATCTACGTGCCGCTGTTGTTCGGCCGGTCCTCGGTCGGCAGGCTCGGCCTGTTCGTCGAGATCACCGCACCGATCGGGGACATCGGATTCCACGGCCAGTGGACGCTCATGCTCTCCCCCGTGCAGCCGTTGCGCGTCTACCGCGGCATGAAGATCGGCCAGATCATGTTCTTCGTGTCCTCCGGCGAGATCGATCTCTACGCGGGGAAGTATCAGTCGGCGGTCGGCCCGCAGGAGTCCCGCTATTGGCGCGACACGATGGCGGTCACCTCGTGATCCTCACCCGCAAGGCGATCGGGAAGGCGCTGGAGAGCGGGGACATCGTGATCGACCCGTTCGAGCCGGACCGGCTGTCGCCCAACGCGTACGACTGGCGTCTCGGCGAGAAGATGCGCGTGTTCGACACGGAACTGGACGCCGCCAGGTCGACGCCGTACACCGAGCTCGTCATCCCGCCCGAGGGCATGGTGCTCGAACCGGGGCGGCTGTACCTCGGTGTCACCCACGAGCGGACCCATTCCGAGCGCTACGCGCAGATGATCAACGGCGACCACACGATCGGCGGGCTCGGCATCTGGGTCCATGTCTCGGCGCCGCTCGGCCACGTCGGCCACGCGATCAACTGGACGCTGGAGATCAGGGTGGCCAGGCCGGTCCGGGTCTATCCGCTGATGACCTTCGGCAAGATCATCTTCTTGGTGGCGCACGGATCGCTGGCGAGCTATCAGCGCGTCGGCGTGAAGTACACGAGTACGGCGGGCATCGACATTTCCCGGCTGTACGAGGAACTGTCATGAAGACACTGACCGGGATCGACCTCCCGCCGGGCAGTCCCGGCGGGAGCGTCGAGCTCCTCAAGGACCTCTACCTCGCGCCGGACGCGCCGATCGAGGCGGATGTCTTCATGCTCGGCTCCGGCGCCGCACCTGGCGGGCCGGACCTGCTCGACGTGCCGGGAAAGCAGCTCGACGGGCCAGAATTCTGGTCCTATGTGGATACTCTCGCGACGGCGATCCGGCGCCGTTTCGACCCGGCCGATTTCGACGCGGTGCACTGGCAGCACCTGAGTTTCGGTGCCACACCCGCGTTGCTCCGCGCGTTCCCCGACCATCCGCGGATCGCGCTCGTGCACGGCACCGATCTGCTCTTCGCGGCGGAGCATCCCACCCAGCGTGAGGTGCTGCGCGAGGCCGCGGCGGCGGCGGGCGCGGTCGTCGTGCCGACCTCGGCGATGGCCGACCTCCTGCGCACGGTCACGCCGGTCGAACCGAAGCGGATCGTCCACGTGCCATGGGGAATCCCCGATCGGCTGCTGCACTCGCCGCCGCCGCCGCGGCCCGGGCCGCGGGACGGGTTCCGGGTGCTGTACGCCGGCCGGCTGACCGCGGAGAAGGGCGCGGCCGGGCTGATCTCGGACCTGACGGGGCTGCCCGGCGTGACCTTGTGCGTCGCGGCACCCGAGCACGAGTTCGCCGCACTCCCGGTGGACACGACGCGGGTCGACTACCTCGGCTGGTTCGACCGGCCCGCGTTGTGGCAGGCCTTCGCGCGGCACGACCTCCTCGTGATGCCGTCGACGACGTTGGAGGCGTTCGGGCTCGTCGCGGTCGAGGCGCAGGCCTGCGGGTTGCCGGTGGCGTATCAGCCGGTGCCGGGGCTGGCCGAGGTCCTGGGTGACTCGGCGATCCGGTTCACCCGGTCCACGCTCGCGGACACCATCCGGCTCCTGGCCAAGGACGACGGCGCGTTGACGGACCTGCGCACGGCCGGACTGCGCAACGCGGCCCGGTTCCCGTTGTCCAGGACCGCGGCCGGGCTGGCTGCCGTGACCGCCGGGGTGCGCCGGTGATCGCGCAGCGCGGACTGTTCGCCGGGCCTGATCCCGTGATCAGCAAGGATCTCTACGCTCAGGTCGTCTCGGGCAGCGCTCGCCGCGAGCGGACCACACTCATCGTCGAGCCGGCGTCGAAGGTCTCCGGCAACACGTACTTCGGGCGGTTCCCCGCGAGCTACTGGCAGCGCTGGACCACGATCGGTGCCGCCGAGGTCGAACTGGAGGCCGGTGGTTCCGGCACGGTTTCCCTGCTGGCGTCGGATTTCGAGGGCGAGCCGCGAGTGGTGGCGGCGCGGATCGTCGACGGCGAGCCGATCTCGCTGACCGCTCCGCTCGACCGGTTCGTCGACGGCGGCGCGTTGTGGCTGGACTGGGAAACCGAGCCAGGCGAACGACTTGTCGTCCGTGACGTGCGCTGGACGGTTCCGTCGGCCGCGCGAGCACGGCCGACGGTGGTGACCATCTGCACGATGGACCGCCCTGCCGACTGCCTCGCCACGCTCACCGCGATCGCCGACGACGACCTGGCGGCGGCCACGGTGCACGCCGTGTACGTCGTCGATCAGGGCACCGACCCTGTGCGGGCCGAGGGCGTTCTGCCGCCGGGCAAGCTGCGGTACCTGCGGCAGCCGAACCTGGGTGGCGCGGGCGGCTTCACGCGCGGCCTGTACGAGGTCGACGGCGAGAACGTGAACGTGCTGTTCATGGACGACGACATCGTGCTGGAACCCGACCTGCTCGTCCGGATGACGGCGTTTTCCGCGTCCACGGCGGAACCGCTGATCCTCGGCGGCCAGATGCTGAACCTGCTGCACCCCACCCGGCTGCACGCGGCGGCCGAGTACACCGACCTCGACGGCATCCGGCCGGGTATGCCGATCCGGCACAGCCTGCACGCGGTCGACCTGCTGGCCACGGATCCGGCCACCGGCAGGCCGTACCGGCAGGAGTTCCGCGTCGACGCGGGCTACAACGGCTGGTGGGCCTGCCTGATCCCGTACGAAGTGGTCAAGGAGGCCGGCTATCCGCTCCCCCTGTTCTTCCAGGGTGACGACGCCGAGTACTCCTACCGGGCAAGGGAGCACGGGTTCCCGACGGTGACGCTGCCGGGCGCGGGCCTGTGGCACACCGACTTCCCGTGGAAGGATTCCGACGAGCTCAACCGGTATTTCATCCTGCGCAACTACACGATCATCTCGGCACTGCACGGTGATTTCCCGGTGCTGAAGATCGCCGGAACCCTGCTCGCCGAGCTGATTCCCTCGCTGCTGGGCATGCGGTACGGCGCCGCGGCGACGGTGATCCAAGCGGTGTCGGACTTTCTCGACGGGCCGGACATCCTGCGCGACGGCGGAGTCGCGGCGCTCGCCCGGATCCGCGAGGTGCGTTCCCGCTATCCGGAGACCGTCGCGCATCCACCGGCGGCCGTACCGGGGCTCGCGTCGAACGACATCGCGATCAGCGAACCGAGTGTCTTCGATCGGCTGGCCCTCGGGCCGTTGCTCGGCGTGCACCGGCTCGCCCTGGGCTCCGTACCGGTTTCGGAGGCCGACTGGTGGCGTGTCGGCGCGCTGCGCACGGCGGTGGTGACCGACGCGTCGCAGCGAGGTGTCCGCGTCCGCACGTACGACCGGGAACACCTGGTCCGCCTGGCGTACCAGGGCGCGCGGGTGCTCACCCGGTTCATCCGCGACGGCGCCGCCGTCCGCGAGCAGTACCGCGCGGCGCTGCCGCGGCTGACCAGCCGGGACGCATGGACCGGATTGTTCTCGGACGGAGGATTGATGTCATGACGCCCTTGTTGGTGGCGACGGATCTCGACGGCACGGTGGTGCGCCCGGACGGCACGATCTCCGACCGCACGGTGTCGGCGTTCGCGCTCGTCGAGGAATCGGGCGCCGAATTCGTGGTCGCCACCGGCCGTCCGCCGCGGCTGGTGGCCGAGATCGCCGGGAGGTTCGGCGACCGGGGCCTCGCGATCTGCTCCAACGGCGCCTACCTGTACGACATGCACACCAGGACGGTCGTCGAGGAATACGCCATCACGACACCGGATCTGGCCGAAGCGGTCACCAGACTGCGGGCGGCGATCCCCGGCATCGGCATCGCCGTGGAGCACGCCGACCGGTTGGTCGCGGATCCGGTTTACGAGCCGTGGGAATGGGACCGCGGCGCCACGATCGAGCGCGCCGACGACGCGACGCTGCTGAGCCTGCCCGCGCCGAAGCTCCTCGGCAGGCACCCTTCGCTGTCCGCCGACGAACTCCTCGCGCTGGCCGGACCGGCTTTGGACGGGCTCGTCGCCGCGTACCACTCCAACGGCTCACGCCTGGTCGAAGCGATCGCGATCGGAGTGAACAAGGCGGCCGCGCTGGCCCGGCTGGCCGCGCGGAGCGGGGTGGCGGCCTCGGACGTGATCGCGTTCGGTGACATGCCCAACGACCTGCCGATGCTGTCCTGGGCAGGTACGGCCTACGGGGTGGCCAACGCGCACCCCGACGTGCTCGCACTGGTGGACCACGTGATCGGCGGCAACAGCGAAGACGGCGTCGCCGTCGTACTCGAACAGCTCTACGCGAAGGAGAACTCCGTTGTCGGTGAATGAGTTGGACCGGCTCGTCAACGCCTGCCTGCTGGCCGGGTACACCGGGGCCGAACCGCCGGCGTGGGTGCATTCGGCGCTCGGCGACGGGCTCGCCGGAGTCACCCTGTTCCCGGCCAATCTGGACGGTGGCAGGCAGGCGATCGTCCGGCACACCCGCGCGCTGCGGCGGACGGCGCCCGACGCGCTGATCGCGCTGGACGAGGAGGGCGGTGACGTCACCCGCCTCGACTACGAGACCGGCAGCGCGTATCCGGGTAACCTCGCGCTCGGCGAGATCGACGACCTGGCGTTGACCGCCGAAGTCGCCGCGGCCATCGCGGCGGATCTGAAGGCCTGCGGAGTCAACCTCAACCTGGCCCCGTCGATCGACGTCAACAGCGATCCGGACAACCCGATCATCGGCGTCCGGTCTTTCGGCGCGCGGCCGGATCTGGTCGCCGCACACGGCGCGGCGTTCATCGAGTCCATGCAGGACGGTGGCGTGTCCGTCTGTGCCAAGCACTTTCCCGGCCACGGCGCGACGGTGACCGACCCGCACCACGCACTGCCCATTGTGGACATTCCGGCCGCGACGTTCCGCGAGCGTGAGCTGGCGCCCTTCGTGTCGGCGATCAAGGCGGGCGTCCACGCGATGATGACCGCCCACGTGCTCTATCCCGCACTGGACCCGGACGACCCGGCGACGCTGAGCCGCCGCCTGCTCCACGACCTTGTCCGCGAAGAGCTGGGCTACGAAGGTGTGCTGCTGTCCAGCGCGATCGCCATCGAGGCAGGCCAAGGCAACCAGGACATCGGCGCGGTGGCCGTCCGTGCCCTGCGGGCGGGATCCGATCTGCTGCTGCTCGGCCCGGCCGAAGGTGCGGAGCTCTCCGCGGCCATCCGCGCGTCGGTCTCCGAAGCCGTCCGCGACGGCACACTTTCGTTGGAGACACTGGAAACCGCGGCCGCACGAGTGGCCGCTTTGCGTGCTCTGGCCGCTTCCCGCGCTCTCGGGCTCGAAGCCGCGCGGCGCGCTCTGCGCGTCGACGGACCGGTCGCCTTGACCGCGCCCGCCTTCGTGGTCGAACTGCGTGCCGGCGGCAACGCGCTGGGTGAAGCCCACTGGAGCCTCGCCGACCGGCTGGCCGAGCTCGGTGCGGCCCACTCGACGGTGCTCGCCACCGAAGACGACCCGGTGGTCTTGCCGTCGACGGGCCCGGTGGTGCTGGTGGTCAGGGACGCTTACCGGACCCCTTGGCAAGCGGCCCGGCTGGCCGAGGCCCTGGCCGCCCGGCCCGACGCGATCGTGGTCGCCGTCGGCATGCCGGACGACGTGACTCCGCGGGTCAAAGCCAGTATCCGCACTTACGGAGCCGGTGCGGTCAACATCGAGGCGGCGGTGGAACAGCTCACCGCCCAGTGGCCGTGAAGCCTAGGGGTCTTCACGGAGGATTCGCCGGCAGAGATGGATGCAGGTGCCCGCGGCGGGCGCACCGCTCAGGAGCGCGGCGATGCCGAGCGGGGTCACCTGCCCGGCCGAGTACAGCGGTACCAGCACCGCCGTGGCGAAGCCGCGCTTCGCCACGAAGATCGCGGTGCACACCTGATATCGGCGACGCCGGACCGGATCGCGCCGCCGGCCGAACCGATCGCCGCTTCGACGACGTGACCGGCCTGCGACTGTTTGCGCGATCCCGCCACCGCGGTCTATCTTCCTGCCTGTCCGAATAGCGCACCAACGGTGTCCGAATATCGGACGCCGTGCCTGATCCGGCCGACTCGACGAGGAGCGAAAGTGACGAACGTGCCCGCCTCGCACGAAACGGCCGGTTCGAGGTCCGTCAGTGTCAGCCGGTCGGCGTTCAGGCGAGTGCTGGCGGGCAGTACGGCCGGCGCGGTGCTCGAGTGGTACGACTTCGCGCTCTACGGAATCCTGGCGGCCACCGTGCTCGGGCCGCTGTTCTTCCCCGGCGGTGACGGGTTCGCCCAGCTGCTGCTCGCGCTGGCGACACAGGGGCTCGGCTTCGTCGCGCGCCCGATCGGCGGCATCGTCTTCGGGCATCTCGGCGATCGCCTCGGGCGCAAACCCATGCTGGTGACCACGTTCCTGTTGCTCGGTCTGTCGACCTCCGCGATCGGGCTGCTCCCCACCTACTCACAGGTCGGCATCGGGGCGACGATCTCGCTCGTCGTGCTGAGGCTGATCCAGGGGTTCGCCCTCGGTGGCGAGTTCGGCGCGGCGGTGCTGATGGTCAGCGAGTACGGAAGCCCGAAGCGGCGAGGCTTCTGGTCGGCGTGGCCGCAGGCGGGAGCGCCTCTGGGCACGGTGCTGGCCACGGCCGTGGTCGGCGGGATCGCCTTGGTACTCCCCGAAAACGCCTTCGACCAATGGGGGTGGCGCGTCGGTTTCCTGTTCGCGATCCCGCTTCTGGTCATCGGCTTCTGGATCCGGCGGCGCATCGACGAGTCGCCGGTGTTCCAGGAAGCACGGGCGCGGGCCACGGCATCCGCGGACGCCGTCAGGGAGCGGTCGAGCATCCTCGAGGCACTCGCCCATCCCGGTCCCGTCCTCCGTGGTCTCGGCGTGCGGCTGGGCGAGAACGTGGCCTTCTACGTCTACACCGTCTTCGTGGTCGCGTATGCCACGAAGACCTTCGGCTACGACAAGTCCGACGTCCTCCTCGCCGTGGCCGTCGGGTCACTGCTGCAGTTCGCGGGGATGCTGGCCGGCGGCTACTGGTCGGACCTCGTCGGGCGGCGTATCGCCATGCTGGTCCCGGCGGCAGGCCTCGCGGTGTGGGCACCGGTCTTCTTCGCCGTCGTCCAAGCGGACAATCTGCCTCTGCTTTATCTCGGCATCGGCGTCGGCGCGGCCTTGCACGGACTCCTGGCCGGACCGGAAGCCGCCTGGATCGCCGAACTCTTCCCGACCCGCCGCCGTTTCGCCGGTGCTTCCCTGGTGTTCCAGGGATCCTCGATCATCGCCGGCGCGCCCGCTCCCCTCATCGCCGTGTGGCTGGCCGAAAAACAGGGCCCCACGGCGGTCGTGCTGTACCTCGTCGGCACGATCGCCGTCACCCTCGTCGCCCTGCTCCTCAGCGCCGAGACCCGGGGCACCGACCTGAGTTCCGGCAGCAGGTGACGACGAGCACCGTGTGGCAGGCTGGTGTGGTGAAGGAGCCGCTGTACCGTCGCGTGAACACCCGGGCCAGGTTCGTCCACCACGACCACGGTGGGGACTACCGGCACCGACGCAACACGAAAACCGAACGAGTCTCCGACCTGACGCGCGGCTCCATGGGAGGGCGGGAACGCCGGGGCCTGGACTACACGCCGTTGTTCCGGTTCCTGCTCGGCAAGATCGGCGCGGACTGGGACGAGGTGCGCGACGAGGCCGCCGCCCGGCTCGACTCCACCGACCCGATCCATTGGCTGGTCGGCCGGCGGCCGCACGAACGGCGCGACTACGTGCGGATCGGCGAGGCCAGTTACTACAGCGGCCTCTACGTGGACGACGGCAACCGGTTGCAGGCCGTCAACCCCGAACTGGGTGCCGACGACCTGGAACCCGCATGCCCGTGCTGCACCCACACCTTCAACGGCGTCCGGTTCACCCGGAAGTACCGGCCACCGCTGTGATGGCCGCAGCCGGTTCACCGGCTGCGGCGGAGAACTCAGTGTCCGCGGGCGATCCATTCGGCCAGGTGCAAGGCCGATGCCACAGCCGCCGCGGTACTCGCCGCCCTGCCCGCGCTCGGCACCACGGCCCGCCGGCTGGCCGCCGCGCACAGTGACGAAGTCGGCCAGCAGCTCGTGCATCGCGCCAGCCCGCCGAAACCGATGGCCCGGACTCACCCGATCACGGCCGCGCTCTCGCGGCCGCGATCACCACCGCCCTTGAACAGACACCCAGCCTGACCCGCACCGAGTTCACCCGGCTACCTGGTCCGTCACCGGCCGACAATCAGCGCCTCAGTCGGGCACGTCTGCGCAGCGCTAACAGCTAGCCGCTCCGCATCACCTCAGGCCCAAGCCCTGCGCTACGCGGCCATCGGTCACTCGTCGCGTAGTCGCGCGCTACGGACTGCCAGCACTTGCCCACGCCAACCGCAGGTCATCTATGGCGGGACTGTCCCAGTAACGGTGTTTCCGGCCCGACACGCCGGGCGTGGGCTCGGCGGGATGGGCACGGTGTGTGATGACACTGGATGTTGTGACTTCACGATCGGCGGGTAAGAAGAAGGCAGCGAAGCCGCGGTCGGCGCAGGAGGAGCTGGCGGCCTCGATGGTCGCGCAGGCCCAGGCGCAGGGGCTGGCGTTGACCGGCCCGGACGGGCTGCTCAAGCATCTGACCAAGACGGTTCTCGAGGCGGCGTTGAACGCGGAGATGACCGAGCATCTCGGCCACGAGAAGCATCAGGCCGAACCGGGTCGTGCCAGCGCGAACGTGCGGAACGGCACGCGGTCGAAGACGGCGGTCTCGGACGCGGTGGGCGAGGTGGAGATCGCGGTGCCGCGGGATCGGGATTCGAGTTTCGAGCCGGTGGTCGTGAAAAAGCGGCAACGTCGTTTGGGGAGCGTGGATGAGATCGTGTTGTCGTTGTATGCGAAGGGTTTGACGACGGGCGAGATTTCGGCGCATTTCGCCGAAATCTATGGTGCGTCGGTGTCGAAGGAGACGGTGTCCCGGATCACCGATCAGGTTATCGGCGAGATGAGTGATTGGCAGTCGCGGCCACTGGATTCGGTGTATGCGGCGGTGTTCATTGACGCGGTGCACGTGAAGATCCGAGATGGTCAGGTCGCGAACCGGCCGATCTACGCGGCTATCGGTGTCACGCTGGAAGGCCGCCGGGATGTGCTCGGGCTGTGGGCCGGCCAGGGTGGCGAGGGCGCGAAGTTCTGGATGCAAGTGTTGGTGGACCTGAAGAACCGTGCGCTGGGCGATGTGTTCTTCGTGGTCTGTGACGGGCTGAAAGGTTTGCCCGAGGTGGTCGGGAACGTGCGGCCGGCGGCGATCGTGCAGACGTGCGTGGTGCATCTGCTGCGGAATACGTTCCGGCTCGCGTCGAAGCGGGACTGGGACGCGTTGAAGAGGGATGTGAAACCGATCTACACGGCACCGAACGCGGCTGCCGCGGCGGCCGCGTTGGATGAACTGGAGGAGGAGTGGGGTGGTAAGTATGGTGCGATGATTCGGCTGTGGCGTAACGCGTGGGAGGAGTTCATCCCGTTCTTGGACTATGATGTGGAGATCAGGCGTGTGTTGTGTTCCACGAACGCGATCGAGTCGTTGAATTCGCGGTATCGCCGCGCGGTGCGGACACGTGGTCATTTCCCGACGGAACAAGCTGCGCTAAAGTGCTTGTATCTGGTCACCCGGAGTCTGGACCCGACCGGCACCGGGCAGGCCCGGTGGACGATGCGCTGGAAACCCGCCTTGAACGCTTTCTCGATCACCTTCAGTGACCGCTGGCCGGGCGCTGAGACCTACTGACAACCACGGCCGGAAACACCGTTCGCGTTACAGTCCGTCCGACGGACGTCGCCTGCTGCGGTTGGACGAAGCCTCGCGGTCAATGGTGGCCTGGATCCGTTGTGGGAGCGGCCACGCGGTCGGACCGGTCGACGGAGTGCTCGCGGAATAGGCGAACGGCCACGGCGACGGTCCAGCAGAAGCCGGCGAGCAGGGCGAGGTGTTCGAGCAGGCCGGCCGGAGCAGAGCGCCATACGCCCTGGGTGTCAAGGCGATAAGCGATGCCCGCAGCGAAGGCGAAGATGATGACCAAGATGCCGGACAAGCGGGAGTAGATCGCCCAGCTCCGGCTGGTGTGGCCCAGCCGTCGGGCCAGGACGAACGCGGCCGCACTGAGCCCGGCGAACAGTGCCAGGCCCGCCACCTGGTGGATGGCACCGCCGGCGGTGACACCGCTCGCGGGTTGGCCGGGCGGGTAACCGAGTGCGGGATCGGTGGGTACGAGGCCGGCCAGGACGAGCCCGGCCGCCGCGGTGGCCAGCAGGCGAGGCCCCCAGGTGGCGCCGGGGCCTGACCGCAGCGCGCGGCGTAGTCCGAGGGCGAAGACGGCCAGTAGGAGGCCGCCGAGGACGAAGTTCGCGGTTTGCAGCCACGCGCGGTCACCGGTGCCGAGTTGGCTGGCGCCGTGGTGCCACAGGCTGTAGCCGGCACGGGTGGCGCCGTCGGCCCACAGGACCACCTCCACGAGAGCACCTGCGGGGACGCCGCAAGCCAGCAGCGCGCGGGCGGCAGTTTGGGGACTTGTCATCGGGATGCCCTCCTGTTTCTCCGCGACTTCGCCATGACGGCGAGCGCCGCGGGCCGACCAGACTTCCCGGCTGTCCCTTGGTGCGCCCCACGAGTTCGCGGAGCGATACAGTGAGTTTAGCTTATACTGAAATTACTGTAGGAAGTTGGTCACGTGCGCGAGCAAAAGGCGTTGCTGGAGTGGGTGGAGCAGGTCGCGATGTACCTGGCGCGCGACGGTGTGCCGCCGATCGCCGGGCGGGTGCTGGGTTGGCTGATGGTCTGCGACCCGCCGGAGCAGTCCGCCGGGCAGATCAGCGCCGCCATCGGCGCCAGTCGCGCCTCGCTGACCTCGAACCTGCGGGTGTTGTCCAGTATGGGGTTCCTGACCAGCCGGACCCGGCCGGGCGAGCGGACGGTCTACTACCGGATGGCGGAAGGAGCCTGGGCGGTCGTGGTCCGCAGGCAGATCGCCGGCATCACTTCATTCCTCGACATCACCCGCAAGGGCCTGGACCTGGTCGGCCCGGATGAGGGCCGCGCCGGGCGCGTTCGCGAGGCGCACACCACCTTCGAATGGATGGCCACGGTGTTCGACAACGCACCACCCCTGCATACCGACGACCCGACTGGCGGAAAGACAGCATGAGCCGATAAATTCGCGAATCTTCCGTAAAGCCGACGCGTTATCGTCGGCAGTGAAAGAACAGTTCAAGATACTCCGCTGACGTGACCGGCCACTCGCAGCCTTGAACCTTGTCCTCCGTCCTGAAGTCGGCGTGCTGCCAAGACCGGATCAATCGCCCTGGCCGAGCAGCGCACAGCGGGCAGATGCCCGTAAGCCTTCCGGGGTCGAGCCTAACGGCCTTGTGCACGATGATGTCCTAGATGCCACAGCGGCGCGTCCGGCCATGGACACATTGATCGAGCGTTCAAAACGTGCCATTTTTGACTTTGACGAGTCGTTTGGAGGACGAGTTTAATCCCGTAAGAATATTGAACCCGTCACGCTCGCATAGACGGCTGCAAACTGGTCCAACGGTTTAGATCGCGCCTCGCAATGCTCTCGGCATGCCGATGTGCACGCACCTCGTCCGGCGATCGTCGCACGGCCTCGTGATCCCGGCGTCGCACTCGTGTGTTCTGCTGCTGCTCAAGGAGAGCGGCGAGGTCGCCAGGCTCGAACCCGGCGTCCAGGAGGAGCACCTGGCGGTCGTCGTCGGCGATCCAGCCCCACAACCGGGCGTGGACCACGACCTCGCGCTCACGCGGCTGCGACAGATCGAAGCCGGCGAGCGGTGCATCGTCGGGGTGATGGAAAACGAACCGGCGGGCGCTGTTCACAGTGCAGGAGTTGCTGTAGAGCGCAGTGGCGGCGACACCCGGCCTGCGAATGTCGCGCCCCAGGGCGGCGAGCCGTGGCGGCACGGCAAACGGCTGGTACACGGCCGGCGAGTGGCGGCGGGTCAGCGGGACATGGACGGCCATCGCATACTCGATCCCCGTTCCCCCGCCCATCCGCATCACCTCCTCGTTCGGAACGAGGTGGACCGGGCTGGTCAGAGGTCGCGAGCGCCTTGCGCTCGAAGACCGTCAAAATCCACCAACGGTTCGAGGAGAGATTGCGTGACCCTGGCCGCCGGGCTGTTCGCCCCCGTTGGTTTGGTCGTCGCGTCGACCACCAGCGCGATCTCGCCCGAGCCGGTACCTGCCGCGGGGCGCAGGTCCTGGACGAAAGGGACATCAGACCCTGCTCGGCGGCGCCCCCGCCGGTGGAGTCTGGAGGCACGGCAAACCTGTCGATCTGTGGGGCACCGATGTGCTCGGCAGGTACTGGTGCGGATCGAGTAAGGGGGCAGGGCCATGGCTGCACCGGTCGTCGTCGGTGTCGACGATTCACCGGCTGGCGCGGCGGCGCTTTCCTGGGCGGCCGGGGAGGCCCGGCTGCGTGGTGCGGAATTGGTCGCGTGCACTGTTGTGGACTCGCAACGGTTACGGCACCCCTTGCACACCCTGGCCGGAGCTTCGGGCCGGTCGTTGGCCGCGGCTGCGGGCGGGTACCCGGTGACCGTTCACCGTCGGGTCGGGGAGGTAGCGGACGAGTTGGTCGCCGCGGGGGCGGACGCCGACTTGCTGGTGGTCGGATCGCACGGCCGTGGTCGTCTGGCGGCGCTGATGCTGGGTTCGGTCAGCCGGGCCTGTCTCGCGCACGCGCCCTGTCCGGTCGTCGTGGTGGGACCTCACACTGAGCACGACACCGCGCGGGGACGGGTGATCGTGGGTGTGGACGGTTCCGCGCCCTCCCGCCAGGCCTTGCTCGCCGCGGCCAGGGAGGCCACGCTGCGCGGCGCGACTCTCGACATCGTCCACGTCGTGCACTGGGATCGTGTCGGCACCGAACTGCTGACCCCGACGGTCGAGGAACTCGTCGAGTGGGGCCGGAAGCTCGTCTCCGCCGAGCTCGCCGCGACCGGGGTGGAAGGCAACACCGTGGTCGTCCACGGTGACGTCTCCGAACTGCTGGTGCGGTACAGCGCGGACGCCGACCTGCTCGTGCTGGGCTCCCGCGGACGCAACCCGGCCGTCGGCCTGCTGCTGGGGTCGACCAGCGAGCACTGCGCACGAGCCGCGCGGTGCCCCGTCATGGTCACCCGTAGCACCGACGGACGAGCTCGGGCCATCGAGCACGACGAGCTGACGTCATGACCTCCGCGATGTCCCCCTCGCTGGCCTCGTCGGCACCCGTGCACCACGGCTTGGCGGCGCATGAGGTGGTGCTGCTGCTGGAGACCGATCCGCACCGCGGCCTGACCGGTCAGGCCGCCGCCGAACGGCGGGCACGGTTCGGACCGAACGCCCTGCCCGCCCCCAAGGGTGCGGGTTTGGTGCTGCGGATTCTGCGCCAGTTCCACCACCCGTTGGTCTACGTGCTGCTCGCCGCCGGGGCGATCACCGCGGTACTGGGTGAGTACGTCGACAGCGCGGTGATCTTCGGCGTGGTGGCGATCAACGCGGTCGTCGGGTTCATCCAGGAGTCCAAGGCCGAAGCCGCGCTCGAAGGCCTGCGGTCGCTGGTGCGCACACACGCCAAGGTGGTGCGGGACGGCCATGAACGGACGGTGCCATCCGACGACCTGGTGCCCGGCGATCTCGTCCTGTTCGACGCGGGCGACAAGGTCCCCGCCGACGTGCGGCTGACCCGGGTGGCGGAGTTGCGGGTGAACGAGTCCGCGCTGACCGGTGAGTCGGTTCCGGTGGCCAAGGACGAGGTGGTGCTGCCGGAGGAGATCCCGGTGGCCGACCGGCGCAACATGGCCTACTCGGGCACCCTCGTCACCACCGGCAGCGGTGCGGGGATCGTGGTCGCGACCGGCGCCGAGACCGAGTTGGGTGAGATCCACCGGCTGGTCGGCGCCGCGGAAACCCTGGCGACACCGCTGACGCGGAAGCTCGCCGGGTTCAGCAAGATCCTCACCGTGGGCATTCTCGCCCTGGCCGCGGTCACCTTCGGCGTGGGGCTGCTGCGGGGGCAGGACGCGGTGGAGACATTCACCGCCGCGATCGCCCTCGCGGTCGGCGCCATCCCGGAAGGACTGCCGGCGGCGGTCACCATCACCCTGGCCATCGGGGTGGCCCGGATGGCCAGGCGGCGTGCGGTGATCCGCCGGTTGCCGGCGGTGGAGACGCTGGGCAGTACCACGGTGATCTGCTCGGACAAGACCGGCACCCTCACCGAGAACCAGATGACCGTACGCACCGTGTGGACCCCCGACGGTCGGTTCGAGGTCACCGGAGCGGGCTACGCCCCCGACGGGACACTCCACGACAGCCACGGCACGCCGCCGATACTCGACGCCCACGCGGCGCTGCGCTGGTCGCTGCTGGCCGGTGCCGCCTGCAACGACGCCGCCCTCACCGAACGAGATGGGCGATGGGACATCGTCGGCGACCCCACTGAAGGCGCGATGCTGGTCGTCGCCGCCAAAGCGGGCCTGGACGCCGATCGTGTCAAGGACCTGCTTCCCCGCTTGGCGACGATCCCGTTCAGCTCCGAACGCCAGTACATGGCCACCCTCCACCACGACCGCACAGCGGGCCAGGTAGTGCTGGTCAAGGGAGCCGTGGAACGGGTACTCGACCTGTGCGGCGCCCAGATGGACGCCGAAGGCACGGTCCGGCCTGTGGACCGTGCCGCCGCGCTCGACGCTGCCAGCGACCTGGCAGGCCGGGGACTGAGGGTCCTGGCGACGGCGATGCGCCCGGCCACCGGCCAGGACGAGTCCGATCCGAAGGGGTTCGGCGAGGAGACGCTCTCCGGTGGCATGGTGCTGACCGGGCTCCAGGCCATGCTCGATCCGCCCCGCGCCGCCGCGATACCCGCGGTGTCCGCCTGTCACACCGCGGGTATCGCGGTGAAGATGATCACCGGTGACCACGCCGCCACCGCCACCGCGATCGCCGGTCAGGTCGGCCTGTTCGACCACGACAGCCAGGCCCGCGACCGGGGCACCGTGCTGACCGGCACCGACCTGGCCGCGCTGCCCGCCGAGGAGTTCCCCGAGGCGGTGGACCACGCGACCGTGTTCGCCCGGGTCTCGCCAGAGCAGAAGTTGCGGCTGGTCGAGGCACTGCAGGCCCGCGGTCACGTGGTGGCCATGACCGGTGACGGCGTCAACGACGCTCCCGCGCTGCGGCAGGCCGGGATCGGTGTCGCCATGGGAGAAAGCGGAACCGAGGTGGCCAAGGACGCCGCCGACATGATCCTCACCGACGACGACTTCGCCACCATCGAAGCCGCGGTCGAGGAGGGCCGCGGCGTGTTCGACAACCTCACCAAGTTCATCACCTGGACACTGCCGACGAACATCGGCGAGGGCCTGGTCATCCTGGCCGCGATCGTGTTCGGCGCCGCACTGCCGATCCTGCCCACCCAGATCCTGTGGATCAACATGACCACCGCCGTCGCGCTCGGCCTGATGCTCGCCTTCGAGCCCAAGGAAACCGGCATCATGACGCGCCCGCCTCGCGACCCGGAGCAGCCCCTGCTGACCCGTGCGCTGATGGTGCGGATCCTGCTGGTGTCCACGCTGCTGGTCGCCGGTTCGTGGTGGCTGTTCGAATGGGAAATCGCCAACGGCGCCGGCCTGGCCGAAGCCCGCACCGCCGCGTTGAACCTGTTCGTGGTGGTCGAAGCGTTCTATCTCTTCAGCTGCCGCTCGCTCACCCGCTCCGCGTGGCGAATCGGGATGTTCTCCAACCGGTGGCTCATTGTCGGTGTCACGGTCCAGGCGATCGGGCAGCTCGCCATCACCTATCTGCCGGTCATGAACACGATCTTCGGCACGGCCCCGCTCGGCGGCGACGTGTGGCTGCGGATCCTGGCCATCGCCGTGGCGGCCGGCCTGGTGGTCGCGGTCGACAAGCGGCTGCGGCGAGGACACGCATGAGGATCACGGAGGACTGCTCGCTGTGTGCCCTGCCCGACAGCGAATGGCTGCTCACCTACCTCGACGACGACGTGGCTGCGGAGCTGAGCCGCGACCACGGCGCTGACCTGATCGGCGTGGGCACCGGAGGCCGCTCGTCGCTGGGTTACGCCCTGCTCGGCAGCGTTGCCCAGCACGTGCCGCGGGAGGCACCATCGAACGTCCTCGTCGTACCGGTCGCCGGGGAGAGCTGATCGTGGAATTTCACGCGTTCCCGCTCGTCGCGGTCATCCTGGCCATCGCCGCCGCGGCAGGGCTGCTGGCCGTGCGGCTGCGGCAGCCGCTGATCGTCGCGTTCATCGGCGTCGGCATCCTGGTCGGCCCGGTCGGCACCGGCTGGGTCGACGCCGACAGCACCATCGAACTACTGGCCCGGCTGGGCATCGCGATCCTGCTGTTCCTCGTCGGGTTGCGGCTGGACCTGCACCTGATCCGCAGCACCGGACCGGTCGCGCTGGCCACCGGTCTCGGCCAGGTCGTGTTCACCTCGGTGCTCGGCTACCTGATCGCGATCGCGTTCGGCATGGGCGGCGTCACCGCGCTCTACGTCGCGGTCGCCCTCACCTTCTCGTCCACGATCATCATCGTCAAACTGCTGTCCGACAAACGCGAACTCGACCAGCTCCACGGACGCATCGCCGTAGGCTTCCTGATCGTCCAGGACATCATCGTCATCCTGGTGATGATCGCGCTCATCGCGTTCGGGCAACCCACCGGCGACAACCTCACCCTCGGCATCGCCGCGATGCTCGGCAAAGGACTCGGCCTGCTCGCCGGCGTCGGCCTGCTCATGCGTTATGTCCTGCCTTCGCTGCTGCACCACATCGCACGATCCCAGGAGCTGCTCGTCCTCTTCGGCGTCGCCTACGCCGTCGCGATCGCCGCCCTGAGCGAATGGCTCGGGTTCAGCTCGGAGGTCGGTGCCTTCCTGGCCGGGATCTCCCTCGCCCAAACCACCTACCGCGACGCCATCGGCGCCCGGCTGGTCAGCCTCCGCGACTTCCTGCTGCTGTTCTTCTTCCTCGACCTAGGCGCCAAACTGGAGTTCACCGACGTCGCACAGCAGATCACCGAAGCCGCCGTCTTCTCCGTCTTCGTGCTCGTCGGCCACCCTGTGATCGTCATCGCGATCATGTCCGCCCTGCGCTACCCGGTCCGCGTCGGCTTCCTCACCGGACTCACCTCCGCCCAGATCTCCGAGTTCTCCCTCATTTTGGCCGCACTCGGGCTCAGCCTCGGGCACATCACCAACGCCACCGTCAGCCTGATCACCGTCGTCGGCCTGATCACCATCGGCGCCTCCACCTACCTGATCATGTACTCCCACCAGATCTACCGGCGCCTCCAACGCCGGCTCACCGTGTTCGAGCGCGCCCACACCAAATCCGACCAGTCGTCCGACAAGGACGACGACATCGACGTGATCCTCTACGGACTCGGCCGGTTCGGCGGCCACCTGGCCGACCGGCTCGGCCAGACCGGGAACCGGGTCCTCGCGATCGACTTCGACCCCCACACCATCGCCACCACCCGCCGCGACGGCGTCACCGCGGTGTTCGGCAGCGCCGAAGACATCCACTTCCTGGAGTCCCTCCCCCTGTCCCGCGCCCGAGCCGTTGTCAGCGCCATCCCCACCCGAGAAACCAATCTGACGCTGCTGCACAACCTGCGCCACCACAACTACGACGGCACGGTCGTGCTCACCGCACACACCAGCCACGACGCCGACCGACTCCGCACCGCCGGTGCCGACACCGTCCTCGAACCCTTCTCCACTGCCGCGACCACGACCTCGGACGCGCTATGCGCACTGCTCAGCACGAATCAGGACCCCGATCACGACGGATCGCGTTGAGCCACCGGCCAGCCGAAAGACGGGGTGCCGGTGCGCCGCCGGGGTCGGCGGTTACGTCAGGCCGGGCGATGACGATCACCAGGTTGGAGAGGTCCGGCGCGACCGTGTCGGGCCGGACGGTCGGATCGGTGAGCATGCGGAGGATCCCGGATGTTGATTCCGCGCTCATGCCGAACGACCAGACGCAGGGCATCAAGTCACGAGGTTCGGCGGTTGTTCGTGCTCTCCTTTGCATGTCGTCCTCCGTGCTGATGTCGTTGCGGGGCAGTCGATCCGCGCGGGTCGGCTGAGGTGCAGTGCCATCCAAGCCAATCCGAGAGCCACGGCACTTTTCCACAGTGCGCGGACGGCCAGGGCACGTAGGTGCTGCGGCTCGCGAGTACGTCGAGATACGTAGTCACGAAGCGCCCGTAAGCGGATGTGCCGCACCCAGGTCGCGCCGTAAATCCGCCGAACTCCCACCGGATCTGGTGAATGGAGAATTCGTGCGAATACGATCGGCTCACCCTCGTCGCGATCGCTTACGAAACCGGCCTGATCACTCCCGGGCAGCCAGCGCCACCGGGATTGACGCGGTCGTGCCGATGCCGACGGGGAGGCGACAGAAGCTGGGCAGGTGTCGGGTTCGAGCACCAGTGCCCTGGCGAAGCCGACGCGATGGCGCATTCCGCCCGAGAGTTCCTTGGGGTAGGCGGATTCGAAGCCATTGAGGCCGATGATGTCGATGGCTTTCAGTGCGGGTCTCACGGCCGCTGGAGTGATGCGCGTCTCTCAGCTCGGGAATCAACGATGCTGGGGCATTGGCACGAGAAGTCCTCAATGGACTGTTTTCGACAGGACGCAAAGTTCTGGCCGAGTCCAGCCGGCCGCCTTAATCTCTTTGCGGCCGCGGTCATCGGGGCCTGGCCACCCATAGAGACCGTGCCACTGGACCGCGAGGGCAGCCCAGGGTGGCCGGTTCTCGCGGCCACAATCAAGCAGTGACGCTCCTGCTCACAATCCGGGCGGTGGAGCTGAGGACTGCAACGGGAACACCGAAACGACTGAAAGCAGAAGGAGCTCAGAGTGAAAAAGCTTCTCGGCAGGGCTGCACTGCGAGTATTTGCAGTTATGGCCGCCCTGATCACTCCCCTGGCCATCGGCCAGACGCCGGCACAGGCAGATACCGGGTGCCGGGATAGTTTCCAGCGCCCGTACCCGAGTGACAAGGGCGGCAAGAACGCCACCGTGTGGATCACCCGCGAGGCCGAATGCGGCGAGCTCAAAAACGCGCAACTTTGGGCTGTATTCCACGCTTACGATGAGCTGCTCGTCATCTATAATTACCCCGTCGCGGGCAAGGTCTATGTCAACGTGGAGGTACTCGACCGCCACGGGAACGTCCTAGACAAAGACAGGATCACGGGGACTGAAAAGACGCACGAACTCGGCACTCCAGACGGAAGTCGCAACATTGCCGAAGGTCGCGTCGTCCGTATACAGGTATGCGGCACAATGATCCACTCAAACAAGAAGGAATGCAGCGCGTGGGGTACAGGAGTCGCCTGATAGGTCCGTTCTTGTAGCTGTTCAACGAGGACGGCAATCCCGGCGCCTGGGGCGCGATGCAAGTGGCGCCCCAGGCGTGCCGGCGAGAGACTCGACCTGCCAGGATCCACCATGATCGGGCGCTCCAGCCAGGCTGGCCGGGGCGAGATCAACAACCGCGCCGAGACCTGATCACGTCGTCGAGTACCGATGAGCCATCATGCCTGCCATGACCGAGGTTCACCTTCACACGACTATCGCCGAGTTGCGCGACGGAGCAGTCGAGTACAGATTCGATCGACGGTCCGGTCCCGCAGTGGTGATATTTCATGGCGGCCACATGAACGCCGGACTCGCTCTCGGAGAAGACACCTTCGCCGAGGCTGGCTACTCGGTGCTCGTGCCCTCACGACCGGGCTACGGGCGCACTCCGCTCTCGACCGGTAAGACAACCGGCGGGTTCGCAGACGTCATACGGTCGTTGTGCGCGCATCTCGGCATCGACCGCGCCGTGGCCGTCGTCGGTATTTCGGCCGGAGGGCCGACTTCGATGGCGATGGCCGCACGCCATCCTGACCTGGTGGAGCGAGTCGTCCTCCAGAGCGCGGTCGGCCCACTGCCTTGGCCGGACCGTCGAACCCGTATCGGCGCTCGTCTCGCGTTCGCTTCCACCACCGAGCGCCTTACCTGGTCAGCGGTGCGTGCACTCATACGCACCGCACCAGACGTCGGCCTTCGCATCCTGCTGAGCGACCTCTCCACACGACCGTCCCGGCAGGCTCTGGCGGCCCTTACGCCCGCGAACCGCGAGACGTTGCTCAGTCTGTTCGCCGGAATGCGGTCCGGCCACGGTTTCCTCAACGACCTCAGCGAAAACGGGGAAACCTGCGGTGAGGTCACGCAGCCGGCTCTAGTGATCGCCAGCCGGAACGATGGTGCCGTGCCCTTCACCCATGCCGAGTCGCTCGCCGCCGCCATCCAGCGCGGCAGGCTCGTCGAAAGCACCGCGCACAGCCATTTCATTTGGCTCAGCAAGGATTGGCCACTGATCAACGGCGAGATCCGAGACTTCCTCGACAGTTGAGCATGGGGCCGACGCCAGAGACCGCGTCAATCGCCGGCCGGCGGGAGTATTCCCGTCAGACCGGTTTTCGCGGCCAACCTGCGGATTCTCGGTGAAGGCAGGAAAAGCAGCGGTACTCCCACCGTCGCGCATCTCGTGTTGAGTCCGACCGAACACGAGAGCCCGCTGGAGGCACAGAACTCCACTCCGGTCAGATCGACGACCAGTCCATCCGGCGATAGGTCCATCAGCCTGTCGAACTCCGCGGCCGGCTTGACATGAGTGGTGAAGTCCAGGTCGCCGCCGACCACCATCGTCACGCGAGCCGCTTCCACCACAGTCGTCGCCGAGAACGGTGTCGACCGCTCCATCCTCTTGTCTCCTCCGGCGCGTCCGAGCTGTCCTCCAGGCGCGGCCCAGCGTACGTGCTGCTTTCAGTTTCGACCTGTTCGACCGGGCGCCACCTGTTGAGGCGATCGATGCAGCCAGCACCCGGAATTTTTGCGTTTTCTTGACGGTCGACCTGGGGTTCGGCCACTCAGCCGTCAAGACCGCGTTAGTAAGCGTTGCCGCGCACCGACAATTCGGGCACGTGTCACTAGGGTCCACGCGCGGAGGTCCTGGAGTATGCGTGGTCAGACACTGGTGGTCGGCTTCGGCGTGGCCGGCTCCAGCGCCGCGAGTTACCTGCTCGCCTACGGCACCAGACCCGTCGATCTCCTCGCCGTAGACGTCGCCCCGGATGCGGTACGGCTGGCTGGTGAACTCGGTGTCCCGTCGATCCTCGGGGACGGCACCGACCGGCAGGTGCTCACCCGCGCGGATTCCGGCCAAGTGCGGGAGAGTCCCCACCTTGACCTGGTTCGACGTCACGGCGCCGACCAAGCCGTGGTCACCGCCGAAGCCGCCGGCGAAGCTTTGGCCGAGGGCACTGCTCGATCATCGCGGACCGGCCTTTGCCCCGTGGACGCTCGATCAACGGCCTGCCCGATCGTCCGAGCTCGGGCAGCGGGTCGCCGAATGCGGTACGACCGCTGTCGGCCTGATCCAAAACGACCAGCGCTACTGGGGCCTCCACGCGACGCGACAACGCGTGGCCTCCGGCGACCACCTCGTCTTCCCTCTGTCCCCTCTCCCTCACGGAAACATAGGCCGCTCCCTCCATGCCCACATTCGCCTCCATAGCCAAACGCCTGCTCGTCGGCAGGCCGTTCCGCAGCGACCGCCTGTCACACACCCTGCTGCCCAAACGGATTGCGCTGCCCGTCTTCGCCTCCGACCCGATGTCGAGCGTTGCCTACGCACCGGAGGAGATCCTTCTGGTGCTGTCGGTCGCGGGCGCGTCGGCGTTCGTGTTCAGCCCCTGGATCGCGGTGCTGGTCGCCGTGGTGATGATCTCGGTGGTCGCGTCCTACCGGCAGAACGTCCGCGCGTACACCTCCGGTGGCGGGGACTACGAAGTCGCGACCGTCAACCACGGCCCGCGCTGGGGCTTGGTCGTCGGCAGTGCCCTGCTCGTCGACTACGTGCTGACCGTGGCGGTGTCGATCGCCTCCGCGGCGGCCAACATCGGCTCGGCCGTGCCCTTCGTGGGGGAACACAAGGTCGAGTTCGCCGTCGGCGCCATCGTGGTGCTGACCGCCATGAACCTCCGGGGTGTGCGGGAATCGGGCACCGCCTTCGCCATCCCGACCTACGCCTTCGTGTTCGGCATCCTCGCCATGATCGTCTGGGCGGTGGTGCGGGTCTTCATCCTGGGCGAGGAGGTACGGGCCGAAAGCGCGGACTTCACGCTGGTCGAGGAGGGCGGACATCTCGCTGGGCTTGGGTTCGCTTTCCTGATCCTGCGCGCGTTCTCCTCCGGGAGCGCGGCGCTGACCGGCGTGGAGGCGATCAGCAACGGTGTTCCCGCGTTCCGCAAACCCAAGGGGCGCAACGCCGCGACCACGCTGCTGATGATGGGCGTGCTCGCGATCACCATGTTCCTCGGCTTGATCATGCTCGCCCGGCTCACCGGCGCGCAGGTTGCGGAAGACCCCGCGCATCAGCTGATCGGCGCCCCGGCAGGCTACGAGCAGAAGACACTGGTAGCCCAGCTCGGCAACGCGGTGTTCGCGGGCTTCCCGCCGGCGACCTGGTTCGTCATCTTCTTCACCGGCCTGATCCTGGTGCTGGCGGCCAACACCGCCTTCAACGGATTTCCCGTGCTCGGCTCGATCCTCGCTCAGGACCGCTTCCTGCCGCGGCAGCTCTACACCCGCGGTGACCGGCTGGTGTTCTCCAACGGCATCGTCTTCCTCGCCGCGGCCGCGATCCTTCTCGTCGTGGCCTTCGACGCCGAGGTCACCCGCCTGATCCAGCTTTACATCGTCGGCGTGTTCATGTCCTTCGTGATCAGCCAGAGCGGGATGATCCGGCACTGGAACCGGTTGCTGCGCACCGAAACCGACCCCGCCGCGCGCCGCCGGATGCGCCGCTCCCAGTCGATCAACGCCTTCGGCTTCTCCATGACCGCCCTGGTGCTGGTGGTCATCCTCGTCACCAAGTTCACCCAGGGTGCCTGGATCTCGCTGGCCGCCATGGCCGCGATCTACCTGCTGATGACCGCGATCCGCCGTCACTATCAACGGGTCGGGGATGAACTCCACGACGCCGATGAGGATGAGCCGATCGTTCTCCCGTCGCGTAATCACGCGATCGTCCTGGTGTCGAAATTGCACCGGCCCACCCGCCGGGCGCTGGCCTACGCCAAGGCGGTCCGGCCTGACGTCCTCGAGGCGATAACCGTCAACGTCGACAACCAGGAAACCAACGAACTCCTCGACCGGTGGGCCAAACAGCCCTTCTCCATCCCGCTGAAGGTCATCGAGTCGCCCTACCGCGAGATCACCAAACCGATCCTCGACTACGTCAAACGCGTACGCACCAACAACCCGCGCGACGTGGTCACCGTGTTCATCCCCGAGTACGTCGTCGGCCATTGGTGGGAGAACGTCCTGCACAACCAGAGCGCGCTGCGGCTGAAAGGACGCCTCCTGTTCCAGCCCGGTGTCATGGTGACCAGCGTGCCCTGGCAACTCGCTTCTTCAGCCAAAGTCCGTCACCGCCCGGAACTGGCTCCTGGCTCAATCCGCCGGGGCCTGCAAGCCGAGAACACAGACCACCCTCCAAAGCGCAGCAACCGTGACCGAACGTGAAGCCGTCTAGCCGCGCGTTTCACCTTCATGCTGGTGAACGTCCGGGATGCCGTCGTGGTCGGAGTCGACCGACTCTTCGGCACAGATTCTGCGGTGCACCCGGTTGCGAATGCGCAGGATGATCGTGGCGACGAGACCGGCGAGCAGGGAGCCCACCAAGATCGCGATCTTCGCATGTTCGTCACTCTCGCTGCCTGCGCCGAAGGCGAGGTCACCGATGAGCAGGGACACGGTGAAGCCGATGCCGCCCAGCGCGGCCAGCCCGATCACGTCGGTCCAGGCGAGGTCGTCGTGGAGTTCCGCACGGGTGAACCGGGACACGAGGTAGGTGGCCCCGGTGATGCCGACGGTCTTGCCGAGCAAGAGCGCGAGGACGATACCCAGCGCCACAGGGTCGAGGAGTGAATCGGCCAGGCCGCCAAGGCCACCCACGGTGACACCGGCGGCGAAGAAAGCGAATACCGGGACCACCACGGCGGCCGAGATCGGCCGGAACCGGTGCTCGAAATGCTCGGCGAGCCCTGGCCCTTCGCCGTGCTTGCGGATCACGGGTACCGCGAACCCCAGCAGGACGCCGGCGACCGTCGCGTGAATTCCCGAAGCATGCACCAGCGCCCAGGTCGTCGCCGCGAGCGGAAGCAGCAGCCACCAAGATCGCACCCGGCGCTGAACCAGCACGGCGAACACGGCCAAGGGAAGCAGTGCCAGCAATAGCGGGCCGACCAGGAGCTCACGGGTGTAGAAAACGGCGATGATCACGATGGCGATCAGGTCGTCGACGACAGCCAACGTGAGCAAAAAGGTTCGCAGCGCGGACGGCAAGTGGTGCCCGATCACCGCCAAGACGGCCAAGGCGAACGCGATGTCCGTGGCTGTCGGGATCGCCCAGCCACCCAGCGCGGCCGAGTCACCGAGATTGATCGCGATGTAGATCAGAGCCGGTACGACGACGCCTCCGACAGCGGCGGCGACCGGGACCGCGGCCCGCCGGGGATCGCGCAGATCCCCGGCGACGAACTCGCGTTTGACCTCCAGGCCCGCGACGAAGAAGAAGATCGCGAGAAGCCCATCCGCGGCCCAGGTCGCCAAGCTGAGATCCAAATGCAGAGCCGCCGGTCCTACCCGGACCTCACGCAACGCCTCGTATGCGCCTGACCAAGGGGTGTTCGCCCACACCAAGGCGACGACGGCTCCGACCAGGAGCAGAACACCACCCACGGTCTCCTTGCGCAGGATCTCCGCGACGCGCTGCGCCTCCGGCCAGGACCCGCGGTCGAAAAGGCGGGCTCGCGGTGCGGCGCTCTCAGACATGGAACGCCGAGGTGCGCGATCCAGTGGCGGGAACAGTGCTCATGGGCTACTCCGGGTGCGGTTCGGCTCGGCTCGCCGACCAGTCTTCCCGGCACACCACGAGGCTGCGCCTCGACGCGGACACCATACCCACGCTTACGTATTCTTGACGAACTGAAAGCCAAGGACCGCTACCCGTGCCCTTGCCCGGCCCGCTCCCAGAGCCTGCCGAACCTGACGGTGATCTGGCGGCACAAGCGACTTGCTCTTCACCCAGGCCCGTTCGCCGTGGATTCCGCGGTGACTTCCATGGACTTCCTTCTCGTCCGTCAAGTGACGCGCTCGATGGCGCTGACCGCGGCTTCCAAACCGTTCTCCTCCCGAATCTCCCGCCCCAGGAGTTCGGCTCGCTCTCGCATCCCGGCATCACCGGTGGCTTGCCGCAGCGCCGCGGCGAGCCGATCGGAGGTGAGGTGCTGCTGCCGGATCGGCGGCGGAGCGACGCCGGCGGCGTGCATGCAGCGCGCCCAGTACGGCTGGTCGGCGACGAACGGGCACACCACCTGCGGCCTGCCCGCCGCGAGAGCGGCGCCGGTGGTGCCGCCGCCACCGTGATGCACGACCGCGCTCACCCGCGGGAACAGCCAATCGTGTGGCGCGTGCTCGATCACCAGGACGTCATCGTCGCCGACGTCACCGTCGATCCCGCCCCAGCCGGTCGCGACCACCGCGCGAACCCCGGCCTGCCGGACAGCGTTCTCGACCACTTCCCGCGTGCGCCGCGCGTCTCGGCCCGCCATGCTGCCGAATCCGATGTAGACAGGAGCCGTCCCAGCGTCGAGAAACTCCTGCAAGCGCGCGGGTGGCGACCACGTCGGCGCGGCGGGGAGATACCAGAAGCCGGTGGTGCGCACCGAATCCGGCCAATCGCCGGCGGCGGCTGTCACATGCCGGCTGAATGCCTGCAGCACCGGCCGGTCGCGGCCTTCCTTGTCGTGGAACAGGTCGTGGCTCCCCCGGCGACGCGGGAGCCCGAGTTCGGTGGTGCGCCAGGTGGTGGTGATCCCCGCGTACGTGCGCAGGATCGCGGACACCGCGAGGTAGCTGGCACGATTGAGGACCTTCGGCAGCCGCGGCAACGGCACCATCGGGCAGGGGAATTCGGAGGTGGGAACCCAGCCGGGTTGCAGGGCGACGACCACCGACGGGACGCCGAGCATCTCGGCGGCATGCTGGGCCGCCACCCCGGTCGTGTGCACGACGACGTCCGCGCGGGACGCCTTCGCCGCCACGCCGACGTCATGCAGGACCGCCACCATCCACGGCTTGAGGCGTTGCGCCGTCCGCACGGCGGTGATCTTGCCTCGTAGACCCCGGTAGCCGTTCTCCATTGCCTCCTTCACCACCGGGTCGTCCATCAACCGGTTCGGCCCCTCGTCCAGCGGCGCGAACTCGATCCCGTGCTCCGCCGCGGCGTCCCCGAACGATCCTGGCGCGGCCAGCACCGCTTCATGCCCTCGCTCCCGCAGGGCCACCGCGAGCGCCAGCATCGGCTGGACGTCGCCACGGGTGCCATGGGTGACGAGCAACGCCCTCATCGTCCCGCCTCCTGCTCTCCGATGGCCGAGTAGGCCTTCAGCCAGCGGTCGTCGGCGAACAGGCCGTCGGTGAGCATCTCCAAACCGGCCCGGGCGCCGCGTACCGCCGTCACGGTCTCCGCGGCATCGCCGTCGAGCAAGCGCCCCACGTGATCCCCGAGCACCAACGGTGCCAACAGCCACGACACATAGACGACCGCGCGCGCCCGCTTGTCCGCCGCGGCGCGCACCCAGCCTTCGCGCTCTCCTTCAGCGAGCCACTCCTCGGTGTGCTCCACGATCTCGTCGAACAGGGCGGACGCGGCACTCGTACCGTCCAGGAACGCCCGCGCGAGATAACGCCGCACTGGAGTGGCGGCCCGCAAAGCCTCCGCCAGAGCGGCGGTGCCGTCGTCTCCTCCGGAGCGGATGGCTTCGAGCACGTGATCGTCACATGCCTGCCGCAATCCCTCCTTCGAGCCGAAGTGATGCAGCACCAGCCCCGGCGACACGCCGGCGTCGACGGCGACAGCGCGCACCGACGTCCCAGGTACACCGTCGGCACCGAACCTCGCCAAGGCCACATCCCGGATCCGAGCCCGGGCGGTCAGATCAGACACTGAACGCATGATCAGAGCATTGAACACTCGTTCAGTCACTGTCAAGCACACGAGGAGAACCCTCACCGCCGATAGCCTGGACAGCTAGACCGGCGGGGACAATTCGAGCACCCTACGTCACCATGCTGTGACCGGCTTCGCCGTCTCGCCGGTTCACGTGACGTCCCTGCGCAGGGGCACGGCGACGGCAATCACAGCCGCGACGACGGCGTAACCGAGAAGCACGAGCGCCGCGGCCGGCGCTGACAGCAGTACTGCCGCGGCGCCCCCGGTCTGGCTCGCGGTGGCCTCGGCGAGGTAGGTGAAGCCGGTCAGCGCGGCGGAGGCACCGCCGGGCAGGTAGGGGTAGACGGCGTTGACGCCGGGAATCAGCAGTAGCGCGAACTCGCCGAGATAGAAGTAGGCCCCGACGACGACCAGCGCGGCCACTTGATTGCGGAGCAGCGCTCCGAAGGCGACACCGAGAACGGTGTACACCGTCATCGCTACCGCGACGCGGAGCAGCGTGACGACGATTTCCCCGGCAGGCAGGCCGAGTTCCACATTGCGAAGGACCGCGACGGCGAACAGTCCGGCTCCTGCACACAGAACCACGAGGAGCGCGTAGACCAACCCTGCGATCGCATGGACGACCAGCTTCGCTGCCAGCACGCTCCATCGCCTCGGCGCGAAGAGGTAGGTGGAGGTGATCGTCTGGTGCCGGTACTCGGCGGTCACGGCGCTGGTGCCCAGCAACGCGGGCACGAAGGCCAGAATCCCGAGCATCCCCAGCAGCAGCCGAGTGCCGTCCTCGGTCGTGAGGCCCGGCATCGGAGGCTGAAAGTTCTCCGGCCCGACGAGTGCAAGCAGAGCGATGAAGCCACCACTTACCACCGCGGCGACCAGCCCCCACAGCCAGAACTTCGTTGTGAGCAGGCGACGGACTTCGGCCGAGAGCAAAGAGCGCACCATCACCGGAGACCTCCGGATTCTTTCGTGGTCAAGGAAAGGAACACTTCTTCCAGGTTGATCCGCTGAGGTGTGAGCTCGTTGAGCGCGACACCATGCCGGAGGGCGATATCGGCGATGCGTGCCGTGGACAAGCCCTCGATCCGCGCAACCCCGTCCCCTACCGGCACACAGTGAAATCCTTGCCCGGTAACCATTTCGGCGGTCAACGCGACCGTGAGCCGGTCCAGGTCCGGCGTCCTGACCAGCACGCCCTGCCGCCGGCCTTGGGCGAGGTCGGCCATCTCGCCGGAGAACGCCAACGCGCCGTCACGGATCACGACGACCCGGTCCGCCATCTGCTCGATCTCGCCCAGCAGGTGACTGGACACCAGCGCGGCTCCACCTTGTGCGGCGAACTCGCGAACGAACCGCCGCAGCCAGGCGATGCCCTCGGGATCCAGCCCGTTGCCGGGTTCGTCGAGCAGCAGGACCCGCGGATCACCAAGCAGGGCGGTGGCCAGGCTGAGCCGTTGCCGCATTCCGGTCGATAGGCCACGGGTCTTCCGATCGGCGTACGACGCCGCACCGGTGCGTTCGAGGACTTCCACAACCCGGGAATCCGGGTAGCCGCCCATCCGCGCGTACACCCGCAAGTGGTCGCGGCCGGTACGAGCGGGATGGAAACCCGAGCGGTCGAGCAGGGCGCCGACCGTCCCGGCCGGACGCGGAAGTTCCCGATAGCGCGCACCGCCGATGGTCGCCGTGCCGGAGGTCGGCGTCACCAAGCCGAGGATCATCCGCATCGTGGTGGTCTTACCCGCACCGTTCGGCCCCAGGAAGCCGGTCACACAACCGGCTTCCACCACGAAACTCAGGTCGTCGACGGCCGTGACCGGCCCGAATCGCTTCGTCAGGTGGGTTACGCGGATCGCGGCCTCGGTCATGCCTTCACCTCGGCGCCCAACCGCTGAACGAGTTCAGCCGCGTCGGACGTGCTGAGAATCAGCTCACGGAACCGGGGATCGCCTTCGACCTCCACCCGCGGTGCGGGCAGTCCCTTCTGTATCGACACGAGCCGCCTGCCAGACCAGATGCCGACCTTCTGCACACCGGTCACCTCCACTCCCCTACGGGTTCCGTTGACCGCCCACAACGGCCGCCTGAGGAGCAGGACGTGTCGGATCGCCGTCAACGGGACCCGTACCTCGCTCCGCCGGCTGATCAACCGCTCCCATGAGGTCAGCCGGACGCTGAGCTCGCGGCCCTGAATCATCACCTGAGCCATGACACCTCCAGTACTATTTGTTCTATTAGATGTATAGCAGATAGACTAAGTGGTGTGCGGCTGACGATGAACCTCGACAGCGATGTGCCGATCCATCAGCAGATCCGGGACAGGGTCGTCGAGGCGATAGCCCGCGGTGAAGCGAAGGCAGGCGACGCCCTGCCTTCGACACGGCAACTCGCCGCCGATTTCGGGATCAACTTCCACACCGTGAACAAGGCCTACGACCTGTTGCGGCAGCAAGGAATCATCGGGACTCGAGTACCCGCATCGGACTCGGGCTGAGCGTCGCCAAGGGTTTCACCGACGCGATGGGCGGCACGATCGACGTCGAGCACACCCCGGGCGGGGGTCTCACCATCGTCATTTCGCTGCCCTCCCACCACGCCGCAGCACGGACACCGGTATGACCACCATTCTCGTGGTCGATGACGAGCCACAGATCCTCAGCACACTGCGGATCTCCCTCTCGGCCTGCGGCTACGAGGTCCAGACCGCCGATGACGGGCAGGCGGCGCTCACGGCCGCCGCGGACGGGAACCCGGATGCCGTGATGCTCGACCTCGGCCTCCCGGACATCGACGGCACCGACGTCATCTCGACGCTGCGCGAGCGGACGGCCGTACCGATCATCGTCCTGCGCAGGCTCGGATCACTCATCCGCTACATCCCCCACCCGGTGGTATCGGGTTTCATGGGCGGAATCGCGCTGATCATCATCATCGGCGAACTGGACCAGGTGCAAAGAAGTTTCCTGGTCGTGGCGGTCACGATCGTGCTCATGCTCGCGTCCGCACGCGTGATCAAGTCGATACCGGCGAGCCTGGTCTCGCTCGTGATCATCACCGCACTGCTGGGCTCGATCGACTCGCTGCTGACCTCGGTCGTCATGGACACCATCACCGGTGGCCGGCATCGCAGCAACAAAGAACTCGTCGGCCAGGGACTCGGGAACATCGCCAGCGGGCTGTTCGGCGGTATGGCCGCCGCCGGCGCGACCGTCAGGTCCGTGGTCAACATCCGGATCGGTGGCCGGACCGCCTTGTCCGCCGCCACGCACAGCGTCATCCTTCTCGCCCTGGTCGCCGGCCTCGGAGCCGTCGTTCAGTACATTCCCCTCGCCGCGCTGTCGGGAATCCTGATCCTGACCGCGATCGGCATGTTCGACTGGGAGAGCCTGCGCAAGGTACACGTATCGCCGCGAGGGGACATCGTCGTGATGTTCGCGACGATGCTCATCACCGTCCTCGTCGATCTGACCGTGGCGGTCGGTGTCGGCGTCGTTCTGGCACTGATCTTCCACGGCGTGCAGTCACGCCGGCGCAAAGCCTCGATCGTCCACGACGACACCGGCACGCACCACATCGACGGACCACTGTCCTTCCTGACCACCGACCGCGTCTTCACCGCCTTGCGCGACGGCCAGTCGACCCTCACGGTGAACATGGCGAACGTGACCTACCTGGACCTGTCAGGGGCGAAGGGCTTGCTGACTTTCCTCGATCACTCGCATAAGTCCGGTGTCGAGGTCGGCCTAAAGGAGATGCCTCCACACCTCGAGCACAAGTTGACCGCGCTGGCGAACGACGAACAACGCGAGAAGCTGAAGAGTGCCGTCAGAAGCGGGTCGCCCGCGACCGCGGGAGAAAGTCCCACGACTGCTCAAGCTCCAGAATAACGGCTGCCATCACGCATGACAGGAGCTTCATTACCGCGATCGACGTACTGCTCAAGCGAAACGGCGAACTCGGCAACGTGGTGCCGGGCGATCGGCGCTCTCCGCGACCGAAATCTTCGGTCTCATCCAAGGCGAGTCGCATGTGCTGCGCAACGCGGGCGGCGTGGTGACCGACGACATCCGCTCGCTCGCCCTCAGCCAACGAAAATTGGGCACCCGCGAAGTGATGATCGTGCAGCACACCAACTGCGGTCTGTCACTGGTCACCGAGGACGACTTCAAGGACGAACTCGAGGCCGACACGGGGCTCCGGCCGACAGAGGTCGAGTAGACACCGGATCGACAGCGACACCGGCTTTCCTCAACGACGCAGCCTGGCGACGTTCCCCTGGCACACCCGGCCTCTTCCTCGAAGACGCCATCGGCGTGGGCCCGGTACGCCACCGGCTCAGAAGAACGGGGCAGCATCGAGTACACCCTCAGCGTGCTCAAGTGCCCACTGGTCGTGGTCCTCGGCCACGACCAGTGCGGCGCGGTCGCCGCCACAGGCACCGCGCTCGCCGAAGGCCTCGGCACCGACGGCTTCGTCCGCGACGACATCGAACGCGCCACCCCAGCCACCTCCGGCGGCTTCTTCCCCATGACGTCAATGGCGACGGGAACCGCGCCGAGCATCGTGATCGCGAGTGGGCTCAGTGTGCTCCTGGGGTGATCAGCCCGGTCTCGTAGGCGATCGCGACGAGCCGCGCGCGATCGCGGGCGCCGAGCTTGCCGAGCAGGCGGCCGACGTGGGTACGCGCGGTGGCCGGGCTCATGTGCAGGCTTCGCCCGATCTCGGCGTTCGACTGGCCCGCCCCGACCTTGGCGAGGACCTCGCGTTCCCGTGCGGTGAGCCTGTCGAGCCGCTCGGCCGAGCCTCTGCGCGGGCTCGCCGCCGCGGCCCGCATGACCCGGCGTGTCACGGAAGGTGAGAGCAAGGCGTCGCCGCGGGCGACGGTCCGCACGGCTCCGCGCAGGTCGTCCGGGCTTGTGTCCTTCAGCAGGAACCCGGCCGCGCCCGCCCTGATCGCGTCGAGGATGTGCTCGTCGGTGTCGAAAGTGGTGAGCACGACGACCTGCACCTGCCGCAGCTCCGGGTCCGCGACGATCCGGCGGGTCGCCGCGATGCCGTCTTCGGCCGGCATCCGGATGTCCATCAGCACGACATCCGGACGCTCCCGCGCGATGAGCACGATGCCTGCGGCGGCGTCGCCCGCTTCTCCGACGACGGTGATGTCGTCGGCACGTTCCAGCAGAGACCGGAGCCCCTCCCGGACCAGCGGCTGGTCGTCCACGAGCACCACGCGGATCACGCGCGTCCTCGCACGGGGATCCGGGCCTGGACCACGAACGATTCGCCGGGTCGGGATCGGACGTCCAAGTCGCCGCCGAGCAGGACCAGCCGCTCGCGCATGCCGGCGATACCCCAGCCCGTGGAGGTGTCAGCGGGCGCTTCGCTGCCGCGGCCGTTGTCGGTCACGCTGATTCCCACGGAGTCGTTGTCGTAGTCCAGTTCGATGAGCACGGTACTGGCATCGGCGTGCCTGAGCACATTGCTCAGCGCCTCCTGGATCAACCGGTAGGCGGTCACGTCCGCGATCGCGGGCAGCGAGACCGGTGTACCGATGGTGCGCACCCGTACCTCAAGTCCGGCGTCGGTGGCGGTGCCGACGAGAACGTCCAACCGGTCGAGCCCGGGCGCCGGGGATTCGTGGGCTCCCTCGGGTTCGCGCAGGGCGTGCAGCGTCGCCCGCAGCTCCTCGCCCACGTTCCGGCACGCCGCCCGAGCCGCCGCGAGCGAACGTCTCGCCGTCTCGGGGTCGTCGGCCAAAGTCTCCCTCGCCACGTCGGTGTGCAGTGAGATCACCGATACCGTATGCGCCATGAGATCGTGCAGGTCCCGCGCGATCCGCACGCGCTCTTGCTCGACCCGGGCCGCCGCCTCACGCTCTCGCTCCATCTGGGCGGCCTGGGCTTGTTTGACCAGTTCGGCCCGCCAGCCACGCCGGGAACGAAGACTGTCGCCCAGCGCGATGACCGTCGCCATCAGCGCGGCCGACGTCGGCACCTCCAGGCCGAGCACGAAACCGAGGTTGTCGCCCTGGCCGATCCGCATCCCAGTGGAGATGGCCAGCAACCCCGCGGCAGTGCCGACGGCCCAGTACAGCCGGCCGTACTCGGTGGCCGAGAACAGTGCCGCGGCCACCGGCACGGCGAGACCGATCGGCGGGTAGGACAGCATGTAGTAGCCCAGCAGAGCGACTGCCGTGACGAGCAGCGTCGCGACCGGCCAGCGTCGACGCACCATCATCAACGAGCCGAACAACGCTCCGAACAAATAGGCGGCGAGACCCGGCGAGGACGGGCCGCCCACGTTCGCGGCGATAGCCGTGCCGACCGCGACCAGCACGAGCATGCCGAGACCGAGATCGACGAGGAACCGCCGTCTGCCGTCGGGGCCAGCCTCCCCTGTGGACTGTCCGATGGCCACGATCCTGCCCCTTCCGGTTCACTTCCGTTGGCGTAGTCCCGAAACCATCTTGGCCAACAGCCATCCGACGGCACCGCTCGCCGCGCCGGTGAGCATCCCGGTGAACAGACTGCTGCCGAACGCGAAGATCCGCAGCACCACTGCCTCCGTGGACGGCGGCAGTGTGCCGGTCAGGTTGCCACCAAGACTCGGTGGCCCACCGGGGAATGCCTCGGTCCACAACAACTGATGGGTGATGCCGAGCAGGACACCGTGGACCAAGCCCACCATGAGTAAGGTGAGGAACGGATTCGGCACCCGGCGCCACAGCACGATCGCGAGCCAGATGGCGAGCGGCACGAACACCAGCAGCGCGTTGCCCACCGGCCCCACCAGGCCGAGGTCGTGCGCGACCACCCTGGGTACGCCGAGAGCGGCGAGGCCGAGGATTCCCGGCAGGGAGATGCCGAGTGAGGGACGATCCCTGCCCTTCACGCCTGACCTCCGCAAAGCGAGCGCGCCTGGTGGCAGCGCAGGAAACCGATGAAGGCCAGCGTCGCGGTGACCGCGCTGAACGTGAGCCGGAACCAGTGACCGGTCTCGAACTCGACCGCCGTCTGACGGAGGAACTCCACGGAATGCACAGCGAGCCCCTCCTCGAACATGATGTCGTTACGTGGCCAGAAATAGAACACAGAGAACAGAAATTCGCCGACCACCAGGGTCGCGAGGCTCCCGGTGATCCACCACCTCGCCTGCCGTGACCGGCGAAATAGCAGCAGGGTGACCACGGCCGCCACCACGGTGGCCGCGCCCATCGGAGGGAAGAAGTCGGCCGGTCCGGTGACCACGAAGAATTCCATTGACTTGGCCAAGGACGCTGGGGCGTCGTGGAAGACGTTCGGATAGATGACTATGGTTTCGACCGCGATACCTCCGAAAGCCACCATGGCTATCCAGACATAGGCGCCCGAAACGGCAAGGGAAATGCCATTGTGTCGCACGTGCTTCTCCGCTCGACGGGAAAGGAACCACTACCTCGTCGAAGGTATGTCCCTCCTCGGCTACTCACATCCGCATGCGGTCTCCATCCGAGTACGTAAATCGACGTAGTGACAACGACCAGAGCTCAGGTATTCGGATCCCGGCGGCGGTAGCCGAGGCACCGAGCAATGCGGCGATCGGCGAGGTGTCCGTACGGTGTGAGGTAGGTCAGCCAGAGAGTGTTGCTCTTGCTCCACCCGCACGGCTTGTCCTCGGGGGACTTCGTGCCCGCTGAGGCAGTTCCTCGGCTCGACGAAAGGCCTGTCGGGACCGGTGGTCACGAAGCTGACCGAGCAGTGGAATTCCGAGCAGCGCGCGTTCTGCGAGCGCAACCTGTCCACTGTCGACTTCGTGTATCTGTGGGCGGACGGGATCCACGTCAACATCCGCCTGGAGGAACAGAAGCTGTGCCCGCTGGTGATGATCGGGATGCACACTGACGGCCGCAAGGAACCCGGAACGCTCGGGTTCTGGAGCACGCTGCGTGAGGTTTCCCCGAGACGTGGGAACAGCGGTGCTGGTTCCACAAGATCGCCAACGCCCTCACGGCATTGCCCAAGTCCGCGCGTCCCGGGGCGAAGAAGGTCCTCGCCGAGATCTTGGAACGCCGAAGACCGCCGCCTCGCCCTCGATGCGGTGAAGGCGTTCGACGCCGCCTACGGCGCCAAGTTCCCCAAGGCCGTCGCCAAGATCACCGATGACGTTGAGGAGCTACTGGCGTTCTATGGCTACCCTGCCGAGCACTGGATCCACCTGCGCACCACGAACCCGATCGAGTCGACCTTTGCCACCGTGCGGCACCCGCGCAAGCGGGGTTGGTCCCGCGTAGGCGAACTTCACCAGCAGAGGGTGCCGGTCGTCACTGCGCGAGCGGGGTTGGTCCCGAGGTGATGTCGAGCGCCAGCTCCTCATCAGTGTCGTCCCCGCGCAGGCGGGGCTAGTCCGGCGGCGGTTTTGAGTTTCCAGCCGGACGGCGTGTCGTCCCCGCGCGAGCGGGGCTGGTCCCTACGAACTCTCGTCCGATCCGGTCGAGGTCGCGTCCTCCCCGCGCGAGCGGGGTTGGTCCCGCCTGGTCGATCGTGACCGGTAGCCCAGGAGGTCGTCCCCGCAGACGAGGTACCGACAGGAACCACGCACTCTCTCAGCCCTCTGAGCTGCGGCTTTCCGCCACACTGAGGATCAACCGGCTCCGCCGAGACCGTGGTGGAGACGCGTCATGAACAGCGTCCGCTCGCCGAGCGCCTGATGTGGACCTATTACCAGCACGAACACACCCAAGGCCGAACACCCACCGGCGCCGAACTCGACCGCATCGCCGGCACCCACAACTACGGCCGCCGCATCCTCCGAAAATGGCGCGAAGAAGGCACACTCCCGCGCTCAAACCCAGCCGGTCCCGAACCGCATCGGCCAAGTGATATCCCGTCCGGGCCCCAAACGACGACGCCATCGAGCCCGCTTCCGCACACCGGTACCTCAAGAAATGAACTCGCCGAATCGACAACCTGAGGCTCACCAGCCCGAATCCACCGGGTTAGAGCTGGCTATTCGTGAAGAGGCGTAACGAAACCGGTTCCTCGCGTACACCTTCCCGTCTCGCTCACCACGCCCGACCCGTCCGGCAGTACCCGGCCGACGCGACTTTGTCGAGGCTGCTCCCGCCCAACCCAGCGACCCCTGGGTCAGACTGCCTCAAGCTTCACCCCGCCGCTACGACGACGGAGCGATGGACGGTCTTCCACCTCCATCCGCAACAACAGCGCCTCGTGGCGCACCCGAACCCGAACAGGAACGTCAGCCCGACCGCGATCCCCACCATGGTGCTCACCGCCGACACAACCGGATCGCGCCGCTCCCCACCGTCATCGTCCACACCACCCGACAACGCAGCCCTTCAAGACGGCTGGACCAGTCGGCAGGGTCCGGTATCCGCGAGCCCGAGACGAGCCCGAGAGGCCCGAAACAGTCCGACACCAGGCGACACACCCCGTCACAGCGGATGCCTCGCGACCAGACGAAAAGGTCTTGTTCGACATCACTCGACACCATCCGACACGCCCAGGTGCCGACCCTTAACCAGCGGGTTCGGGGTTCGAGTCCCTGATGTCGCACAGTAAGAAACCAAAGCCCACCTCCAGGATTTCTCCGCAAAGAGGATCTTGCCGGTGGGCTTTGATCTTGGGCGGGTCCGGATGAGGCCGTACCTGCCACCCCTTTCATTTCTCGGCCTTCTTGCCTAGGCTGCTGCCTCATTTCCCTAGCGCTATGAGCCAAGCAGGGCACACGCCTGCGGCCAGCGACAGCCTGGCCTTCCTCGATCGCGGCCAGTGCGTCCCCGCACCGGCCCAAATCACCGAAATCGGCTAAGAGATTACTTATCGAGCTGACGACGGCCGTCCCTCGAATGCCGATGGCCTACCCGGATGCCGGTCAACCGGTCGGGCCAGGTATGACCAGGTCCTGCTCGCGTCTGCCCGTGTCGACCGATCGGCCGTCGGCACCCTGTTCGCACCGACCGTCACTTACCGGAGCCGTGGAGCCCGTGACCGTATGGTGGTCATGGGCTCCACAGGGTCAGCTCATTGGACGGTGAGACTGTATTCGGCGGTACCGGTTTTCCCGGTGCTGTCGGTGGCGGTGATGATGATCTTGTAGGTGCCGCGCTGGAACGGGGCGGCGATGGACATGCGTGATGTACCACCCGGGGCGACAGTGGCTGGCTGGAACATCGGGTTCAGCGTAAGGCCTGTCGCGGTGAGGGTGCTGTTGCCCGTTCCTCCGGCGACGGTGACGGTCGCATTGACGAACGAGCCGGATGTCACCGTTCCCGCACCGGGAGAGACAGTCGGCTTGGGACCTTCCGTGGTACCACCGTCACCGACGGTCAGAGTGTAGTCGGCGGACTTGGTGCCGGACGAGCCTTTCGCCGTGACGGTGATCCGGTGTGTGCCTTTTGGAGTGCTCGCCGCGGTCTCCACGGTGAGTTTGGCGACGTCGCCGGAGTTGAGGGACGCGCCGGGCTGGAACGTGGCCGTCGCGCCGGCGGGCAGGCCGGTGGCGGCCAAGTCGACCTTTTCGGGTCCCGCGTCGCCAGCCTTGGTCACGACGGAGGTCGAGATGTACTTGCCGGGCTCGGTTTTGCCCGCCGCCGGGCTGAGGGAGACGCCGAACTTCCCGTCACCGGGCTGAGTGCCGCCGATCTCGCCGCGGGCCCAGTCGCCCATCTCGTTGGTGAGCCGGGCCATGATGCTGTAGCGGTCGCATCCGCTTGAGCCCCACGAGACGACGCCGACGATCACGCCGTCCACGATGAACGGCCCGCCGCTGTCGCCGGAGCAGGTCGCGGTGCGCCCGTCGTTGTACCCGACGCACACCATGAGGTCAGGGTTCACCCGCACGTTGAACACCTGGCAGGCGTTCGCGTCGTTGACCGGCATCGTGGTCTTGTACAGCGTGCCGGATCCACCGCCGGCCGAGGTGCGTCCGTAGCCGACCGCGGTGCCCGACTTCCCCGGTGCGGTCAGCTCGGCGTCACCCGACCCGGCCACCTTGGCCCACTGGTTCTCCGGGACGGGAAGGTCGGTCTCGGTGGTGATCACCGCGACGTCGTAGCCGGTCTGCCAGGAGTTCGGGCCGGTGTAGCGGGGGTGCACTTTGTAGGAGGCGACAGGGGTGCGGAAGGTTTCGTCGCCTGGGGTGTTCAGGTCGTCGTCGCCGTAGAGGTAGCTCTTCGCACCGCCGACGTCGATCATGCAATGCGCCGCGGTGATGATCTTGCGTTTGCCGACGACGGAAGCGGTGCAGGACTGACCCTGTGGGCCGCCGCCACCCGCTCGCAGGCCCGCGATGATGTAAGGGTTCTCCCGCACGGTCGTGCGTTGCCCGTTGACCACCCGGGCTCCCATGTCCGGGGGCCGCAGCTGATCGGTGGGGGTCGCGGCGGTGGCGGCGGGATCGGCGTTCGCCGTCCCGATGGCGGGCAGAGTGATCACGGCAAGGGCCATGACGGCGGCTGTGACCAGACGTGCTGTTCTCATCGTGCTCCTTTGGTTCGCAGGGGGCGTTCCGGATCAGAACGTGACCGACCAGCCGGTCAGGGTGCCGGTGTCGAAGCGGTGGATGTCGCGCACTTGAAGCTTCCAGGTGCCGTTGGCGTTCTCGCCGGAGGCGTTCACGGTGAAGGTCTGGTGCACACCGCCGGCGTCGCCGATTCCACCCGCTCGTTTGAGGGGCCACGTGGCCCCGCTCGGTCCGATCAGGTCGATCACAAGATCCGCCGAGTAGGTATGGTCGATGTCCGCCCGTACGGCCAGTTCCGCTGAAACGTTGCCGTCGCAACCGCTCTGGGTCACGGCGCTGCCCACGGTCGTCCCGTCGTCGGGGATGGACACATCCTCGTCATTGGACTTGACACCGCACTTGGGCGGCGTGCCGCCGCCGATGAATCCGGTGTAGAGCAACGCGTCCGGCGAGCCGGCGCCGGGATCGGTCACCAGCCCCGGTGTGGCGTTGCGGACGAGCGCGTCGCGTACTTGCTGCGGTGTCGCGCCGGGATTCGCGGCTAGGTACAGCGCCGCCGCACCCGCACCGTGTGGCGAGGCCATCGAGGTGCCGCTGCCGGTACGGAAGCCGCCAGTGTGGTCGGTGGAATAGATGTTGCCGCCCGGGGCGAACAGGTCGACGCACTTCCCGTAGTTCCCGCTACGGCCGCCGCCCTGGTTGATCCAGCCGACGGTCAACGCTTCGGGGGTACGGCCAGGGCTGGCCGTACAAGCGTCCTGGCCGTTGTTGCCCGCGGCTACCGCAACCACGAAACCCTTGTCCACCAACGCTTTCACTTGGGCGTCTCCGACGCCCACGGTGTCCATGACCAGGCTCAGGTTGACCACGGCCGGTTTGACCCCGTTGGCGGCCACCCATTCCAGTCCGCTGACGGTCGCCGAGTCCGGTCCGGAACCGCCACAGCCCAGCGAGCGAACCGCGACCACCTTGGCCTTCTTGGCGACGCCGACGGTTTTGCCCGCGATGGTGCCCGCTACGTGGGAGCCGTGCCAGAAGCAGTCGCTCGCGTCGTTGTCGTTGTCGATGAAGTCGCGGCCGTGCGCGGCCCGGCCTTCGAATTCGGTATGCCGAATACCGACGCCGGAGTCGACGACATACGCGGTGACCCCCTCGCCGGCGTTGGGGTAGACGTACTTCTTGTCCAAGACCTTCGTGCGCTGGTCGATCTGGTCCAGCCCCCACGACGGCGGGTTCGGCTGCTCTCCGGCGGCACGGGCGACGCCGTCCTGATGCACCGTCCGCACCGCCGGGTCGGCGGCCAGGCGCCGGGCCTGCCGCTCGCTCAGGTCTCGGACCGAGAACCCGTTCAGAGTCAGCGCGTAGGTGTCGACCACCGCACCGCCGTAGCGCTGGGTCAACGAGGCGGCCCCACCCTGAGCGGCCGCCTGCGCGCCGTCCCGGAGGACCACTATGTAGCGACCGGCAATGGGCTGCCGGGCTTGCACGACGTCGCTTTCGGGTGTCGCGGCCGACGCGGCGGGGCTCACCGCCACCAGTGCGGCCGCGATGCCGAACAGACCTAACGTCATCCGGGCCTTTTGCATCTCTCCTCCATTTCCCGTGTGCGCCTGGCGCACCGCTTCACCATTCGGCGCGGGCGGAGGGGAAACAATCGTGGTGAGACCCCGGAGGGGTACGGCATTACCGTGATCAGGGTTACGTGGTGGCGCCGGTCCGAAGTATCGTTGCGGCCTCCTGGAACCGGTGTGACCAGCGCGAGGTGGCAATGGACGGAGAGAGGGCATGTCCGCCGAGGTTCGGCACGGGTTCTGTGTCGACGCGCGGACGATCCACGCCGATGGTCGGCCGGACCGCGGAACTGGCCGCCCTGTTGGACGTCGTCACCTGCCCGCCCGCGGTGGCGTTCCTGGAGGGCGAGGCGGGGACCGGAAAGACCGCCTTGATCGGCGCCCTCGCGACGGCGGTGCGCGGCAGGAATCTGTGGATGGCCGTCGGTACCTGTCAGCCGCTGGACGAACCCTTCCCCTATGGCCCGTTACTCGACTGTCTCGGGCGAGCTGGGGACAGGATGGGCCATCCCGATCCGGTGACCGGCGCACTTCGCGGACACCTGCCGGAACTCGCCGATCTCCTGCCTCCGGCACCGCCACCCCTGGACCTCCCGGAGGCCGAGCGCCATCGGATGTTCCGTGCGGTCTGCGCGCTGGTGCGCGCGCTCGGGCAGGCCGTGCTCGTCGTCGAAGACGTGCACTGGGCGGACGAAGACACCCGTCAGGTGCTGAGATTTCTGCTCGCCGATCCGCCGCCCGGTCTGTCCCTGGTCATGACCTATCGGCGTGAGGATCTCCCCGGTGATGCCCCGCTGGAGCCGGTCGTGCACCCGCCGTCCGAGGTCGCCACCGCGCATCTGGGACTACGCCCCTTCGAGGAGCCGGACGTACGGGCACTGACCGAAGCCGTGACGGGTGGCGTCGTTTCGGAGTCGTTCACGACCGCGGTTCTGCACGCGACCGGCGGAATTCCTTTCATGGTCGCGGAAACGGTCCGTGCGCTGCGTGACCGGCTCGTGGACACCCGGATCGAGGGGGTGGCGGCGAGTCGGGTCCTGGCCGCCGTCGATGTGCCTGTCCTGGTGACGGAGTCGGTGCTCGAACGACTGCACCGGCTGATCGAACCGGAGCGCGCGGTCGCCGAGGCGGCGGCCGTGGTGGGCGAGGCGGCGCCGGGGGAGATCCTCGCCGCGGTCGCGGGGTCTACCGGAGTGCAGCCGGTGGTGAACTTGGTGCGCTCCGGTGTGCTGTCGGAAGGCCCGCCGAACCGGTACGGTCTCCGGCACGACATGGCGCGGAGGGCGGTGTACGCGGCCTTGCCGGGACCGCGGCGGCGGGAGCTGCACGGCGCCGCGGCACGTGTGCTGGCCGACGTGGCCGGGTGGCCGGTCGCTCGGCTCGCCAGGCACTGCGCCGAGGCCGGCATGCCGGAAGAGTGGTTGCGATACAGCGAAAGCGCCGCGGACGCCGCGGCCGAGGCGAAGGACATGTCCATCGCGGTGGGCGTGCTCTCCCGAGTGGTCTCCGACCGCGACGTGCCTGCCGAGGACTTGAACCGGATGGCCGCGAAACTCTGTGGTTACGCGCTGGCCGGGCTGCCTGACGCTGACGTGATCATGCGCTTCGAGGCGCTGCAGTCAGATCCCAGATTGACCGCCGACGTGCGCGGCGAGGTGCGCCTGTGCTTCGGCACCCTGCTGGTGCGCGAGTCCATGCTGGACCGCGGCTGTGCCGAAATCACCCATGCGCTGGAGCTTCTCGGCGACCAGCCCGAGCGCATCGCGTCCGGGATGGCCCTGCTCTCCGTGCCATACCTTGACATCACCACCGTAGCCGACCATCGGACCTGGCTTCAGCGGGTAGAGGACCTGCTCGCCCAGTTGCCACAGCGCCCTGCGCGCACAGCGGTACTGGCCACGGTGCTCGGGGGGCAGCTCATTGTCGGCGACCCGGTCGTCTGGGACCGGATCACCCTGCTGCCCGCCCTCAACGACATCGACGACCCCACCGAGCTCAGGCACCTCGCCCGAGCCCACGCCAACCTGGCCGACGCGTGCTCGTGGACCGGCCGGGACCGGCAGGGACGAACGTTCCTGAACACCGGGTTGGCGATGGCCTCACGGGCGGGCGCCGATTATGTGGTGGCGACGGCCGAAGCCACCGCGGCCCGGCTGGATTGGCTCGCGGGCGAGTGGTCAGGTCTGGCTGAGCGGGTACAAGCCCTGATCAATGCCTATGCCCATCTGCCACACATCGCGAACGAACTAAACCTGGTCATCGGCTGGCTGGCCGCCGCACGCGGCGACTGGCTGACCGCCGAGCACGCATTCCACGCCACCCTGGACATTCACCCGACGGCGGTGATCCCGGTGGCGGTGGCCGCGGCGGGAGGGATGGCCGCCATGCTGCTCAGCCGGGACGACGCCGCAGCTCGCGGTCACGCGGAGCGCGGGCTTGCCCTCCTCCGCGCGAAGGGCTCCTGGGCATGGACCGCCGAGATAGTCCCCCAGGCTGTTGCGTGCTATCTCGCCGACGACGAGACCGGTGCCGCGCGGCAGCTCGTCGCGGAGGCCGAGGAGGAGCTGGTCGGAATCGACGTGCCCTCGGCGCGGATTGCGCTCACGGTGTGCCAGGCACAGGTTGCCGCCGCGGCGGGAGATCACGACGACGCGGAGCAGTACTACCGTGAAGCGCAGCTGCGATACCAGGAACTCGGGCAGCGCTACCGCGCCGCTCAGTGCGCCGACCGAGCCGCTCGCAGCACCGGCGCCGATCCCGCGGTGTTCCGTGAGCTGGCCGTCACGTTCGACGCCCTGGGCGCCACCGTCGACGCTGCCCGCTGCCGTCACCACATCCGCAGCACCGGCACAGTCATACCTTCCGTCCGTGGCCGCCGCAGCTACGGTACGCAGCTGTCGCCGCGCGAACACGATGTCGCACGTCTGCTGGCGAACGGCCACACCAACCGGGAGATCGCTCAAGCCCTGTTCATCTCACGGCGCACCGTCGAGGACCACGTCGCCAACGTACTCCGCAAACTCGACGCGTCCTCCCGGCGCGATGTCCGGCTCTGAACCCGCTAGGGGCCAAAGCGACCCGGCCAACCGGCTCGAAGCTGAGTTGAAGACGATCCGACACTACAAGCTGATCATCATCGACGAAGTCGGCTACATCCCGTTCGACCAGGACTCGGCGAACCTGTTCTTCCAGCTCGTCGCCTCCCGCAACGAGCAGGGCGCGGTCTTCCAGGTAAGCCGACCAGTCGCGACGGACACCGGCGGTGAGCCCGAGCTCCGCCCCCGCAACCGTACGAAGAGGCGGGACTTAGACTGGCGAAGCACCCTGACCTCGACGGATTCAACGACAGAACCCGACACCCGCGAGCCCGAGGCGAGCCCGAGAGCGCACGGACAGGACAACACTCGTTGACATTTGTCGACACCAAGAGGTCTGCTAAAGCCGTTCCGACCAGACGAAAAGGTCTTGTCCGGCATTACTCGGGACCGTCCGACACGCCCAAGTGCCGCTCTTAACCAGCGGGTTCGGGGTTCGAGTCCCTGATGGCGCACAGTAAGAAACCAAAGCCCACCAACGATTTTCCCGTCATTTCAGGGGTGCCGTTGGTGGGCTTTGTTGGTGTGTGAGCCCGAGGTGGGGCCACCGTGAGCGGCCAGCGACGGGCGTGTCACGGCAACTGCGCAAGCCGCGGATGGACCAAGATCGGGTCGTCGGACGCGACCCCGCAAAGGCTCTATCTGTGACCGAGGACACGCCTGATCGAGATGTGTGCCGCGGCCGGCGAAGCGCTCGCGCGCGCTGCCGCCGGAGAAACACTGGACGCGTTGGTGAAAGACGCGTATGCGAAAGGCGCGGCGCTAAAGCCGAGGTCAGGACCTGGTGCGCGGCCAACGACATCGAGCTGGTCTGCACACCCACCAACGCCTCCTGGCTGAACTGGATCGAGTGCGAGTTCACCGCGATCCGCTACTTCACCCTCGACGGCAGCGACTACCCCAGCCACGCAGTCCAGGAAGCCGCCATCGCCGACTACCTCCGCCGGCGCAACCGCCACTGCCACCCCAAACGCCACTTCGCCGTAAACTCCACAATCCGCCACCCGGATTACCTAACCAACGTTGCTTGATACGGCACTAGTGAGCTTCCCCCCGTAGCGTGGAGGACTCCACTATGCTGCTTGCTGTTCGGGGTTGGTGGCGGTGTTTTCGTAGTCGATCGGGGATATCAGTCCACATCGACTGTGTCGCCGTTTCCTATTATAGAAGTCGACGATCCATTTCACAACCACAGTTTTCGCTTCCGTGCGCGTGCTAAAGTGGTGTCGCGAGAGCACCTCGTGCTCGAGCGTGGAAAAGAATGATTCCGCGGCGGCGTTGTCGAAGCACGATCCGACTCGTCCCATGGATTGCTGGATATCGATCTTCGTGCACAGCTTGGTGAAACTCGTCGCGGTGTATGTGGAGCCGCGGTCGGTGTGGAAGATGACTCCCGCGACGTCGCCACCGCGGGTGGCGACGGCCATCTTGATAGCCTGACCAGCGAGTTCGGCGTCCGGATGCGCACTGGTGGGGTAACCGGGCAATCGTCGGGAGTACAGGTCAATCACCGTCGCCAGATACAGTTTTCCCTCATCGGTGGGGATCTCGGTCATATCCCCGACCCATTTCTGGTCCGGCGCGTCCGCGGTGAAGTCACGTCGCACCAGATCCGGGAACGGAATCTTCGATTTATCCTGGCGGGTGAGGTTCTTCCGCCGTTTCTTGCCGCGCGCGATCAAGCCTTGTTCCGCCATCGACTTGGCAACCGTTTTCTCGCTCACCTCCCATCCGTCGTCGCGTAATTCGGCGTGCACCCGGGGCGAACCATAGAGACCACCCGAGGCGTCGAAGGCGGCCTTGACCGCCTCGTCCACCTCGGCGCGGCGCCGCTGGGCCACCGTGGGCTCGCGGTGGTTCCACTTGTAGAACCACGACTCCGACACCTCCAGAGCCCGGCAGGCGACCGCGTGCGGCACGTAGTGGCTGGTCCTCTGGTCGGCGATGAACGCGGCCAGGCTCACCGCGTCGCCTCCTTCACCCACAGGACCACGGATCGCTTGAGCACATCACGCTCCATCCGGAGCTCGGCGTTCTCCGCCCGCAACCGCGCCAGCTCCGCGCGCTCGTCGCCGGTCACCCCTTCGGCCTCGCCCCGCTCGACCTTGTCCTTATTGACCCAGTTCCGCAGGGTCTGCTCGACAATCCCCAGGTCACGAGCTACCTCGGGAACCGACTTCCCCGTCTCCCGCACGATCCGGACCGCTCCCTCACGGAACTCCGCATCGAACTTCCTTCGCTTCTCAGGCACAACTCATGATCCTCTAAGTCCATGCCTCCACGGTTTGGGGGGGGGAACCTCACTAGCTTGGCCTTGCCACGAAGGAAGTACGCACCCCACCCTTCTGGCACCCACCTGAAGCTGTTATAGCCGGTCGCCCTCGACAACCGCTCTTTGGTTTCCCGCGCACGCCAGAGACCATCCCGCTTGCGAATCCACGCCGACGCATACCTTGGCGAGCTCAAAGGTGCATATCCGGCCCACCTCGCGACCACGGCCTCTACCACCCAGCCGAACTATTCGCCCTCACTGACCGGGTTCACGCCGCGCCAAGCCAACCACTCTTCAAACGATTCCTTCAGACTGTCGCTAACCGCATTGGCAGGACCCGCAGCCAATCCAGCCAAAAGAGTTTCCACTGATTCACGATCTAGATGCAGGGTCAGGAAGATAGCCGGGTCGACAAGTAATGGATCAGAAGCCAACCCTACACCCTTGATGACCGAAACCACCTGCGATGCCTCACCAGCAGTCAGATCAGGTAAGTCGATACTCCAGCAGAACGGCTGCTCGACAACATGGCGATCTTCCACCTTCAACATCCAATTAGGTACGGGCGACATCACCATCGGCCGCTTTCGCGCCTGCCAAGTAAATCGTTGCGACAACCCGCTATTCGATCCGCTCCACACCAATTGTTCGGAGAACATCGGACAGCCAGACCAGACCGTAGCCAACTACTTTGGAGTCATCTTCGAGCATTTCGACGAGGTTCGCCCAAGACTCTGAGACTTGACCGACAGTGAGCTCACTCGGTTGCTCGTACACGTTGTTCAACTCATCGGGAGGAACCGACCAAAAGTAGTCATGCCCCACATTGAGAGCACTGCCCGCCTGATCGCCCACATGGCGGAGCAGCAGGTCAAAAACCTTTCGGAGCTCGTCGATGGACACCCGGAGCGGGTCTTCAAACATCAGCAGTGACCTCCGATACCGGGAACGGAACCCTTGATTCTAGCAATCTGACCATCGAATGCTTTAATTTCTTTTTCAAGATAGGAAATGCGGCCGTCAATGATTCACTGGCGAATCTCTGACGTAGGCGCATTCTTCAGGATTCCCTTGTTGTCGAAAGCGTCAGGATTAGCGCGGCAGGTGTCTAGCTTCGCTTGATGCTCTGCACTCCTAGCTTGAAGCGAACGAATCGACTTCTCTTGTTCAGGCGTTAGCCCTCCACCACCCTCGTTGTGAACGAGGACCGGAGTGTCTCCGGCGAGTACATGGTACGTGTGGTCGGTGTTGATGGTGAGGTTGTGGACACGAGCGGGCGCGTCCCAGAGCCGGGTGGCGGTGACCTGCACCGAGGTGCCGGTGCTGGTCTGCAGCCTTGAACCCGACACAAGTTCCTTCGCCGGTACCCATTTGCGCTGCTCGGGGAGCCAGAAGGGGTGACCGTCGGTGGCCACGATCGGTGCGCCACCGGTGACACTGATCTCGACCAGGCGTTTCTGACCCTGCCCGATGATCGTCGCCACAACCTTCCGGGCTGTGGTCTTACCCGTCTCCGGATCCGTCGCCTGCACCTGATCATCGAGCTTCAACTGCTCGATCGGACGACGGCTGCCATCCGCCATCACCACCAGCGTACCCGGCACGAAACTGTTACACCCGGTCGTCTTCGACAACCGCTCCTCAGCCTCGTGCACCCGCCGCAGATCCGCCTGCGCCTTATCCCGCTTCCGAATCCACGCCAGCAGAGGCATCAAATTGCATATTTGGATCAGCTGGCGGGTTCACGCAGGACGAGAATCACTCGATCAACCCAATCGCTGTCGTTGACGAACACCTCGACCCGCCGGGATCTTCCGGTTAGCTGCACGCGCAAACATGCGATGTCGTCAGAGTCATGCGCCTTGACTTCCATTGATGGCACATTCAGGACCCCTTCAAACTTCCGCACCAGCTCAGAAGCGGCGAATTCGGGGATATAGTCATGATAAATATCCACGCGAACCGGACCGTCGACATCAGCCTGCACTGCCACATAGAGCGAATCATCATCTAGGTGAAACGGCTCATTGGCGGCATCCCAGGAATCATGACCAGCTCGACTGGACACGTCCTCGAATACCAGCAACCCATGCTGGAAGAACGTGATGAACCCACCTCCATAGATCTCGGCGTCCAGGTTGTCGAGTTCAGTTTCCTCAGAAGTCATAACGATCGTCTCCCAACTGACGTACGATCCCGCCCTGCTGTCTCATGCAGGTCACGCACTGAGGATAGGCCGTGTGCTGCGTCCCCTTCGGCACGGCCTGCGTGGGCGGTTGGTGATCACGTACCCAGTTACCCTTCTTTGTGCCCGGCGTACTCGCGCCACAAGTGTGACATCCGTTTCGGTTGCCGGCCTCATTGACCAGGTTTTGCACACCGGGTCCGTTGATATTGCCGTTCTCCAGAGCCACGCCCTCCTTGGCGTAGGGACCGGGCCCCATAGTCAGACGGCACACGTCGGCTTCATTGGCGTTGTGGACGAACAGCGCAGCGCCCCCTGCTGCGACGTAGTACGTGTGGTCGGTGTCGATGGTGAGGTTGTGGACACGAGCGGGCGCGTCCCAGAGCCGGGTGGCGGTGACCTGCACCGAGGTGCCGGTGCTGGTCTGCAGCCTTGAACCCGACACAAGTTCCTTCGCCGGTACCCATTTGCGCTGCTCGGGGAGCCAGAAGGGGTGACCGTCGGTGGCCACGATCGGTGCGCCACCGGCGACGCTGATCTCGACCAGGCGTTTCTGACCCTGCCCGATGATCGTCGCCACAACCTTCCGGGCTGTGGTCTTACCCGTCTCCGGATCCGTCGCCTGCACCTGATCATCGAGCTTCAACTGCTCGATCGGACGACGACTGCCGTCCGCCATCACCACCAGAGTGCCCGGCACGAAGCTGTTGCACGTCGTCTTCGACAACCGCTCCTCGGCCTCTTGCACCCGCCGCAAGTCCGCCTGGGCCTTGTCTCGCTTCCGGATCCACGCCAAGGTGTCCTGGAACGCGTTGACGATCTTGTCGACGATCTTCCCGCCCTTGAGGATCTTCCCCCACGGCAGCGCGGTCAGAACTTCCAGACCGCACTGCAACAGACTGAAATCCTTGATGCAGTGGTCGACGATCCCCTTGACACCCACGATTTCCTGCAGGATGTCGCCACCCGCCTGGATCGCGATATCCATCCAGCCCCGCTTGTCCGCGGCGGCCTTCTTCGCCTCCTCGTACTCCGCCTGACTCAACCCGGCGTCTTTGACCGCTTGTTCCTTCTGGCTTCCGCCGCCGCCACCGCTGTTCAGCATCATCGACCAAGGCGAGTCGATCCAGACCCGGTAGACGAAGGTCTGCACCACCCAGTAGACGAACGAGACCAGCATCAACATGGGGAAGAAAAGGCCGAGGAAGAACATCTTCCAGGCGAACCCGATATGCGCGGTCTGTTTGGCGACCTTGACGGTCTTCCAGTAGAGGCCGCTCGGGTCGGAGTTGGTCGCCGGCGCGTTGTTGGCGTAGGCGTAGCCGTTCATCTGCTGTGGATCGTCGGTGTCGAGCACCGGGTCCGGGGAGATGAACCGGCCGGTCTCGGGGTCGTACTGGCGTGCGCCGAGGTTGGTGAGCCCGGATTCGTCCTTCGCCCCGCCGACGAAGCCCTTGTCGTCCGGCCAGGTCTTCGGTTCCTCACCACGCGGATTGCCGAAGGCGTCCTGCCGCCGCTGACTGACCGCGAGAGTGCTCGCATTGACGCTCATGGCCGCGGTGCCCTGATGGTCCCCGAGCAGCCAGGACAACCCGCCGCCCGCACCGGAGGTCCTGACCGCGACGGCGGAGCCGCCGTGGTCGTAGTACCGGCGACCGGTCAATTCCTGGGTGGCGGGTTTGAGCACCAGCTCCATCCCGTCGAGATAGAGCGTGGTGCTTCCTGGCTCGCGTTTGATCAACCGCCCGCCGTCGGCGTCGTAAAGGTAGGTCGACGTACGGCCGTCCGCCTCGGTGACCTTCTCTGTGCGGCCGAGCGGGTCCCAGTCGAGTTTCTGGGTCGACCCGGAGATGTTCCGGGTCGTCATGTTGCCGGTCGTGTCGTAGCCGAACTCGTCCTTCGACGTCCCCTGAGGGCCGGTTTGCGTCACCGATCGCAGGGTGTGGGGCTGAGTTCCGTTCTGGCCGCCGTAGGCATACGTACGGGTGACGTCGCCATCGAGCCGGTGGTCGACGTCGGAAGTCCGGTTACCCGCTTTGTCGTAGGCATACTCGTGCCAGTACGGCGCGGCACCACCCATGGCGGCGAGCGATGGCTGGACGGCGCAGTCCCCGCTCTTCGGAGTGAAGGCACTGGTCATGCGCTTGAGATAGTCGTAGGCGTAACACTGGGTATCGCCTACGGCCCCGGGCGGGGTGTCGGCGATCTTGGTGACGTTGCCCGAAGGGTCGTAGCCGTAGCTCCGCTTGGCGAGGTAGGTGCCGCCTTCGAGGTTGCGCTGGACGTCGACACCGGCGAGCCGCCGGGTGCCTTCCTCGTAGAACATCGAGGTGTAGACCGTCTTGGCGCCGGAGCCCATGGTGAGCCGCAGCGTCTCGCCGTACTTGGAGTAGAGGTGCTCCGGCACATAGGTGTCGATGCCGAAGGTCTCGGTCGGAAGCCCCAGTTCGTTGTACCGGTGGTTGATGATCTCCGCGTCGAGTCCGCCTGCCGCGGGCTGGGTCTGAGTCGCGACCCGCCCGGTGTTCGGCTCGTAGGAAGTCCTGAAGGTGTAGGTACCGGTGAGTTTTCCTTCGCCTTCCGGGATGACGACCTTGGTCATCGTCGGCCGGTTCGCCGAGTCGTACGCGCCGACCTGCTTGGTGTAGCCCTTGCCGTCGATCCACCTGGTCGACGAGTCGACGAGCCCCCTCTTCAGGCCGTCGTAGCTCCATGTCGCCGTCTTGACCTCTGCTTGGCCCGGTGCCCGTGTCTCATAGCTCGCGACCTTGCGGCCGAGCAGGTCGTACTCGGAGCGGGTCACCGCACCGCGTGAATCGGTGACGGTTTCCAGCTGGTCGAGTGCGGTGTAGGTGTAGCGGGTCGTCCCGCGGTCCGGATCGTGGTCGGCGACCCGACGGCCGAGCTGGTCATGCTCGTAGCTCCACTGAGCGCCGTCCGGGCCGGTGACCGACGTCGTCAGGCCACGAACGTCATGGACGTACTTGGTGGAGTCGTAATCGCTGGTCGCCTGCCGCCCGTGATGCTGGCGCTTTTCGACCGCGCGGCCGTGCACGTCGCGGATCACCGTCGTCGTGGTACCGCCCTCGGGCGGAATGACCGTGACTCGATCGGCTTCGTACGACGACGAGGTCTGCCACTGCTTGACACCGAGTTTGTGGTAGGCCACCTCGGTTTCGCGCTGGAGCGCGTCGAACACGGTGCGCGTCTGGTTCGGCACCGCGTTGTCGAGTACGCCGAGGAGAGCTTTCTCGGGCTCCTTCTCGTTGTAGTAGGCGCCATTGACCTTGTGCTTGAGACCGCGGGAATCGTAGAACCAGTCGGTCAGGACGCGGCCGCCGGCGACCGCCGGCAACTGGGCTTGCCGCTCGCGCAGCAGTCCGTCGTAGAGCGTGTACGACGTCGTGTACTTGCCGTCCTCCCGGAGAACTCGGGTGGTGACGACGGTCGGCCCGTCGGTCCGGTATTCGTAGGCGAACTCGCTGCTCGGCGTGCGGCCGTCCACTTTGGACCGTCCCGGGGCCCAGGTCCGGATGACGCGACCGAGCGGGTCGTAGTCGATGTCGGCTCGCTCACCGCTGATGCCGACGTCGGTCGTGGTGAGAGCCCACGCTGGGTCCTATGGTGGTGACCGAGGTGAAGCCGAGCGGATCCTTTTTGGTCACTGTCCTGACCCCGAATTCGGGACCGGGGCTGTAGGTCGTGGTGACCTTGTGGCCCTGAGCGTTCACCACCTCGGCCGGGCGGCCCAGCGCGTCATAGGTGGTGCCCTGGGTCAGCTGCCAGCCCGTGCCGGTCCACCTTTCGGTGGCGGTCAGGTTGCCCTTTGCCGGAATCGCCTCGAACGCCTGGCCGTCGTAACTCGAGCGGACGTGGGCGACGACGTCCTTGGGCGCGCCCTCTCCTGCCGAGCAGGGCAGGGCGACGGTGCGAACGGTCGAGGGCCTGGTCAGGATCCAGGCATCGTTGTTGGGGACATAGGTGGTTCGAGAGCAGGTTTCATCGCCGGTGACGCTGGTGTCTCCGGTATCCTCGACCTGGATGACGTTGCCGTGGTCGTCGAACGAGTTGGTCACCTTGGTGCGCCGCCACGAGCCATCACCGAGCAACGTCCGCCCGCGGACGGTGGCGATGTTGGTCATGAACGCCTTGTCTTCGCCCGCGGTCGCGGTCGGGCCGCGGAGCCATGGTTCCTTGACTGATGCCGACACGATCTTGTCGCCGTCGTAGGAAAGGCTTTCCAGGCTGAACCCGGCGAGTGCTTCGTAGTCGGTGACCTTGCTTCCCTCCGAGTCGGCGACCTCGACCGTGCGCTTCTTGCCATCCGGCAGGCGATCGCCGTCCATGCCGCGCAGGAATCGCTCGGCCGTGACGGTTTGCGTCTTTCCCGGCTCCCCGGCGATGGTGCGGACTTCACCGAAGCCACGCCATTGCGACCAGGTGCGGTGCTTCATCTCGGTGAATTCGGCGTCGTCGAAGTGCCAGGCCGCGCCACCCTGGTACTGGTACTCGGTCTTCTTCAGTTCCGAGCCGCCGGTCCGATCGTCTTCCGTCACCGCGGTGACGACGTATTTGTGGAACCAGCCGAGTACGGCTTCGTAGCCGAATTCGGGGAGCCACCAGCTGGGGAAGCACCGCATGGTGTTCTTTTCCGGGTTGGCGGGCATCGCCGAACCGGTCACACATTCGCGGTCGGAGTACTTGACCTCCGTGATGCCACCGGCTTCGTTCTGGACTCGTTCGATGCGGTAACGGGTGATCGGCGGCAGCCCGTCGTTGGCTTCCACCCGGTTCGGCATCGATCGGCCGTGGAACACCATCTCCGGCAACACGGCCGTGCCTCCGGCCAGACCGGTGTGCGTGATCCCCGCCAGCCACAACGCCGGAGACAGCCCGTCACCGGTGTCGGGGAACTGGTGCCGCAACGTCCACGCGTCCACGTCACGCCACTGCGCCGGGCCAGTGACGTCGTCGCGGCGGATCTGGGTCAGCACCTTCACCAGCCGCTTACGGCTGAAGAACGCGGGCGAGGTGCGCCCGTCGCATTTCTCGCCCGGCTTGCAGATCCGGTCGAAAGGCACATCAGGCCAGGACTTCGCGGTGTCCTTGGTCAGCTGATCGGGGTTGCACGCGAACGTGCTGGTCGGCAGACACCGTTCCGCGGTGTCGAACCACACCCGCGACGGTGCCGGGGCGAACAGCGCACCCGCCCGCAGACCGTATTCGATACGGCGGACGAAACCGGCCGCGACATAGGAGGTCTGCTTGTCCGCGGACTGGTCCCGGCCGTAGAAGTTCGTTTCACGGTCGTAGTAGTAGGTGGTCGCGTTGCCGTTGGGATCGACGACGTAGTCGAGGTTCCACCGGTACGCCTGCTGGCACCAGGAGTCACCGAAGGCGGCTTTCGCGCAGGGTTCACCCGCGTTGTTGCCGAAGACCGGAACCGTGAACGCCGAGCCGGTCTCGGGTTTGCCCTCTGTCCAGCCGGGAGCGCACCGACGCCGAGCAGCAGGCTGCGTGCGGCGTGCTCGGCGATCATCGGCCCGACCGGGATGCGAGTGACGGCACTGCGCCCGAGGTCGCCGGTGACCAGCCCACCCAACCACTCGACGTAGCGCTCCAGCACCGGGCGGTCCAGGCCCAGCTGCGCGGTCAGCGCGGCGACCTGCTGCGGGTCGGCGCGCTGACCGAGCGCCTGCTCGACCGGATTGCCCGGCAGCACCGTCACGGCCAGGAACATCGCCGTGACGACGGCGAACAGGAGCGCAATACCGACCGCCACGGTGCGCCCGACGCGGCCGGCCCACACCCGCGGTCCGGCGGGCGCCGCCGGGGCGGCAGATGTCACGGGGCCGGCTTCACCAGGGCCACCGGTCATTGCGCCAGCTCGATCGTGGCCAGCCGCGGCAGGTCCTGGAGGTACGCGACGCTGCGGATCGCCGTGACAGCGGCGTCAAGGTGCTCGCCGTAACCCCAGACGATCTCCCCGCCGCGCTCCCACAGGTACCGCTGAGCCTTGTCGAGCGCCTGCTGCCGCGCCGCGGGATCGACGGTCGTCTGCACGGCCTGCAGCAGCGGGTCGTACGCGGGGCCACCGACACCCGTGGTGTTGTACGGGTTGCCGGTACCGGTGACCATGGACATGCTCGAGGCCGCCGGCCGGTTGAACAGGTAGTAGGACTGGAACGGCGTGGCCAGCAGCGCCTTGTAGTCGGCGAAATAGGTGTCGGCCGGCACCGAGGTCAGAGTGATCGTCAGCCCGGCCTCCGCCGCCTGTTGCGCAATGAGCTTCGCGGCATCGACGGTGCCGGGAACCAGGTCGGCGACCTTGAGCTCCACGGTCGACACACCGGCGCCGGCGAGCAGCTGGCGAGCGCGCGCCACGTCGCGCGTGCGCTGCGGGATCGTCGACGCATACCCGACGAGTCCCTTGCCGACCAGGTCGTTGCCCACCTCGCCGTTACCGAACAACACGGTGTCCACGATCGCCTGCCGGTCGACGAGCAGCTTCATTGCCAGCACCACGTCGGGATTGGTGAACGGCGCCTTCGTGAGGTTCATCTCCAGTGTCATCGCGACCGCGCTGCCCACCCCGCCGCGCAGGACATGCACAGAGGGGTCGGACGCCAGCGTGGCGGCACCGGCCGGGCTGATCCCGTGTGCGAAGTCGATCTCACCGCCGAGCAGCGCGTTGAGCCGCGTGGTCGGATCGGCGATCGCGACGATCTCGACCCGCTCCAGCGCCGGCGCCTTGCCCCAATAGTCGGGATTGCGCTCCAGCGTGATCCCGCAGGCTCCGGGCTGCGTCGCGGCGAGCTTGAACGGACCGGACCCGTCCGCCGCCTTCCACTTGTCGTCGGTGGTGCCATCCGGGAAGACCAATGCGAAGCCGGTGAAAACGCCCTCGACCAGATCAGCGCGCGGTCGTCGCAGCGGGACGCGCACGGTGCGCGGGTCGACGACAGTGATCTTCGCGGCATCGATGTCGCGCAGAAGCGCAGCCAGATTGAAGCTGCGCTTCGGGTCGGAGGCCGTGGCGAGCGTGTAAGCGACGTCGGTCGCGGTGAGGGGCTTGCCGCTGTGAAAGCGCACACCGTCGCGGATCCGGATCGTGTAGACGGTGGCGTCGGCGTTCGGTTCGATCGACTCGGCCAGCACCATCTCGATCTTGTCTCCGACCAGCTGGACCAGCGGATCGTAGAGCGCCCACATCGCCATGTAGTCGACGGAGCCGGTGCTGGTCAGGATGTTCAGCGCGTCGGCGGGTGCGCTCTTCGCCCCGATCCGCAGCGTGCCCGCCTTCGCCAGACCGCCCGCGGCGGAGCCGCTGCGGCCGCCGCACGCGGCGAGCACGCCGGACGAGGCCGCCAGCGCCGCAGTCCCCACCGCTCCGCGGAGGAACGCCCGGCGCGCCACGGCGGGGGAAAAGGGGAAGCGCTGCGGATCACCGCAGCTGGGTGGAACGGACACCGGGGCTCCTCGTCATCACAGTCTTCCACCGGCCCGGTACACCCAAACAGCAAGTAAGGCCAACCGCCGTCAGCGCATACGGAGTTCCCACGAGCCGGGTCCAACCCCTCAATAATGATAATGACAATCAATACCACTCGATCGGTGGGTACCGCCACACGTGCCGGTGATCGACGGTGAAACCCAGCTACGCCACAACGGACTGACAGGTCCGATCACGAACCGCCCGATCGCCGCCCCGATGAGACAGGCCGTCAACGAGAACCGGATGACCGGCGAGGACCACGATGAGCAGACCGGTCCCAGTTCCAACGCTGGCGGAATCGGCGGCGAAGGGGACCCGCCCCCTTCGCCCCCGCGGAATTCACTCAGGCCCGCGGCTGCCGCGATCCCGGTTTCCGGGTGCCGGAATTCGGCGCGCTGGCGCAGCCGCCCACTCCTGGCTGTCCACGGCCGGATTGCTCGCCGCGTTCGCCCGGTCGAGATCGGCCCGGGTATCAGCCGTCGGTACCCCGTCGAGATATTCGCGTAGCCGAGGTTTCGAGCCAGCCAGGTAGGATCGCGAGAAAAGAGACGGAAATCATGCCGCAATCCAGGGCGCCGTCGTCGCTCGAGATCCTTCCTCGACTGCACAACCAAATCAAGTCGCTGACCGTGGTACTCACGTTGCCGACGGCGCCTCGGACGTCAGCGTTCTGCTGGAACAGCTGGCTGCCGCATGAGCCCACTCTGGCCGGTCTCCCGGTTGGTGTGAAGATCGTGATCATGGACGACGCTGACGAACCGGAACGGTCACGTGAATCCAATGCAAACTGACTACTGGTACCAGCGAACGTATCCGGTCGACGGACATGGCCGCCGACCGGATACGTTCGTTGTAAACCGATCGAATGTGGAGATCAGCTCGCATTCCCGTTGCAGGCGCTGTAGTCGGCCTCACTGCCAGGGTTCAGGATGTTCAGCGGGCCATTCCACAACCACGGCGCGACACACAGGTTGTCGCCGATGCTGACGCCGCTGTGGTGCTCGGCGGTATTTCCGTTGCAGGCACTGTAGTTGCTGCCGCTTCCCGGGTTACCGATGTTGCCAGGGCCGATCCAGTTCCACGGGAGCGCGCACACATTGTTCAGGATGCTGACACCACCGTTGTAGTGCCCGCCGTTGTCGTGGTTCGTCGCAGCCGGTGAGGCGGACGCCGTGGTGGCCGCAGCCGTCATCGCGCCAACTGCGAGTACGCCGGCGATCACAGACCTCTTCAGGATGACCTTGTTCATAAATGTTCCTATCTGCATAACTTCACGGGCATGCGGTAGCAGCGGACGGCTGCCGCCGCGGGAATGACCCGCTGACTTATGCAAGGTATTGCGGCAATGGCGATGCGCGAAAGTAAAACCGTCCGTGATCACTCGAAGGTGTCAGTTCGGTCATGCCCGGCCGAATTCCGCGCGTAGACCACAGCGCAGCTTTCCGGATATTTCGGACATCGGCCCGATACTTGACTGCCTGGCGTATTCGCTTGCCGCAATACTGCGGTGAACCGCACACGTATAAGCAAGACTATATATTTCGCCCGGCCGCGCTGACCCGTGAAAATGCTCGTTTTGTCCACTTCTGTTGCCTTGGGCGAGGTGTAGCCACAGACATAATCCTTGGCCTGGGCAAAGTGCGACCGGAGAGTCCTGGACGCAACCTCATGTGACGTCTATAGGATTTCTCCATGGCTACGGGTTTGTCGGCGCAGAGCGCTCAGGCTCCGGACAAGGTCGGGATAGACGACCTTGAGGAGAAGTGGGCGCCGGTATGGGAGAGCAACGGCACGTTCCGGTTCGATCGCAGCAAACACCCGGCCGACGTCTACTCTATTGACACCCCTCTGCCGACCGTGAGCGGGTCCCTGCACATCGGGCACGTTTTCTCCTATACCCACACTGACATCATCGCCCGGTACAAGCGCATGCGCGGGCTTGAGGTGTTCTACCCGATGGACTGGGACGATAACGGCCTGCCCACGGAACGCCGGGTGCAGAACTATTTCGGTGTCACGTGCGACCCCGCGCTTCCGTATGATCCTGACTTCCAGCCTCCAGAGAAGCCGGGCAAAGAGGTCATATCGTGTTCCCGGCAGAACTTCATCGAACTCTGCGAACGTCTTACTGAGACGGACGAAAGGTCTTCGAAGAACTGTGGCGACGCCTAGGCCTCTCCGTCGATTGGGGAATGACCTACCAGACCATCGACCGAAATGCCCGGATAATCTCTCAGCGTGCCTTTCTGCACAATCTGTCCAGGGATGAGGCATATCAGGCTGAAGCCCCGACCTTGTGGGACGTCACGTTCCGTACCGCTGTCGCGCAGGCGGAGCTGGTAGACCGGGAGCGGCCTGCGCGGGTCGCCGGCGAGCAACCCTTGACAACCGAGGTCGTGGTCGCGGGGTGAAGCAGCCTCGGGCATGCCTGGCCAAGGCTCTCCGGCTTTGGCCAGGCACGCCGAAGGCGCGATGGCCTTACGGTTTGACGTGTTTCGCGCTCCAAGTACCGGCAGCGCGACGGAACTTCCGGGTGATGTAGTCACCGGAGCGCGTGGGTGAGATCAGGTGCACGGCCGGTTGATCAGCCGAATGTTCCCGATGTACCGAGCGAGGTACCCGCGAGCACCTTTACGAACCCGCCACCTTCGCCTTACCCATCACTAATCCGAACGATGACCGTCAGGACAGCTGGTCGTGGTAGTCCGGAAGCTGGTAGCCCTGGAGATAGTTGCCGCCCGCCATGTCGTGCGCCCGGTTACCGATATTCGCCAGAATCACGTAGCCCTCGTCGGTGAATAGCTGGCGGCACCGCTGTTTGGTGGCACCTTGCCCCTCATCACCGGCCTTAGCCGTACACAGACCGTCGACCCGGTACCCTGCGTCGGTGAGCTGTTTGGTGCTGTAAGAAACAGAGGACTCGCTTCGGGCTGTCGCGAAGAGCACGGCAACCCCGTGTTCAGCCGCCCATTGAGTGACTTCGAGGACCGGCTTGTTCGGCTGTCCCGGGTGATAGTGCGTCTCCAGGGACGTGTTGTCGATGTCGAGCACGATCGCCGGCTTGTCACCGCCTTCGGCGAGATGACTTCGCAACCACGGGATCGCCGGGTCCATCACCTTCGTCACGTCCGCCTGCCATTGCGCGTAAGTAGGCAAGCCGGCTGGAGCAGCCTGGGCGGCCGCGGCACCTGAACAGACAGCCGTCGCGATCACAGCGGCGAGGACTCCGGCTCGGGCAGAACCAACAAACGTCAAAGTAATCTCCTCACACAAGCAATAGGGCCAATTCGGACTATTGCCCATCTTTTACCGATTGATTACCAATACACCAGCAAATCACCACACCCGCTACGGCTCCTACACCGTGCGGCCGGATGATAGTCAACCTAGAATTCGACATGAATGTCACCATTGCAAGCATAGTGACATTGCTCACCGTCATTCACTTCTTCTCTCACGATTAGCGAGGGTTCGAGGTTACGAAATCGGACAATGAGTTCTCAATCAGTTCATTACGTCCTATCTAGCGAGGCTGCTCCGACCACTCGTCCCCTGCGCCCGACCAGGGCCGAAGGCGTCCTTCGTCGCTTCAGACCCGGCAAAGGGAGCCTTCACCCCACTTCCATGTCAAAGCTCGACGGTCCCCCGCGCTGCGACCCCATCTCCCCGGATCACCGGTCGAGCACGGACGACGCCCGATCGGGGGCCCGCGTCGTGCCCTATACGTCCACGGTCACGTTGTGGATCCGCAGCCATTCGGCCGTCTGGAGCCAGAAGGAGATCGTGTCGACCTGCCGCCAAACACCCACCGCGGGCTGCGTCCGCTCAAGGAGCTCGGTTGTCGCCACGCGGTCGAGCAGGGGCGCGAGGCGGGAGCCGGGATCGGCCAGCTCGTCCCTTAGCTGCCCACGCAGGAGCCGTTCATAGCCGGGATGCGGGTCGACCGGGAACGACGTCTTCTTCCGCTTCAGCACGGCTTCAGGCAACAGGTCGGTGACCGCGTCGATGAGCAGTCCCTTGGCCCGGCCGCCCGTGCTCTTCATCGCCCAAGGCGTGTTCCACAGGTATTCGACCAGCCGGTGATCGCAGAACGGGACACGCACTTCGAGCCCGGCGCGCATGCTCATCCGGTCCGTGAAGTTCAGCAGCACGCCGAGCCACCGGGTGAGGTTGAGGTGGAACATCCGGCGGATCGACGCATCCGCCGCGGATTCGCCTTCGATCTCCGGGATCTCGGCGAGCGCGTCGGCATAGCGGTCGGCGACGTATTCACGCATGCGCAACCGCGCCCGTAATTCCGGAGCCAGCACGGACTCGATCGCCGGGACGTTGCCGGTCCACGGGAACGTGGGCGCGTTCAGCCCGCCTGCCGGGGTGAACCACGGATACCCGCCGAACGACTCGTCCGCGGACTCACCGGAGAGCGCGACCGTGACGTGCTGCTTCAGCTCGCGGAACATCAAGTATTGCGCCGCGTTGATGTCGCCGAAGCCGGGCAGGTCGCGTGCCTGCAGGGCCTCCGAGCGTGCTCGGATCACGTCCTCCGGCGTGAGCACGACCTCCAGATGCTTGGAGCCGACGTGCGCGGAGACCTGCCTGGCGTACTCGGCGTCCCGTTCGGGCCGGACCGTGTCCGGCCGGAAGTACTCGTCCGCGCCCTGGAAATCGACCGAGCAGGTGATCAGCGTGCCGGTGCGGTGCGGTGCTCCGGCGGCCAGCGCCGTGACCGCGCTGGAGTCGAGCCCGCCGGAGAGCAGCGTGCCGACCTCGACGTCCGCCACCAACTGCTGGGCGACCGCGTCGCCGAGCAGTGTCCGTACTTTGTGGACAGTGGTGGGAAGGTCGTCTTCGTGCGGCCTGCTTTCCAGCCGCCAGTAAGGAATCTCGACACAGCCCGCCCTGGTCGCCAGGACTTGGTGTCCCGCGCGCACGGCGTGGACGTTTTCGAACACGCCCGCGCCCGGCGTGTGCGTGAAGCAGAACATCTCGGCAAGGCCCTCTGCCCGCACGCGGGGCTGGACGAACGGATGCGCCAGCAGCGTCTTCAACTCGGAGCCGAACACCACACCACTGTCGTAGGGCAGGTAGAAGAGCGGTTTCACCCCCAGCCGGTCCCGCGCGAGAAGCAGGCTCTGCAACTCAGGGTCCCAGATACCGAAGGCGAACATGCCGGTGAACCGCTCCACACACCGCGTACCCCATTCCAGGTAGGCCCGCAGCAACACCTCCGTGTCGGACCGGGTACGGAACCCGTGCCCCCGGTCCGTCAGTTCCGCCCGCAGTTCGCGGAAGTTGTAGATCTCGCCGCTGAAGGTGACCACGGACGGCTCCTCCCCGTCCCGGCTCGCGAGCATGGGCTGCGCCCCGCCCACCAGATCGACGACCGCGAGCCGCCGGTGCCCGAAGGCCGCCCGCTCGGACAACCAGATGCCGGCACTGTCCGGGCCTCGCGGTAAGAGCGTCTCGGTCATGGCGTCCAGCACCCGGTGCTCGGTGCCGAGGTCGCGTTGCCAGTCGACCCATCCGGCGATGCCGCACATGACACTCACTCCCTGCCGTTGTCGAGGCCGCACCGTCGTGACGGTCAGCGGGAATCCGCACCCGAGCGTGGCAGCTCAAGTCGGCTTGAGATCAACATGCAGACCCCGAACGAGTGAAGATCACTCGAGGTCGACCTTGACCTCAAGTCGACTTGAGCTGCCAAGCTGGCCTTAATGAAAAGCGTTTGCGAAAACAGGGGTAAGCGGCGCGGGGTCGTGCTGCCCGCTTCGCTTGACCTGGTGCAGGAAGACCGGCTTCTCATCCCCTTTCGTCGCGCGGGTGGTGATGGTGCTCGCCCCTCTGTTCCCGCTCGCGCTCGGGGTATTGCCCGGTGCGCCCACCCCAATCCGGCTCCTCACACCACCATCGCCGCCTGATCGAAGGAAATCGTGACCACAGTCGAAAAAGCCTTGCCCACTCCGACGTCGAACCCGCCATCGCGATCACCCTCGCCACCGCGACCGGCCACGACCGGGGCCGCGGCACGTCTGCTGCGCCCGGTCCGCGGGCGCCTGATCACCGCGGCCACGCTGGCCGCGCTCGGCGCGGTGGCCGGTTTGCTCCCTTATGTCGCCGCCGCCGAGATCGCCCGCGCCGTGCTCACCACGACCGACCCCGCGGCCGCGGTCTGGACGTGGACCGCCGTCGGCGCGGCAGGCGCTGTCGTACGGCTGATCGCGTCCGGGTTCGGCAGCGATCTCGGCCACTACGCCGACGCCGAGCTCCAGCACGACCTGCGTACCCGGCTCGTCAGCCATCTCGGGCGGCTCCCGCTCGGCTGGTTCCGTGACGCCGGTGCCAGTCAGGTCAAGAAGGCGCTGACCGACGACATCGAAGAGATGCACCACCTCATCGCCCACGCACTGGGCGAACTGGTCGCGGCCGCGACCGCGGTCGTCTGCGGTTTCGCCTACCTCGTCGCCGTCGACTGGCGAATGGCCCTGATCACCCTTTCGGTCCCGGCCTTGATGGTGGTCGGCTACCGGCTGTCGATGCGATCCCTGCCTCACCACGTCCGGCGTCTGATGGCGGCCGAGCGCCGTATCGGCGCGGCCACCGTCGAATACGCCGACGGAATCTCGGTGGTGAAGACGTTCGGTGCCGACGGTGGCATCATGCGCCGCTTCTCCGAAGCCGTCGACGAGCACACCGAGGCGATGCGGGTCTGGGTGTCCGAAAGCAAGCGCAGCTCGGCCATGACCCGCGTCATGATGTCCGAAGTGACCGTGCTGACGGTCGTGCTCGCCGCCGGATCGGCGTTCGTCTCGGCCGGCTCGCTCACGGTGCCGGAACTGTTGCCGTTCTTGGTCGTCGGCGCCGGACTGCCCACTCCGATCCTGCCGGTGGTCCAGAGCACGCAGACCCTGCGCAAGGCGCGGATGGCCGCCGGGCACCTCGAGGAGCTGCTCGCGAGGCCGGCGCTGCCGGAGCCCGAGCGGCCGAAGGTCCCTGACGGCACCCTGCTCGAACTCGAAGACGTCCGGTTCTCCTACGACGACGACCGGATGGCGCTCGACGGGATCACCGCGACCTGCCCGCCGGGCACGATGACCGCGATCGTCGGCCCGTCCGGTTCCGGCAAGAGCACGCTCGCGATGCTGCTCCCCCGCTTCCATGACGTGACAGCGGGGTCGATCCGGCTGGGCGGGGTGGACGTCAGGGACATCGAGCAGCGAGAACTGCTTTCGCGGTTCGCGCTCGTGTTCCAGGACGCCATCCTGCTGCGTGACACCGTCCTGGAGAACATCCGAATCGGCAGGCCCGGCGCCTCCGACGACGAAGTCCGGGAAGCAGCAAGAGAAGCGCAAATCCACGACGTGATCGAGGGCCTGCCGGAGGGATACGACACGGTCCTCGGTGACGGGACCGCGGGCCTGTCGGGCGGCGAGCGGCAACGGCTCGCGCTCGCTCGCGCGATTCTCGGCGACGCCCCGATCGTGGTACTCGACGAGGCCACCGCCGCGGTCGACCCGGACAACGAGACCGCGATCCAGGAAGCCGTCACCCGGCTGACCGCCGGGCGGACGCTCATCGTCATCGCGCACCGGCTCCGGACCATCGTCGACGCCGACCGGATTCTCGTGCTGGACGACGGCCGGATCGCGGAATCCGGCACACATCGGGCCCTGCTGGCCGCAGACGGGCGTTACGCCCGGATGTGGCGGGCCCAGCACCTGACCGGAACGGAGGAACGCCCGTGATCCGCCGGCTGCTGGCACTGTGGCCGCAACCAGGCCTGCTCGTGAAACTGGGCGCGCTGCACGTCGTGCTCTCCGTGCTGCAGGGTCTGCTGTTCATCCTGCTCATCCCGATCCTCCACGCTCTGCTCGCCGATCCGGTCGACTTCGCCGCGGCCACGCCTTGGCTGGTCCTCGGCGCGGCTGGCGTCCTCCTGCACTGGATCCTCACCGTCATCGCCACCCCGGTCGGATTCGCCGCGAGTATGCGGCTTTCGGCGACATTGCGGCGACGGCTCATGGCCCACGCGACGACACTGCCGCTGGGCTGGTTCGATGCGGTCACCAAGGCTCGGCTCGGCCGGACGGTCACCGCCGCCACCGGCGACCTCTCCCGGCTGATCGCGCAGCTCGGCCCGCAGGTCGTCCAGGCGACCGTGGTGCCGCTGACCCTGGTGACCGCGATCTTCGTCCTCGACTGGCGGCTCGGCCTGCTGTTGCTGGCCACCACGCCGGTCGCGGTGTTCGTGCTGCGCCGGTCCGGGCGGATCGCCGCCGAGATCAACGAAGAACTCGACGAGGCGACGACCGAGGTGGCAGGACGCGCACTGGAGCTGGGGCAGGCGCAGCCCGTGCTTCGCGCCGCCGGGCACGGCGATACGGGCGGGCGGCGGCTGCAGGACTCGCTCGAAGAGCACCGGCTGCGCTACCGGCGCGGGCTGCGCCGGGCACTGGTTCCCGGACTGGGTTATGCCGGCGTCGTCCTCGTCGCTTTCGTCGCGATGCTCGTGCTGGCCACTGCTCTCCTGTTGGGCGGTGATCTCTCGGTACCGGACGCGGTGGCCCTGCTGGTGCTGGCGGTCCGGTACCTGGAACCGCTGGGTGCGCTGAGCGGGCTCGTCGGCGGACTGCGGTCGATGGAGAACGCGCTCGGCCAGGTCGAAGCGGTGCTCCGAACGGCACCGTTGCCCGCGGCCGCGAACCCCGTACAGCGTCTTGCCGGAACCGACATCGAATTCGATGGCGTCACGTTTTCCTACGGTGGCGCGGCGCCGGCCCTGCGTTCCGTGTCGTTCCGGTGTCCAGCGGGGACCACGACGGCGCTCGTCGGCCCGTCCGGGTCCGGTAAGACCACGGTCACCCGGCTGGTCGCGCGGTTCGCCGACGTGACCGCGGGGACCGTCCGAATCGGCGGCACCGACGTCCGTGAACTGGACAACGACACGCTGATGCGCTCGGTGGCGATCGTCTTCCAGGACGTCTACCTCTTCGACGGCACGATCGAGGAGAACGTCCGGCTGGCCCGGCCTGAGGCGACCGAGGCGGAATTCGCCGAGGCGGCGCGGGCGGCGCGGCTCGACGAGGTCGTAGCCCGGCTGCCCGACGGCTGGCGGACACGGGTCGGTGAAGGCGGCGCTCAGCTGTCAGGCGGCGAACGGCAGCGAGTCTCGATCGCCCGCGCGTTCGTCAAACAGGCGCGGATCGTCCTGCTGGACGAGGTCAGCTCGGCACTCGATCCGGAGAACGAGAGCATGGTCCAAGCGGCGATCGCCGACCTGTGCGCGGATCCGGACCGCACGGTGATCGTGATCGCGCACCGTCCGGGCACGCTGGCCGGCGCGGACAACGTCGTCGCTCTCGAAGCCGGCGAGGTCGCCGAACTCGGCACGCCGGCCGAACTGCTGCGAACCGACGGGATGTTCGCCCGGATCTGGACCCAGAACGATCGCGCGTCCGGCTGGCACCTCACCGCGGGCGGCAGGATGTAAGCCCTTTCGTGGACCTCCGGTGGATTCCGGCGCCGTAGCGGTGCGACCAAGCTGTGAAAGGTGAAACGCACAGCGGAGATCGTCGGCGCCGGATTCGCCGGTTTGACCGTGGCCATCGAACTCGCCCGCAGGGGCTGGGCCGTATCCGTCCACGAGCAGGCGGACACGCTGCGCGCCTTCGGAGCCGGGATCTTTCTCTGGGAAAACGGTTTACAGGTGCTTCACGAGCTCAGCCTCGAAGAGATCGTGCTCGCCCGCGCGCACCAGGCACCGGAGTGGGAAGAACGCACCGCCACGGACGAAGTCCTGCGACGGAACGACCTTCCGCTGCCCGGTGGTGTCCGCATGGTCACGCTCACTCGTCAGGATCTGCACACCATCCTGCTGACGGCCGCGCGTGCCGCCGGAGTCCGGTTCCTGGCCGGATCCCGGGTGAGCGCGGCCGAACCCGGCGGCGTCCTCGTCACCGGGGACGGCACGCGCCGCGCCGCGGATCTCGTCGTCGCCGCCGACGGCATCCGTTCGGCCGTACGGACTTCGCTGGATCTGCTGGACGACCACACCGTCTTCCCGTTCACCGTCCTGCGGTTCCTGGTGCCGATGGACCGGGTACCGGACTGTGCGGGCCGGTGGCGCAACTACGCCAGCTTCTGGAACCACGACGCCCGCAGGCGAGTGCTCTACGTGCCGTGCAACGCCACCGATCTGTACCTGCTGCTCGGCGCGCTCCCCGGGGATCCGGCACTCGACGCGCCACTCGACCCGCGAACGTGGATCGAATCGTTTCCGCCACTGCGCGAGGTGCTCGGCGAATTACCCGGCCGGGTGCGCCAGGACCAGTACGAGGCCATCCGGCTGAAGAGCTGGTCGGCAGGCCGGGTGGCGCTCCTCGGCGACGCGGCGCACGCGATGCCGCCCACCATCGGGCAGGGCGCGGGCACCGCGATGCTCAACGCGCTGAACCTCGCCAGAGCGGTCGACAACGCGACGGACCTCGAGAGCGCGCTCGTGGAATGGGAGGCCGTGAACCGGCCGATGACCGAACAGACCCAACGGGAGTCCGTCGCGATCGCGGGAAATCTGTTCCCGGACGCGGATCGCCGTGGTGACTGGAACGAGGCCACTTTGCAAGTGGCAAGGAACCGGCCGCAGAGCTGAATCTGGAGGGAGAACTGCAATGGTGGCGCTACACGTCAGGGAATGGGGCGAGGGGGACAGGACGGCCGTGCTGCTGCACGGCTTGTCAGGGAGTTCGAAGACCTGGTGGGAGCTGGGCCCCGAACTGGCCGCGAGGGGCTATCACGTACTGGCCCCGGATCTCCGCGGTCACGGCAAGAGTCCTCGCGGCCGTTACAGCCGTGAACTCTGGGCGGACGACGTCCTCACGGTCGTGCCGGACCGCCCCGAACTGGTCGTCGGCCATTCCGTGGGCGGTGTCGTACTCTCGATGCTGGCCGAACGGTTGCGCCCGGCGCGGGCGATCTACGACGACCCCGCGTGGTGGGTGACCGAAGGTGGTTTCGGCGTCGCGATGAAGCAGGTCATCCGCCCGCAGAAGGACTACACCATGGCGGACCTGGAACGCCTCTTCCCGCACTGGAGCCCGGAAGCCCGCGCGGTCCGGCTCGAGGAACTGTCCGATTGGGACATCCGCACGACCTACATGGATTACCTGGAAACGGCCTACGTGCCGGTCATCGAAGCGGTGCCGTCACTGGTCGTGCTGGCCGACCCGAGCGTACTGACCACACCGCCGCGCCAGGTCGAACTCAAGGCACTCGGGTTCACCGTGCGGGCGGTCACGGGAACTTCGCACAATGTCCACGTCGACGACTTCCCCAACTTCCTGAAGGCGCTGGACGGCTGGATCTGACCGCTCCGGCATCGCTCTCGCCGGATGGTCGGCGAGAGCGATGCCGGAGCGGTGGCGGGCCCGTGACCGGACCCGGAACTGACGTGACCAGACGGACGACACGCGTGATCAGCGGGACGACACGCGTGATCAGACGGACGACACGGGCCAGGACACGCGCGAGCCAAATTGTCCACTTAGGACAGCTGTGGTGTCGACCGGGCGGCGAGGTCCGCACGCAAGGCGGACTTGTCGACCTTCCCGATGCCCAGGTACGGGAACTCGTCGAGCACCTCCATGCGCTCCGGCAGCTTGAATCGAGCCAGTCCTCGGTCCTGCAGGAAGCGCCGGACGTCCGGCAGTTCCGGGATCTCGTCGCCTTGCGGGACCACATACAGGCAGACGATTTCACCGAAGCGCGGATGCGGGGCGGCGACCACCGCCGCCGCTGCGATCCCAGGATGCTCGGCGGCCAGTAATTCCAACTCGGCGGCCGGGATCTTCTCCCCTCCTCGGTTGACGACGTCGTGGGAACGCCCCTCGACCACCAGCGATCCGGACGGGTGCAGGCTGACCAGGTCACCGGTGCGGTAGAAGCCGTCCGCGGTGAACGCACCGGCGGTCGCTTCCTGGTCGCCGTAGTAACCGCCGACCGTGTACGGGCCGCGAGTCAGCAGTTCGCCCGTATCGCCGGGAGGTACCGGCGCACCGGTGTCGTCCAGGATCCGGATCTCGTCCGCGGGCGAGGCGGGCAGTCCTTGGGTGTGGAACGCGACATCACCATCGGCATCGACCGGGGTGTAGTTCAGCAAGCCTTCGCTCATGCCATAGCACTGCTGCACCACGCAGCCGAGCACCTCCGGGATCCGTTCGATCTGGCCCGGCCGCGGCCGGGCGCCGCCGACCTGGATCACCTCGAGGCTGGTCAGGTCGAATCCGCTGTCCTCGGCGGCGTCGGCCCAGCGTTCGGCCAGTGCCGGTACCAGCGTGCAGTGGGTCACGAGATGACGTTCGATCAGGGCGAAGGTCGCCTCCGGCTCGGTCGACGGCCCGAGGACGACCGTGCCGCCGGCACCGAGTGTCCCGAGGATTCCGGGACAGCCCAGCACGAACCCGTGGGTGGCGGGCATGACCGCGAGGTACACCGAGCCGGGACCGATCCCGGCAAGGCCGGGTGTCGTCCGCAGCTGATAGCCGTATGCCTCCTGCAGCCGCGGAATCACCTTGGGCGGGCCGGTGGTGCCGTTGGACAACAGGCACAACGCCGGGTCGTCCAGCGTCGCCAGTTCGCCTTCGACGAGCTCGCCCGGCGACCCTGGCAGCGCACACAGGGCGGCGAGGTCCACCGCATCCGGGCTGTCCACATCGGACACGAAGAGGGTGCGCAGGGACGGATGCCCGGCACGAAGCCGCCGTGCGAGGGCGAAGTGGTCGTACCGGGCGTGCCGGGCGGGTACCGCCATGGCGACCGGACGGGTGTTCCTGGCGACATGGTCGAGTTCGTACTCGCGCAACGCGGTCGGAGTGAGCACCGGCGCCGCGCCGATCTTGGACGACGCCAGCGTCAGCACGACGAGTTCGATGTCGTTCGGCAGCTGGACCAGCACCAGGTCCCCGCGCCGGATTCCGTTGTCCTTCAACCGTTTCGCACAGGCATCCACCGCGAGTCGCAACTCGCCGTGGGTCAATGTCCGTTCACCGGAGACCAGGGCGAGTTCACCGCCGCGTGAGGAAGAGTGGGCCAGCACGGTCTCGTCCACCCGGTCCGGCCCCCACAATCCCATGTCCCGATACCGCCGAGCTCGCCGCGGATCGATCCTGACCAGCTTGTCCCACATGGCTTTCCTCACTCTCGTGCTCGTGCGATGTGCTCCTCGAGCTCGGAAAGGCTGTAGTCGTGCTTGTCCCACAAGTCCACGACAACGCCGAAGCGCGCCTTCAACACCGCCTCGAGCTCGACCGTCTCGGTCGAGTCGAGAGCGAGATGCGCACGCAGCCGGGAATCCGCGTCGATGTCCGCTTCTTCGACGCCCAGTTCGGCGAGGATCCCGCGTAGTTCGCTCATGAACCGAACCGTACTTCAAGCAGCACTGTCCTCGCGTCCATCTGTGGTTCTACAACCGCGACCGGGATGCGACTGGTCGTAGAACCGCCAACATCCAACGGTGGATACCGGGTGCACGCACGGCCGTTCGAAGATGAAAGCCGAGCGACGGAAAGTCCTTTACTGGGGGGAAGTGGCATATCGATGTCCATAGCTGAGCGCTACCTGGTCCCGTATCCGAGCAGGGGAAGCCTTCTCGGTGAACCCGAACTGGACGCGCTTTCCGCGCTCGTGCGGTCGCAGGCCCCGCTGTCTTCGGGCGGCTATCGCACGGAGTTCGACAATCGGTTCCGCGAACTCGTCGGCAGCCGCCACGCGCTTTCGGTCACCAGTGGCACCGTGGCGCTCGCGTTGGCCGTCGGCCTGCTCGGCCTGAACCACGGCGACGAAGTCATCGCCACACCACAGACGTACAAGGCGACCATCCAGCCGCTGCTGGACCTGCCGGTCACCGTTCGTTTCTGCGACGTCGACGAGAACACCCTCAACGCAGACCCGGCGAGTATCGAAGCACTCATCGGGCCACGCACCCGGGCGATCCTGATCGTGCACTACGGCGGCCTGCCCGCCGACATGGACCCGATCATGCGGCTCGCCCGGCAGCACGGCATCAGGGTGATCGAAGACTGCGCGCACGCGCTGGGCAGCGTCTATCACGGCCGGCGTCCCGGCGCGCTGGCCGATATCGGCTGCTTCAGCTTCCACTCCAGCAAGAACATCACCACCCTCGGCGAGGGCGGGATGATCACCGTGGCGTCCGACGAATGGGCGGAACGGCTCGATCGCATCCGTTCCAACGATTCCGACGCCGTCTATGTCCCTTCGGCGCAACGGTTCGGCGGCCGGGACGACGCTCCAGCCTGGATGCTGCATCCGGGGAATTCGTATTCGCACGCCTGTGTCGAGCTGCGCCACCCCGGAACGAACGCGACGCTGTCGGAGGCGGGCGCCGCGGTCGGGCTCGCCCAGCTGCGCAGGCTCGACTCCCTGGTCGGGCGACGCCGGGAAATCGCGGGCCGGATCACCGAGGTACTGGCGAGATTCCCGTTCGTCCGCCTGCTTCCCGAACGGCCCGGGGTCATGAACGCCTACCACCTCTACACCTTCTTCGTCGACCCCGGCAGCGGAGCCGACCGGGACGCCATCGTCGACCGGCTGTCCCGGTACGGCGTCGAAATGCAGCTGCGGTATTTCCCGCTGCACCTGCTCCCGGAATGGCAGGCGCGCGGGCATCGGCCGGGGGAATGCCCGGTCGCCGAGCGCCTCTGGTTCACCCAGCAGATCAACGTGCCTTGCCAGCCGACCCTGTCCGACCAGGAGGTCGGCCACCTGCTCGAGGCGCTCGAGGCGGTTCTCACCGAGGTTTCGACCGGCACCGCGGCGCTGGCCGCTCCGTGAGCGCCGCCCCGTGAAGAGCGACCGGAAACCGACAGCGCAGGAACGGAAGACCATGGGCATCAGCAGTTCGTTCGACCTCATCGTGGTCGGCGGCGGACCGATCGGACTCTCCACGGCGGCGGAGGCCGCCGCGCGCGGGCAGCGCACACTCGTGCTGGACCGGCATGGCTTCTTCAACGAGAGCAGCGGGACCAGCGGAGCGGAACGGCACTGGCGGCTGCAGTACACGCAGGAGGACCTGTTCCGCCTGACCCTGGCGGCCTACCCGCTGTGGCAGCGGCTGGAAGCGCGAGCCGAACGACGGCTGATCCACCCGATCGGCAGTCTGTGGTTCGGCGACGTGGACGTGGTCACCAACGAGGGCAAGATCAGCGAAACCGCCAGGGTCATGGACAAACTCGATGTCGGCTACGAATGGCTGCGGGCGAAGGAGATCGAGCGCCGCTACGGTTTCACCGCGCTGCCCGGCCATTTCGAGGGATTCTTCCAGCCGGACGGCGGCACCATCGACGTCCGCGGCACCCTCGCCGCGCTCTACGGACTCGCGCAAGCGGGCGGCTGTGCCCTCCACGGCGGTGAACGGGTACTGGAGCTGCTGCCCGATTCCTCCGGGGTGACCGTGCGGACCGACCGCGGCGGCTACCGCGCGGACAAGGTGGTGCTGGCCAACGGCGGTTCGATCAACGAACTGCTCGGCCCGCTCGGCGCGAAGCTCGATATCAAGCTCTACGAGATGGCGCTGGTGTCCCTGCGCCGCCGTGACGAGACCGCGGACTTCCCGTTCTGGTTCGTGTTCCAGCAGCCGACCGACGAGGATACGAACCTGTTCTACGGTTTCGGCCGCAATCCCTGGTCGCCGAGCGAACTGGTGCGGCTCGGGCCGGTCTTCGAGGTACATCCCCTCGCCGACGCGGACCAGGTGACCGGACGACCCGATCCCCGCCATGTCGAACGACTCGGTTCCTGGGTCGGCAAGCACCTTCCCGCACTCGATCCGGAGCCTGTGCACACCTCAACCTGCCTGGCCGTGCTGCCGGGCGATCCGGAACGACAGTTCCACCTCGGTTCGGCGGCCGGGCTCTTCCCGCACGGTGAGCACCTGCTGCTCTACAGCTCAGGCTGGGGCTTCAAATTCGTGCCACTGCTCGGGAGCATCCTGGCCGATCTCGCGATCGACGGCCGTACCGAGTACGACATCTCCCGGCTCTCCCCGGCGACCCTGCAGGAGGCAGACCAGTGACCCGCCCCGAAACCGCGGCTGCCGACATCGCCGTCGTCGGCATGTCCGGCCGATTCCCCGGCGCCCCGGATTTGGCCGCGTACTGGCGGAATCTACGCGACGGTGTCGAATCCGTCACCGCGCTGACCGACGAACAACTGCTCGCCGAGGGGATTCCGCCGGAGGTGTCCGGCAGGCCCGATTACGTCCGCATGGCGCCGCTGCTGGACGGCATCGACCAGTTCGACGCGCAGTTCTTCGGCATCAATCCCCGCGAGGCGGCCCTGCTCGACCCGCAACAGCGGCTCTTCCTCGAAACCGCTTGGCACGCGCTGGAAGACGCGGGCCGCGGGCCGGGCACCGACAGCGACGTCGGGGTGTTCGCCGGCGCCAACATGCCCGCCTACCTGATGTCGAACCTCCTCGGCGGCAGCCGGATCGTCATGAGCCCGGCGGTCTTCGAACTGCAGATCCACAACGACAAGGACTACCTCGCCAGCCGCACCTCGTTCCTGCTCGGGCTCACCGGCCCTTCGGTCACCGTGCAGACCGCGTGTTCCAGCTCGCTCGTCGCCGTCCACCAGGCCGCACGGGCACTGCAGGCGGGCGAGTGCGGGACTGCACTGGCGGGCGGCGTCACCGTCCGGGTTCCGCACCAGGCCGGTTACCTCTACGAAGAAGGCCTGATCTACTCCCCCGACGGGCATTGCCGACCGTTCGACGCGGACGGCCGGGGCACCGTGTTCGGCAACGGCGTCGGCGTGGTCGTGCTGCGGCGGCTCGACGACGCGCTCGCCGACGGCGATCGGATCCTCGCCGTGCTCAAGGCAACCGCGGTCAACAACGACGGCGACGACAAGGTCGGCTACACCGCGCCGAGCGTCTCCGGCCAGGACCGGCTGATCAGCGCGGCGCTCGCGGCGAGTGGTGTCGACGCGCGGACCATCACCGCGCTCGAAGCGCACGGAACCGGCACACCGGTCGGCGACCCGATCGAGATCAAGGCACTGACCAGGGCGTTCGGCGCGCATACAGACGAAACCAGCTTCTGCGCGATCGGCTCGGTGAAGGCGAACATCGGGCATCTCGAATCCGCGGCGGGGGTCGCCAGTCTGATCAAGGCCATCCTGCAGCTGCGCAACCGCGAGCTCGTGCCGGACCCGCACTTCCGGCGGCCTAACCCCCGCATCGACTTCGACTCCACCCCGTTCTTCGTCAACACCGCGCTCACCGACTGGAAGACCGGCGGCCATCCCCGCCGGATCGGGGTCAGCTCGTTCGGCATCGGCGGAACCAACGCCCACGCCGTCCTCGAGGAAGCCCCGGCCGCCCGGCCCTCACCCGCATCGCGGCGGGCCTCCCAGGTGATCGTGCTGTCGGCCAAGAGCCCGGCGGCGCTCGAACAGTCGAGCGCCGGGCTGGCCGCGCATCTGCGGGCCGGTCTCGACACCGGCGCCCCGGCCGACCTCGCCGATGTCGCGGCGGCGACCCAGCTGGGCCGGAGCGCACTGCGGTTCCGCCGGGCGCTTGTCGCCTCCAGCACCGAAGACGCCGCCGCGCTGCTCGACGGCGCCGACCCCGCGAGGGTGGCCGGTTCGGCGGTCCCGGCGACGCCGCCGAAGATCGTCTTCCTCTTCCCGGGCCAAGGCACCCAGTACCCGGGCATGGGCGCGGACCTCTACCGCGACGAGCCCGTCTATCGCGCGGCCGTGGACGAATGCGCCGCCATTCTCGGCCCGTTGCTCGGCACCAGCCTGCTCACCGCCCTGTACCCACCCGCCGACACCGACCCGGACGACGCCGCGCGACGGCTCGCCCACACGTCAATGGCCCAGCCCGCGCTGTTCACCACGGAATACGCGTTGGCCAAGCAGCTGGCCGCCTGGGGCGTCACCCCCGACGCCATGGTCGGCCACAGTCTCGGCGAGTTCGTCGCGGCGACCGTGGCAGGCGTCGTCGATCTGCCCGACGTCCTGCGGCTGGTGGCCGCCCGCGGCCGGATGATGCAGGAACTCCCGTCCGGCGGCATGCTCTCGGTCGCCGCCGACGAGGCCGACGTCCTTCCCCTGTTGCCCGCGGAACTCTCCGTCGCCGCGGTGAACGCGCCGGGGTTGTGTGTGGTCTCCGGGCCCCACGACGCACTGGACGCCCTCGCGAACCGGCTGACCGATCAGGGCGTGTCGACCCGGCCTCTCCACACTTCGCACGCGTTCCACTCCTCGATGATCGATCCGATCGTCGAGCCCTTCACCGAGCTCGCGCGCGAGATCGGGTTCCGCACGCCTCGGCTCCCGTTCGTCTCCACCGTCACCGGAGAGTGGATCGACGACGACCGGGCCACCGACCCCGAGTACTGGGGCACGCATATGCGCCGCCCGGTCCGGTTCGGCGACGCGGTCGGTGTCGCCGCGAAGATCGGCCGTTGCGTGCTGCTGGAAGTCGGTCCCGGCAACACCTTGGGCACCTTGGCGAGGCAGGCCGTCGAGCCCGCCGCCGCCGTGGTCACCACCCTGCGCCGTCCCGACCAGGAACGGTCCGACACCGAGTCACTGCTGGCCGGGTTCGCCGGGCTGTGGCTGGCAGGCGTGGACGTCGACTGGTCCCGCATCGAAGACCCACGACAACGGCTTCCCCTGCCGGGATATCCGTTCCAGCACAAGCGTTATTGGGTCGAACCGCGAGGCGAAGCCGGTGCCGAGCTCGTCGTCGACACCCCCGCGACGGCCGAGGCCGCCGAGGCCGAGACGTCCTCCCGGCCCGAGCATCTGCTGACCGCCTACACCGCGCCGCGGAACGACCTCGAGCACGCCGTCGCCGCCCTGTGGGAGGAGTTCTTCGGGTTCGGTCCGATCGGCGTGCACGACAACTTCTTCGAGCTGGGCGGGCATTCGCTGCTCGCCACCCAGATGCTCAACCGGCTGCGTGGCCGCCTCCACCGGGTCGCCACCCCGGCCCAACTGCTCGCCGCGCCGAATATCGCCGCACTGGCCGAACTTCTCGCCACACAGGACCCGGACGCCACACCGGCCGAAGAACTCCCCGTCATCACGCCGGCCCCCGATCGCCGTCACGAACCGTTCCCGCTGACGGAAATGCAGCAGGCGCAGTGGATCGGCAGGCTCGGGAGCTTCGACATGGGCGGGGTGGCCCCGCATCTGTACCTGGAGTTCGACAGCGACACGCTCGACCTCGACCGGCTCGAACGGGCTTGGCGGCAGGTGGTGCGGCGGCACGAGATGCTGCGGATCGTCGTGCTCGCCGACGGGCGTCAGCGAATACTGGCCGACGTCCCCGACTACCGGTTCGAGGTCCTCGATCTCCGGGAATGCGACGAGGAGACCGCCGCGGCCCGGCTGGCCGAGGTGTCCGGGCGGATGGCCGCCGATGTGCGGCCCGCGGACACCTGGCCGCTGTGGGAGGTTCGGGTCAGCCGGCTCGGCGACGGGAAGCTCCGCACGCATATCGGCTTCGACCTGCTGTGCGCGGATGTCGCCAGCTTCTTCTACCAGGTGCTGCCCGCGTGGCGGGAGTTCTACGCGGACCCGGCCCGCCCGGCCGATCCGCCGGAGCTGTCCTTCCGTGACTACGTGCTGGCCGAAGAAGCGTTGCAGGAGACCGCACTCTACGAACGTTCCCTCGACTACTGGCGCAATCGGGTCAAGCGACTGCCCGCGGCGCCCGAACTGCCCACCGCGGTCGCCCCCGGCGAGCTGACCCGGCCCGAGTTCGTGCGGCGGCACGCGATCCTCGACGCGGAGGTCTGGGCCCGGATCAAGGAACAGGCCGGCGAGCACGGGGCGACGCCGTCGAGCGTGCTCGTCGCCGCCTACGCCACGGTGATCGCCCGCTGGAGCAAAAGCCAGCACTTCACGCTCAACTTCACCGCGGTGAACCGGCTTCCCCTGCACCAGGACGTCGACACGACGGTCGGTGAGTTCGCGTCCTTCGAACTGCTGGAAGTCGACACCCGGACGCTGGACACCTTCGGCGATCTCGTCGCGCAGATCCAGCGGCAGGCCTGGGAGGACTTCGAACACCGGTATGTCAGCGGCGTCCGTATCCTGCGTGAGCTCAACCGTGTCCGCCGGGACACCGCGGGCGGGGTGATGCCCGTCGTGTTCACCAGCGCGCTCTCGACCGAGAAGGATCCGGCGAACGTGCCGTCCCCGGTGGACTGGCTCGGCGAGCAGGCCCGCTTCATCTCGCAGACCCCGCAGGTCACCATCGACCACTTCGTCCTGGAATTCGGCGGGATCCTCCAACTGGCCTGGCACGCGGTGGACGAGCTGTTCCCCGACGGCATGATGGCCGAGATGTTCGAGGCCTACCAAGACCTTCTGGCCACGCTCGCCACTCCCGAGGGCTGGCGGCGGCCGCCCTCGGTCCCGCTGCCCGAATGGCAGCGCGTGCAACGGGAGCGGATCAACGACACCGCGGCTGACGTTCCCACCGGGTTGCTGACGACCCGGCTGCTCGCGGTCGGCGCCGACCCCGCCTTCTCGGCGCGGCCCGCCGTGATCACCCCCGGGAAGACGTTGAGCCACGGCGAACTGTCCGGCCGGGCCGTGCATCTGGCGCGGACCCTGGTCGCCCGCGGGCTCGGCCGTGGCAGTGTGGTCGGTGTCGGGCTGGCCAAGGGCTGGCAGCAGATCGTCGCCGTGGCCGGGGTTTCCGCGGCCGGAGCCACCTACGTGCCGATCGACCCGGAACTGCCCGACAGCCGCCGGGCATGGTTGATCGAGGCCGCCGGGGTGGAGTGCGTCGTCGCCGACAGTGCCGACTGGCCGTCCGAAGTGGACACTCTGACCTTCGGCGACCTGGCCTTCGACGACGCGACCGGCGAGGACGTCACGGGCTGGACCTGCCCGGCCCGCGAGGATGACATCGCCTACGTCATCTACACCTCCGGCTCCACCGGGACGCCGAAGGGGGTCGCGGAGACGCACACCGCCGCGGTCAACACCCTGGTCGACGTCGTGGAGCGGTTCGGCGTCACGGCCGACGACCGGGTGCTCGGCCTTTCGTCGCTGAGTTTCGACCTCTCGGTGTTCGACGTCTTCGGCGTCCTCGGCGCGGGTGGCGCGCTCGTCCTGCCCGAACCCGGCGCCCGCCGCGATCCCCAGCGATGGCAGGAACTGATCCGTGAACACGGTGTGTCGGTGTGGAACTCCGTACCCGCTCTCTTCGAGATGCTGGTGACTCATCTGGAGGGCGGTGGCGCCTCGCTGCCTCTGCGGCTCGCGATGCTCAGCGGCGACTGGATCCCGGTCCGGCTGCCCGACCGGGCCCGTGCGCTCTCCCCGGAGCTGACGGTGATGAGCCTCGGCGGCGCCACCGAGGCGGCCATCTGGTCGATCCACTACCCGATCGGGGAAGTCCCGGCGGACTGGACGTCGATTCCGTACGGCTATCCCCTGCGCAACCAGACCTTCCACGTGCTCAACGACCGCCTCGAACCCGCTCCTGTGTGGACGGCCGGGCAGCTCTACATCGGCGGCATCGGCGTCGCGGCCTGTTACTGGAACGACGAACAGCGCACCGCCGAGTCGTTCTTCGTCCACCCGGTTACCGGGGAACGGCTCTACCGCACCGGCGACCTCGGTCGCTACCTGCCCGACGGCGCGATCGAGTTCCTCGGCCGGGAGGATTTCCAGGTCAAGATCGGCGGGTTCCGGGTGGAGCTCGGCGAGGTCGAACACGCGCTGGCGCAGCATCCGGCGTTGACGACCGCGGTGGCGACCGCGGTCGGGCCGCGCACCCAGCAGCGGCTGGTGGCGTATCTGGTCCCGGCCGAACCGGGCACCGACGAGGCGGCCCTGCTGGACTCCGTCCGCGCTCACCTGTCGCGGACCGTACCCGGCTACCTGATTCCCGCCGACTTCATCGTGCTGGACAAACTTCCCTTGAGCAGCAACGGAAAGGTGGACCGAGCAGCCCTGCCCGCCCCGGAGCGGGCGGGACATGCCGGGGCGGCGACCGAGGTCGAAGCAGGTCTTCAGGCGATCCTCGGGCGCCTGCTCGTCCTCGCCGGCGACGTGCTCACCCTGGACGACGCTGGCCCCGACGACAACTTCTTCGAGCTGGGCGGCGACTCGATCATGGGTATCCAGCTGGTCAGCCGGGCCGATGCCGAAGGCCTCCGCCTGCGCCCGCAGGACCTGTTCGAGAGCGCCACCTTCCTCGAACTCGCCGGACGTGCCGCGGCGGCCGCCACGACGGTGACCGACGCCGACGCGGTGCCGCTCACGGCCGCCCAGACCGCGCTGGCCGAAGCGAACGTGGTGAGCTGGGTTTCCGTGGAGACGTCGCTCGACGCCGGCCGGACCGAAGAAGCGTTGAGGGAGGTGGCGGCCCGTCACACCGCCCTGAGGCTACGGCTCGGCGCGCTGGACGACGGCACTCCCGGCCTGCTCGACGACCTGGCCGTCCCGGAGGTCGCCGTGATCGACCTCTCGGGGCTGCCCGCCACCACCCGCTCGGCCGCGCTCGCCGAGATCGTCACCGAACTGACAGCGGAAATCGATCTCGCCGAAGCCGTCCCGGCCAAGCTAGTCCACGTCACCACCGGCGACGAGCGGGACCGGCTGGTCTGGGTCGGCTCGGCGGTGGTACTCGACGACGCGTCCTGGCGGGTCCTGCTGACCGACCTCGCCCATGCCGCGACGGGACTCGCGGAACGGGGCAGCGTGGACTGGGAGTCCCGGCCGGAGTGCTTCCTGGAGTGGTCGCGGAACCACATCTCGGAGGTGGCCGCGCCCACCGGATCCGGTTCGGTTCCGCTCGAGGGCGAGCTGGTCACCGTCCTCGGCGCGGACGTCGTTCGCGCGTTTCGTGATGCCGTGTTCTCGAGCCACCATCTGGACTTCGGCGAAGCACTCGCGGCGGCACTGACGCTCGCGCTGCGAGAGTGGCCGGGCGGCGCTCCATCGCTCACCGTGGACCGGACCGTCCGCGATTTCGCGCTCGACGGATCGGCCGGGATGTTCGTGGAGTCCAGGATGGTGCCCGCACCCGGCGGTGACCTCGACGACCTCATCGCCGAAATCAAGCGGGGTTGTCGTGAAGGCGCGGATGCGGCCCACGAGGGGCCGCGCGTCCACCTGCGCGAAGTGGTCGACCACGACTGGCTGCCCGGAGTCACGCCGATGGTCCTCGACACCTTCGCCGGGCCCACGACCGGCCACACGGCAGAGGGAATCCTCGCGGAAGTCGGCTCGGCCCTCGTCGCCGGGGAACTGAGGCTTTCCTGGCGCCACACCGGTTCACCCGACGCGGTCGCCGCGGTCGCCGAAGCCTTCGCCGCCGCCGTCGACACCCTCACCGCACACTGCGCGGGAGCCGGCGCCGGCCGGTACGAGGCGTCGGACTTCCCGCTGGCGGGCATCGGCTCCGATGAGCTGACCACCTTCCTGAGCACCCTCGAAAGCGACCTCGATCGATGACGAAAGAGAGCCCCACCGTGCGCTCGAATCCAGCAACCGGGACCACACCTGGCGGCCGCAAAGGCATCGAAGACGTCTACGCGCTCGCTCCGATCCAGCAGGGGCTGCTGTTCGAGCAGCTGAAGCGTCCCGAGGCGGGCGTCTACATCGAACAGCTTTTGCTCACCTTCGACGGCACTCTCGACACCGCGGCGTTCCAGCGGGCCTGGCAGCGAGTGGTCGACCGGCACCCGATCCTGCGTACGTCCTTCCACTGGCGGCCGGAAGGCCTGCCGCTGCAGGTCGTGCACGGCTCCGCCGAACTGCCCCTCGAGGTGCTGGACTGGCGGCACATTCCGGTGGCCGAGCAACGGGAGAAGATCGACGCCTGGCTCGACCGTGAACGGATCGAGGGCTTCGAGCTGGAGAAGGCGCCGCTCATGCGGATCACCGTGATCCGCAGCGAACCCCAGACGTGGATCTTCGCCTGGCGCCTGTCCCATCTGCTGATGGACGGCTGGTCGTTCGGGCTCGCGGTGACCGACTTCATCACCGCCTACCGCGCCGAGTGTCTGAGTCACGAGGCCGATTTCCGTCCCATGCGACCGTATCGCGACTACGTGGCTTGGTGGAACGGTCAGGAAGGCAAGGAGAGCCTCGAGTTCTGGCGCCGCGAGCTGGCCGGGTTCGAACCGCCCGAGCCCCTGTTCCTCGGCGGTGAACCGCCCGTCGAAGGCGAGCCCAGCCACGGGTTCGTCGAGTTGATGCTGACCGGCCTCGAACCGGGTCTGCGCGAGCTCGCACGGGTCAATCAGCTGACGCTCAACACGATCGTGCAAGGCGCGTGGCTCATCGTGCTGTCGCACTACTACGGCACCAGCGACGTCGCGTGCGGGTTCACCATGGCCCACCGTCCCGCCGAACTTCGCGGCGCCGAGACGATTCTCGGCCCGCTGATCGCGACCATGCCGGTCCGCGAGAAGCTGGAGCCGACCCGCGCGGTGCTTTCGTGGCTGAAGGACTTCCAGGTGCACATCGCCGCGGTCCGCGAGCACACCACCATGCCGTTGTTCGATGTCCAGCGACTGCTCGGCAGGCCGCTGGACGTGCCGCTGCTGGAAAGCAGCGTGTCCTACGAGAACATGCCCATGCCGGACTTCGCGCTGGAAGAGACCGGCATGAAGCTGACCGGCATGCGTTACGACGGACGGCCGCACTATCCGATCACCATGGTGATCATGCCCGGCGACGGGATGCCGCTGCGGGTCATTCACGACCGGAGCCGGTTCTCCACCGCGGCCGCGCAGCGCTTCTGCGACCAGCTACGGGACGTGCTGACCGGCATGGTCGAGCATCCCGAGCTCACCCTCGGCGAGCTCTCCCCCGGTGCGGCCGCCGCGGTGCCGGTCTCCGGCTCGGCGACCCTGGAGATCGAAACCGCCACGCTGCCCGAGACGTTCGCCGAACACGCCCGCCGGAACCCCACCGCCGAAGCCCTTTCGTTCGGTGGGCGCCGGTACGGCTACGGCGAACTCGACAGTCGCTCCGACGCGGTCGCCGCACGGCTGCAGGCACTCGGCGTCGGCCCTGGCGACCGGGTCGGACTCTGTCTCGACCGGTCGGCGGTCCTCGTCACCGCGATCCTCGGCGTGCTGAAGACGGGCGCGGCCTATGTCCCGCTCGACCCCGAGCACCCTGCCGACCGGCTGGCCGCCATGGTCGCCGACGCGCGGCCCGGCGCGGTCGTGACCACCGGGCAGTTCGCGGACCGGGTGCCGTCGACGGGGATCCCGGTGCTCGTTCTCGACGAGACGGTGCTGAGCACCCCTGCCCATGTCACCCCTGTCGAAACGGACGCGGATTCGGCCGCCTACGTGCTCTACACCTCCGGCTCGACCGGGCTGCCCAAAGCCGTCGTGGTCACCCATCGGAACGTGCAGAGCCTCCTCGCGGCCGGGCGCACCGTTTTCGGTTTCGGCGGGGACGACGTCTGGACGTTCAGCCACTCCTTCGCGTTCGACTACTCGGTCTGGGAAATCTGGGGCGCGCTCGGCAACGGTGCCCGGCTCGTCGTGGTTCCACAGTGGACGGTACGGAACCCGGACGAATTCCTCGCGCTGGTCCGCGACGAACGGGTCACCGTGTGCAGCCAAACCCCGGCGTTGTTCGAACACTTCGCCGAGGCCGACACCCTGTCTCCCGGCGAGTCGGCGCTGAGACGGATCTTCATCGGCGGTGACCGGCTGCATTCGGCGCCCGTCCGTACCTGGTTCGGCCGCCACGGCGACTCCACCCCCGAGGTGTACAACCTTTACGGCGTCACCGAAGCCGCGGTCGTATCGACCTACCACCGGATCACCGCCGTCGACGTCAACGACGACGCGCCGCTGCCGATCGGGCTGGCCTTGCCGAACCAGCGGGCCTATCTGCTCGACGAACGAGGCCGCTCGGTACCCGAAGGAGCCCGCGGCGAGTTGTGCGTGGCCGGGGCGGCCGTCGCCGCGGGCTACCACGACCGCGAGGAGCTGACGGCGCACCGGTTCGGGGTCGAACCGGGCGCGCCGGGCGAACGGCTCTACCGGACGGGCGACCTCGCCAGGGCACTGCCGGACGGTGCACTCCAGTACCTCGGCCGCGGCGACGGCCAGGTGAAGGTTCGCGGCTACCGCGTCGAACTCGGCGAGATCGAATCCGTGCTGCGCGGCCACCCGGCAGTGCGCTCCGCGGCGGCGACGGCAAGGCCTGACGGTTCGGGCACGGCGAGCATCGTCGCCTATGCCGTACCGGCCGACGAGAGTGTCGACGCCACGGAACTGCGTGCGTTCGCCTCCCGGCGGCTGCCCGAGCACATGGTGCCCGCCGCGATCGGGTTGCTCGAGGAACTGCCGACCACCGTCGGCGGCAAGATCGACGTGCACGCGCTGCCCGAGCTGGAGGCCGGTGGCCGGGGCGAGCACGTCCCGCCCCGGGCCGGCACCGAACAGGAGCTGGCGACCGTCCTTTCCGGACTTGTCGCGGCCGGGGAGATCGGCAGGCACGACCGGTTCGCCGAACTCGGCCTGCATTCGGCCCACCTGATGCGGTTGATGACGATCCTGCGATCACGTTGGGGCGTCTCGGTTCCGCTGCGCGAGCTGTACGTGTCGCAGACGCTCGAAGACCTGGCGCTGCTGGTGGAAGGAGCCCGCGCATGACCGCCCCTTCCTCCGAGGACGAAGCCTGGCGTGCCCACGTCAGGGCCTTCGCCCGCGAACACATCGCACCGTTGTCGGCGGGGATGGACCAGGCGGCGCGGCTCGACCAGGGCCTGCGGCGGCGGCTGTTCGATGCCGGGTTGATGGCCGTCGAGGCGCCGACCCGCTACGGCGGTCAGGGCGGCAGCCTGCTGCGGGTGATGCTGACCATCGAAGAGATCTCCCGCGTCGACCCCGGCGTCGCGGTCGGTGTCGACGTGCAGAACGCCTTGATCGTGGCGACGTTGCTCAGGCAGGGCAGTGGCGACCAGAAGCGCCGATATCTTCCTCTGCTGGCCACCCGGCAGATCGGCGCGTTCGCACTTTCGGAGGAACACGCGGGAAGCGACGCCTTCGCCGGAAGCACCACGGCGACCGCGAAAGCGGACGGCTACCTGCTCAACGGCCGGAAACGCTGGACGAGCAACGCCGCCGAGGCCGATCTGTTCCTGGTCTTCGCCCGCACCGAAGGTCATGGCTGGTCGGCTTTCCTGGTCGAGCGGGACGCGCCCGGCGTTCGGATCGAGCCGCGTACCGAGCAGCTCGGGGTGCGAGCGGCCTCGACGGCGGACGTTCTGCTGGAGGATGTCGAAGTGCGCCGTCAGCAGTGTGTCGGCGGGATCGGCAATGGCGAGGGCGTGGCGATCGCCGCACTCGACATCGGCCGGATCGGCATCGCCGCGCAACAGGTCGGCCTCGCGCAGGGGGCACTCGACGAGGCCGTCGCCTACAGCAAACGGCGGGAACAGTTCGGCAAGCGGATCAGTGGTTTTCAGGGTGTGCAGTTCACCCTCGCCGACATCGCCACCGAGATCGCCGCCGCACGAGCTCTGCTCTACGAGGTCACCAGAGTCGTCGAGGCGGGAACGGACCTCGCCGAACGGCTGCGTCAGTCCGCGATGGCGAAGTACTTCGCGTCCCAGGTCGCCGAACGGGCGGCCTCACGTTCGCTGGAGGTGTTGGGAGGGAACGGCTACACCCGTGAGTACACCGCCGAGCGGTTCTACCGCGACGCGAAGGCGGGGAAGATCTACGAAGGCACCTCGAACGTCCTTTTGCACAGCATCGCGGGCGCGCTGCTCGGTGGCGCGTCGTGACCGCGCCGCGGAAAGTGCGGCGGCCCGTCTCGCGCGCGGACACCGCCACCGTCAGGTTGTACTGCCTGGCCCACGCCGGCGGTGACGCCAGGATGTTCGCCCCGTGGTCGCTGCTGCTGCCCGAGCACATCGAGGTCTGCCCGGTGCAGCTTCCCGGGCACGGTGAGCGGCTGCGGCACCGAGCACCGCGCACCCTCGAAGACGCGGTTGGCGAAGTACTGGCCAGGATCGACTCGGATCTCCCGTTCGTCCTCTTCGGACACAGCCTCGGCGCGATCCTCGCGTTCGAGGCGGCCAGGCGGCTGCGTGACGCGGGACGTGGGCCCGCCCGGCTGCTGGTCTCCGGGCATCGTGCGCCCCATCTGCCGCTGCGCGAGAAGAAGATCCACCACTTGCCGGAGAAGGAGTTCGTGGCCCGGCTGCGCGACCTGGACGGCACTCCGCGCACTGTGCTCGACGACCCCGGTTTTCTCCGGATGATGCTGCCCGTCCTTCGAGCCGACTTCACGGTGTCCGAGACCTACGTCCACCGGCCCGGCAGGCCGCTCGACTGCCCGGTCACCGTATTCGGTGGCGCCGACGATCCTGATGTCGACACCACCGAACTCGAAGCATGGCGTCGGCACACCTCGACGCGGTTCCGTACCGAAACCCTGCCGGGTGGGCATTTCTACTTCAGTTCCGCACCGGACGCGCTGCTTGAACGGCTCAGTGCGGAGCTGGCCGGGTTCGCCCCGACCGGCTCCGGCTGAGCCGAGGACTCAGCTCCGGGCAGCGGCGGACGATTCGCCGAGCAGGGTGGTCCGCAGCGCGATCACCACGGCCTCCGTGCGATCCGCCGCACCGAGCTTGCGATAGATCATGTGCAGATGTGATTTCACCGTTTGTTCCGTGATGTGCAGGGATCGGCCGATCCGGCGGTTCGACACCCCTTGGGCCAGCAACTCGAGCACCTGCTGCTGCCGTCGGGTGAGCCGGACCGGCGGTGGGCTCGCCACTCGGAAAGCCGTCGGCGAGGGCGTCACCCGGTCCGTCTGTACCTGCCCATCACCTTCGACGGCCTCCCCCGCCCGCGCTCCGCCCGGATACGCCGCCAGCCGCACCCGCACATCGCGTGCCATGTCCCCCAGCACCTGGAGGTGCGCCAGAACGTCATCGATGGTCTTCAAGGCGACTTCCATATCGTCGTTCGAACCTGTCATCGGCATCTCGCACCCCTCCGGGCCTTGCCCGTAGCTAGTCACCCGCCAGCGGGAACCTTGACCGGCGTTCCCGATTTCCACACATGTGTGATCTGTTCCGGCTCGGCCAGCACGCCGATGTCGTCCAGCGGACTGCGGCTCACCGCGATCACGTCGGCGTCGTAGCCCGCCGCGAGCAGCCCGGACCGGGGCGCCTGCGGCCCCAGGGTTTCCGGTGCGGTCGCCGTACCCGCCTCGATCGCCTCCAGCGGACTCAGCCCCGCCGCCACCAGGTACCCGAACTCCCGGCCGTTGCGTCCCCACGCCAACGGCGAATCAGGGTTGCTCGTGCCGAGGTCGGTGCCCAGTGCGATCCGCACTCCCATTCGATGGGCGAGGGCCATGGCTTCGGAGTGCCTGGCCTCGATTTCTGCCAGCTTGCGCCGCGCGGCCGGGGAAACCATCTCCTTGCGCGCCAGGATCGCCTCGTAGATGCTCCGCGTCGGAACCAGGATGGCCCCGGCCTCCCGCATCGCCGCCGCGGTCTCCTCGTCGAGATCGGTGCCGTGCTCGATCGTCCGGCATCCGGCCCGCAGCGCCGCCATGATGCCGGACCGGCCGTGACAGTGCGCCGCGACCACGCGGTCGGCACGGGCCGCCTCCTCGACCACCGCGCGCAACTCCTCATCGCTGAACTGCTGATGCTGAGGATGGTCGATCTCGCTGATCACCCCACCCGAGGTGCACACCTTGATCACCTTCGCGCCGAGCCGCAGCTGGAGCCGCACCGCACGCAGGCAGTCCGGCACACCGTCGGCGACTTGCAGCATCCCGTTGGGCCGCAAAGGATCGGTCACCCAGGAATGCGGCAAGCTGTGCACGTCCGAATGCCCACCCGTCGGGCTGAGCACGCTGCCCGCGGCGTACACCTTCGGGCCGGCCACGGTCCCCTCGTCGATGGCCCTCGCCAAGTAGACGCCGTATCCCCCGACCTCACGGATACTCGTGAACCCCGCCTGCAGAGCGGCCTCCGCGTCCTTGACCGACCGTGCCACCGCCACCTGTGACGGCGTCAGGACGAGCTGTTCGGAGCCGATCGAGTCGCGTAACCCGACCAGATGCGTGTGGCAGTCCCACAGTCCCGGCAGCACCACCGGCACGCGGGTCACCTCGTCGTGGGCCTCGGCCGCGGGCGCGTTCCCCGCCGGGCCCGCGTAGCCGATCCGAGTTTCGTCGATCAGCACGACTCCGTCCGGAATCGGCTCACCGCGGCCGGGGATCAGCAGGTCCGCTTCGATCCTGATCATCGGGGAGCCGCCAGCACGGTGTGGATCGGCATGCCCCGCAACGAGTGCGACTCGCCGTAGGTGAATCCGCCCGCGGCGAGCACCGCCTTCAACTCGTCGAGGGTGTAGGTGTGCCCGCCCTTGCTGATGGCCAGCATCTGCGCCGAGAAGATCCGCGGCACCGGGTCCTCCGCGGGAACCGGTGACACCACGAGGAACTCGTTGACCACCAGTATCCCGCCCGGCCGGACGACGCCGGCGAGCCGCTTCACCAGGTTGATCGAGGTTTCGGTGTCGAAATTGTGGAGCACATGGCTCAGGACGACCACGTCGTACGGTCCTCCCAGCGGCACTTCGAACATGTCGCCCGGCAGGAACTCGACGCGGTCGGTGAGCCCGAGTTCCGCGGCGACGGAGCGGGTCACTTCCAGCACGTTGGCCCAGTCGAGTGCGGTGACCCGCAGTCCGGGATGCGTCTCGGCCAGTGTGAACGACTGGATTCCGTTGCCACAGGCCACATCCAGCACCGCAGGCGCCTCAAGACCGCTGATCCGGTCGGCGATGAGCCCGGCGACGTACCGGGCGGTGGCCCGGCTGGTCGCGGTGATGCCCTCCGCGAACTCCGGCCAGTACGCGTGCTCGGCGGTCTCGACGTTGTCCGGAAGGACGGTGCCTCCACTCCGGACAGCGCCGGCGAGGTCTTTGAAGGAATCGAAGACGTAGTCGCCGGTGTACACCTTGGCGAGCCCGCCGAGATAGCTTTTCGACGTGGTGACGAGGAATCGCTCGGCGGCCGGGGTGAGCCGGTAGCGCGGCTCCCCTTCAATAGCCGGTGCGACGTCGAGCAGTTCCAGTGCGGCCAGCGCGTCGAGCAGGATTCCGGTGGCCCGCTCGTCGGCACCGATCCGGGGAGCCACTTTGGCCGCTGACCGTGGACCGTCGCCGAGGGTGTCGAACACCTTCAGCTCGATCCCGGCACGGAGAATGCCGGCTCGTTCGACTCCGGTCAGCAGGTTCATCACCGGCTCGGCGGTCAGCGCACGGGCGGCTGACGGCAGGGCGGACTCGGGCATGATCGATCCTCACTTGAGCGCACGCGCGTACCCGCGTGCGGTAGCGGAAGTACGGCGGTGTCAGGCGGAAACGACGGATCGCAGCAGGTGCTTGTCGACCTTGCCGGCGGGGGTCAGCGGAAACTCCGGGAAGGTGAGCAGCCGTTCCGGGAACTTCGCCGTTTCGAGCCCGATGTCGTCACGCAGATACGCGTGGAGCAGCTCGATGTCGAGCGGAGGCGCCGCGCGGTGCAGGACCACACAGGCGAAGATCCGCTCCCCCGCCGAGCCGCCCGGCATGCCGAGCACGGCCGCGGAACGGACCGAGGGATGCTGGTGCAGCACTTCTTCCAATTCGGCGACGCTGACCTTGACGCCGCCCTTGTTGATGACGTCCTTCTTCCGCCCGGTGACGTGCAGCCTGCCGTCGGCGTCGAGAACGGCGATGTCACCGGTCTTGATCCAGCCGCCTTCGACGCGATAGCGCTCGTCGAGTTCCGGGGAATTGTAGTAGCACAGCGGGGTCATCGGGCCGAGCGCGTAGAGTTCGCCGGCGACACCGAAACCGACGTCGTTGCCGTCGTCGTCGGCGATACGCACGCTGATCACCCGCGGATCGGGTTTGCCGACCGATCCGACGATGTCGTCGAAAGAGTCGTCCAGTGCGGTATGGCAGGCGATACCGTCCGCCGAGCCGTACGACTGGACGAACGTGGCACCGAAACAGTCCTGGGTGCGCTTCACGGTGTCGGCGTGCACAGTGGCGCCACCACAGACGATCGCGGTCACCGATTCGGTGTCGATCCGGCCCGGCCCGTTCAGCAGCGGCGAGGCGATGAGTTGTTCCAGCATCGCCGGCGACACCAGGAGGTGACTCGGCCGATGCCGGGCGACCGCGTCGAGCACCGCGTCCGGCTCGAACCGGTTCAAGGTGACCAGGGAAGCACCCATGGCGGCGAGGATGCACGGGGTACCGAAAGAGCCGAAGGGCGACGACAGCGGCACGCAGAAGAGAAACCTGGGTATCGTGCCGTCCGCCGCGTCACCCAGGGTGGTCAGGTACGGCGTCTGCCCGCTGACCAGTGCGTTATGGGAGTAGAGGACGAGTTTCGGTTCCGCTTCCGATCCGGAGGACGCCATGATCCTGGCCGGCGCGTCCGGGCTCACCGCCGGCAGTTCCCCCAGGAAACCCGCATCGTCCACGGAATCGAACATCATGTCGAGCGACTGCGTTCCCGGCGCGACCTCGCCGTGGACCACGACACTCTTCAACTCGGGAAGTTCCGGCTTCAGCTCGGCCAGCAACTCCGCATAGTCCAGCTGCCCGACATGACGAGTGACAATGGCGGCGACCGCACGGGAACGGCGTAACAGGGACAACGTTTCGCGGCGTTTACGTCCTATCGGATAAGGGAGCGATATCGCGCCCAACGCGGCCAGCGCGAAATCCGCGGCACACGCACGCCACCCATTCGGCAGGTTCACCGCGACGACGTCTCCCGCGCCCACCCCTGCCGCTCGAAGCCCGGCTGCCAGCCGTAAAGAGCGCCGATGAAGCTCCCCGTAATCGATCGCACCGTCCTCGTCGATCACGGCCACCCGGCCGGGGTGAGCAGTGGCCCACGCCGTGAAGGCGGTGAACATGTCCTGGTCCTTGTACCACCCGGTGCTCCGCCATTGTTCTCTGAGTTCCCCAGGTACGAGATCGGCAAACAGCCGCGAAACCATGACCATGCCCCCAGTAGTGTCGTTACGCCAGATTCAGCAACCGCACCCCTTGGCCACCAGAAGAAAGGTACGAACAACTACGGCGAACACGGCCAAGGACGCAGCGAACTTCTCCCCATTCAGGAAGTGCCGAACAATATTCATCGGTTAGTTCCTCACCGACAAAACCGACTGTACCCGAGACATCCGGGGGTGACAAGGAACGGAAGTAGCAGGCAGAAGGAGTCGTGAAACACATGCACGGACATTAATAAACAAGGGCAGCACAGAGAATAGCGGGCACGAACAAGTGACCGTTTTCCGGAAAAATGACCGATTTACGAAATCCTTCCAGCCGATCGGCCCCGGAATCGGAAGTGCCGGGGATCGTCGCCGGCACCGCCTGGCGCTGGGGGTCGCAAGGCGGTGCCGGCGACGAAGATCACTCGATGACGCCACTCCTACCCGCGGGGAGGCTGATCACGGCGTTGACCACCATCAGGGCGAGCAGGACCACGAGCGGCAATGTCCAGGAACCGGCCGCGGCGAACAACGCGGCGGTCAGCAGCGGTCCGGTCGCCGCGATCACGTAGCCGACCGTCTGCGCCATCGACGACAACTGGGCCGCGGTCTGCCGATCTCCCGTCCTCGCCACGTACAGCACACCTGGGATTCCTTGTCCCGCACCGAGTCCGAGCCCGAGGACGATCGCCCACACCGGGGCCGAACCGGTCGGTGCGAGCAGGACACCGGCGATGCCGACGAAGCAGAGCCCCGCCGTCACGAGCACCGGCAGCCGCTGGTCCGCGCGTCGCCCGGCCAGGCTGGGCCCGAAGAACCCGCCGACCGACACCGCGATCACGCAGATCGAAAGGTACAACCCTGCGGTGGTGCGATCGACGCCGTCGGCCACGTAGATCGTCGGCAGCCAGGCGAAGATCGTGTACAACATCAACGATTGGAGCCCGAAGAAACCGGTGACACTCCACGCGGTGCGATTGCGGAGCAGACCGGACCAGCGCGTGGTGGCCCCGGCCTGCCCTTTGTCGGGGCCGAACTTCAGCTGGGTCGTGAAGAGCAGCAACGCGGGCACCGCCGGGATCACCGCGACGCCCAGCGCGATCGCGGCCGAACCACCGGACGCTTGGTAGATCGGCACCGACAGGGCCGCGATGGCTGCGGCGCCCCCGCCCATCATCATCGCGTAGACGCCCATCATCACGCCGATGCGCTCGGGCGGGAACCGCTTCTTGACCAGCACCGGGGTGATCACGTTGAGCACGGCCACGCCGATACTGGCGACGATCGTCCCGGCGAACAGACCGAACAGGCCGACCGAGCGCAGGAGGATGCCCAGCACCAGCACGACCAATGCGGCGAACAGCGAGCGCTCGTCACCCAGCCTGCCGCGCAAGGTCGTGGCGACGGGGGCGAACAGGCCCATGCACAGCGGCGGAAGCGTGGTGAGCACAGTGGCCGCCGTATGACTCAGCTGAAGGCTCGGGATCAGCGGGCCCACCCCGCCGAACACGATCCGGAGATTGAGGCTGAGCAGGACGAAGGCCGCGATCAGCAGCGGAGCCGACCCCCGAGCACGCTCGGCGCGCCGCGCCGGCGCCTCGCTCACCTGGCTCATCGGTCGTGCCCCAGCCGCTCACGCACGCCGATCTTCCCCATGATCGCCCCACACGTCCAAGCATTGGCCGTGCGGGGATGCCAGATCACACTTTGGCCGTCCATTCGGACATACCCCTTACCGACTCCGGCCGCTCTACCGACCAGGTCTTTGGTTCCTTGTAGCGGTTGTGGACTCGCGTCGCCGAAGCTCCGCCGATCCCACTGTGCACGCTCAAGGCGCCTTGAGGTCAAGCCTCGGTATGCGGAAGCTGCTCGGGTGTCATCGGGTTTCCGGCCATTCGCTGGGCGACGGCCTCCCTCAGGTACTCACATTCCGAAGCAGGGTGGTCGCGCGGACAGTTCAGCAAGTGCTCGAGGTGCACCCGGCCGGCTTCGAGCCGCTCGATCTGCTCGTCGATCGCTTGGAGCCGGTCCAGTACCGCGGCCCGCCAGACGCTGTCGGAATTGCCGTCGAGCAGCAAGGAGATCTCGTCGAGGCTCATCCGGCCGGTGTCCTGCCACATCTGGATCAGCCCGATCCGGTACAACTCCGCCGCGCCGTACCACCGGCGGCCGCCACGCCGCTCGGTGGCCGATACCAGGCCCCGCTCCTCCCAATACCGCAATGTGGAGACGGTCAGCCCGAACAACTGCGCCACGTCGCTGATCGAGACAGGTCCTGTGGGTTGTGAGGGCACCTGATATTGATGCCAGATTCGACAGGGCACCGCAACCCATGCACAATCCCGCACCAATGCACTCTCCGGCGATAATCTTCCGGCTCGCGAATCACCCGGTGCGCGCCAGGTCCGCGTATATCGTCCATATCGGACACTCGAAGCGGACCGGTGCGATCGACGGCATGATCGGCGGTGATACCCGTCAGGTCATTCCGCTGCGCTGGGCGCTTGGTCTTTCACCGATTCAGCGCCCGTGTCGAATCCGGTGCTTCCGCGCGCGAGGCCTTGACGCCGTCACGCCGCGGTGTCGGCACCGGACAGTCCGCCAAGGTGGCGGCAGGCCTGTTCCATCCCCGCCAACGACAGCAGCCGGCTGCGTGGCGCGACGAGCCCTCGCAGGCCGGCCTGTCCCAGTTGCCCGCAACGTCCGCACAGCCAGAACCAGTCCAGCCCGAGGTATTCGGCCAAGGCTCGCAGCCTTTCCCGCGAATCGGCCTGTCCCGTGATGGTGCTCGCGCAGGCGTAACGGACCAGCTCCTGATATTTTCTCGTCTCCCGCTGGGAAGTGACGACCGTGACCCCGTAACCAGGGTCTCCTCGCCGGCTCGGCACGACCACCTCGTGGTCCGAGATCACCAGGAACGCCGGGACGTCCGCGGCCGGACCCTGTGGCGTCGCCGTCACGGCGATGCCACAGGATTCACGTAGCGCCGCGACGAGCATGACCAGGATTCGATCCACTACCGGTTCAGTGGACAAGGCCGAGCCGGACAGGTTCAAGATGATTCTCGGCCGCGCTCCCAGCGCACCCACTTGCCCGGCGAGATCCCGCAGCCACGCCAGCTGGTGAGGGAACAGCAGCGCGCCACACGTCTCGTCCCCTGTTCCCTCGTCCGGCCATGCCACCCTGACCACCCGGCCGGGCCATCCCCTCACCATCTCCCTGATCCGTTGGAGGCGGTATTTCGACGTCAGCCAGCGCCTGCCGACCTCCGTCAGCTTCTCGTCCAGAACGCTGCAGCCTTTGGGCTCTCCCCAATCCGGGAGATCCCCCTGGGCCACGAAATTGTGCAAGGTCTCGTCGTCCTGCTGCATCGCAGCGTCCATGCCGAAGACGGCCCACTGAATGGCCGCGGTCACCTCGTCGAAAAGGTATGCCCTTGGCCAGGTGAGCGTGGCTCGACCGCGACGAGAGTCAGCATCACCACAGTACAAACCCTTGCCGTTCGCGCCGGGCACCTCGGCCACGGTCAATCCCCGTAACCCGACACGGGAGACGCCGCTCGAGCGCACGACGGACGCGGCCTGAACCCAGCCCTCACAGACCCGCTCCGCCGGCACCACGGTCGCCATGAGGGTGGCCCCCGGGATCACCTTGCCGTCGGGAAAGGTGAAGAACGCGGTTCCATCACCGTCAGCGGTCGCGAGCACCGAAACCCCAGGGAAGACCGCGTTCGCCGCGCGGCGCAGTACTTCCGTTCCTGTCGGCGCGGCGATTTCGGCGGCGATCACCCCGCACGGTGACAGCCCGCCCTGCAGGGCACCGGAGAGTCGCTCACGTTCGACCAACGACCACAATCGCCGTAACACACCACCGGTGGAGAGCACGGCGTCACAACGCTCGGCGAAGTCCGCCGACGGCCAGCGCTCGGCCTTCTCCACCTTGGCGACCAGATCCCCGCTCACATGCACCGCGACACCGAGCGCGGTTTGAGAAAATTGCGAAGCCTCCCTCCACCACCGCAATTCCGCACCGAAGAAATGATGCGCGGAGACATCCGGTGTCAACTTCTTCGGAGGCTGTGCCATACGAAATCTCCAACCGGACAATCGTGTTGTCCACTTCGAAGTCGGTCAACGACGTCCCGGCACGTGGTTACGTAGCCGCTGGACGCACGTTAACCCATTGTACTGGATCCGCTACACCACACCGAAACGCCGCACCTACCCCTCGCGAAGCCCGGCGACGTCAAGGCAAATCCTTTACCTCAACTATAAGAAAAACACGTTCCCCTGACACGGAGGAATAACCGGACATGTGGAATGAAACATCCACGGCGACTTCGCCTCACCCCTCACCGTTGAATATGGAATCGGCGGTGAGCTACTACACCACGTCGTTTCCCGCCGTGTTCGAGTACGCCGACGGCCCTCATATGCGCTCCTCCGACGGGGCCCGGTTCCTTGACTTCTTCTGCGGCGCGGGCGCGCTGAACTACGGCCACAACCCGCCGGAGATGGTCGAAGCCGTGCTGGAGCACCTCCGGTCGGGCCGCATCGTGCACGCGATGGACTGTGACACTCCCGTCAAGGAAACGTTCCTCCGCAGGCTCGACACGGTGATCCTCAAACCACGGGGATTCGACCACCGGGTCCAGTTTTGCGGTCCCACGGGGACCAATGCCGTCGAGGCAGCCCTGCGGCTGGCCCGTAAGGTGACCGGCCGCAACGGTGTGGTGGCGTTCTCCGGCTCCTTCCACGGTATGTCGGGCGGCAGCCTCACCGTGGGAAGCAACTGGGAAAGGCGCCGGTACAACGGCCTCGGCGCCGAGGTCACCTTCGTGCCCTACCCCGCGGGACCGCACCCCTCGTTCGACAGCATCGGCTATCTGGCGCAACTGCTCGACGATCCGATGTCCGGAATGGCTCCGCCCGCGGCCGTCATCATCGAGCCGGTGCAGATGGACGGCGGTATCTGGGCCGCGCCCGCGAGCTGGCTGCGCGCACTCGCCGAACTGTGCCGGACCAACGGGATTCTGCTGATCGCCGACGAGATCCAGAGCGGATGTGGCCGTACCGGAACGTTCCTCGCCCTGGACGAAGCCGGGGTCGTGCCGGACCTGGTGGCAATGTCCAAGTCGTTGAGCGGACTGGGACTCCCTCTGTCGATTCTGCTGGTCCGGTCGGACCGTGACGCGTGGGCCCCCGGAGAACACACTGGGACGTTCCGGGCGAATCAGCTCGCCTTGGTCGCCGCGACCGCCGCCCTCGACTACTGGGCCGACCCAGACTGGGTAGACCAGCTGGCCGATCGAGGGCGCTATTTCACTCGCCTGCTGGAACAGACGATGGACGCGGCGCATCCCGGTATGCCCCTGCGAGGCCGCGGGATGGCGTGGGGCCTCGATCTGGGACAGGAGCGCGCGGTGGCCGGTCCCCTGCAGCAGGCATGCTTCCAGAGGGGGCTCGTCGTCGAGCTCTGCGGGCGTTACGACGAGGTCCTCAAACTGTTCCCGCCACTGACCGCATCGGAAGAGGTACTCGAAGAAGGCGTGGGGATTCTCTGCGAGGCGCTGGCGGCGGTTCGCGGGGTCCACTCGTGAGTTCCTCGCCGAGTTCGAACAACTCCCTCGGTGTGACCTTCGCCATCGGCGCCTGCCTGCTATGGGGATTGGATGTCCTGGTCCCCGTGGTACTGCCCGAATTCGGCCCGATGCCGATCACGGTCAGCCGCTTTCTTTGCTACGGCGTGGTTTCCGTACTGATTCTGGCCGCCCGCGGCAGACTCGGCCGGGTAGTCCGCTACGAACCGCGGTTGCTCGCGTATTGCCTGCTTCTCGGCGCGGTCAGCGAACCGGTCTACTACTTTCTCGTGGTCGCGGGCATCGGGCTCGCTGGTGGCCCTGTGGTGGCGGTGATCGTCGGGCTGCTGCCGGTGACGGTGGCGATCGTCGGCCATCGGCGTCAGCGGGGCTTCCCCTTGCGCCGCTTGGTCGTCCCGATCGGGATGATCCTGACCGGGCTGCTCACGGTCAACGTCTGTGAGGTCGGCTGGTCGGAGGTCGGCTCGCACCGGCTCGGCAGGCAACTGCTCGGGATCGGCTGTGGCCTCATCGCCGTCGCGCTGTGGACTTGGTTCGCGGTGGCGAACGCGCGACTGCTCGAGCGAAAACCGGAAGTGTCCGCGGCGGACTGGTCGGCGATGCTCGGCATCGCCGCGATGATCCCAGCGGTGATCGCCGCACCGTTCGCCTTTCCGGCCGGTTCGCCCGAGCAGCCCGAGGTGATCCGGCTGCTCGTCGGCGGGGCGGTGCTCGGGCTGGCGGTGTCCTGGCTCGGCACGGTGTTCTGGAACAGCGCGTCCCGGAGACTTCCGGTCACGCTGCTCGGCCAGTTGATGGTTTTCGAAACCCTGGGAAGTCTCGGCTACGTCTTCATCGCGGTGGGGAGAACGCCGGGAGTCCTCGAATCGATCGGCATCGGGGTGGCGCTGGCCGGCCTGTACCTCGGCATCGTCCTGGGGCGGCCTCGCGCCGAGTCGAGGGAGGCGTGCGCCGATGCGGCCGTTGCCCGATGAACTCCTCGGCCGTGGCACACCGCAAGCACCCTGGGTGCGCGCGCATCGTGACTTGACCTACCACGAGCTCCGCCTCCGGGTTCGCGAACTCGCCGGGACCTTGTCTGCGCACGGCCTCACTCCCGGCGATTCGGCGGTGGTCCAGCTCGGGCACAACCTCACCTCGTTGTGGACGGTTTTCGCGCTGTGGGCACTCGACGTCAGTGCCGTGTTGTTCGACAGCGCGGTCATACCCGCCGAAGCAGTGTGCCGAAGCGCAGCGGAGCACCGTATTTCCTTCGGACCGTCCGGTAGTGAGTTTCGCTGGGGCACAGAGGTCCTGGTCCGCCGAACGCGGCACACCCCGCACCCACCACCGAGGCGGAACTCGGAGTGCCTGGTGCTGCTCGGCTGTGCCGGAAGCCGCGAAGCCTGGTGCCCGGCACAGCTTCTGTCCGAGTTGGACCGCCGCGCCAGGCAGCCCGGTGCACCGGCACGGAATTCCAAGGTCGGCGCCTCGAAGACGACCACCACCGCGCGTGGATTCCTCGACACCGTACTCGGCTGTACCTACGCCGGCGCCTGCCTGCATTTTCCCGCGAAACCCGGCCTGACGGGCTCACGTGTCGAAGCCCGCGTGGCGATTGGAGCGCATTGATGTTTCCCTCGTCTTCCCTTGCCGGTGGGGTAACCGGCCCGCGGGAGAATCTGCTCCCGCTGGTCAACGTCGTCGTCGACGCGCTCGAGAAGGGCGCCGCCGGCAGAGGCGGACCGATTCCGGCGACCACGCCGGAGGCACTCGAGACTCTCGTCCACGAGACCATGGGTCAGATCGTGCGCGAACGCGGGACCGATGCCCGTGAGGCGCTGGGGACGCTCACCGAGTTGCTCGCCCTGGGTGCCGCCGATCCCGCCGATCCCTCGTGCGCCGCCCACCTGCACTGCCCGCCGCTCGCGGTCGCGGTGGCCGCGGAACTCGCCGCCGCGACGTTGAACCAGTCGCTCGATTCCTGGGACCAGGCACCGGCCGCGGCCACGATGGAACCAGCTGTGGTCCGCGCTCTCGCGGAGCTGGTCGGCTATCGGCCGGACACCGCCGACGGCGTGATCACCAGCGGCGGCACGGAATCGAACCTCATGGGCCTGCTGTTCGCCCGGGATCTCGTCCTGGAACGGGTCTACGCCGGGAGCCCCAGCCGGTTCGGCGTGCCTTCCGCGGCCAGGCCTCGCATCTTCTGCTCCGGTGCGGCGCATTTCTCCGTGGCACGGAACGCGGGTCTCCTCGGACTCGGCGAGGATTCCGTGGTCAGTGTGCCGATCGACGGCGGCCAGCGGATGCGGCCGGACGCCCTCGCCGAGGCCGTCACCAACTCGGTGTCGAGCGGGGAACTGCCGATCGCGGTGGTCGCCACCGCGGGGACCACCGACCTCGCCGCGATCGACCCGCTGCCCGAGATCGCCGAGATCGCCCAGCGGCATCAGCTGTGGCTGCACGTCGACGCCGCCTACGGAGGCGGAGCGCTGTTCTCTTCTCGGTTGCGCGGTCTGCTGAACGGAATCGAGCTTGCCGACTCCGTGGGCCTCGACTTGCACAAGCTCGGCTGGCTACCGGTCGCGGCCGGGGTCTACCTCGCCCGAAGGGACGATTCATTCCGGGTGATCGACCGGCGAGTCGAGTACCTGATCACCGACGACGACCACGAGGCGGGCTATCCGAGCCTGCTCGGGCACTCGCTGCGCACCACCCGGCGGGCCGACGTGTTCAAGCTGGCGGTGACGTTGCGGGCACTGGGCACCGACGGACTCGGCTGGATGGTCGACCGATGCCACGAACTCGCCCGGCACGCCGCCACCAAGATCGACCGCTCACCCCGGTTGCGGCTGCACAGCCCACCCACCCTCACCACCGTGGTATTCCGGTACGAACCGTCCGATCCGGCCACCGCCGACACGGTGAACGCCGCGTTACGCCGCCGCCTGTTCCGTGCCGGATCCGCCGTCGTCGGGCGAACTGAGTTCGCCGGGACGACCTGGCTGAAACTGACCCTGCTCAATCCCCACGCCACCGAACACGACCTCGACGTACTGGTCGACAACGTCGTCGAAGCAGGTGACCGCGAACTCGCTTGATCCGCCCGACCACACCTGGTGCGGCGTCACGTCGCCTCCCCTGCCGACGTGACGCCGCACGGGCGTGATCGTTCACGAAGAGACGGTATCTGCGCCCGACCTCATGGGCGCCCGGCTGGGTATCGTGGCACGGATATCTCCGGCCGGGCGACCGAGAAGTACGACGTCACCGGAATCGCCGCACTAGGTGAGCGTGCTTTGCTGGTTTCCATCTCACCAGGAGTTCCTCCGGCCTCGCCGCAGGATTCCCTGCGCAGAGACTATTCTCGCGTGGAACATGCCTGCCAGAGGTTTCACGCCAATGAGTGATATCATCGATTGGGACATATCGCAATTGCTACCGCGAAGTCCGAATTGACCACCTTCCCTCTGCTGCTCGGATCTTTCGGCGATGTCGAATCCCTGATCATGTGCACCCTGCGGAACAGCGCCGCCGGTCAGGTCCGGTCGGTCATGTACATCCACATCGGACAGTCGGGGGAGAGGACATGACGAGCTCGGTCTCCGACGTCTCGGTTCAGCAACCGGTGGGACGGAGGCATCGGCCTGAAGTACTCGCACACGTAAACCCCAGCACCCCTTTCGCGGTCTTTCGTTCGGTTCGGCGGCACTTCGGTGGTGAGCGAGGAACTTCCCTGTCCAATGCGCAGTTCCCGGCTCCATCCGGCTGTTCAGCCGGCCATCGCGACCAGCTCGCGGTAGTAGCGGGCCTGACCGGCTTGGTTCGGGTGCAGGCTCTCCCAGGTGGGCCAGGACAGGCCGTTGATCCAGGGATTCGCGCCGCACGCGCCGTGCCCGGCGAACGCGGCTCTGGCATCGACGCGTTCGACCCCGCCGACGTTGCCGGCCGCGTTCCGGATCGCCTGGTCCATCGCGTCCACCCCACGGTTCATCGCTTTGCGCTTGCCCAGCGACCAGGAACAGTCACTGGCTGACTGGGTGTCGAAGAGATGCGGGTAGTCCAGCACGACGATCTTGGCCCACGGTGCCCGGTCCCGGATCTTGCGGTAGAGCCGCTGCAGGTCGCCGGCGATCCGGTTGTCGATGTCGTCGATCGATTCTTGCACCTTCTTCGCGCAGCCCTCGTCGGTGATGTAGGGCGCGACGCAATAGGTGGCGACATTGCCGAATTGGGCGTCGTTGCCGCCGATGGAGAGGGTCACCAACTCGGTGTCGGAGTTGACGTGGTTGATCTGCTCCGTGTCCAGGTCGGCGATTTCGGCGCCGTGGCACGCCACGAAGTCGACGGCGCTGTTGTGGTTGGCCGCCCATTGGCTGGCGTAGGCATGGTAGCTGCGGTGGCATTCGGTGCCGTCGTTGAAGTATTCGCCGGCGCCGGTCCCGGCGGCGAACGAGTCGCCCAGGGCGACGTAGGTGCGGAAGTCGGTGGCGGGGCGGGCACTGCCGGTCGCCGCGGTGGCGGCGGGCGCGGTGGCCGCGGTGGCGGCGGGCGCGGTGGCCGCGATGGTGCCGGCCACTACGGCGGCCACCAGGCCGCGCTGGGTGAGCCGGCGAAGCAGGCTGGTCATCCGGAGTCCTTCTTTCTCGATACGCGATGGACTTCGGAAGTCAACCGGGCAGCCTTGCGGCGGGCTGAGTGCACGGTGAGGGCCGGCCGGACATAGTCCGGCGGCGCCGAAACCGAAACGTGTTTCGCCGGAGCGTCAGAGGTCCACCAGCGGTGCTCCCGAGCTCATAGGCAGAGGTCGATGATCGGCGGCAGGCGCAGCCGCACGGCGCACTGGACACCTAGTTCGTCCCGACGCGGAGTATCCGAGGATGGCGGCCTGGCCGGCGCGCGAGCCGGCGCCTCAGTGCTGGACGGCGGTGGATCGCCCCGCCTCGTCTCCCCGCTACCGCGTGACGACCATGGCGCGGATGGCCGTGGTGTCGCCAAGGCAGGCGAGCGCTCGCTCTCCGCACGATCTCGAGATCGCCCACTGGTCACGGGACTCTGAAGCGCAGAACTGTTCTGCACGCCAGCAGCAGGCTCGTCACGGCGGAGGAACGACGACGACCTTCCATTTTGAGGGTCGGCGTACGTCGCCCGCGGCGGACTGGTCAGCTCGTTGTCCATTGTGGTTTGCCGCGCCTCCGCGGGCGGCGGTGCTTCCTCGGCCCGCACTCCCTCACCGCCGGGGCCGGGCCCATTGGCGACGGTGAACGCCAAGGCCGTCGCGACGGCCACCGCTGCCCAGCCCGCGATTACCACAGGGTACCCGAAACGGCGTGACACAGGGATCCGCGCCAGGTGTCTTGGTCTTTCCCGTTTGCGATGGCGGCCAGTCTCCCGCACACGGTGGCCCGTGCCTGGAAATCGTGTCATCGACCTGACTCCTTTTGTCTGCGTCGCGGATTGTGTCGCATCGAGTGGGCAGGCGTCGTCCGCCGAACGGGTTTGCCCGACCAAGCCTCTCTCCGCACGCAAACCTGGCGACTTCGGGCATCGCCACCAGAAAGACTCGCTATGGACATTAACGCGAAAAGCGGCAAGCAACTACGCTCCAGCGCATTTACCCCAACCTGCCGAGATGAGGCATCATTGCAAACACGGGAGACGACCCGCGTTTTGTCCTGATTGCGCGTTATAACACCCTCAGGGGACCAGCTATCGAACCACTGACACAAACCCTTTCGCGAGCGAACACCTTCGAGTGGCAAATCTCGAGAGTCGCCATACTTATCGCAAATTCATCACGAACAGCGACCGGATATCAGCATTGCCCAGCAATACCGTTCACTCGACCGAGTGACAGTCGCCGCGCGGTTGCTACTTTCTATCGATCGGCGAACCACCGCAAATCTGTTGTGGTTTTTGCCGGGCAAGATGGTTTGGTAGCCTCCGAATCCGCTCCCGGCGGTGCCCTTATCGAGTCATGGATTGGCACCCGAAACCTCGCGAGCACTTTTCTGTTTTCCTTGGAAGGACAATTCATGCGGATGGACTTGATGCGCAGAGGGAGTGTGGCCGGTACGGCCGCTGCAGCACTCCTCCTTGCCACCGCACCGGTCTCGGCGGCGACGGCCGCGGAGGGTATCGGTACGGCCTACGGGGCCTCGGCCAGCGTCTCGCTACTGGCGGGCGTGCTAGGCGGCCAGGGCCTCACGGTGAACACCGGCAAGCTCGCGAGGTCGGCTACTGACGGCCCGGCGTCGGCTTCCGTCGTCGACGCTCCGCTCAAGGGATTGCTCACCGCAAAAGCGATCGACAGCAGCGTAAAACACACAGAGCACAGCGGTATCACGTCGACAGCGTCGATCGTCGATGCGACGCTGCCGGTGCTCACGGCGCTAGCCGGCGGCCCGGTGTCGGCGAACGTGCTGAGCGCGAAATGTGTGTCGACGACGTCCGCCGCGGTCGGCAGCGCCGAAGTCGTCGGCCTGAATCTCGGCAAGATCGGCAAGGTACCGGTCGCCGCCGGGGTCAACCATTCGCTCGGCATTCCCGGGCTGGTGCAAGTGATCGTCAACGAAGAGATCAAGCATGAGGACGGCAGCCTCACGGTGAACGCGCTGCACATCAAGCTGCTCGGCGGCGCGCTCGGCCACGGCGACATCCTGCTGTCATCGGCGACTTGCGGCAAGGCGATCGATACCACACCGAGTGTGAAACCCACCCCGACCACGACCCCCGTCTCGCGCGAACCTGCTGCCGGCAGGCAAGTCACCCAGGTGCCGGTGGGCGCACCCCAGACCGGTGATGGCAGCAGCCTCACCAAGAGCCGAGGCCGATGAAAGTTCACCCTCCGATGACACGGCAACCGCTGACCGACAAGAGGGCTCATTGGGCGGCGATGCTCGCAGTGCTGGTCGCCGGCCTCCTCCTCGCGGGGTGCGGCTCCAGTTCGCCCGCCCCCGCACCTCCGGTACCTGCCGCCGCGGAGGCCGGCGAGGTGAAACCGCTTCCAGCGTGGATAGCAGTACCCAGCATAGAAGCCAGGTCGGACCTTGTGCCCCTCGGTCTCAACCCGGATCACACGGTCGAGGTGCCACCTGTCGACAAACCGATGCAGGCAGGCTGGTACGAGAACAGTCCGCCACCTGGTCAGATCGGCCCCGCGGTGATACTCGGGCATATCGATGGCAACCACCAGAAGGGCATATTCTGGCGCTTGCGCAAAGTCAAAGCGGGCGACAAGGTGCTCGTCGGCACGCAGGACGGCAAGACGTTGACCTTCACGGTCAGCAAGACCGACCAGGTTCCCAAGAGTGAGTTCCCGACCGATGCCGTCTATGGGAACACCTCTGACGCCGAATTACGCCTTGTCACGTGTGGAGGCGTTTTCGATCACGGCACAGGGAACTACCTCGACAACATCATCGTCTACGCCAAGCTGGTGAGCTGACTCAAGCGCGGGTAGTCCGACTTGCCGGACTACCCGCGCTCCGTCGAAGCGATCGGACAGCCAGGTCAAGGGTGTCTCAGATACCCACTGCCCAGCGCGGCGTGAGGTGGAACGTGACGAGTTTCCAGCCCGCGCCGGACCGCTGCCACACCGCACAAGTCAGCGCGTCGATCCGGGAGATCCCGCCCGGATCATCCAGCGTCATGCGCAACTCTCCCAGAACCACCGCCATCTGCGCGGCCACGGTGACGCGCCGTACCACGTGCTCGATACTGTGAAAGACCCAAAATCCGTCCCGGAATTTACGGAGATAGCTTTCGCACGTGTCGACGGAGCCATCGATGTGGACATACTGTAACTCCGGGTGACAGAGCGCCTCGAGCGCCTCGACATCACCGACCAGCATCGCCTGGAATCGTCGGATCTCGTAGTAGGCGATCACCTCGCTTCCCGCGGACGGGCCGGTCTCCGCACTACCAACCCACATGGCAGCGTTTCGTCAACCGCTTCGGGGCGACGCAGTTGATCCGGAGCTTCTCGATACCGTGCAAGCGGCTGCGGCGTAAGGCGGCGCTAACTCTCACCAACGACATCGCGGCATCCTTCACGCATTGCTCTTGGCACCAAACTGGTCTTGGCTGGGGAGCCTGCCAATATGGTGGCACCCCGAGGTGACACTGATCAACCCGGACGCCATACGTATATTTTTCCCGTGCTGGCCCTTATTCGTACGTAGCGAGTGAGCACGATTGACCGGCGGTCCGATGGCAAGGGAAAGAGTTCCCGAACAAAAAGCACTCCGCACCACAAAACGCCGAGACTGGAGTGGTCGGGAATGGGCGGGCGGATATGTCAGCGATAGTTGACGCGGAGGCCACCGAACGGGTCGGGAGCGACTTCCGCTTCGACACCGAACACCTCCCGGATGCGGTCAGGCGTCAAGACGTCGCGCGGGACACCTGAGGCCACCATCCGGCCTCGGTTCATCAGCGCCAGCCGGTCGCAGAAGCGCGCCGCCAGCGACAGGTCGTGCAGGACGACCACAGTGGTCCATTCGCCGGCGGCGAGCAGGCGCATGAGTTCGAGCTGGTGCCGGATGTCGAGATGGTTCGTGGGTTCGTCGAGCAGGATGGCCGAAGGCTCCTGCGCGAGCGCACGCGCGATGTGCGTGCGCTGATGTTCCCCGCCGGAGAGGGTTCTCCAAGGCCTGGCACGCAGTTCGGTCAGCCCCATCCGGTCGAGCGCCGCGTCGACGACGGCGTCGTCGTGATGGTCATGGCCTCGCCAGTTCGCGCGGAACGGGGTCCGGCCGAGTGCGACGACGTCGGCGACGAGAAGATCGCTTTCGGTGATCGAGTATTGGTCCACAAAGGCCACGTGACGGGCGATGCGTAAGCTGCCCCAGCTGGAGATGTCCGCGCCGTCGTAGCGAACGGTCCCGCCGGTGGGTTTGCGCAGGCCCGCGACACACCGCAGCAGCGACGACTTTCCGGAGCCGTTCGGTCCCACCAGGCCCAGTACCTCGCCGGTGCCGACGCTCAACGCGACGTCGTCGACGATGATCCTCGCCGGGACGCCCCAGTGCACGGATTCCACATCGATTCTCACAGTTCCCCCCGCCTGCGCATGATGAGAAGGAACACCGGGACGCCGATCACGGCGGTGACCACACCGACCGGGACCTCCCTGGGCGCCAGCGCGATCCGGGCCAGCGCGTCGGTCAGCACCAGGAACACCGCGCCCATGATGGCGGCGAACGGGATGAGGACCCGGTGCCGTGGGCCGACCACGAACCTCGCGGCGTGCGGGACGATGAGGCCGACGAAGCCGATGGCACCGACGGAAGCCACCGCGACCGACGTCAGCAGGGCGGTCAGGATGAGCGCGGTGATCCGGGTGACGCGCACGTTGATCCCGAGCGACTCGGCGGTGTCCTCACCGAAAGAGAAGGCGTCCAGGGCCTGTGCCCGAGTCCAGCATCCGACCAGCCCGACGGCACAGGCGATGAGACAGAGGACGACTTCGTCCCAGCGGGCGGAAGTCATCGAGCCCAGCAGCCAGTAGGTGATGGCGCGAGTGGTCTCGGCGTCCGCCGAAGCCATGACGAGCAGTGAGGTCAGCGCGGCGAAGAGCTGGCCGACCACGACGCCGGTCAGCACGATGCGGATCGTACGCATTCCGTTGCGCAGCAACAGCATCATCAAACCGAAGGACATCAGTGCACCCATCAGGGCCCCACCGGACAACCCGAGCGCGGAGCCGCCGAGGCCGAACAACGTCACCGCGACGGCACCGACCGAGGCCCCGTTGGACACGCCGAGCAGGTACGGGTCGGCCAGGGCGTTGCCGGTCAGTCCTTGCAGCACGGTTCCGGATACGGCGAGCATCGCCCCGATCAGTGCCGCCAGCAGCACTCTGGGGACACGGAGCTGCCAGATCAGGGAGTCGAGCAAACGGGACACCGGCTCCACCGGCAACCCGAGATGGGTGCCGACCGAGCGGGCGACCTCCTGCAGGCTGCCGCCGTTGGCGCCCACGCCGATGGCGACCCCGATGGACAGCGTCAGAACGGCCAGGCCGACGGCGAACAGCACCCACGTCGGGGTCGCGGTGCGCCGGAGCTTCGCTCCCTCGGTCACCGGGGCCGACACCTCGTTCTTGGTAGCCGTCATGCGAGTTTCGCCAGACCGTCGTTGATCGTCTTGAGCGCGTTCACGCTGCGCACCGTGGCGTCGAGTTCCAGGCCTGGGACGGTCACGAACCGGCCGGCACGGACAGCGTCGAGCTGCGAGAGCACCGGGTGCGCACGCATCAGCTGGATCTTCTCCTGAGCGGTGTCATTCTGCTGGCCCCGGTCAGGCAGGTCGGCGATCACGATGACCGACGGGTTTCGGGCGACGATCTGGTCCCAGCTGACCTCGGCCCAGTCTCTGTCGACATCGTCGAAAACGTTCTTGGCGCCGAGAACGTGGCTCAAGTTGGCAGGCATCCCGCTGCCTCCCGCCACCCACGGAATGCCGTTGTGAACGGAATACAGATAGGCCACCGTCGGCTTGGCTGCCCGGGCCGCGGCGGCCTTCTCCGCCTCGGCCACCACCGCACGCTGCTCGCCGATGAGGTCGGCGGCGCGCTGGCGTACGCCGAAGATCGTGCCGAAGTTCTCGTAATCGGTGAACAGCCGCTCGAACGGCGTCTTGTCCGGCTGATGCTTGGGGCAGTCCACCTCGCTCACATAGGACGGCAGCCCCAAGTCGGCCAACTCGGCCCGGGTGCCTGCCTGTTCACGGGTGAAGCGGCTGACGAACGCGCTGACCACGAAATCGGGATCGGCGCCACGGAGTTGCTCTCCGGTCACCTCCTGGGAACTGATCATCGGGATCGTCGCGTACTCGGCGCGGTGTTCCTCCGACACCGGACCCGACTGCAGGGCGGTACCCGCGATGTTCTCGCGAAGGCCGAGTGTCAGGAGTGTCTCGGTGGTCTGCTGATCCAACGTGACGACGCGGTGAGGTGGCTTGTCCACCCGCACCTGAGCACCGCAGTTCTCGAGGGTGACACCGCCCGCCGCGACGTCCGGCTTCGGCGCGGCGCAGCTCGCGGTCACCGCCAGAAGGCCGACCAGGGCGCCGAGGGCAAGGCGATGCGTCATTGACTGATTCCCTACAGATGATAATGAAAGAACAATTCGACAGTATTTCCCAAGCATTCCGGCTCGGGTTGTTTCAGCCCTGATAGGTGGCGGTCACATACAGCATGGAACCCTCCAGGTCCGTCGAAGTCAGCTCGATGTCGTCATACATCTTGACGTCGCCGAACCCATGCGTGGTCAAATAGTGCTCCAACTCCATCGGGAAAAAGAGGCGGTAGCTCGTCACTTCTTCCTCGGTGGCACCTCCCGCCAGTGACCAGGTCAGGTGCCGGGTAAGGATTTGGCGGCGCCGGTCGACAGTGAACGAGGCGTTGCCCGTCGCTTGGAAGTCTTCACGCTCGATGGAGAAATCACTCTTCGCCCCCAGCGCGGCCAAGTCCCCGATGGGATTGTGCGTACCGAGCACGAGCAGCGCGCCGGGATTCGCGTGGGTCGCGAACGTGGTCATCACCTTCGTGATGTCCTCGCACGAGTGAACATTCTCGATCACCCAACCCAGGCAAGTGATGACGTCGAATTTCCGGCCGACGCGAACATCACGGACATCACCCACTTCGAACCTGATGTCCGGATACTCGCCGCGAGCGTACTGGATCATCCCTTCCAGGTAGTCGACACCGACACACTCGTAGCCGGCCTCATGCAGGTAGGCGAGCTTGTAGGCGGTGCCACACCCAAGATCGAGTACCGGGCTAGGCGGCGTTTTCCCGTTCCGGACCAGTAGCTCGTGGCACATCTTCGTCAGGCGGACGCCAGTGTCGTCGAACCGATAGATCGAATCGTACAGTTCCGGGCTGCGGTAGAGAAAGCCGGAAGTGTTCATGGTCACCGGGTCCAAAGGTCTACTCCTCTTGTGAATTCTGTGATTTTCGCCTTCAGGAAGACTGTTTGACGAATCCTTCGAGCTGTGAGGCGAGCAGTTCGACGTAGGCGCCGTTGAGGGCCAGGAGTTCTTCGTGGCTCCCGGTTTCGGCGACACGTCCGCCCGAGATGACGACGATCCGGTCGGCGGTCCTGATGGTGGAGAGGCGGTGGGCGATGATCAGGGTGGTGCGACCGTGCCGGGCCTCGTCCATCGCCGCACTGACGGCCTGCTCGCTCGCGGCGTCGAGATTGGACACCGCCTCGTCCATGACGAGGATGGGGGCGTCCTTCAGCAGGGCACGGGCGATCGCGATCCGTTGCCGCTGACCGCCGGACATCCGTGCGCCCAATTCACCCGCGACCGTGTCGTAGCCGTCCGGCAGGGTCATGATGAACTCGTGGGCTTGAGCGGCTCGTGCGGCGGCTTCGATTTCGGCTTCGGATGCGTCGGCACGGCCAAGCCGGATGTTGTCGCGCAAGGTGGTGTTGAACAGGAAGGTGTCCTGTGGCACCAACGTCATGAGGCGGCGGAGGTCTTCCTGGGGGAAGTCGCGGACGTCGTGCCCGCCCACCGACACCGAGCCGCCGGTGACGTCCCAGAATCTCAGCAGCAGGTTGGCACAGGTGGACTTACCCGCACCGGAGTGCCCCACCAGCGCGACGGTCTCACCGGGACGGACCTCGAAGCTGACTTCCCGCACAGCCGGCCGCAGATTGCTGCGGTAGGCGAAGGTGACGTTGTCGAAGCGGACATGCGGCACGATCGGCCCCTCCGGAGGCCGGCGGACCAGATCCGAGACAGGGGCGGGCGCGTCGAGCAGTGTGTTGAGGCGGTCGGCCGACGCCGCGACGATCGACAGCTCACGGGCGACCTCGGTCACCCTCAGCACCGGCAGCATCGCCATCCCGGCGAGCACGACAGCGACCGGGAAGAGAGCGCGGTCGAGCTCACCGGTGGCGACAAGCCGCGCGCCCAGCAGGAGTACCGCGAGTGTCCCGAGAAGGGCGATGGTGTCCGTGGCGGCGTACTCGATGCCGCTTCGGCGACCGTGCGCGGACTTCGCCGCGGCCAACCGCGAACCCTGCTTGCGCAGCAAGCCGAGCCGCTGGGCGTGCGCACCGAAATTCACCAGCTCACGCAGCCCCTGGAAGGTGTCCGTGCTGTCGGCGCTCATCCGGCCCAAGGAGTCACGCAGCTCGTTTCCGTGGAGTTCGGCGCGGCGCCGCAACCACCCGGGGACCGAGGCGAGCAGCACCAGGATCGGCACCAGAACGCAAGCCAACGACCAATGGAACCAGCCCAGCACGACGGTCGAGGCCACGGGGACCGTCGACGCGACCGCCAGCGGACTCAGCGTGTGGGCGAAGAACAGCTCGATCTGCTCCACGTCGGAGACCGCGGCGGCGCCCAGGTCCCCGGATCGCCGTTCGAGCAGGTAGCCGGGTGAGAGTCTTTCGAAGGCGGCGAACACCTTGGTCCGAGTGTCGGCCAACGCACGAAAGGCGGCGATGTGGGCGTAGGTGCTGTCGGCGATGTTCAGGATGACCAGCGGCACGATGAGACAGCCCAGCGCGATCAACCAACCGGTGAGCTGGGACAGCGAGGCACCTCCGGCCGCCCGCGCCACCACATACGCGCCGATCCCGGACGAGGCGAGCAGGAGAAGCTGGTGCAGTACACCGGCCAGATAGGCCACCGTGATGAGCCGGCGGTGCGGCCCCAACAGGGGCATCAGGCTCTTCAACCTGGCGGCCAGCGACCGGCCGGACATCGGCATCGGCACTTCACCTTCACCCTGTCCGAGTCCGTGTCCATGTCCGTGCCCGACGCCGGGGGTATGGATGTGTGCGGTCGAGGTCATGCGGGTGCTCCGGTCTGGGTAGCGACTAGTTCTGCGTAGAGGCCCTTGCGTGCCAACAGATCCGGGTGACTGCCGAACTCGACCACCCGGCCGGAGTCCATCACCACGATCCGGTCGGCCTCGCGCACGGTGGACAACCGGTGCGCGATGACGACCGTGGTCCGGCCGCTAGACAGTTCGCCGAGCGCTTGGGTGATCTCCGCTTCGTTGGCGGCGTCGATGCTCGATGTCGGCTCGTCGAGAACGAGTACCGGGGCGTCCTTGAGCAGGGCACGGGCGATCGCGATGCGTTGCCGCTCACCGCCGGACAGTTTCAGGCCGCGTTCACCGACGACCGTCTCGAAACCTTGAGGCAGACGGGAAATGAAATCGGTGGCCTGTGCCGCGGTCACCGCTCGGCTGATTTCCTCCTCGGTGGCGTCCGGTTTGGCCAGCAGCAGGTTCTCCCGGACCGTGCCATGGAACAGGTAGGTATCCTGAGCGACGACGCCTACCAGTGACCGCAGGTCGACCAACGGGAACTCTGACGTGTCACGGCCATCGACAAGGACGGAGCCCGAGTCCGGGTCGAAGTACCGCATCAGCAGCCCGAGTACGGTGCTCTTACCCGCACCGGAACGGCCGACAATGGCCACCCGCTCCCCCGGTGCCACCGTCAGACTGAACCCGTCCAGTGCCGGGGCGCTCCGAGTCGGATAGCAGAACCGGATATCGCGGAACTCGACCCCGGGAGGATTCTGCCGCAATGCGGGTGCCTCGGCCGCCGAGTCCCGTACGTGCGGTTCGATGCGCAGAATGTCCGCGACCACGCGGCCTGCCGGGATCGCGGAGTAAGCCGCGTGGTAAGCCGATTCGAGTTCGTGCATGGGCCGGAAGGTTTCGCGGGCCAGCATCAGGATCGTGAACAATCCGGCGACGCTCAGCGAGCCGGTGGCCGCGTGCCAGGCACTCAAGGCCACCGAAGCGGTCGTGCCGATCGTCACCACCATCGCGGCGACAGTCGAGGAACCGCACCACGCCACCATCAGCCGAATGGAATCCCGGCAGAACGCTTCACCACGCTCCAGCATTTCCCGGCCTCGCCTGCCACTGGCGTTGAACGCCTTGAGCGTCGCCATTCCTTGCACGGCATCCAGGCTCTCCGAATACATTCCACGGTAGGACACCATCCAGCGGTCCCCGCGTTCCTGGATCCAGTTCCTGCCCGCCACTTTGGTCAACGGTGCCAGGAGCGCACACGCGAGCACGACGAAGCCCACCAACGGATCGACCGCGATCACGTACACCGAAGCGAAGCAGGATCCCAGGACGGAAGCCAAAACCGACGGCACGAACCGCCCCACCAAGGGGTCGAGCAGCTCCACGGAGTCCACCAAGGTCGACTGCAGATCGCCGGAACGCATCCGCTGCGCCTGACCGGGCCCGATTTCCATGAGCTTGAGCGTCAGCCCTTCGCGCACCGCTTCCTTCACCCGTGCCGACACCCGCGGGGCCCACGAATCCTTCACCACGATCAGCAGCACCCGGACCAGTTGCAACACACCGATCGCGGCCAGGGACGTCACCAGCCCGCCCACGTCGATCGACGAGAACACCCCGGACAGCAGGTGCGCGATCAGCAGACCCTGACCGACGTAGGTCGCCGTCACCAGCAACATCAACCCGACAAGACCGGCGATCCCCAGCCAAGCCCGTGGGCGCAAGCTCAAAAACAACCTGATCGTCGACCACACAGCCGTACCTCCACGATCCTTGTTCGTCCATGTCACTTGGTGGCGGCGGGCAACGCGTCAACGGGACTCATCAGGCGCCTTCCCGATTCCGCCGACCGGGCCGGCCGCAGCATCGAGGCGAGCCGGTCGGCGACCTGAGCGTCGAACAACCCGTTGGCCGTCATCCACTCGTTGTTGAACACGGTGTCCAGGTACTTTTCGCCGCCGTCGCACACCAGCACGACGATGGTGCTCTGGGGCCCCACGCTCCGTGCCCGTTCCAAGGCCTTGTAGACCACTCCGCCCGCCGAGCCGCCGATCAGGAGGCCGAAATTCCTGGCCAGGTAACGGCAGGTTTCGAACGCTTCCGAATCGCTGACCTTGAGCCCCTCGTCGATCAGGCCGTAGTCGAGGACGTCACAGATCTCCCCGATCTCCGGTGTCCCGGTGCCGGACTGGTGGTAAGGCGTCTGTTCTCCGCCGAAGTTGACGGAGCCCACCGGCTCGACGCCGATGATCTTCACGTGCGGGACGCGCTCCCTCAGTGCGCGGCCGGTGCCGCAGAGCGAACCACCGGTGCCGACGGCCCCGTACAGATAGTGAATGCCGTCGCCGAGGTCATCGTGCAACTCGCGGGCGAGTGGCCGATAGCCGTTGGGATTGCCCGGATTGCTGTCCTGCGCCGTAAGGTAAGCGCCGTGTTCGGCGGCGAACCGGCGAGCCGCCGCATAGCGTTCGGCAGTGGCCAGTCCCTCCTTGTTCCCGGCGATGTTGAGCATCTCGGCGCCGTAGGCGACCATGCCGCGCAGCTTGTCGATACTGGAATGGTTGTCCACCACAGCGGTGAACTTGTATCCGCGTTCGGCGGCGATGAGTGCCAGGCCTAGCCCGGTGTTGCCGGAGGTGGCCTCGACGAGCCACCCGCCGGGTAGCATCAATCCCTTTTCTTCGGCCTCGTCCACCATGTTCCGGGCCATCCGGATCTTGGCGGTGCCGGTGGGGTTGTACTGCTCCAGCTTCAGCAGGACGGTTCCCATCCCGTCCGCGACCGCCAGTCTGAGCAGCGGCGTCCACCCGATCAGATCGGATACTCTGTCCTTGATCATCGCGCTCCCTTCGCGCAGATCTCCGTCAGACGCCGCACGAAGAGGTCGTTGTCTTCGGGGGTCGACAGTGAGGCTCGGATGAAGTACTCGTATCCCGGCTCGCGCCACGCCTTGACGACGATCCCGGCCCGGTGCAGCTCCTGTGCCACCCAGTCGGAGCGATGATCCGTCTCGATGAACAGAAAGTTGGCCGAGGACGGCACCACGCGTAAACCCGCGCCACGCAACATATTCGTGACCCTGGCGAGCTCAAGACCGGTGCGGCGCACCGTTTCCGCCAGGTGCGCGTGGTCCCCCAGCGCGGCGATGGCGGCGTCCTGCGCCAGCTGGTTGACGTTGTACGGAGTGCGGACCCGGTCCAGAGCCTGGACCAGGGCGGCGTCGGAGGCGATGCCGTAACCCACGCGCACACCCGCCAATCCATAGGCCTTGGAGAAGGTGCGCAGCACGATCCACGGCCGGTCCTGCCCGCGCAGAACCTCCAGCCCGTCGGGGTATTCCGGGTTGGGACGGGCGAACTCGCAGTACGCCTCGTCGAGCACCAGCAAAGCCGACTTCGGGGTGCCTGCCACAACGCGCCCCAGTTCGCCGGCGGTGAGCATCGCGCCGGTGGGGTTGCACGGGTTGGCGAGAAAGACCAGTTTCGGGCAGGCGGCCAGCGCGTCACGCCACGCGATGGCGTCGAACCCGAACTCGTCCGTGACCGGAACCTTCTCGACCCGCGCGCCCATCATGCGCGGGAAGATCTCGTGCAGGCTGAACCCGGGCGCCTGCGTGGTCACCAGATCACCCGGATCGAGGACGGCCTGGCACAGCAGCTCAAGGATGTTCTCCGAACCGTTGCCGAGCACGATCCGTTCGACCGACACGGCCAGGCTCTTCCCGATGGCCTCGGCCAGCCGTTTGCCGGTGGGGTCGGGATAACGCGAGAGGCTGTCGTCCACCCGCAGGCGCACGGCTTCGGCGACCGCGGGAGAAGCACCGAACGGGCTCTCGTTGTTGGAGAGCTTGATAACGCGGGCCGCACCGCTGAGGGCGGCCACCTCGTCGGTGTCGGCGCCGGGGTCGTAAGCGGGCAGGCCCACCACCTCCTGGCGTACCAGGAACGTCGACGTCACTCGTTCGATCACGTCGGTGCCGGCCTCGATCGGGATGGTGCTCACCAGAAATCGACCCTGTTCCCGCGTCCGGCCGCCAGCGCGAGATCCGCGATGTACCGGCCCAGAGCGGCGTCGGTGACCGCCATGCCGCTGTTGTAGGCGAAGACCACGTCGTCGGGATCACGCCGGGCAGGTGCCCGGCCGAGCAGGATGTCCGGGAGTTCTGCGTCCACCGGGGGCAGACTGCCGTCCTCGGCCCGCAGCTTGCCGCAGGTGATGTGCATCTGGGTGATGTTGGTGGCGATCCGGTAGTCGGCGCCGTGGAACACGTCGTGCACGCCGTAGCCGAGCAGCACGGCGAGCGCACCCGGCTTCATCCACTCGCGCTGCACCGTTTCCGTCACGGACAGGCCGGAGGCCCCGATCACGATGTCCGCTTCGCCCGCGGCTTTCCGGAGGTCGTCCGCGATCGTGACCTCGCGACCGTCGACACTGTTCTGGACGGCGCGCAGACCGTCCGCGTAGGTGCCGAACACCTGCAACTGGTCCAGCTCCGGAAGCGCGGCGAGAAGCATCGGCAGGGCCATCTGTCCCTGGACGCCGGTGCCGACGACCAGGGCGCTGCGGGCGTCCGGGCAGGCCGCTCGGGCGAACAGCGCGCTGGTGGCCGAGGACCGCAACGGTCCGAGTTTCACCACGTCCATCAGCGCGATCGGCGCCCCGGTGGTGTCGTCGGCGATGAAGATGAACGAGTGGAACCGGTAACTGTCCCGGATGCGGGCCGGGTCGAACTCGTAGACGGCCTTGAAACACACGGTGTCGCTGCCGACGTCCTTGGCGACCATCGAGTAGCTCAGCGAGTGATCGTCCGGGTCGTCGATGATGGTCTTGACCGGGCTGTTCGGCCCGCTCGTGTCCACGGCGCGGTAGGTCCGCTCGACGACTTCGAGCACCTGCCGGTAATCGAAATCCAGCCCTTCCTGCTCCGATTGCGGCAGCAACCACAGCTGTCCGGGCGCGGCGTAACTCTGTGACATACGAGCTTCTCCTTGGTTCGTAGCGGAGTCAGATTCCGTCCAGTCGCCAGCGCGGTGATGCCGCACCGCCGCCCAGGCGAAGAACGGCTTTCAGCGGCAGCGGGTTGTCGTGGAACCGCGATTCGAGGAAGTCCATGTGGTAACCGGCGGTGTTGAGGTAGACCAGGTGATCACCGGGCCGCACGGGCCGGGGGAACCCGATCTTCCGCCACGTCACCATGTCGTTTTCCAGACAGGTCGAACCCGCGACGCAGGCCGGGAACATCTCGTCGGCGGCGGGCCGGGCGGAGATCAGCACGGGGTCCGGGAGATAGTCGGTGTTGAACCACGGTTCGGAAAGACTGAGGCTGTTGCCCGCGACGGTGACGATCGCGTACCCGTCGGTGTCCCGCCGGTCCTCGACCTGCTGCACGCGGTACACGGTGAATCCCGCCTGGTCCAACAGTGACCGGCCGGGCTCGACGATGAACCTGATGCCGTCGTGAGCCGCCTTCGCCGACAGGGTCTTGCCACCGTCCACCGGGTGGCTCATGATCTTGCGGGCCGCCTGGGTGGTCGAATGCCCTCCGTACGGGTAGAAGTAAAAGCCCTTGGATGCCTTGGCCGGGTGGTAGTGCGCAGGGTCGTTCTGCTGGAGGAATTCATCCCAGAGCCGTGAATTGACATAGCGCATCGGTAACCCGCCGCCGATGTCGACCAGGTCGGCGGACAGCGCACCACGCCGCCTGGCGTCGAGACAGTGCTCGATCATCTCGTTCGCCGCCACCGCGCGTTCCTCCGGGGAGTATCCGTTCAAGTGGAACGAGAATCCCCGCAAGCTCACGTGGTCGGCGAGCTCCACGCCGAGACCGACGGCCGAGTAGCGCTCGGTGGCGGCCATGCCGAAGCGGCTTGTCGGTTGAGCACCCGTCCGGGCTCGCAACACCACCCTGACCTGCCGGTGCGCGAGCCGTGCGGTCGCGGCCAGCCGCCGGAGTTCGCTGATCGAGTCGACGGCGACCAGGCAGTCGTGCTGGACGGCGAGTGCGTGCAGGGTGTCGTCCTTCTCCGGACCGGAGATGCCGATCCGGTGCCCGGGCACTCCGCAGGCGAGGGCTTTGACCAGTTCCGCCGTGCTGGCGACGTCGATGCCGAGACCGAGGGCGGCGGCCGACTTGGCGTAGCAGTCGGCTTTGTTCGCCTTCTTGGCGAACAGGATCTCGGCATCAGCCCCCGCCTCCGCGAACGCCTGCCGAAGCTTGACGACGTTCTCCTCGAAGACCTCGGGCAGCACGACATGCAAAGGTGACCCCAGGCCGTCAAGCAGGTCTGCCAACAGGGGCCGGTGATCGTCCAGAAGTGTGGAAACCGTGGGATGTCGAAGAGCGGTGAGCACGAAGGGTGGGACCGCGGAGGACTGGGACAGCCGCTCTTGGCTCGTTGTGGACACCGGACCTGTCTAGCAGCAAACGACAATCGTTTTCAACAGAGGATTTCGAGCCCTCACTCCGGCAGAGCCGTTGCCTCACGGGAAACGCTCCGCACATACGGGGTATTGGCGCAGGTGAGAGATACGGCTCGACCACTCGGCCTCGCCAAGGCCGACGATGCGTCAAGGCAAGGCTGTGACGAAGGCAACGCCAAGAAGAAAAGCCCGACGGAACGGATTAAACGACAGAACAGGTCTGAATTCGACCAAACTGGACCGTCTTTTCACAGCAGAACGGACGGCGCGGAGAAACCGGGGAGAAATGGCTCAATTTGGACGCGCCTGCCAAAGTCAGACCGCATAAGCGGCGAGTCTGTGGTGGACATGTGAAAGCCGACTCGAACTGGTTCACTTGGCGGCATGAGAGTCTTGTTCGTCTCCACACCGATCCTGAGTCACCTGATACCTGTCATTCCGCTCGCTTGGGCATTTCGGGCGGCGGGTCACGAGGTTCTTCTCGCCACGAGCACCGAAGTGGCCACCAAAGCGAACGCGGGGCTTCCCGCGGTCGACATCGCGCCGGGATTCAGCCTGGCCTGCTGGCTTCGGCAGGTGCCCGAGCAGGACGGCTCCGACCTGCCGCTTATACAGCGCGCCGTGCAGAAATTCGCATTATTGAATGAAATGCTGGCAGACCAGGTCGTGAGCGTGGCGGAGGCGTGGCGTCCGGACACCGTGGTCTATTCCGAGATGGCCGTTTCAGGTTCACTCGCGGCATCCCGGATCGGCGTTCCCGCTTTCCGGCACAACATCACGCTCGCCGACTTCACCGGAATGGTCCAGGGCACGGCCGCCGAACTCCAGCCCGTCTACCGCCGCCACAACGCCGTGGACACGACGTCTCGGGACGAAACGTTCACGATCACGCCAGAGAGCCTGGGCCCCCATCGTGATGGCATCAGGATTCGATGTCTGCCGTTCAGTGGTGTCGTGGTGCCGGACTGGTTGCGCGAAACGCCGAGGCGCCGGAGGGTTTCCGTTACCCTGGGGACGCTGGATCGTGGTCAAGACGAACTGGAAGCGGTCCGGCGTATCATTGCGGTCGCATCCGAGGTGGACTGCGAGTTCGCCCTCGCGCTGGGCGACACCGATCTCGCGGCGTTCCCGCCCTTGCCACCCAACGTATTCAAGACGGGCTGGATACCGCTCGCCACCCTATTGGCCACATCGCACGCGGTCGTACACCACGGCGGTTCCGGCACGACCCTCGCCGCGATCAGTACCGGAACACCCCAGTTGCTGCTCCCCGACGGGGCTGATCGCCATGACAACGCGGGCATCGTCCAGCGAAGGGGCATCGGGCTTTCTTCGACACCAGAGGAACTGAACGCGACCCTGGTCCAGCGTCTGCTCGACGACCTGGACCTACGCCGCGCCGCCGCGGAAGTCCGGACGGAGTACGAGCGGCTACCCGCTCCCTCGGACGTCGTCGCTCGAATCTCCGGGCGATGACGGTCCACAGCGGATCAGTGCCGTACATACAGGGGCGCCCTCTTGACTGTCCATAAAGGACTCCAGTCAGGCAATGGTGTCCATTTTGGGCATTTTGCGCGGGGGTCGTGAGCGGCAATGGTCGTCATATAGAGGTAAGGCAAAAGTGGCGTGTTGCGAAAGCCACTTTCGCAACCTTCAACGTTGCGAAAGTGGCTTTCGCAACGTGGGCGGGGTAGGAGCGATCGTGGCAGGAGAGGTCCTGGTGCGGTGGGGTGTGTCGCGAAAGCCACTTTCGCGACGTCTGGCGTCCCGAAAGTGGCTTTCGCGACACGAGCACCGGGCGCCGGCTTCGAGAGAACGCTCGCCGCAGAGGTGCCGGACACGCCACGTTTGCCTTACCCCTCAATAACCGTCCTTACCACTCACGACCCCTCGAAAACCACACCTTTAGCCAACAACCGGACATTTCACCGCGCGGAAATGTCCCTTGTGGACATTCAAGGCGAGGCCGGCTCTCATGGCCATCGGGACCACCCACGAAGGCCTCCCGCCTACCTTGAAGCCATCGAAGGGTCCTCGTCGGAGCTCAGCTCGCCACGTTTGCCCTTCGGCTCAAAACGACCCGAAACACTCACGACCACCAGGCGGCCGTGTCGCGAAAGCCACTTTCGGGACATCAGGCGTCGCGGAAGTGGCTTTCGCGACATGCCTTCGTCATCCCGCCACGTTTGCCTTGCCCCCCCAATAGCTCTCTCGCATCACCTTGCCAGGCCATAGATCACCAGGGACACCACTCCGGAAAAGGAATAATCGAGTTTATCGCAACAGTTACCCCGCCATTACCAGCACATTTACTTGCTGGCCTCTTCGAGTGATCAACACCCATGATCACCCTCAAGGAAAGACAACCGGCACACGGACCGCTAGCATCACACCGTTCCCCGGACAGACTCGGCACGCCCTGTTCGCACTGTCTGCCTCATTCACGACTTTAGTCGGGAGGTCGCGAGCGTGCGCTCGCCACGAAAAGCAAACGAATACCACCACGAAGGCGCGGCGACCACCGCCCTGCTGCGCCTCGGCCGATACCTGACCCGCGCGGAGAGTTCCCCGGACCTGCGTTCGGTGCATCTCACCGGCGGCCGCGAAGGCGACGCCTTCTACCGCGATCGATGGAGCCACGACAAGGTGGTCCCGTCGACGCACGGCGTGAACTGCACGGGTTCCTGCCGCTGGAGCGTGTACGTCTCCGACGGGATCATAACCTGGGAGAGCCAGGACCCCGATTATCCCTCGGTCGGCCCAGACAAACCGGAGTACGAACCACGCGGCTGCCCGCGAGGCGCCTCCTTTTCCTGGTATTCCTATTCCCCGACCAGGGTTCGTTTTCCGTATGCGCGAGGCGTTCTGGTGGAAATGTACCGCAGCGCACTGGACCAGCACGGCGATCCCGTGGTCGCTTGGGCTTCGGTGATGGACGACCCGATGAAGAGGCTGTCCTATCAGCGCGCACGGGGAAAAGGCGGACTGGTCCGGATCAGCTGGGACGAAGCGACGGAAATCGCCGCCGCGGCACATGTGCACGCCATTTCCCGGTACGGCCCGGACCGGGTCGCCGGCTTTTCGCCGATCCCCGCGATGTCCATGGTCTCGCACGCGATCGGGTCCCGGTTCATGGCACTGATCGGCGCTCCGATGCTGTCGTTCTACGACTGGTACGCCGATCTGCCGGTGGCCTCGCCGCAGGTGTTCGGCGATCAGACCGACGTGCCGGAATCGGCCGACTGGTGGGATGCCGCGTACCTGATGATGTGGGGTTCGAACGTCCCCGTGACCAGGACCCCGGACGCGCACTGGATGGCCGAGGCGCGCTATCGCGGGCAGAAGGTCGTCGTGGTCTCCCCCGACTACGCCGACAACACCAAGTTCGCCGACGAATGGCTGGCCCCGCACCCCGGTACCGACGCCGCGCTGGCGATGGCCATGGGGCACGTCATCCTCACCGAGTTCTTCGCCGAACGGCAGATCCCGTACTTCACCGACTACGTCCGCCGCTTCACTGACCTCCCCTTCCTGGTCACGCTGGCCGAACGGGACGGCGCGTACATCCCGTCGAAGTTCCTCACCGCCGCCGACCTCGGCGAGGACGGAGCGGAGCCGCGATGGAAGACCGTGCTGGTCGACGACCGCACCGGGGAACCGGTCGTACCCAACGGTTCGGTCGGATTCCGCTGGAACGAGCAAGATCAGGGCCGCTGGAACCTCGACCTCGGTGACGTCGTGCCGCGACTGAGCCTGCTCGCCGACCCCGACCACCAGGGCGTCGAGGTGTTGCTTCCGCGGTTCGACGCGGAGGGTGTCCTGCGGCGCGGGGTGCCCGCCGTCCGGCAGAGCGGACAGTGGGTCACCACGGTGTTCGACCTGCTGATGGCACAGTACGGAGTGCGGCGCGGCGATCTTCCCGGCCGGTGGCCGTCCGGCTACGACGATCCGGCGGAACCCTGCACGCCGGCCTGGCAACAGGAACTCACCTCGGTCCCGGCCGACCGGGTCACCAGGATCGCCAGGGAGTTCGCCGAGACGGCGGAGGCGTCGCGTGGCCGGTGCATGATCCTGATGGGCGCGGGCACCAACCACTGGTTCCACTCCGACACCATCTACCGCTCGTTCCTCGCGCTGCTCACGATGACCGGCTGCCAGGGCCGCAACGGCGGCGGCTGGGCGCACTACGTCGGCCAGGAGAAGGTGCGGCCGCTGACCGGGCATCAGACCCTGGCGGGCGCGATGGACTGGGTACGGCCCGCCCGGCAGATGATCGGAACGGCCTACTGGTACCTGCACACCGGCCAGTGGCGCTACGACGCGCTGCGCAACGACGAACTGACCTCCCCGCTGGCGCAAGGAAAACTCGCCGGGACCAGCGCCGCGGACACGCTCGCGCTCTCGGCGCGGCTGGGCTGGATGCCGTCGTTCCCCACCTTCGACCGCAATCCGCTCGACCTGGTCGACGAGGCCGGGGCAGCCGGGCTCGACCCCGTCCGCCACGCGACCGCCCAGCTCCGCGAAGGGAAGCTGCGCTTCGCCGCCGAGGATCCGGACGCGCCGGAGAACTGGCCCCGGGTCCTCACGGTGTGGCGCTCCAACCTGCTCGGCTCGTCGGCCAAGGGACACGAGTACTTCCTGCGGCACCTGCTCGGCACGGACGCGAACCTGCGCGGTGCGGAGGCGCCGCCGGACAAGCGGCCGAAATCCGTGAAATGGCACGACACCGCCCCCGTCGGCAAGTTGGATCTCATGCTGGCGATCGATTACCGGATGACCAGCACCACCCTGTTCGCCGATCTCGTGCTCCCCGCCGCGACCTGGTACGAAAAGCACGACCTCTCGTCGACGGACATGCATCCCTTCGTGCATTCCTTCAACGCCGCCGTCGATCCGCCGTGGCAGACCCGCACCGACTTCGAGGCCTTCCACACCATCGCGAAGCAGTTCAGCCGGCTCGCCGAACGCCATCTCGGGGTGCGCAGGGATCTCGTCGCCACCCCGATGACCCATGACACCCCGGGGGAGACGGCGCAACCGGGCGGAGTCGTCCGCGACTGGCGCGACGGCGACGTCGAACCCATCCCGGGCGTCACCATGCCGAAGCTCACCGTCGTCGAACGCGACTATCCCGCGGTGGCGGCGAAACTGGCCACGCTCGGTCCATTGCTGGAGAAGCTGGGCGCCACGAGCAAGGGGATCACCTACGACGTCGGCGAGGAACTGAACTGGCTGCGCGCGAAGAACGGCGTCGCGACGACAGGGGCCGCTCAAGGCCACGCGCTGATCGACACCGACATCAAGGCGGCGGACGCCGTGCTCGCGCTTTCGGGCACCACCAACGGACGGCTGGCCACCCAAGGCTTCCGCGAGCTCGAGAAGCGGGTGGGCACCGAACTGGCGCATCTTTCCGCCGAACACGAAGGAAAACGGATCTCCTTCGCCGACACCCGGTCGCGCCCGGCATCGGTGATCACCAGCCCGGAGTGGTCCGGCAGCGAGAGCGGCGGCCGCCGGTATTCGGCGTTCGTGATCAACGTCGAACACGGCAAACCCTGGCACACCCTCACCGGCCGTCAGCACTTCTTCCTAGACCACGACTGGATGCACGAACTCGGCGAGGCGCTGCCGGTCTACCGGCCGCTGCTGGGGGCACAGCACATCTCGGACGGGCGGGGCGACGCCGCGGAGGTCACCGTGCGCTACCTGACCCCGCACAGCAAATGGTCGATCCACTCGACGTACCAGGACAACCTGCACATGCTCACCCTGTCCCGCGGCGGACAGGGAATCTGGATGAGCCCCGCCGACGCCGAAGCCATCGGCGCCCACGACAACGACTGGATCGAGGCGGTCAACCGCAACGGCGTCGTCGTCGCCCGCGCGATCGTCTCCCACCGGATGCCCGCCGGCACCGTTTTCCTCTACCACGCCCAGGATCGGGCGGTGAACGTGCCACGAAGCGAGGCCACTGGCAAACGCGGCGGCACGCACAACTCGCTGACCCGGCTGCTGCTCAAACCGACCCATCTCATCGGCGGATACGCCCAGCTCTCCTTCGGTTTCAACTACCTGGGCCCCACCGGCAACCAGCGCGACGAGGTCACCATGGTCCGCCGCCGTTCCCAGGAGGTGCGTTACTGATGCGGGTCATGGCACAGCTGGCCATGGTGATGAACCTCGACAAGTGCATCGGCTGCCACACCTGTTCGGTGACCTGCAAACAGGCCTGGACCAACCGGTCGGGTACCGAGTACGCCTGGTTCAACAACGTGGAAACCCGGCCCGGGCAAGGATATCCACGCCGGTACGAGGATCAGGAGCGCTGGAAGGGCGGCTGGGAGCGGACGGCCAAAGGCAGGCTGCGGCTTCGCGCGGGCGGACGGCTCGCCAAACTCGCGAAACTGTTCGCCAACCCGGAACTGCCGGAGATCTCCGACTACTACGAACCGTGGACCTACGACTACGCCACCCTGATCGAGGCGCCGCTCGGTGACGACGTGCCCACCGCCGCGCCCCGGTCGGCCATCACCGGCGAACCCGCCCAGCCTTCCTGGGGACCGAACTGGGACGACGACCTCGGCGGGTCCACCGAACACGGCGTCAAGGACCCGATCGCCGAGAAACTGCGCGAGGAACTCGGGATCAAGATCAAATTCGAGTTCGAGCAGAGCTTCATGTTCTACCTCCCGCGGATCTGCGAGCACTGTCTCAATCCGTCGTGTGTGGCCAGTTGCCCGTCCGGCGCGATGTACAAACGCGAAGAGGACGGGATCGTCCTGGTCGACCAGGACCAGTGCCGCGGCTGGCGGATGTGCGTCACCGGCTGCCCGTACAAGAAGGTCTACTTCAACCACAAGACCGGCAAAGCCGAGAAGTGCACCTTCTGCTACCCCCGGGTGGAGGCCGGACAGCCGACGGTATGCGCGGAAACCTGCGTCGGGCGGCTGCGCTACATCGGCGTGCTGCTCTACGACGCCGACAAGGTCACCGCGGCCGCGTCCGTCGCCGACGAGCACGACCTCTACCCCGCACAGCTCGATCTGCTGCTCGACCCGCACGATCCCGCGGTGATCCGGGCTGCCGAGGCGGCGGGCGTCCCGCACGACTGGCTCACCGCGGCCCGGCGTTCGCCGGTCTACCAGCTGATCCACGACTACCGGCTGGCGCTGCCGCTGCATCCGGAATACCGCACGATGCCGATGGTCTGGTACATTCCGCCGCTGTCACCGGTGGTCGACGCGATCAGCGGCAGCGGACACGACGGCGAACACCGCGACAACCTGTTCGGCGCCATCGACGCCCTGCGCATCCCCGTCGAGTATCTGGCCGAACTGTTCACCGCCGGGGACACCGCCCCGGTCGAACGCTCCCTGCGGCGGCTGGCCGCGATGCGGTCCTACATGCGGGCGGTGAATCTCGGCAAGGAGACGGACGAGGACATCCCCGCCTCCGTCGGCCTCACCGGCGAGCAGATCTTCGCCATGCACCGGCTGCTCGCGCTGGCCAAGTACGACGAACGCTATGTCATCCCCACGGCGGGCGTCGGGCAGGCCCACGACCTGGAGGGCATCGCCACCCGGTGCAGTCTCGACGTCGACGGCGGTCCGGGCATGGGCAGTGAGTCCACAGTGGACCTGGTGAGCTGGGACGACGGCGCGCGGCCGGACGCGCTGTTCCCGACGCTGCGAGGGCAGGGCCGGTGAAACGTCTCCGTCCCCGCGCCACCCGGGACCATGCGGCCGTGCGCCAGATCGCCGGCTGGTGCCTGCAATATCCCGACGAAGCCGTCCTCGGCAAACTCGGTCTCCTGCGGGCTTGCCTGGATGAGATCACCGGCCCCGGCCACGACGAACTCTCCCGCACGGTGGCCTGGCTCGAACAAGGCGACCCCGGCGAGCTGGCGTCGCATTACATCGAGGTCTTCGACCGGAAACCCCGGCGGACACTGCATCTGAGCTGGTTCCTCGACGGCGACACCCGGCGACGTGGCGAGACACTGGCCGCCCTGCGCCGGTTCTACCGCACCCACGGTTTCGCGCCCGCCGAGAACGAGCTGCCGGACTTCCTGCCTGTCATCCTGGAGTTCGCCGCCGCGGCCGATCCCGGCGCGGCCGGACAGGTCCTCGCCCGCTTCCATCCGGCGCTGGAACTCCTGCACCGCAATTTGTCCACTGTGGACACGCCGTATCGCGACGCCGTCACGGCGGTGCTGGCCACCCTGCCCGCCGTCCCGGCCCCGCTCCCCGCCGAGCCCCCGGCCGAACTGGTCGGCCTCGATCCGTTCCCGACCGGCGCCGGAGGTGGCCGATGAGTTCCGGACTGGAGCTGCTGCTGTGGGGCGCCGCGCCCTACGCGTCGATCGCGCTGCTGGTCTTCGGCACGATCTGGCGCTATCGCCACGACAAGTTCGGCTGGACGAGCCGGTCAAGCCAGCTCCACGAGTCCCGGCTCCTGCGGGTGGCCGGCCCGGTGTTCCACGTCGGCCTGCTGATGGTCATCGGCGGTCACGTGCTCGGCCTGCTCGTGCCGAAGGGCGTCACCGAGTTCGCCGGACTCGACGAACACGGCTACCACCTCATCTCGCTCGGCATGGGCAGTCTCGCCGGGCTGGTCGCGATCGGCGGGCTCGGTCTCCTGCTCTGGCGGCGGATCCGGGTGACGGCGGTGCGCGCCGCCACGTCGGTCAGTGACCGGTACATGTACGTGGTGCTCGTGCTGGTGATGCTCGCCGGACTGGCGAACACGCTGGTCGACAACGGTCTCCGCGGCGGCTACGACTACCGCGAGACGGTCGCGCCCTGGTTCCGCGGCATCCTGCTCCTCGATCCCCAGCCGGATCTGATGGCATCGGCGCCGTTGGACTACCGGTTGCACGTCGCGCTGGGCATGCTGCTGTTCGCGCTGTGGCCGTTTTCCCGCCTGGTACACGCTTTCAGCGCGCCGGTGCGATACCTGTTCCGCCCGTACGTGGTCTACCGGCGCCGCGCCCCCGGCAGCGTCGGCACCCGTGATCCGCGCCGTGGCTGGGAATGACCGGAATCCGCCGCACCGCCTACGTCGCGCTGGGCTCGTTCGGCTGCATCGTGCTCATCGGCCTCTGCGCTATCCTGTCCGGCGCGCCGCTGCTGTTCCCCTCGCTCGGGCCCACCGCGTTCCTGGTGTTCGCGACCCCGCGGGCGCCCGCCGCGAGCCCGCGCAACACGGTGCTCGGTCACCTCGCCGGGATACTCGCGGGCCTCACCGGCCTCACCGTCACCGGGCTGCTCGCGGCCGCGCCGGACCTGATGCATCCTTCCTTGGCCCGGATCGGGGCGGCCGCGATCGCACTAGGACTCACCTGTGCCGCGATGGCCGCACTGGAGATCCCGCACCCACCCGCCGGGGCCACGACCTTGATCGTCGCACTCGGCCTGCTGCACACCGTTCCGCAGGTCGTCGCGATCCTGGCGGGCGTGGCCCTCATCGCGTTGCTGGCGGTGCTGGTCAACAAACTGTTCGGCGTGGCCTATCCCTCGTGGAGGTCACCCGCCGCGGTCGAAGCTGCCGGTTGAGACGGCGGGCCGATCAGGCCGGTGACCGAAGGAGGAGACACCGTGGTCGCGTTGATAGTGGCCGTCGTGCCGGCCGTCGACGGTCAGAACGCCGGGAAGGGTTTCGCCGGAAGTCCCAGCCGGGTGAGCGCGTCGACGTAGATGCGGTGCCGCCGCCGCGCTTCGCCGTGGCGGCCGGTCGATTCCAGCGCCGTGATCACCCCGAGGTGTGCTTCCTCGTCATACGGGTCCTTGGCCAGCAGGCGAAGCCAGTAGTAGACGGCTCGGTCGTGGTCGCCGCCGCGGGCGGCGGCACGGCCCAGCGCCGCGACGACCTGGAGGTAGAGCGCTTTCGCCTCCTCGCGGATGCCGATGGCCCAGTCCTCGTAGGGGTCCTCCTCCAGGAAATCGCCGGTGTAGAGCGTTTCGGCCGCGGCCATGTCGTCCGGGTCCCGGTCCCGCAGAGCCGTTTTGGCGGCGACGAGGAACTCTTCGACATCGATCCGCAGGCCGGTGAGTCCGATCGAGTACTTGTCGGCGACGACGAAGTGATCCTGGGGCAGCACACGCTCCGCGTCGAGTACCGCGCGGATGATGGAGAGCACCACGGAGAGCCGGTTCGCGCATTTGGCCGTGTCTTCGTCCGGCCAGAGCGTTTCCATCAGCAGTTCCCGCGGCGTGGTGTGCCCGCGTCGGGCGATCAGCAGTTTGAACAGGTCGCGTGCCTTCTTCGAGCGCCAGTCCTCGACACCGACCGGCACGCCGTCACGCAGCACCTGGAAGTTGCCGAGCACTTTGACCAGCAGGGTGCAGTGCGCGGGAACAGGTACCCGGTTGAGCACGCCGGCGGCATGCTCGGCGAAGTGCCCCACCCCCAGCGCCCGCAACCGTTCGCCGGTTTCGTCCAAGCTCGCGGGTGCTCCGTCGAGGCGGGCGAGCGCGGCATCGCAGCGGGCACCGCCGATCCGGTGGTCCAGTGAACGCCAGGTTTCAGCGGCCTCGGTCAGCAGACGCTCCGGCGCGGCCGAGAGCAGGGCGCGCAGTTCCAGCGCTTCGGCCTGTCCCGCGCGGTAGCCGAGCGCGGAGGCGAGAGCGGCCGCACGTTCCGCGAGCTCCGTGGCGTTTTCCCGCTCGTCGCGGGCCAGCGCGATCCACCCGGCGGCCAGGAACGCGCCCACCCGCGGCACTCCCCCGCAGACGGCTACCGCGCGCGTGGAAAGTTCGGCCGCCTCTTCCGGGTCGCGTGCGAAGACGACGCGGGCGAGGCCGGTCAGTGCCTGTCCCAGCGTCTGGTGGTCTTCGGTCCGCTCGCTGATCGTCACGGCCTCGCGGTAGGCGTCAGCGGCCAGGGAGAGTTCACCTCGGACGAGGTGGAGGTCGGCGAGGCCGGTGAGGGCGCGGGACGCGGCATGGCTGCCGGACTCGCGGTACCCGCGGAGGGCGGCCCGCAGATCGGCTTCCGCTTCCGCGCAGCGCCCGAGCGCGAGCTTGGCGCCCGCGCCACGGCAAAGCGCGTGCAACCGGATGCCGCGATCTCCGGCGCGATCGGCTTCGGCGACGACGGAGTCGAGTGCGGCCAGCCCGCCTTCGTAGTCGCCGTCATCGAGGAGGCGGAAGGCACGGTGACCGAGGACGACGGTGCGAAGCGCGCCGGCCTTGGCTCGTTCGGCGTGCTCGACGGCTTCGGCGTACCACCGGTCGGCTTCGAGCCGGTTGCCGGTCAGCCCGGCGAACGCGCCACCGATGGCGGTCGCCATGGTCAACGCGGCTTGGTGTCCGTCGCGCCGGGCGGCGGCCACGGCGCGTACGCAGGTGTTCGTCCCGGTGTCGATGTCGTTGCGGAACCAGTGCGCGATGGCTTCCCAGGTCAGCACCATGGGATCGGCGCCGGGCGCGCGGCGGCAGGCTTCGAGCACCGCGCGTGGATCCCCGAGCAGGTGGTGGGTGAGAGCCAGCTCCGCGGTGAGTTCGGCGTCCGGTGGTCCGTCGTTCGACGCTCGCTCGAGGCAGCGCAGCGCGCCGGTCCAGTCTCCGAGCGTCCGGCGGGCTCCGGCTTCGACGAGGTCGAGGGAGCCCGTGGGCAGCCGCAGGCAGGTGTCGAGCACTTCGGCGGCGTGGCCGTCCGCGAGCAGTGCCGGCGCGTGAGCCCGCAGAAGCGCGCGGACGACCTCTGGTCCGGGGAGTCCGAGGACGGCGGCCACCAGCGGACCAGCGGAGTACCAGCCGCCGGGGTACTGCCGCAGGACCCCGGTCGCGCCGAGACGCGCCAGCCGCGTTTCCGGTACCGCGAATCCGGCAGCGACGCAGAGATCCGGGTGGAACCGGGGCAGGAAGGCGACGGTTCGCAGCAGATGGAGCACCGCGGCAGGTTGGTCGCCGAGGAGCTCGGCCGTGACGTAACCGGACAGTGGACCGCCCGCGACGTCGGCGCGGCCGAGCGAGTCCGCCCGCGCCTCCGGGGCTTGGCGCGCGAGCCACCGCGCGGTCAGCACGACGGCCGCGGGCCAGCCACCGGTGAGCCGATACAGCGACGGCGCGAGGACTGCGGCGTCCCGGTCCCGGATGACCTGGCTGAGCAGCGTCGCCACCTCGTGCTCGGCGAAGGCGAGCGCGGTCGCGTCGATCTCCAGTACCTGCCCGCGACCACGGAGCCGGTCCAGCGGGAACGGCACGATGGAGCGGGTCAGCAGCACGAGGTGGACGTCGCCGGGGTGGATGAACTCGCCGAACACGTCGATATCCTGGTCGGCGTCGTCGACGACCACGACCGCGTCCCGGTCGGCCGCTCCGACTAGCTCGCGCAGGCGAGTGGCGACATCGCCGTCCGCGGCTGACAGGTAATGGCAGTCCGATCGTTGGCGGGCCCAGGCCGCCACGAGCGAGGTCTTGCCGTACCCGGCGGCGGCGGTCACGACCGTCAGCGGTCGCTGCGTGGCCTCGTCCAGCATCGCGAGCTGAGCGGGACGGTCCACCCACACGGCCGGCCGTGCGAGCCCGCCGGTTGTGGTGTTCGCCGTCGTGCTGGGTGCTGTCATGGTGTGGCAAGCCCTCCCTGTTCCTCCGAAGATCCCGGCGTCGTCCATGTTCGAAGAACCAGGCCCCGTGCCGCTTCGTGGAAATGACGTAGGCGAGCACCCTGGACGACGCAACTTCGCCGGCCACGCTGACCGGCCGGAGTGAGGGATGAGCCAAAGGTGGCGTCGAGGCGGTCGTCTGCGCCGAACGAGGCGAAGGGGACTTTCGGACTTTCGCCGCATCGCACGCGCGGAAAGTCCCCTTCCTCCCGAGTTCGCCGATCCCGCACCACCTTCCACGGCCGGTGAAGCGCCAGCGAGAGCCCCTGGGGCCGATGGACCGGGACGTGTGAGGTGTCGGTACAGGTTGTCGTGAGTGGCAATTGGTGTTGATACCTGAATCGTTGCGGACTGGGACTGGAGCGGCTTGATGAGGCTAAAGGGGACTTTCCACTCGTCTCATGCGGCGAAGGACGCTTTCGCCGCATCACGTGCGCTGTTGGGAAAGTGGTTTCGCGAACTGGCCGCTCTGCTACGCGTGAAAGCTGGTGGCGGGGTGCGCGCCCTACCGGGTACGTCGTAGACCTCGCGGTCGAGGAAGACTCTGCCGGCAGACGAAAGAACCGTGCCAGTTCACGATCACGTTCGTGCACGGGTGCGGCTGCTTGCCCGTTTTCATCTGCCACGCACCGCCGAGTACGGCACCTCGACCCTCATCGCCTTCAGTGACTCGGCGATGTCGCGGTCTACTGCCAGCCCGCCAGGTCGAACCGTGTGTGTCGGGATAGCTCTCCACGAGGGTTTGACGACTGGGAACGTCAGGTGCATGATTGAGCAGTGACCGAGAGTAAACGAAATCCTGTAATTGATGAATGGCTTAACGGACTTTCAGTAGGGGACCAGGGTAAGGCTAGGGCGGCTGCACTGAAGGCAACGAACCAGCTCAACGCCTTGCGCGTATCAAGCGAGCTTGACGTAGGAACCTTTCCGGATGAAATCCTCGCAGCTTGGGCCTTGGAGATCGTTCGGGCACGACGAGTGGTAAGCCAGTCAGAATATGCCTTTATTAAAGAAGCGTGCAACAAGGGGTGGTCGTGGGATCAAATCTGCGACCGGCTCGGACTCTCCAGTCCGGAGGTCGCCAAGGAGCGCCAGGAGACTCTTGCGGTTGAGCTGGAACGCACACAGCCGCCAAACATTCCCGGCGCATATGACCGGTAGCAGGAAGGCGTCATTTTACGGGGCGAGATTGCTCGCGACGGATCAATTTCAGGCAGCCCGGTGATCGAGTCGACTACCATGCAGATCACAGCAGGCGACTCGATCACCGATTGGTTAACACTATTTGCCGAGCGCTAATTTGCCGTCGTATTTACGAAGCTTGGCGATGTCCCCGTTGCCGTACCAGAGTTCGGCAATCTCATTGTTTCCGAATTCGGCACACCAGGTGTACTTCCAGCCGAATGTGTCTGCGAGAAGATTTGCCGCCCCATCGCACATTTGACAGGCAGTCAAACGGTCGTCGCCGTAGTAGTGGTCGTAGTACATATTCGTAACATCCGGCTTGGTGAGAAGTCCTCCGTCGCAGCCGGGACTAATGGCCATACTCTCAGCAGGCGATCGACTTTCATTCGCGGACGCCGTCAAGTTCGAGGCATCGGCAGCGCTCGCGATGCCGGAACCCATTGTCAGGCTGATCAAGCTGGCAGCAACGGCGACAATTAACCCAATTTTTCGCATGATGAAACTCGCTCTCTTTTGTGACAATTTACGCGCATTATTGCGCGCTAGTCGCACCCATTGCGGACGAGTAGCTAGTTGACAACAGTCATCGGAAGGCTTCGAAAGTTGCAGCCGACCTTTTATTGATGACGCAATAATCGTAATTACTATCCCCTCCCGAGATTCCACGTTAGTTAGTTAGCTTCTGGCATGCCACCCGCCATACGAGTGATAGATCAACACCCCTCTGACCTGCCAATTAGCCAGGATCGCTGACGGCCGAGCAACCGATGCGCAAGATGTTGCGTGACGAATTGAGGCGGCCTGGCCGAATGAATTACACAATGACCGTATTCGCCGTTATGTCCAAGGTGATCACGATTTGTCGTTCACACCACATTCGACAAGGAGGGCGTACCGCTGGCTGCTGGATCGGTCGCGCACCAACTGGTGCCGCCTGTTGATGCAGCTGCATGCGCAGAATGTTCGTGGACGGCTACCGCGTGCTCGGACACGATGATGCGATCGAGCCGCTTGGCTGGTCGCATTGGGTCCATAACGGGATGGCGCCGTCGCCAGGCGGCGGTGCATCGTGCGACGCCGAAGTACGGCTCGGCTTACGCCACCGTCCTGCCGGGTGATCCGGGGTGCGTCGCCAAGTCGCGGTCTACGCCGACGACGCAGACCACTGGCCTGTGTATGCGCTGCGGCGCAGACTTCCTGGACGTCGGCCGGGCCGCGCACGATGTATCGGCTGTTCGATGACCGCGTGGAGAGGGGCCGTCTTATCTGGACCACGCCGAGCACTGCCTCGGCGTTTGCCCGGTGGTGCGGTTCCTCGACGAGGACGCCCGACGCTGGGCCGACATGCCCGCCCCGTCGACGGGTACACGCTGCTGGCCGATTCGTTGAGCCACGCGACCTGCTCCGGGACCGGGGGTGAGCCGATGGCTACCTCCCCAGAGGGACGGGCGGTGACCCGTGCGCACAAGCTCGCGTAAGCCCGTCTTGCCGTGCGCGTGGTGTCCGAGGTGCTCGCCGTCTGACGGGCTGTAGACCCGCTCCGGCATACGGCCCTCGATTGGCCGGAACCGGTCCTGGCCGCACTCGGCCGCCTCCGAGTCCCGCGACCTGGCGATGACCTACTACCGGCGCTACGCGAGGCCGAGGCTCCCCCGCCGTAGGTCTCCCGCGCGATATGTTCGCGGACGACGATGACCGCTGGCGCGCGTCAGCGCCCATCTCGAGTTCCCGCCGAATCGCCACTCGCGACCCACCATGCCGACGCGATAAGCCGGTTGCTCCGATCCGGTGACCGTGTGATGCTCTCCGCGTGTCGGTTCTGATCGGGCGTGAGCGAGAACTGGCCGTTGTCGACACCGCGCTCGACGCACTCGCCGCCGCGTCCGGGCCGCCGTGGATCCTCGAAGTGGCAGGCGAGCCCGGCATCGGCAAGACGTCGATTCTCGGAGCTCTGGGCGGGAACGCCCGTGATCGACATTGCCGCGTACTGTCCGGGCGCCCCACTGAGTTCGAACGGTCGGTGCCCTTCGCCGCTGTGCTCGACGCGCTGGAAGGTCACCTCGACGAGCAGCTCGCCGAAAGCCTGCACGGAGCGGCGGACACCGGACGCGGGAAGATCACCGTCGCCGAGCGCTTCCCCTTGCACCGGGCGGTCCGCGGGCTGATCGAACGTCTCGCCGAGCCCGACGGGCTCGTGCTCGTCCTCGACGACCTGCACTGGGCCGATGCCGCGTCGGTCGACCTGCTGACGTATCTCCTGCGACATCCGCCGCAAGGCCGGGTGCTGCTGGCCTTGGCGTACCGCCCGGCACAGGTCGCGCCCGCGCTGGCCGCCGGGCTCGCCCACGCGGCTCAAGACGGGTTCGTGCGACGGCTGCCTCTCGACGGATTGTCCGAAGAGGACGCTGCCCGCCTGCTCGGCCCGGACGTCGACAGGGGCCGGAAGCGCGCGTTGTACGCCCAGAGCGAGGGCAACCCGTTCTACCTGCTGGAGCTGGCGAAGAATCCCGGCCGGACGAGTCTCGGCGCCGTGTTGCGGGCAGAGCTCGCCGCGCTGCCGCCGGTGCAGTTGCTGGTGGCACGGGCGGCGGCGGTGGCAGGGGATCATTTCGATCCCGCCATGGTCGCGCGGATCGCCGCGCTCAAACCCGCCGAAACCTGGGTCGCGGTGGACGGTCTGCTGGCGCGTGACCTGCTTCGCGAGGACGGCGACGCACGCCGTTTCCGGTTCCGCCACCCCCTTGTCCGCCAGGCGGTCTATACCGACGCCGGGGTCGGCTGGCGGACGCTGGCTCACGGCCGGGCCGCTGAGGCGCTCGAAGACTTCGGCGCGTCCTTGCCGGTTCGCGCCGACCATGTCGCGAAGGCCGCGGCGCGAGGAGATCGGCACGCCGTCGACCTGCTCGTCGAAGCGGCGGGTACGGCGGAATCCACCGCGCCCGCGTCGGCCGCGTACTGGTTACGTACCGCTGTCGCTCTGCTGCCCGCCGGGCAGGACCACCGCCGATGGGCACTGTCCGTGCGGGCGGCCCGAGCGTTGGGACGGACCGGGGAACTCGCCGAAGGTCTGGAGATCGTCACCGCCCTGCTGCGGGAACTGCCGACCGACGAGCCACTACGTGCGGACGCGGTGGCCGCGGGGGCGGCGATGTGGCGGCTGCTCGGTGACCACGGCGCCGCGACGGACGCGTTGTACGCGGAACTCGCCGCTCTCGCCGATCAGCACGGCGAGGCCGCGGCGAACCTCAAACTGGAGATCGGTGGCGCCCACCTCATGGCGGCCCGGTTCGACGCCGACCGCGGCTTGGCACTGGAAGCGCTCGCCACGGCGAAGGCACTCGGGAACAAGGCGCTGGAAGCGGCGGCGTACGGGCTGATCGCGGTCAGCCGCCATATGAACGGCGAAGCGGTGGAAGGGCTGCCGTGGTGCGACGCGGCGGCGTCCGCTGTGGACGGTTTGACCGACGAGGCGCTTTCCGAACGGCTGGACGCGGTCGTCTGGCTGGCCTGGAGCGAGGTGTTCTTCGGCCGCCTCGCCGACGCGGTCCGGCACGCGGATCGCGGCCTTCGCCTGATCCGTGACACCGGTCAGCAGGCATTGCTGCCGTATTTGCAGATCGTCCGCGCCGACGCCCTCTACTGGCAGGGGCGACTACCCGAAGCGTTGTGGGCCTCCGATGACGCGTACGAGACCGCGGTGCTGCTCGGCAGCGCCGAGCTGCGCAAGAGCGCGGGGGCGACGCTGTGCTGGCTGCTCACGGTCACCGGTGATCTGCCTGCGGCCGTGCGCACCGGAGCGCGAGCCGTCAAGATCGACTGCCCCGAGTCGGGCTGGTGGGGACCCATCGCCGACCTGTACCACGCGCATGCCCGGTGGGTGGCGGGAGAGGTCGAGCTGTCCGCCGAGTACGCGAGGATCATGGACGCGGCCGACACCCCGCGCGTCGACGAGGAGGACTTGCTCCGGTTCTACGAGTGCCTCACCCGCGCGGAGATCGGCCGTCACGATCCGCGCGCGGCAAGGGAATGGGCCGAACGCCTGCGTTCGCTCGCCGGCGATGGACTGGACCTGCGCGCCGGAGTGGCGGACTTGTCCATGGCCAGGGTCCTGCTCGCCGAAGGCATGGCCGACGAGGCCACCCGTACCGCCGGGGACGCGATCCACCTGCTCGAGGCGGTCGGTGCCCGGCTGCATCTGGCGCAGGCCGTCCTGGTGCGCGCCGAGGCGTTCACACTGGCGGGTGATCCCGGCGCAGCGGCAGCCGACCGGCTGCGTGCGCGCACATTGTTCGCCGAATGCGGCGCGCGCGGCTGGTCGGCCGCCACGGCTTCGGCCGACGGCGTCCCGATCGGTTGGGAATGCCTGACCGTACGGGAGCGGGAAATCGCCGAGCTGGTCGCCCGCGGAGCGTCCAATCGCGACGTCGCGGCCAAGCTCGTGCTCAGCGAACGCACCGTCGGCACTCATCTGTCCAAAGTGTACGGAAAGCTGGCGATCGGCTCGCGTGCCGAGCTGGCCGGCTGGTACGCCCGGTATCGCACCTGACGTCTCACAACCTGCCGAGCGCGGATCTGGCGATCGTTTCGGCCTCACCGCGAGCTTTGTCCGGTTCCTCCAAGGCGATGGAAAGGACCTGGACGGCGAAGTACAAGTCGCCCTTGAGGACGTAGAGCGATCTTGTGTCCGGCACCCAGAACGCCTGGTCGCCCAGCCCCGGCAGCGAAACAGGGCTGGGCACGGTCGCCATGGACTGCTCGAAGTTGGCCTTCGGGCTGCCCGCCGAACCCGGGTAGACGGACAGGTCCACCGTGTCCGCGTTGTCGGTCCGGTAGTGGCAGCTCGCGCCGTAACCCTTGGCGCCGCCGGAGGTCTCGCTCCGCGTGGACGGCTTGCCGAGGGCGCGGTCCGCGAGCTCCTGGGTGAGCAGGGAGCACGGCGGCGGGGCGGCTTTGTGCCCGGACTCGGCGGGGCCTGTGCCGGCGGCACCGTTGTCCTTGGTGCAGCCGGCCACGAGCAGGCACGCCGCGACGGCCATGGCCACGGTCGTGCGGGGACGGAAGGTGATGTTCACGATCGCAGTATCTTTCTCGCTGTCATGGTTGAGACAGGCCGACCGTAGGAACACGCCTGTCGAAACCCTGAGTCCGCGCTGAGCGCAGGCTCAAGAGGCCGCCAGTGCGCGGATGACCGCGGAGACGAGTTCGGCGCGGGAACCGACACCCAGGTTTCGGCGTGCATGGGCCAGGTGGGTCTCGACTGTGCGCCGCCGCAGGCCGAGCCGGTCTTCGATCTCCCGGTTGGTGAGCCCTTCGGCGACGAGCACGCAGACCTGGCTCTGCCGGGCGGACAAACCGGGGACCGCCGTCATCTGCTGCCCCGCGCGCGTGGACGGCACCAGCGCCGACAGTTCGCCGGTGTCGACGCCCGCCGCCGCGATCGTGGTGAGCCAGCGTTCCGCTTCCGTGAGTTCACCACTCGCCACCAGCGCGGTGAGGAGAAGGCGGCCGAAGTGGCCCACCTGGGTGCGGCGAACGCGGGGCGGGACGTGGTCATGGTCGAGCAGGGCTTGGACGCAGCATTCGGCGAGTACGCGGTGGTCGGTCAACGCGGCGGCTTGTGCTCGTAGCAGCCTCTCCCGCACTGGACGGTCGAGCTTCACCGCGGACAGAGCCAGTCCCCGTGCCGCGAGCTCTCCTCCTGATCCGTCGAGCGCGTTCGCGGCTTCGGCGGCGATGGCCAGCACCTCGGGGCGTTCTGCCAGGTCTTGGTCAGGCGACTCACGGACAAGGGCGACGGCCGCTTCCAGATGTTCGGCCGCTCCCTTCTCCCCCGGCCCCCTGACGAGGGCGAGCGAGGCATGGCTTTCCGCCTGGCGGAGGCGATCCCCGCGCCGAGCCGCGAGCTCGAGCGCCTTGGCGGCTTGACGCTCGTCACCGCGCAGTCCCGGTGCGGGCGCCGCCAGCCGCAGAAAGAGGTCCAGGGTCAGGCCGATGTCTGTGTCGCCTGCCAGGCCGAGTGCCGTCCTGGCGAGGGCGCGAGCGTGCGCGCCCTCGCCATCGACCGCCGCGCACCGCGCCTGGCCCAGAATCGCCCGTGCTCGGCTGACGCGGTCGTGCGCGGACAGCGACAGCTTCTGATACGCCTGTCGCACGCGGCCGGGCAGGCCCGCGCGGAACAGCGCGTCGGCGAGCAGGCGGTCAACGCCGCTGGGCGTCTGGGCCTGCGCGTGTTCCAGCCACAGCACGGCCCTCGCGGGGTCGGTGGCCGTCACCGACGCGGCCGCCTCGGTGAGAACGGCGACGACCTCCGGCCCCGGCTCGCTCCAGAGCAGATGTGCCGCCAACCTGGTCGCGTTCGCGCCTTTCCGGCCCAAGGCTCGTGCCGCGCGGGTGTGAGCTCCGGACAACCAGGCGACACTCGCGCTCGAATGAGCGTGGTCCCGCAGCGCCGGATGCCGGAATTCCCAGGTGACGCCGTCGGTTCGGAGGATGTCCATCCGATGGAGGCCGTCCAGCGCCGACGCCGTCCGGGTCGCGGTGGTTTCGGCGATCTCGGCCAGCAGAGCCGGTTCGGCGGGTTCGGCCAGTACCGCGGCTGCTTGGGCGATCAGGAGTTCGCCGTCGTCGAGCGTACCGAGTTCAGCGGTGAGATGCGGGTTACCGTCGTCGGAGTAGGCGGCCAGGTAGCCGGGAACGCCACCGGTTTCGCGATGTAGCGCGGCGGCGATGGCGGCGGGAATCCCGAACTCGTCGGCGATTTCGGACACCGTCCACGGGACGAGCTCGGTGAGGTCACCGGACGAGAGCGCCCCAGGCAGGTCAGCGAGTTGCCGAGGCCGGTAGGCGATCGCGATCAGGAGCCGGAAGCGAGGTGGCCGCCGGAGCAGCCCGGCCAGCAGGCCCAGCGTCGCGCTGTCGGCGTGGTGCAGGTCATCGACGAGGAGGACGTTCCCGCCGCGGCGGAGATGCTCGTCGAGCGCCCGCCGTGCCGTGGTGAGGCCGGATGGGTGGTCGAGATCGAGCGGTTCGCACAGCATGCCGAGCGGGGTGTCCGCCAGCGAGCGGGAGCCGTGGGCTCTGAGCACCCGTGAGCCGGAGGTACTCGCCGACGTGGCGAGTGCGCTCAGCAACCTGGTCTTGCCGAGACCCGGGCCGCCGGAGATACGCACCAGACGCGTCCCGGCGCCGGGACGCACCAGCCATCGCAGCTCGGCGGTGAAAGCGTTTCGCATGGTCAGCTCGGCAGTGGTCGGCGGTGCTCGGGAAAGCGTAAGGCGATACAAAGCGCACTGGTTACCGTGGATCATCATCGGGTACGACGAAGAGCCGGACAAACCCGGTCGTTCGGAAAGGACGGCGGAATGAATGAGGTGTTGCCGTCGGGGCCGCTGGTGACTCGGACGATCTGGCAAGCCGTTCGGGAGCAACTCGGCGATGGACATACTCGCGGCAACGCCGAAGGGCAACCCCATTGGGTGATGACCCAGCTCGACGATCCGGATTTCAACGGCGTCTACGATCCCGTTTTCCACACCGATGAGGCTGGTCGCCTGGCCAAGGTCGACGAGGTGATGGCTCCGTTCGAAGCCGCCGGGCGGCCGATGCTGTGGCATGTCGACCTCTCCCACTGCCGCCCCTGGCTACCAAGCGTCCTGCGCGGCCGCGGCCTGCGGCACTATGAGTCGGGCATCTGGTTCATCGCGTGCAGCGCGACGCGGTACTTCCGCAGCTGTTCCAGGATCGCGGCGAGGTATCCGCGCGACGCTCCGTCGACCGCGGCGAGCTCGTCGACGAAGGCGTCGCACCTGCGGCGCTGATCGACCGGGGTGTCCGCACGCGAGCGGCCGGCGCGGAACAGGTCGTAGATCATGAACGACGTGATCAGCTTGTTCGTCTCGCCAGTGCCGGTCGTGCAGACGAAGACGATCTTCCCGGTGTCCATGGCCCGGCGGACGTTGTACGTCGTGACCGACGAGCCGAGGAAGGCGGACAACGTCGGGCTGGTGCGCAGGCGGTTGATGATGTTCGTGACGACCGTGGTCGCGTCCGGAGCGAGCTTCGTGAACGAATCCGTCCAGTAACGACGGATGCTCGGCTTCAGTACGCGCAAGACCTCGTCACGCCAGGCGTCATCGTCGAGGAGCGTCGGGATCTGGAAGATCGTGGGCGCGCATTCGGCGGGCAGTCGCATCGCGAGATAGCAGAGCGCCTCGCATGCCTTCGTCAGGATCGACTTCGCCCTCGGCGCAGAGTCTCCCCATCCCAGCGCCGTGGCGAACGAGGTGACCACGGCGTCGACGCGGTCCTCGATGTCCTCTTCGGAGAAGCCCTGCATGCTGAGCGGGTTCCAGCCAGGCAGCCGCTTGTCTCGGCCACGGACGTCGAGGTTGACCTCCCACAGCCGATTCCGCAGTTCAGGGTCCGAGAGATACGGTTTCGCGCGCTTCCAGCCGTCAGCATGTGGATCCAGGAACCAGACCCCGCCACCGAGCCGTGCAATCTCGATCGCCTGCGCGAGCGCCTCCTCGGTCTTACCGAAGCCGGCCTTCCCGAACCGCGCCGAGAACAGCAGCTCTCGAACCGGGACCCCGACGAGCCGGTCCTCGCCGTTGAGGTCGGTGACATAGCCGAGCCGCACCAATCCCGCACCGGGCTTGTATCGCGGGATCTCCCTGGGAGCGGGCATGACCCAGCCCCGGCTGCGGGCGATCACCGGCGACAGACAACGCCCGGATGGCGGCTTCAACAGCGCCGCGATCTCACTGGCCGTCACGTAGGACCGGCTGCGCGGCTTGGCCAAGCCGGTGTCGAAGCGCCGGTCGAAAACCCTGCGGATCAGGACCGTGTCCGCGCCGAAATGCCAACCCAGCACGCGCGGTCCTCGAGCTCGCCAGTAGTTGTCGCCGCGGTAGACGTCGAAGGCGCCGATCACGCTGCGCAGATGCGCCTCGGCGCGGCCGGGGATCTCCGAACGGCAGCGGATCAACAGCTGGACCGCGAAGACCGGCTCGTCCGTGGCGAACTTGTTCGGTACCGGCGCCATCGTTCGCGACGCAGGCCGGCGGGCTCCGCGCGCCGTCGGCACGAACTCGCCGATGATCTCGCCGGCGGCCTCAACGAGCGCTCCCGTTACCGTCCCTTCCTGCTTTGCGGTCTGACGAGCAAGGTGGCGGATCCTCGCGGGCGTCAGCGGAATCAGGTCGAGGCAGACGTCGACCGTCTCACCTAAGTCCGGCCGGACGTCGCCGAGCGCGTTCGCCAGAGCCTGCAGCGGGTCGTCCGGACGAAGGGGCAGCGCCTTGAGCGCGAGGTGGGCCGGACGCGCGAGAACCAGCTCGGCGCGCGCCACATGTACCTGTGCTCCCTCAGCTGAAGGAGAAGTCTCCTCCCTTCGGCGTGCCCGGAGGTCTCGCAAGAAGTTCATCGCGCTCCCCCGCCCGCACTGAGGTCATTTCGCCCTCGTCCGTCGTGCCGGGAGACATCTCCTCGGTCGTCCGCGTTGCGGCGGATTTCGACTTCCGGGTAGGTCAGCTTGTTGATCACGCCGGTGATCGACTCCCGGCCCTCCACGCTCATCGTCAGCTTCCCGAACACCTCGTCGGTGCTGAACCGCACCCGGACACCGACCGCGGACTTCGGCACCCAGCCGTGCACCGGGCGCACCCGGCCGAGCTGGTGCGCAAACGCCAGAACACCCTGGAGCGACGGGTCGAACGTGGCGGTCGGGAGGAGGTCGTAACTGACTCTGGAGCGGAGGTGGTGGGAACGGAAGTGTCGGTGGAGGACGAAGACCGCGATCAGGATCGCGACCACCGCCGTGGTCACCCACCACAACGCGGGCTCGGCGAGCACGTGGTGGAGATCGAGCGCCTTCGGCGCGCTGGTTCCCTGGATGGCCTGACGGCCATGGGGGAACAAGTCGGCATTCCCGGCTGGCCTTGCCCAATGGCGTTGACCAGTGGAAATCCGCAAACCTCGGAGACGCGCGAACGCTGAGTCGATCGCAAGACCAACCGCAATCTCATTGCGAAGCATCATCATGACCAGGACATGCGCCGACACAGTCCCGTTCAATGCAGAAGTACGTCCACGACCACGTACGTCCCAGCGGCGTCAGTGGCCAGTCGGAATTCCCCGTGGACGGCCAGTTCGATTTCCCCGGCTGGCGGCCAGTTGCACGGTCGGTGATCGCAGCAGGTTCGTCGGCCGGCGCGGCCGTGCTAGTCATGCCGCGAAGCTGATCGCGCCTCGACCGCCAGCACGGCGCGGCGCGGTAGCACGGGGATCCGTCAGTTGCCAAGGTCGTGGGACCGCCGTGTTGCCAGCGACAGGATCACCTTGCAGCTCGGCGTCGTTGTAAGAACACGTTCTCGATGGCGGCGCCCGCGCGTCAGCCTCCCTGCCGCTAACGCTCTCTTCTGCCGATGACAGGTTGTTCGCCGACGGGTGGTCAGGTGGAGCAGCGGTAGCGGTCATAGGCCTCATCGGTTGGTGACGCCGCCGCGTCGGCTGGCAGTCGGGTCTGTCCCGGATTGAACTTCCGCGGTGACGTTGCCGTCGTTGGCGGAGGTCCACCCGAGCGCTGCGCGGCACCTGGTGGGCTCGCCGGGCGCGTCGTGGTCAGTTCGAAGCGATCTGGTGACCATCGGGGAAGTCGGTGGAGCGGGATAGCTCCGCCCACTCGTGCAGGTCCTTGTCGACCGCCGCGCGGCCGGCCGTGACCAGTCGCAGCGCATCTGAGCCCAGTACCAGATGCACGGGTGGCTTCTCGGCCTCCAGGACCTTCAGGACGGCCTCTGCCGCTTTGGCCGGGTTACCCAGTTGGTTGCCGCTGGCCGCCTGCCGGGTCGCACGAATGGGTTCGAACAATGTGTCGTAGTCCTGAATGGATCGTTGCGTGCGGACCATCGATCGGCCCGCCCAGTCGGTGCGGAACGAGCCGGGTTCGATGATCGTCACGTGCACGCCGAAGTCCGCGACCTCCTTGGCGACGGTCTCCAGTATGCCTTCCACGGCGTACTTGCTGCCGCAGTAGTAGGCCAGCCCGGGTACGGTCATCAGCCCGCCCATGGAGCTGACCGCGAACACGTGCCCCGCACGACGCTTGCGCATGAACGGCAGTACCGCCTGGACCGTGGCGGCCACACCGAACACGTTGACGGCGAACTGCGCCCGGAGCTCGGAGAGTGGTGATTCCTCGAACACTCCCTCGTGTCCATAGCCGGCGTTCGCGATGAGCACGTCGATCGGTCCGACCTGCGCCTCGATCTCACCCACGAGGGAGAACACGGCGGCGTCGTCGGTGACGTCCAGCTGACGCGCGTGCGCACGTCCCGGCGCGAGCGCTTCGAATGCCGCGACGTCCTGCGCCCGGCGGGTCGTGCCGACGACGGTGTGCCCGGCGTCGAGCGCCCCTTGGGCGAACGCCCGGCCGAGACCGCTGCTGACACCGGTGATCAGGAAAAGCATGGCTACCCTCCAGGTAGGACGCGGCACCAGATCTCGACCATCGTTTCGGTCGTGCGATCCAGGCCGCCGGGTTGTGTTGACGCGTGGTAGAAGTTGCGTTCGGTCATCCAGCACAGGGCCTGGGCGAGCGCCGCCGCGCCGGTCGGGCCGTCCTCGTCGGGCAGGCCGGCCGCTATGAGGACACGAGTCATGGCCTCGGTGTTGTTGGCGATGGTGTCGCGCCACAGGCGGGCGATCTCGGGCACTTCGGGGCCGAACTCGACCGCCGCCCGCATCACGAGTCCGTGCTCACGCCAGGTGCCGGCCGTGTTCTCCACAGCCCTTCGCACGGTGTCGTGCGTGGGCAGGCCGGGGTCGGCGGACTGATCGTCCATGTGCAACCGGGCGACGGTGCGTGCGACCAGTGCGGCGAGAACCTCCTGTTTCGACCCGAAGTAGAAGTACAGCGAGCCGCGGGAGATGCCCGCCCCCTTGGCGATCGACTCGACGGTCATCGGCTCGATGTGCTCCCGTTCGAGCAGCACCTCGGCGGCGTCCAGGATCGCCTGTTCCCGCAGATCGCCCTTGCTCGGCGTTTCACGACGTTTCGGTGCCACGACACCACTATGACACAGTGCAGAGAAAAATCGGCACTGTGTCGAAAATATTCTGCGTGACGTAGACCGCGCTGCTTGCGTCCGGCTCGAAGCCTCAGCTCGGGAAGTGACTACGGCCGGCAACAGATCTCGGCGGGATGACGATGGCTCGGGAGCACTCGGGGGAGTCTCACACCGAGGACACGCCCGTGGCTGGGTTCTGCGGCCGACCATCGATCAGGTCACTGCTCACGCAGGCAGGCACGGGCAGCTCGCCCCCGAGGCTCGCCGCATATCGAACATCCGCTCATGCCGCAGGTCGGGCGTTGAGAGAGCGTGCGCGCGCCGAGGGGAGCGTCTTCAACTGGGCTTCGGTGAACGCGGGGTGGTAACGGGGGACGCTGAGTGGCGACTGGTTCCCTGGTGAGGTTCACCCCGTGTAGTGGACACCGAGTTAGCAGGACCGGTCGTCCTGCTGAAAGGATGTCCTCATGCCTCCTCGCAAGCGCCGGTTGTACACGGCCGAGTACAAGGTCGAGGCTGCTCACCGCGTGATCGATTCCGGCCGGACGATCGCTGAGGTTTCCCGCGAGCTGGGTATCGACGCGGGCATGTTGAGTGTCTGGGTCAAAGACGAACGTCGACGGGTCACCGCGGCCGAGGTCCACGGGGACAAACCTCTGGAGGCGGCCGAGCGGGCCGAACTGTTGCGCTTGCGCGGGCAGGTGGCCGAGCTGGAGAAGGAC
>NZ_JBWKEB010000007.1:0-10063 GCF_056435665.1 Amycolatopsis sp. NPDC043887
CCCCTGCCACTCGGCGTGGCCGGGCATGAAGGGTCCACGGTCATCGTCGGCCTCAACGGACTACGGCTGCTGCGCAAGCCGGCCTGGGAACGGGCAGCCTCGGCGACGAAGGAAAGTCCTGATGGTCAAGCGCCTCGTGAAGTGGCTGGATCAGCGGCTCGACGTTGATCAGTGTGGTGCGCTCGTCAGGAGCGACTTTGATTGACAGCCGAGGCCCTCAGTGGGCAGGGACCACGCGGCTTCGGTGGAATCGAGGGGCCGGCATTCGAGCGCGACTCCCGCGAGCGCGGCGAGCACGCTTCCGTCGGTGAGTGCGTGGACTGCCCGAACGTGGCGGCGGCTCGTCCAGTGGACGCCGCGATCACGGCAGATGCTCTCGACAAGGGCTTCGATGCCGACGGGTCGGGATGAGTCTCTTGTGGCGCCGGCATCGAGACCGAGTCCGTGACTGCGATGGCTCCGGCCGGAAGTGAATCCCAGTCGGTGCGTTCCACGGTGAGAACGGTCTGCCTGGTCGCGCCGGATCGGTCAAAGGAAACCTCGCAAACGCACGACAGGAAACCGCTCCCGGGCAGGCGATCGACTTTGCCCGACCCCCTGCCCGGGAGCGGCCCTTGGCCGCCGTTCACGACAAGCCGGGTGCGTGAAAGCCCTTTCGGCACACGCCCGGGTGAGACGTCCGGATCAGGGGCCTTAACTGAGGTAGAAGCCGCCGTCGTTGCGGAGGACAGTCGCCACGATCGGGAACCGGCGGGTGCCGTTCCACCAGTGGTAGACCGCGTGGTACTGGCCGTTGGCCGCCTGGAAGAAGTCCATCCCGCCTGGGCCGGGGTGGTTGCCGGGCAGGCCGCGGTAGGGGTTGAGGCCCCCGGCGCCGGTGTACCCGAAGTACGGCCGCTCGGCCCCGTTCTGCCGTGGTGTGCAGCGCGTCGACGGGATCGGGCCGGTGCCGCACCTGGCGATGCCGGTCGCGTACCGTGCGCTGTCCCAGTTGTTGCCGGAGTAGGCCAGGTACCAGTAACCGTCGGCGGACTTGAACATCGACGGGTTCTCGATCACGTGTGTGCCGCCGCTCATCCGGATGGTCTCCCAGCCGATGTCGGTGCTCTTCAACGCGTCCCGGCGGGTAGCCCAATCCGCCATGCCGTTGGACTGGGTGCGCACGATCGAGATGCCGGTCTCCGGGTACGAGGTGATGGCGTCGTCCCGGTAGGCGACATACATGGCGCTGCCCGAGACGAACGGGTTCGCGTCGATGGCCCAGCGGCCGTTGCCCGGGCACGCCCACTCGACGGGGTTGGTGAACGGCCCGCGTGCACTGCCCGAGACGGCGCGGCCGAGGCATTTCTGGCCGGTGCCCCGCTTGGACGCGGTGTAGTACATGAAGTAGGTGTTGCCGAAGCGGACGACGCCGGGCGCCCAGATGTTGCCCTCCGCCCAGCTACCCGGCCCGTTGGGCAGTGCGTCGGCCGACGCGCAGGTGCCCACACCGACGGTGTTGCCGGAGCCGTGTACGAGCACCGGCACGAACAGTTTGCCGGTCACGCCGCACCGGGCGCCGACACCGGCGCCGACCGTGGTGCCGTAAGTGACGTATGTGCCGTCCTTCGCCTGGACGGTGTCCGGGTCGGCGAGTGGGAACGTCGACTCGGCAGCCGCGGTTGAGACACCGTCGGCCGCGCTGGCCGTGTTGACCGCCATGACGGCGGTCGCGGCGGTCGTCGCGAGCACGCCCGCCACGAGTAATCTGGTCGTCCACTTGCGCATGCTGAATCCCTTACTGGGCAAGGAGAGTGGTGTCGGTCAGGAGGAGCACCTGGCCGCCGGCGGCCGAGGCGGCAAGCCCGGCCGCTGCGATGCCGAGCATGATTCGCCGGGGTGACCAGCTGCTCTCCCCGGTTACTTGTCGACGGACAAGTGCGCCGGTTGCAAACTATGTGACCCCAGTCGCCGACGCGACTGAAAGCGTGGAAACTGCCGGTCGATGCGTCCGTACGGCTTATCCGGCGGTGCCGTTCGACCTACCGCGGCGCTGCGCGGTGATCCGATCCGCCCGCCGAATGGCTATGACATCCGAGCCGCGCCCTAGGGCTCGTGACCGACCCCGTATTCGTCGGGCGCCGGACGAGCATGGGGACCTACTGGCCGACCTTGACTTCACACGAGCGGCGTTGCCCTGGCAAGCGGTCGATTTCGCCGTCGCATGGGCCGGGAACCTGCGGGTCTTGCGACCTTGTCGCCCGTGAACAGGCGGAACTCGGCCTGGCTGGTCTGGATCATTGTCGTTGTCGGAGGCGTCAGCGGGTGGTAGGGCTCGCCATTCTTCGTTACCCGTGGAACGGGATGTCTCTGTGGAAGGTCGCTCCCAGGACTTCAAAACCTCGAGGTTCCGTTCCGCAGCTTCATCTCGCGCGAGGCAAAGGACCCGATGGGGCGCGTGGCGAGAGACGGTGCGCGATCTCGATCTGAGGGTCGGACGCTGTCATGGTCGACGCGCTGTCGCTCGCCGCTGTTCGTGGATGGCTGTATAGGGGCGGCATCGGTGTAGTCGTGCCGTACGCTCCGCTCGCATGTGCGCACTCACCCGGACCATGACCGCACTGTTCGCGGTGTGCGGGAAGCGGCCAAGCGGCTGCGGTACGCGCTGGGGGCCAGGCGCCGAGGCGCTGCCGATCGACGCCAAGCCCGGCACTGCGTGCCTTCCAGGACCTTCTCGGGGGCGGTTCGTGACCGCGGTCCAAGCCGCCGGTGGCGCGACCGCCGGCCCTGTTCCGCCGGAGCCGCGAGCCGATCGCGACGACGTGAAGGCTCGGCTGCCGCGGTACCGGCGCGACCTCTGGGCCGCGACGGCACCGCGCAGCCACTTCGTCATTTCTCAGGTGTGTTCGTGACCTCGACGCCTCCGAAGATCGCGGTCGCGTTCACGGCGAGCACAGGAGCGTCCGCCGGGAGATCACCGGTACCGTCGGTTTTGTCCTCCAGGCCGCCCATGAACGGCAGACCGCCGAGCGAGACCCGCCAGCCCCGCGGCACCAGCACCTTGACGCCGCCGAACAAGGCGAAGGCGTCCACCGTCGCTCCCTCGTCGATGCGGGCTTGACGAAGGTCGAGCGTCGAACCGCCGAAGATCGCCGAGACATCGGTGTGCCGCAGGTGGCGGGACTGTTCCCTGGTGGTCGCTCCACCGAACATCACGAGCGGTGTCCTGGTGCCGTGCTCCCGGCGCAGTCCGGCGAGCACGGCGAATCCCGCCACCGCCAGCAGGGTCGGCCACCAGAGGCCGCCTTCCGCCAGGTCCAGGGTGCCCGCGAGCAGGATGAGCCCGATCACCGTCACGGCGGCCGGTCCGATCGACATCCGTCGCTGGGACAGCATCGCGACGATGCCGAGGCCGACCAAGGAAGCCGGCCACCACGCGCCGAGCAAGCCACCTGTTTCGAGGACGCCGGTCGCGTCGAGGATCCCCAGCACGCCCAGGGCCACCAAGACCAGCCCGACCCAGAATCGAACGGGTTTCACGACGGCTTCTCTTCCGACGCCGGGTCGCCGCGGCGTTCGACCGCGATGGACCAGGGGCCCGCGAGCGCGGTGATCGCGCCGACCGCGGTCACGACCGGTGCGAGGACCGCGGCGACGATGCCGGCGTTCACGGGTACATCGAGGATCACCCGCTCCTGGGTGTCCTTGACGACGATGCGCCGGACGTTGCCCTCACGGACGAGCCGTCGCACCTTCTCGGTGAACACTTCGCGTGGCTCCTTCGGCGCCGAGGATTCGGTCACTTGCTGATCTTCTTTCTGCACAGTCATGGTTTCCTCTCCCTTCCGCTTCCACGGTGAGGCCTCGGCTCGCCGGGTAGCAGTGACCTTCGGTCCTTCCCCGCGGCCGAAAGGCGCACGATCCTGAACGGAGGACTTTCCGACGGAGGAGGCCGTTCGTGAAGATGCGCGCATGGCGGGTCACCCGGCCCGGGCCGATGGCTTCGAGCCCACTTGAGTGGGCGGAGGTGCCGGTCTCGCGACCGGCCGCCGACGAGGTGCTGGTCAGGGTGCTGGTGTGCGGGGTCTGCCGCACCGATCTGCACGTCGCCGAGGGTGACCTGCCGGTACGTCGGGTGGGGGTGATTCCGGGACACGAGGTCGTCGGCGAGGTGGTCGCCGTGGGGAACGAGGTCTCCGGCTTCAGTACGGGCGACCGGGTTGGAATCGCTTGGTTACGTGAAACTTGTGGCCGGTGCCGGTACTGCCTTCGCGGCCGGGAGAACTTGTGTCCGGAGTCGCGCTACACCGGTTGGGACGAAGACGGGGGGTACGCCGAATTCGCGGTCGTACCGGCCGCTTACGCTCTTCCGCTACCCGAGGGGTACACCGACGACGAGCTCGCGCCCTTGTTGTGCGCCGGTCTGATCGGCTACCACGCGCTGGAGCGGGCGCAAGTTCCCGAGGGCGGTCGGCTGGGGATCTACGGGTTCGGCGGAAGTGCCCACCTGACCGCCCAGGTGGCGATCGCCCGTGGCGCCACCGTGCACGTGATGACCCGCAGCGAGGAAGCCAGGAAGCTTGCTTTGGCTCTCGGAGCGGCCTCGGCCGTCGCGGCTACCGAGCCGCCGCCTGAGCCTCTGGACTCGGCGATCCTGTTCGCGCCCGCCGGAGAACTGGTTCCATCCGCCCTCGAGGCTCTCGATCGAGGCGGGACACTGGCACTCGCCGGGATCCATCTCTCCGACATCCCGTCACTGAACTATCAGCGGCACCTCTTCCAGGAACGTCAGGTGCGCAGCGTCACGGCGAACACGCGCGCCGAGGCGCGAGAGTTCCTGGCGTTGGCGGGGACACACCACCTCGAGGTGAGCACGGTGCCGTACCCACTGGACGGGGCGGATCGGGCGCTCACGGATCTGGCGGCGGACCGGGTCAACGGCGCGGCCGTGTTGCGGGTGGGCTGACCGCCGCGTCGTTCACGCGGGAACGAGCAGGATCCACAAAGGACCGTCGGACACCGGAAGCGGCTGCCCGGACGCGGTCGTGAACCTGGTCGGCGCCGTTGCCGTCGCACGGTCCCAGGTAGCCACGAACCGCTGCCCGCCTCGCCACATCGTCGCCTGCCCGGTGCCGACCGTCTGGGCGATGGGGGAGTTGGGGACCGTGCCGGTCTCCCCGCGTTCGCCGAGCCGGACGGCGACCCGCTGTTCGACGATCGTCGCCGCGCCGACCTGGCCGCCGTCCACCGAGGTCAGTGGCGAGCCGTCCAGACCGATCAGGTACCTGCCGATGTCCTGGGACCAGGTGAACGTGAAGGCGGCCGCCGGGTAGCGGATCGCCGCGGTGGCGGCTGCCGTGCCGGATTCCGGTGCGGCGCCCGCCTCGGGAAACGTGCCTTCCGGCGCGACCTCGCTGTCGGGGACCTGACGTGGGCGAAGGTAGAGATTGTGCGGTGACGGCCGGGAGTCGTCGCGGAAGTACGCGTTCGGGATTTCCGTGGGCGAAGCGCTCGTCAGTGAAGCCGAACGCAGAGACGGCAGCAGCTCCGGTGCGGCGCCGGAAAAGGCGAGAGCGGGTCGTCCGAATTGGGCCAGCAGGCTGAGGTCGGTGGCCCGTGCGCTGCGCACCGGGCCGATCACGGCCGGCGGGCGGCCCCGGTAGAGCGCGAGCAGCCGGGTCAGTCCGCCCTCGACAGGTTCCACGTACACGAGGTCCGCGGCACCCAGCCCGGTCTGCGGCCGGGCGGCCGCCACGTTGTCGATCTTGACGGCCAGTACCGCCCGGCGATCAGACGCGGCGGCTTCGCCGGACGACGGAGCGGGGGCCGAGTCGGTCCCGCTCGTCGGGCCGGACAGTTCCCGCACGAGGAGGACCACTGCGACGACGAGCACCACGGCCCCCGCCGTTGACGCGATCCACCAGGACTTCTTCACGAGGGTCGGCCCGTTTCCTTCGTCCGGCTCGACGCCGGCGCCTGATGACCGACCGGTATTCCCCGGTGGAAGATGCTCAGGATCCGCATGGCTTCATCGAGAACCAGCACATCAGCGCGGTCGCCGGGCCGCAACAGGCCGATGTCGGCCCCTGGATACAACCTGGCCGGAGTGCGGGTCGCCGCGTTGACGGCCGCCTCGGTGGCGATGCCGATGTCGCAGGCGTGGCGGACGGCATCGAGCAGAGTGATGGTCGTACCGACCAGAGTGCCGTCGGCGCGGCGGGCGACGCCGTCGGACACTGCGAAGTCGACGCTTCCAAGGCGGTAGTGGCCGTCCGGACAACCGCCGGCGGCGAGATCGTCGGTGACCAGGATGATCCGGTCCGCAGCCGCTTGGAAGGCCAGGTGAATCGCCTCGGGAGCCAGGTGGCTGGGGTCGGCGATCAGGCCGATGGTCACTTCACGGCGGGTGAGAGCGGCACCGACGATACCGGGGTCGCGATGGGTGAACGGACGCATCGCGTCGAAAAGATGCGTGATCAGCCGGGCGCCGTGATCGATCGCGGCGTGTGTCGCGGCGGCGGTGGCGTCGCTGTGTCCACAGGAGACGAGTACCCCGGACCGCACACACAGGTCGACCAGCTCCACGGCGCCCGGGAGTTCTGGAGCGAGGGTCAACTGTGTGACCGGGCCGGCGTCCAGCAGCCGCTGTGCGAGCGTGAGATCCGGAGCGCGCAGGTACTCGACGGGATGGGTGCCAGGCCGTTCCGGGGACAGGAACGGACCTTCCAGATGGACCCCGAGGACACGGGCCCCGCCGGGCACACCCTGAGCTTCGCCGGCGGTGGCGATCGCTCCGAGGGTCCGGTCGGGCCGGTCGGTGATCAGTGTCGGCTGGTAGGCCACGACGCCGGTCCGGGCCAGCGCGATCCCGGCGCGCACGTGGTCGTCGGTGTCCGCGGTCAGGAAGTCCACTCCGGCGAAGCCATTGATCTGGAGATCGATCAATCCGGGGATGGCCAGGCCACGACCGGGGCTGGAGAGCCCTACGGCGGCGACCCGGCCGGAGTCCTCGTCGATCTCCACGTCACCGGCGCGATAGTTCCCGCCCACCAGGGCACCGGCGACACCCAGCCGCTTCATCGCGGCGGCAAGCTTCGCGCGATCAGCTCGACCAGTTCCACTGTGCGAGTCGCGTAACCCCATTCGTTGTCATACCAACCGAAGACCTTCGCCAGATGCGAGTCGGCCTTGGTCAGCGGGGCGTCGAACACGCACGAGGCCGGGTCGCCGATGATGTCGCGCGACACGACGGGCGCTTCCGTACAGCGCAGAATCCCCTTGAGGGCACCGTCCGAGGCCTCGGCGAACACATGGTTGACCTGCTCGGCGGTCACCGGGCGCTCGAGTTCGACGGTGAGGTCGGTCAGCGAGCCGTCCTCGACCGGAACGCGCACCGCGACCCCGTCGAGTTTGCCGGCCAGTTCTGGTAGGACCAGTCCGATCGCCTTGGCGGCGCCGGTGCTGGTGGGCACCACGTTGACCGCCGCCGACCGAGCCCGGCGCGGGTCCTTGTGCGGACGGTCCAGCAGGGCTTGATCGCCGGTGTAGCTGTGGATGGTGGTGAGCAGGCCGCGCCGGATACCGAACGCCGAGTGCAGAACCTTGACCATCGGCGCGACACAGTTGGTGGTGCACGACGCGTTGGAAACGATGTGATGGTTGGTGGCGTCGTAGTCGCCTTCGTTGACGCCCAGCACGATCGTCGCGTCGACGTCTTTGCCCGGCGCGGAGATCACGACCTTCCTGGCGCCGGCGGCCAGGTGCGCGCCCGCGGCTTCACGAGTCCGGAACTTGCCGCTGGACTCGATGACGACATCGACGCCGTACTCGCCCCACGGCAGCCGGGCCGGATCGGCCTCCGCGGTGACCTGGACGAGCTGGTCGCCGACGCGGAGAGCCTCGCCGTCGACGATCTCGACAGGTGTGCGGAGTTTGCCGTAGGTGGAATCGTGGACCAGGAGGTGCGCCAGCATTTCGGGCGAGGTGATGTCGTTGACCGCCACCACTTCGATCGGGCTTTCCGGCGACTCCAGTACGCAGCGGAGGATGTCCCGCCCGATCCTGCCGAAGCCGTTGATCCCGAGCCGTACCGTCATGATCGTCTCCCTTGTCGTCTTCGGTCCACCGATGATCTGCTCGGCAGCGAGGGACGCCGTAGAGACGAAGGTCCTCCCTCGAACAGGCGAATGACCGCGTCGGATCTGTTGTGATTTGCTCCGTGCCCGCAGTGCCCGCTAACCCCTTCGGGGTCTGCTTCAATAACCGGTCTGACGTGGAGAGCGGTTTACTCGACAGTGAAACGAGGCGGTGACGATGACCGGCGACACCGGCGGCCCGCTGCCTCAAGTGCTGCTTTGGGCTGTTGAACATGCCGCCTCACTGGGGCGCTCACTTTCCACGACTACGCTGCGCGAGGCGGCTGTCGGGCGGCTCGAGGTGGACGGCGTGGCTTTGACGATCGACACGCCGCGAGGTGTGTCCGACACCCGCTGCGCGACGAGTCCACTCGCGGAGCAGTTGGCCGAGTTGCACAACACAGTCGAGGAGGGGCCGTCGGTGGACGCGTGTCGGGAGGGTATCGCCGATCTCGACGCCCCGGAACTTCAAAGTCGTTGGCCCTTGTTCACCCCCTGGCGGTGGCGGTGTTCGCCTTGCCTTTACGGGTCGGCTCGATCGTGCTCGGCGCTTTCTCACTGCACCGGGTTGACGCCGTTGCGCTGAGTCCCGCTCCCCGGATCGAAGCTTTGCCGTTGCACAGCGCGCAGGTGCACCAGGCGACCGGAATGGTCTCCGCTCAACTGGGGGTCAGTGCGCGCGACGCGCTGGCCAGTCTGCGAGCACGCGCCTTCGCGGAACAGAGAACGCTCAGCGATCTGGCTGCCGCGGACGTGGCTCGCGAAGTTCGCTTCGCTCCCTTCAAGGAGCTGCCATGACCCTCTCGCCCGTTCCTCAAGGACCTCTTACGGATCAGATGACAAGGACGCTCCGATGATCGAAGACCGTATCGTTGATGCGCTGGCGGAGCTGGCTGACACGTTGCTGGCCGACTTCGATGTCATAGAGTTCTTGCACCTGCTGGTGGAACGTTGTACACAGCTCTTGGACGCGGACGCGGCAGGGGTGCTGCTGACCACCCAGCACGGTCCGCTGCAACTGGTCGCCACGTCCGAGGAGTGGATACGGCTGACGGAGTTGTTCCACCTTCAGACAGAGGAAGGCCCGTCACTGGATGCCTTCCAATCCGGTGTGCGGGTCGAGGAGCCGGATCTGCACGTCGCACCGGCTCGGTGGCCGAGGTTCGCGATCGCGTCCACCGATGCCGGTTTCGCCGCCGTAGCCGCGATTCCCATGCGTCTGCGAGGCGAGGCCGTCGGGGTGCTCAACATTCTCCGGCGGAACCGCGGCGAGTTCGATGTGAGGGACCTCCGGACCGCTCAGGCATTGGCGGACGTCGGGACGATCGGTCTGTTCCAGCATCACCCTGTTCGCCACTACGAGTTCGTGACCGAGCAGCTTCAGGCGACGCTGGAGAGTCTCATCGTGGTCGAGCAGGCGAAGGGAGTCGTCGCCGAACATCTAGCCGTCGACATGGCGGCCGCGCTCTCCGCGCTCCGCGGCTATGCGAGTCAGCGCAATCTGAAGTTGAGCGCGGTCGCCGGTTCCGTGATCGAAGGTGAACTCAGCGCGTCGGCATTTGCTCGATGCTCCGGAATGACCGTGGGAGGTCGATCAGCCTGCGCATTGCAGGATTGAAGAGTATTCAGGGGCGCTTTGATCGCTAACCCATCGTGGTGGAAGGTTCACCCGCCTTCGGCGTAGTTGAATTTGCTCTTGTCGGTGGCCGTGTGGTGGCAAATTCGTCGACACGCTCGACGCGTACCAGGTCGCTGCGGGGAGCGTCGAGATTCCGGCGCCTCGTCGGGAGCGCTCGCCTGGTGGAATGGTGAAGAAGAAGGCTTGAAGAGGGTCGTGGGGGGGGGTTTTGGGTTGGAACCCAAAAACCCCCCCCCACCCCCCCCCCCCCCCCCCCCCCCCCCTTCCCTCCCCCCCCCCCCCCCCCCTTCCCCGGGGGACCCCCCCCCTC
>NZ_JBWKEB010000007.1:10073-198237 GCF_056435665.1 Amycolatopsis sp. NPDC043887
GTGCTTCGTCGGGAGCGCTTGCTGGGGGGGGGGGGGGGGAGGAGGGGGGGGGGGGGGGGGGGGGGGGTTTTTGGGGGGAAAACCAGAAACGCCACTCACGACCACCCCGCGCCGACCACGCCACGTTTGCCTTACCCCTCAAAACTTCCATGGCGGCGGGAACCCCGCACGTTACCCTTACCCGCCGTTCTCGGTGGTGCCGCTGGGTGCGATTCTCGCTGTGTACCCAGTAGGTGTCCTGCTGCTGACCACCGGCGGTATCGACCTGTTGTTCCACCTCATGCTGCTGGTGCTCGACCGGCTGCGACAGGGCATGCCCTATCGGTACCTGATCGCCGCTATCGTCACCTTGTGCGCCGTTCGGCTCGAACCCGTCATTCGAACGTTGTTCTGGGGCCAGATCAACATCCTCCTGTTGTGACTGGTCGCTAACGACTGCCTGCACCGACATCCAAGACCGCCCAGGGGTGTCCTGGTCGGGGTCGCCGCCGCGCTCAAGGCGACCCCACTGGTGCTCCTCCCGATTTAAGCTCCTCGCCGGCGGAGCTGTGCCACCGAGGCGATCAAGCCGGGACTGTGGGCCCGTCTCACCGGGACTTCGGTCTCTCCTCCTGAACTCATCACTGGTCGAAGCTGGGAAGTGACCAGACGGGAGAGCGAAATGAAGATCCTCGTAGCGGCGGCCAGCCGCCACGGCGGGACCTGGGAGATCGCGAGGGAAATCGGCCGAGCCCTCGCGTCGGAGCTGCGGGGTCAGGCGACGGTGCGGGTGTCGAGGGCCGAGGACGTCACGTCGGTGGATGAGTTCGACGTCGTTCTGGTGGGCAGCGGTGTGTATCTGGGGCAATGGCTCGAGCAGGCGATAAACGTCGTCGGCGAGCACGCAGAAGTCCTCAGGACCAAGAACGTGTGGTTGTTCTCCAGCGGCCCGGTGGGAGCGCCGCTGAAGCCCGCGGCGGAACCGGATCCGGTGGACGTGGCTCGGCTGATGGTGGCGTCCGGGGCACGCGGGCACGTGGTGTTCCCGGGCCGGATCGACCGGAACCTGCTGCGGTTCGCCGAACGAGCGGTCGTGACGGCACTCCGGGTCAAGGACGGTGACTACCGGGATTGGCCGGCGGTGCGGGCTTGGGCGGGCGAAATCGCCGCCGCGGTGAAGCCTGCTCGGACAAAAGAGGTGAGTGGATATGCCGAGCGTGGCTGAAGGCGCGGTCGTAGTGGGGATCGACGGTTCGGGATCCGCCCGGCGGGCCGCGGTGTGGGCGGCGGCAGAGGCCGTCAAAAGGGGGAAGCGGCTCCGGCTGGTCCACGTGTACACGGTTCCTCCGGTGAGGATGCCCGGCGTGCTGCCGTCGGCCGAGGCGGTCCGGTCGGCGTTCGAGGCTCAAGGGGCGAGGTGGCTCGCCGAAGCCTGTGGCGCGGTGGCCGAGCGCTACCCGGATCTGATCGTCGAGTCCGCCGCGCGGGAATGGGCGCCGGTGGCCGCACTGGTCCAGGAATCGCGGACGGCGATCCTGATCGTGCTGGGTTCCCGCGGTCTCGGTGGCTTCACCGGTCTGCTGGTCGGTTCGACGGCGGTGGCGTTGGCGCGGCACGGGCATTGCCCGATCGTCGTCGCGAGGGGGAAGCACCCGGAAGACGTTCCACCGGAGACCGGCCCGGTCGTCGCGGGCACGGACGGTTCCGAGTCAAGCGAAGCGGCCTTGGCCTTCGCTTTCGACGAAGCGTCGCTCCGCGGCACGGATCTGATCGTGGTCAGGGTGTGGAACGAGTTCACCGACCACGAATCGGCCAGGGTGCACGCCTTGACGGTGGACCCGGACGCGATCGAGTCGGCGGAGCGACAAGCGTTGGACGAACAACTCGCGCCTTGGCGGGCCAAGTTCCCGGACCTGCGCGTGGAGACGGTGGTCGCCCGCGGCCGTCCGGTCCGCGCGCTGCTCGGATTCGGCGAACACGCCCAGTTGCTCGTCGTCGGGTCGCGAGGCCGCGGCGGCTTCCGGGGGATGTTGCTCGGCTCCACGAGCCAGGCACTCGTCGCGCACTCGGAATGCCCTGTGGCGGTCGTTCGTCCGGCTTTGACCGGACAGGAAACCGAGTGAGGAGCTCAGCATGCGAGCACGGGACTTGATGTCCGCTCCGGTCGTCACGGTGACGCCCGGGACCACCGCGAAACACGCTGCCGAGCTGTTGGCGGAAAAGGGATTCACCGCGTTGCCGGTGATCGACGAGGACGACCGGCTGATCGGCATCGTGACCGAGGCCGATCTGATCAGGAACCGGTTCCCGCACGACGTCCGTTCGGGCCCGGACCACGAGGCACGGCCGAGGCCGGGGCTGACCGTCGCTCAGGTGATGACGACACCGGCCACGGGGATGGGCACCGGCGCGGACGCCGCCGACGTCGGCAAGGCCCTGCTTGACGGACGGATCCGCGCGATGCCCATCGTGGACGGTTCGAAGGTGGTCGGAATCCTCACGCGAGGCGACTTCGTGCGTGCCTTCGCCCGTTCCGACGAGGCGATCGCGGCGGACGTCCGCCATCACCTGGCGATCTACGGCGGACCTGGCCGGTGGACGGTCGAAGTACGAGACGGCGTCGTGCGGGTGGGTGATGCCTACGACAGCGGCACCGACCGCCACGTGGCCAAATTGCTGGCCGAGGCGGTTCCCGGTGTGGTGGAAGCGAAAGTGGCCTATCAGGAGGACGAACGATGAACGCGGCGGACCGGAAGATCGTCGTCGGAGTGGACGGGACAGAGCCGGGAAGGGCGGCCGTACGGTGGGCCGCGGCCGTCGCCGAAGAACGACTGCTGAAGTTGCTCATCGTGCACGCTCTGCGCGTCGACAAGCTGGCCTACGGCGCCGGATTGGCGGGCCCCGCGCCCTGGTATGACGTGCTCGCCGAGGAAGGTCAGCGCGTTCTGGAGGAGGCTGCCGGACAAGCGCGTTCGGTGGCACCCGGTGTGGACGTGGACACGCGGATGCCGGCGGACTCTCCGGTGCCCACCTTGATCGACGCGTCGGAGTCGGCGGCGATGGTGGTCGTCGGCGGCACCGGGAAGGGCTTCTTCGGCGAGATGACGATCGGTTCGACGGCGTCGGCGGTCGTCGCCCACGCCCACTGTCCCGTGGTGGTCATGCGGGGCAGGAAGAACACCACCGCGTATCCGGCCGAGGGGCCGATCGTGGTCGGTATCGACGGCAGCCCGCTGAGCGAGCGCGCACTGGAGATCGCCTTCGAAGAGGCCGCGTGGCGGAAGGCCGACCTGGTCGTGGTCCACGCATGGCGGGACGTCACCTACGACGACGCCTACGGGATGGCACGGCTTGTCGTGCAGTGGGAGTCGATCGAGGACGAGGAACGCCGGCTGCTGGCGCAGCGGCTCGCAGGCTGGCAGGAGAAGTATCCGGACGTCAAGGTCGAGCGGGTGCTCGTCCAGGACCGGCCGCGGCACGCCCTGCTGGAGTGGAGTGCCAAGGCACAGCTGGTGGTCGTGGGCAGCCGGGGCCGGGGTGGATTCACCGGTCAGTTGCTGGGCTCGACCAGCCAAGCGCTCGCGCACCACGCGGAGTGCCCGGTGATGGTGGTCCGGCCGGAGAAGTCGCGATGACCGTTCTCGGTGCCCCCGCCGCGCTCGCGGTGCTGGCTCCTGCCGAGTTGTCCCAAGTGGACGCCCAGTGGCGGGCGGCGAACTATCTCGCCGCCTGCCAGATCTACCTGATGGACAATCCGCTGCTGGAATCGCCGCTGAAGCCCGAGCACGTGAAACCGCGTCTGCTCGGGCACTGGGGTACGTCTCCCGGACTGAATTTCGTCTACGCCCACCTGAACCGGGCCATCGTGCGGCGGAAGCTGAACGTCATGTTCGTGACCGGCCCCGGTCACGGTGGCCCGGCTCTGTACGCGAACACCTGGCTCGAAGGCAGCTACTCGGAGGCGTGGCCGGAGGTCCCCTACGACAAGAGCGGTCTGCGTACGCTGTTCCGGCAGTTCTCCTTCCCCGGTGGTGTGCCCAGTCATGTCGCGCCGCAGGTGCCGGGGTCGATTCACGAGGGCGGTGAGCTCGGCTACTCCCTCGCACACGCCTACGGCGCCGCGTTCGACAATCCGCACCTCGTCGTCGGCTGCGTCGTCGGCGACGGCGAGGCGGAAACCGGGCCACTGGCCACCAGCTGGCATTCGGGCAAGTTCCTCAATCCCGCCCGCGACGGTGCGGTGCTGCCGATCCTGCACCTGAACGGGTACAAGATCGCCAATCCCACCGTGCTCTCGCGGATCAGTGCCACTGAGCTCGATGAGCTGCTGCGCGGGTACGGGTATGCCCCGCACTACGTCGAGGGCGATGATCCGGCTGTCATGCACCAGACGATGGCCGCGGCGCTGGACGGCGCGCTCGACGAGATCGACGGAATCCAGGTGCGCGCCCGCTCCGCCGGCGTGTCGACGGGGCCGGCGCGCTGGCCGATGATCGTGCTGCGCAGCCCCAAGGGCTGGACAGGACCAGCCCTTGTGGATGGTAAACAGGTCGAAGGCACCTGGCGCTCGCATCAGGTCCCCGTCCCGAACGCGCGCGGGAACCCCGAGCATTTGCGGCAGCTGGAGGAATGGCTGCGTTCCTATCGGCCGGAGCTGCTCTTCGACGAGGACGGCAGGCCGACGTCCGAGGTCACCGGGCTGATCCCGCACGGCGATCTCCGGATGGGTTCGTCACCGCACTCCAACGGCGGTCTCGTGCTGCGGCCCTTGGAGCTTCCGGCGGTGCCACCGCACACGATCCCGCTCGTCCGGCCGGGAGGCGCTGTCGCCGAACCGACGCGCGTGCTCGGGCGCTGGTTGCGGGACGTGTTCGCGCTGAACCGGAAGGCGGCGAACTTCCGGCTGTTCGGCCCGGACGAGACCGCTTCCAACCGGCTCGACGCGGTGTTCGACGTGACGGCCAAGACCTGGCTGTGTGAGATCGAACCCGTCGACGAGCATCTCGCCGCCGACGGCCGGGTCATGGAGGTGCTCTCGGAGCACCTCTGTCAGGGCTGGCTCGAAGGCTACCTGCTCTCGGGCAGGCACGGGCTCTTCTCCTGCTACGAGGCGTTCGTGCATATCGTCGACTCGATGCTCAACCAGCACGTCAAGTGGCTCAAGGTGCATCGGGAGATCCCGTGGCGGCGGCCGGTCGCGTCGCTGACGTATCTGTTGACCTCGCACGTCTGGCGGCAGGACCACAACGGGTTCTCCCACCAGGATCCGGGTTTCGTCGACCACGTCGCCAACAAGAGCCCTGAAGTCGTCCGCGTCTACCTGCCGCCGGACGCGAACACCCTGCTGTGGGTCGCGGACCACTGCCTGCGCAGCAGGGACTACGTCAACGTGATCGTCGCGGGGAAGAACGACAGCCCCGTCTGGCTCGACGGCGAAGAGGCCGCAGTGCACTGCGCGCGCGGCGCCGGGATCTGGGAGTGGGCGAGCACCCATCCGGATTCCGAACCCGACGTGGTGCTCGCCTGCGCCGGTGACGCACCGACGGTCGAGGTGCTCGCGGCGGCCAAGCTGCTGCGGGAGTACCTGCCCGAACTCGCGGTCCGGGTGGTGAACGTGGTCGACCTCATGCGCCTCCAGCCCGCCGCGGAGCACCCGCACGGCATGGCCGACCGCGAGTTCGACGCGCTGTTCACCACCGACCGCCCGGTGATCTTCGCCTATCACGGCTACCCCTGGTTGATCCACCGGCTGGCCTACCGGCGCGCAAACCACGACGACATGCACGTGCGCGGGTACATCGAGCATGGAACCACGACCACCCCGTTCGACATGCTGGTGCGCAACAACATGGACCGCTTCCAGCTCGTGACCGACGTGATCGACCGGGTGCCCGGACTGGTCGCCCGTGCCGGCGCCGTCCGGCAGCGGATGACGGACGCGCGTGAACGGCACCACAGGTGGATCGTCGAACACGGTGAAGATCTGCCCGAAGTCCGTGACTGGACCTGGGAGTCCTGACTGCCGCCGCGCATCTCCCTGGATACCCAACAAGGAAAGGAAGTACGGATATGACAACTCTCGTACCCAATCCCCGGCTGACCCTGCCCAGTATCGCGGCCTGGCTGGAGAATCCGTGGCCGTTCGCCGAACACAACCCGGTGCGTATCGAAGAGTCCGTCGAGGACGGCAAGTACCTCGTCCGAGCCGAGCTTCCCGGATTCGACCCGGAGAAGAACATCTCGGTCACCGCGCACGAGGGGCAGTTGACGATCAGCGCCGAGCGCGAGGCGAGGACCGCGGAGCACGGCCGCAGTGAGTTCTACTACGGCAAGTTCAGCCGGACCGTCTCCCTGCCCTCCGGTGCGACGACGGCGAAGATCACCGCGGCTTACAAGGACGGAATCCTCGAAGTCTCCATGCCGGTCGAGGACAAGCCGCACGAGAAACAGGTCAAGATCAAGGTCGGCAAGGGCTGACCATCCCGGCCGGGCGGGCGCGCGACCCCCAGGGCGCGCCCGCCCGGCGACCTGGTACCCGAAGGAGTCTTCATGCGTGTCCTGACCTTGAATCCCGGCTCTTCGAGCCTGAAATCGTCCTCGGTCGTAGACGGCACGCCGGTCGGGTGGGCCGCCATGAGCCTGGACGACGACGCCCATGACGCCGCGCGACATGCTCTCGACCGGTGGTCCACAGTGGACGCCGTGGCCATCAGGTTCGTGCACGGGGGTTCCAGGACCGGTCCGGTCCGGCTCACCCCGGACGTCGTGGACGCGCTCGAAAAGCTCATCCCGTTCGCACCTCTTCACCAGCCACAGGCCGTCCGCCTCGCACGGGAGGTGTTCCGATCGCGTCCCGGCCTGCCGGCGATCGCGTCGTTCGACACGGCCTTCCACTCCCACCTCCCCGAAGAAGCGTCGAGGTACGCGCTACCAAGGGAATGGACCACTCAAGGGCGCTTGCGGCGCTACGGTTTCCACGGCCTTTCGTGCCGTCACGCGGCGCGCCGTGTGATGGAACTCCTCGGTGCCGAGGAGCCGCGGCTCCTGTGCTGCCACCTCGGTGCCGGCGTCTCGGTGACCGCGATCCGCGGTGACCGGAGCATGGACACGAGTATGGGCTTCACTCCGTTGGAAGGGCCTGCCATGGCGACGAGGTCCGGCTCGGTGGATCCGGGGCTGGTGCTGCACGTCATGCGAACGGCGCCGATGTCGATCGAAGCGATGGAGGACGCGCTGTATCACCGTTCCGGTCTCGCCGGGATGAGCGGGACGAACGGGGACCTTCGCGCCGTCCTGGCCCGCGAAGCGGCCGGGGATCCCGACGCGGTGTCGGCTGTCGCCGTTTACCTGCACCGGATCCGCCGGGAGATCGGCGCGATGGCGGCGAGCCTCGACCGGATCGACGCCGTCGTGTTCACCGGCGGGGTCACCGAGCATCAGCCGGAGCTGATCGCGCGACTGGCCGGGAGGCTGGGCGTCTTCGGGATCTCTGTCGATCCGGCGCGGTGCCTCGGGGACGGTGACCGGGTGATCGGCCCGGATGACGCGCCGGTGACCGTCTTCGCCATGGGAACAGGCGAGGAGGTCGAACTGGCACGGGATGCCGAGGCGGTTCTCTCGGTGGAACACGTATAGGGGTGTGCCGAGTCCGTGAAGGCCTCCTTGAGGACCCAAAGTCCCTCAAGGAGGCCTTCACGGACCACCCGAAGATCAGGAAGCTGCCGGGCTGAACCGATGAACCGCCTTCGTCGACACCAGCACGACGGGGCACGTCGCGTGCTTGACGCAGGCCGTGGACACACTGCCGAAGACGAGCCTGCCGACCGCGCTCTTCGTGCCCGTGCCCAGCACGAGCAGGTCTGCATCGCGCGCCGCCGCGAGTAGTTCCGACGTCGGATTGCCTTGCCTCAGCGAGGTTTTCATTTCGACGTCCGCATGAAGCTCGCGCTGGATCCGTGCGACCGCGTCGTCGAGCGAGTAGTTCTTCCTTACCGGAACCCTGCCGTGTGGCTGGAGTGCGAAGGACGTGCCGGGAAGGAGCTCTTCCCGTGGCAGGACCATCAGGACCTCCACCTTGTCACCGACGGTGGCAGCTTCTGCGATGGCCCACCGGATCGCTTCCTCGCTCTCGGCCGAGCCGTCGGCGCCCACGAGCAGGTGGCGGGTGTTGTCCGGATTGGTGTTCATGGCTCATTCCTTTGCGCGGATTGCCCGGCACGGAGGAGGTCCTGCCAGGTGATGACGCCGATCACGCGGCCGTGGTCGAGGACCGGGACGGATCGGAGCCGGTGCTCCAGCATCTTCGCGGTCAGGTCGGTCAGGTCGCTGTCGGGATGGGCACCGGCCGCCGGGCGCCGCATCAGCGCGCTCACCTTGGTGTGCCCGCTGAGCATGACGCCGCTGTCCGGGTCGCCGTCGGGAAGGTAACGCGCCCGGAGCAGGTCCTCTTCGACCAGCACACCGAGCAGTTCGCCGGTGTCGCCGACGACCGGAAGCGAGGTGATTCCCTTGCCGGTCAGCACTGCGATCGCTTCGCCGATCGTGGCGGCGGGCGTCACCGCGACGACCGGGGTGGTCATGACATCACGTACTCGCATGAAGTCAGTCTCGATCCGCCGGGTGTGCCGGGAATACGGCTGGAGGTCCCGGCCTGGCGGGACCGTCGCCTCTCTTGCCGGGCGGTGTCGCCGAGTGATGGTGGCGGCACATTCCCGGCGATCAGCAGCGGAGGAGGTCCAGGTCATGAACACGTCGTCTCGCTGGTCGCGAGCCTGGAACATGGTCCATCCGGGGCGAAACCCGCTCGCTCGCCGCGAAGATCGCATGGAAGCGTTCATGGTGCTTCTCGCGATCGCCCTCGTGGTCCTCGCCCTGCCGGTCGCCGCGGCGGTGGCTTCCGGTGTCTTCGCGCCCGCGCCGAACAGGCTGCGACCGAGCAGGCCACCAGATATCGCGTGGAAGCGACCTTGCTCGAAGACGGCGTGCCCCTCGGCATCACGGGCCGGTCGGGTGTCGTCGAAGACACCTCGCTCGTTGAGGCGACGTGGGTCACTCGTGACGGAGACAGCCGAGTCGGCGAGGTCCAGGCGACGCGGGGCAGCCGAGCCGGCGCGAAGGTCCCGGTCTGGCTCGACGAGCCGGGGTACCCGGTCGCCGCACCTCTCACCGTTCTCGACGCCCGCCTCCTCGGTGCCGGGACAGAGGAATGGCGCGAGTTCGCGTCGCACTAGCGGTGCCGAAGGTCCCGGCACACCGGGCCCACGGCCACTGCCGTCCTCGTCCGCCACGCGAGACGCTGAGATCGAAAGGCAGGTGCAGCAGGATGGTCCTCACTCGTTCGTCGGTCGTCGCGGACGCGCTGCGCGCCGCGGTGCGCGCGCCGTCACCGCACAACTCCCAGCCGTGGATCTTCGAGCTGGCGCCGGACACGATCGACGTCGTGCTCGACGAAAGCCGGATTCTCGGCGTCTGTGATCCGGAAGCGCGTGAGGCACGGCTGGCCTGTGGCGCGGCGTTGCTGAACCTGCGGCTCGCCATCGCCGCCGCAGGCCGAGTCAGCGAAGTCGAGCTGGCGCCTGAACGGGAGAGGTCCTCCTTGCTGGCACGAGTGACACTCGGCCCCCGTCACCGTCCCACGGTGATCGAGCGACGTCTTGCCGCGGCGATTCCCCGGCGGTACAGCAACCGCCGCCCCTTCACGGACGAGCCGGTGCCACTCCACGTGCGGACCGCCGCGTGCGAGGCGGCTCGTGAGGAGGGGGCACGGCTGGTCCTGCTCGACGAAGCCGGTCTGCTGGAGGCGACCGCGGGACTCATCCGCCGAGCCGACCACGTTCAAGTCCTGGACGCGTCCTTCCAACGAGAACTCCGGGAATGGACCAGGCAAACCGCCGAGGACGACGGTGTTCCCACCTACGCGGGCGGGCCTCGTTCAGCGGGCGGGCTGCTCCCGGGACGGTACGTCAACGAGGGCGGTGTTCCTCGCGTCTTCGAGCAGGACCCGCTGGTAGCGGTGCTGACCATGCCGAACGACGCTCCGATCTCTCAGGTCCGCGCGGGGTGCGCGATGCAGCGGGTCCTGCTCACCGCCACGGACGCCGGACTGAGCGCTTCGTTCTATTCGCAGCCGATCGAGATCAGCGCCGTACGCGCGGCACTGCGCGACCTGCTCGGTGGCACCTTCCATCCCCAGACCGTCTTCAGGCTCGGTTACGGCTATCCGGGCGTGAAGACGCCACGTCGCCCGATCGAAGAGGTCGCCCGCGACAGGAACGCGGGGGAGCGGCCATGACGACGTTCACCGGGATCCCCGCGCATGTCTGGTCGACGGAGGAGAAGCGGATCCTCGTGGCGGCCGCACGACAGGTCCCGAGGCGATGGATCGACGATGTCTGGACGCTGTCGGTTCATGAGGACTCGCTCGACTTGTACGAACGTCTCGCGAACAACCACTGGGTGCGGGACCGGGGTGGGCGTGCGCGACTGATCGTCTGCGGGGCGGTAGTGGCGAATCTCGATTGTGCGATCAGGATGCTGGGCTGGGCGCCGCACATCGACCTGGCTTGTGACGTCGTCGCCTCGGATCGGGTCGCCAGGCTCGCCTCGCGGCGTCGCCTCCGCCCCGCGGCGGCTGATTTCGCGCGGTTCGCCGCCCTGTCCGGGCGCCGGACCAAGCCGACTCCGTCCTCGGTGGCGACGTGGGGGCGAGAGGTCGCCGAGGCGAACGAGAGCGAGGGTATCCGGGTGCGGGTGCTCAAGCCGTCTCACGTCCGTGAGCTGCCCAAGATAGGCGGGCAGATCACCAGGAAGGCGACTCCGGAAGCCTCCTGGATCGCGTTCCTGGTCGCCACCGTGACGGAAACCCGGCAACAGCTCGTCAGGGCTGGTGCGGTCGCACAGCGGTTGTTGCTCGCGTCCACCGAGTACGGCTTGGAGGCCACCGCGTTCACCGAGCCTTTCGACGCCCCCGCCATCCGCGGGGCGCTTGCCGGCATCGACGGTGTTCCCGGATTCCCTCAGGCGGTCGTCGTGGTCGAAGAACCTCGGAAAACACCGGCACAGAAGGGAAGAACACCATGACGGACAGTGCGACGGAGAACCGGATCGTCGTCGGCATGGACGGTTCGGCGGGTTCTGCCGCGGCGGTGCGCTGGGCGGCCGACGAAGCGGTCAGGCAGGGCGCCGCCTTGCAGGTGGTCAACGTGTGGGTCCACGACGAGATGTTGGACGACGCGTCGGCCAATCGGACCGTGGCGGAGGCGAGAGACGTCCATTTGAAGGCGCTGGAAGCCGCGACCGCCAAAGTCCTCGACGCCCACGAAGGGCTCCACATCACCTACGACGTTCCCCAGGGTGACCCTGGCGAAGCGCTGGTCGAGCGTTCGAAGGGGGCCGCGCTCCTAGTGCTGGGCAGCCACGGCACGGGCAAGATTCGTGAACTGCTGGTCGGCTCGGTGTGCAAGACGGCACTGCGGCACGCGACGTGTCCGGTGGTGGTGATCCCGCCGCCCGCCTCGGCCCCGGAAGGCAGGCTCGGCCGGCTGCTGACCTCTGTTTCGTACGAGCCCGGTCCGATCCTCTGAGCGAACCAGGACACAGGAGACAGCCATGAAAGCGCGGCCCGAAATCGTCACCGTGATCACGCGGCGAAATCCGCTCATCCGCTGGTCCGACCGGCTCGAAGCCGCGCTGATGATCGGCGCGGTCCTGCTGGCACTGCTGGCGATCCCGTTCGCCGCGGCCGCCGGATCCGGGGCCTACGCCGAAGGGCGGGAGCGCGCGGTGGAACAGGCGGCGAACCGTCAGGAGACGACCGCGGTGCTACTCGCCGACGCTCCACCCGTCCACGTGCGCCTTGACGGCGTGCCGCTTGACGAGAAGGTCGAGGTCGCCGCCCGTTGGACAGGGCCAGGTGGCCTGATTCGTGAAGGCGTGGTGACCGTCGATGCCGGGATGGTGACCGGGAACGAGGTGCGGATCTGGCTCGACGCGCTCGGGCATCCCGTCGAGGCGCCGGTCACCGACACCGATGCCCTGAGTCAGGGCATCGGTGTCGGCACGGGGCTGTGGCTGGGCTGGCTCACTCTGGTCGCGACGGTCTTCCTGGCGTGCCGGGCGGCGCTCGGGCGCAGCCGCGCCGCCGAGTGGGCGCGCGAATGGCAACGGATTGCCCAGAACCGACCCGCGGCCTGAAGGAGAAAGATGAGAATCCTGCTGACGGAAGCCACATTCGACGAGTCTCGTGAGATCGCGGTCGCGTTGCGGGACCTGGGTTGCCGGGTCAGCCCCTGCCATGTCCGATCCGGAGTGTGCCGAGAGCTCGCACCCGGCGGGACCTGTCCGCTGGACGAAGAGGACCGGCCGGAACTCGCCGTCGACGTCCGCGGTACCGAGCCCGGTTTGACCGCACGCGAATTCGGTGTGGTGTGCGCGCTCCGGAAGAGGGTTCCGGTCGTGATGACCACGGCAGGGGACACGGGTGGCCCCGTCGTCCCACCGGGTTTCGAACACCGTGTCACGGCTTGTCCGCCGGAAGACCTCTTCGAAGCGTGCAGGGGCTTCCTGCGCACACGTGCTTGACCGAGAACGATCACAAGGAGGCTCCGATGCGTGCTTCGGAGATCATGACCAGCCCGGCGGTGGCGACCACACCCGCGACCCCCCTTCGCGAGGCGGTGGCAGTGCTGGCCGAGAAGGGATTCGCCGGCCTTCCGGTCGTCGATCACGAAGGCCGGGTACTGGGGACGTTCACCGAATTCGACGCGCTGCGGGGAATCCGTGCGGGCGGTGACGGGATCACGGTCGGCGCGTTGATGTCCACGCCGGTGGAGGTTGTCTCGCCATCCACCGACATCACGGAGATCGGCAGGCGGATGCTGGCCGACCGGCTGCGTTGCCTGCCGGTCGTCGAGGAGGGTGTCCTGATCGGTGTGGTGAGCAGGCGTGATCTGCTCCGCCCACTCGTCCGGCCCGACGACGTGATCGCCGCACAGGTACACGGCCTGATCAGTGACTACGCCGGACATCGTCCGAAGTGGACTGTCGAGGTCGACGGCGGCTACGTGAACATCGCCGGCGAGTTCCGGGACGAAGCCGAACGGCGGGTGCTCGACGCGCTCGCCCGGACGGTGCCGGGAGTGGTCGCCGTCGTACTGGTCACCGGGAATCCGGCGGCGACATGACGGCCGGGACGAGCGCCTTGCTGGCGGACGGCGACATGGTCACCGTCCGCCGGTTGCGTGCGGAGGACTTCGACGCTGTCTTGAACCTGCATCAGCGGTTGGACGAGCGTGACCGCTATCTGCGTTTCTTCACCGCCCATCCGGGGAGGCTGGATCTGCTGAGCCGGTTGGCGATCGAAGGCACGGGTATCGGAGCATTCCGAGGGGACGACCTCATCGGGATCGCTCACTACCGCCCATCGTCTGGGGACGACGCGGCCGAAGTCGCCCTGGTCGTCGACCGTGCGGTCCAGGCACACGGGGTCGGCACTCTGTTGCTCGAACATCTCGTGTCCTTGGCCTTGGCGCAGGGTATCCACCGTTTCATCGCGCTGGTGCTCGCGGAGAACAGCCGGATGATCAAGGTGTTCTCCGACCTCGGCCTCCCGTACGTCATCGGAAGGGGAGGGCCGGAGCTCGACGTCGAGATCGAACTCGGCGAGCCGAACAGATACCTCGAGCGAATCGAGGAACGGGAACGGCTCGCCGACGTGGCGAGTCTCCGTACGGTGCTCGCCCCGGCCTCGGTGGCCGTCGTGGGGACGGGCAGGCGGGACGACTCGGTGGGGAGGGCGATCCTGCGGAACCTTCTCGACGCCGGCTATACCGGCGTCGCGCACGCGGTGAACCCGAACGCCACGGAGATCCTCGGCGTCCCCTGCGCGCCTTCGGTGTCCTCTTTGGACGACTCAGTCGAGCTGGCGGTGATCTGCGTACCCGCGGAATCCGTTCCCGGCGTCGTCGAAGACTGCGGACGGGCAGGAGTGCGCTCGATAGTGCTCGTCACGGCGGGGCTGACCGCGACGCCCCTGGAGCATCGTGTCCGTGAACTCGTCGCCAGGTACGGGATCCGGCTGGTCGGCCCCAACTGCTTCGGCGTGGTCAACAGCGCTCCGGCGACCCGTCTCGACACGACCTTCGCCCGCCACGCCGCCCGGCGAGGCCGGATCGGGGTGGTGACGCAGTCCGGCGGTTTCGGGATCGCGCTGATGGACGCGCTCGCCGGGTTGGGGCTCGGTCTGTCCACATTGGTGTCCACCGGTGACAAGTACGACGTGAGTGGCAACGATCTCCTGCGGTGGTGGCGCCGAGACGGGGAGACCGACATCGCCGTGCTGTACCTGGAGTCCTTCGGCAACCCGCGAAAGTTCAGCAGGCTGGCCCGCGCTCTCGCGAGGGAGAAGCCCGTTGTGGCCATTCGCGGGGCCTCCGCCCCGGCGGCACAGCGGGCCGCGGCCGCGCACACGGCCGCACGAGCGGTCCCGGCCGCGACCAAACTGGCGTTGTTCGGCCAGGCGGGTGTCCTCGTCGTCGACACGGTGACCGAGGTCCTCGGCCTGCTCGCCGCGCTCTCGTGGCAGCCGCTGCCATCGGGCTCACGGGTGGTGGTCGTGAGCAACGCCGGGGGCGCCGCGGTTCTGGGGGCGGAGGCCTGCGTCCGCAACGGTCTGGTCCTGCCCGAGCTGAGCCGGAAGACCCAGGACACACTCCGGCGGCTGTTGCCCGAGCACGCGAGCGTGGGCAACCCGCTGGACACGAGTGCCGCCGTCACGGCCGACACCTTCGCATCGTGCGTCACCGAGGTCCTGGCCGACGAAGGTGTGGACGCGGTGATCGCCGCCGGCGTGCCCACCGGTGTCGGCGATCCGCTGGCCGGGCTGGTCGCGGGGCCGGAGAGCAAGACCGTTCTCGCCGTGCGGCTCGGCCAGCTGGAGTCGGTCGCCCCTCACCGCGGGATTCCTTGCTACGCCGATGTCGAGGAGGCCGCGGCCGTCCTGGCGAAGCTGTCCGAACGAACCCGCTGGCTCGAGGCAGGGGAGGGCGGCCTGCCCGATCTCTCCGGTATCGATCTCGCGACGGCGACCCGGTTGGTGGGCGCGTACCTCTCCGCGCATCCGAGCGGTGGCTGGTTGTCCCGGAAGGACAGTGAGGACCTGCTCGGCTGTTTCGGGATCCGGGTGACCCGGCGTCGATTCGGTGATCGTGAGCTGCTGGTACGCGGCCAGTCCGACGACGTGTTCGGTCCGGTCGTCGTCCTGGGGCTCGGCGGTATCGATGGAGCCTTGCTGGACGACGGATCGACCGGCCTGGGGCCGCTCAGCACCGACGACGCCGAAGCGCTCATCGACAGCCTGCGCGCGAGCAAGGCGCTGTTCGGCGGGAACAGCGCTCTGGACCGATCCGCGCTCGTGGAGTTGCTCCTGCGAACGGACCGGATCATGGAGCTGGTGCCGGAGGTCGTCGACGTCGACCTCGACCCGGTCTTCGTGTCGGCGGAAGGGGCCACCGCGGGCGCCGTCCGGGTGCTTGTCCGGCCGCGGCCATGGGCCGATCACTACCTTCGCCGGCTGTGAGAAGGACGAAGTCCCGGCACCGGGAAACGGTGCCGGGACTTCGGTGTCCGGACGGTCATCGGAGCCAAGGATTCCGGTCCACGAAGGACAACCGAGTCCAGCGCTTTCCGAGCCCCCAGGTGTTTCCGGCGGCGGTCGTGGCGAGCGCGATGAGCACGAGGGCGTAGATCACGTGGTACTCGATGATCGGGTTCGTCGACATGGTCGGCTCACCCGCGCCGTTCGTCCGGGCGAGCGGCCATTCGGCGACCCACATCAGCAGCATCATCACGGTGCCGGTGATGGCGGAGATCCGCATCCCTACCCCCAGGGTGACGGCGAGACCGATGCCGAGCAGGCCCGCCATGAACAACCAGTCCGCCCACCAGGTTCCGCCCCAGGAGCGCAGGGTTTCGGCGAACGGGCCGACGTCCACCCGGCTCAAGAACCCCTTCGTCGGCGAGCCGCCCTTGATCCAGGCGTTGCCGGAAGCGGTGGCGTAACCGAGACCGAAGGTCTTGTCGACGAACGCCCACAGGAACAGCAGACCGGTGGCGACACGGAGCACGGCGAGGCTTATTGCACCGGCCGAACGTTCGGAATGGACTTCCTGATGCTGGACGGGGACACTGCGCCGGTGTCCGCTTTCGGCGGTGGCCATGGAATTCTCCTCTGGTTGGCAAATTCACGATCGATTCGAGTGTGTTACGGCACGGCACGCGGCTCTGGGGCCGAAAGGCCCGGGTACACGAGGCCATCGTCATGCGCCGCGGCGAGACTCGTGCGGCATGCGCGAATCAGCTGCCGGGTCGCCCGCGTCGGCGCCGCCCGCCCACAGCCCGGGCAGGAGACGGTGACGTCCCCGGCCAGTTCGTCGACCGCGACGGAGAGCGCGAGAGAGCAGGAGCGGCACCAGCGGTGGCCGGTCACGATGATGACGTGGAGCGGCGAGGACACACATTGGTGCAGCCAGCGGCGATGGGTCCGGCAGGTGATCCGCTCCAGGGATCGCGATCGTGTTCTTCCTCGAAATCTTCCCGCGACAAGGTGATCGCGAGCCGCCGGTCCTTCAGGTCCGCACAGCGAGCGAGGGGGGTCTGTTCGTGCTGGTTGTCCGTGGCCGACATGGGAGGGTCCTCGCCTCCGATCCGCGGGTTGTTGACCTGTACTCCCATCGTGGTCGGCTCGTCGGCGACACAGGAGAGGCCGGCGCCCCGGGCGAAGCGGTCCTTCGGTCCGCCCGGATCCCTTCGGGGCAGGCCGAACGTCCCGCCGCTCAGATACCAAGGGAAGCGGGCCTGATGACGTCGTCGTCCCAGACGAAGTCGAGCCGGTTCCGGACGTCGACCACGCCGGGGACCTCGCTCGACAGGGCGCCCGCGCGTTCGGCCGCGCCGCGGTTGTCCAGCCTGCCGAGAAGCGTCACCACACCGTCGGCGACCGTGACGGACGCCTGTCCGGGTGCCACCCACAGGGTGCCGGCGAGGATGTCGCGTTCGATCTCGCCACGGATCTCCTCATCGGGACGCCGGAACGTGGACAGCAGATCCCGGCGCGACACGACACCGATCAGCTTCGCGTCCTCGACGACGAACAGCCGTCGCACGTCCTTCTTGGCCAGCCTGATCGCCGCGGCTGCGAGCGAGGCGCCTGCTTCGATCGTCACCACGGGTGCGGTCATCAGGTCTCTGGCGAGCAAGGCCTTCGCTTTGCGAGACTCGTCCTTGGCGTGGTGACCGGCGAACAAGGCAGGTCGGGGATCGCGAAGCCGGGCCAGGAGATCAGCCTCGGAGACCACACCGATCGGTGCTCCGGAGTCGTCGACGACGGGCACCGCGCTGATCCGCCGCCTCGCCATCAGCGCGGCGATCTGCTTGTAGCCGGCGTCCGGCGCGACCGCGATCGGGTCGATGGTCATGACCTCGGAAACAGTGGTGCACATGGGTCGCTCCTTCGTTCTCAGGAATCCGCGGTGCGGGAGATCAGCACCGGACAGGCGGCGTGATGGACCAGGCTCTGCCCGGTCGAGCCGAGCAGGAGACCGCGGAACCCGCCGCGGCCCCGGCTGCCGACCACGACCAATTGCGCTTTGACGCTCCAGCGCAGCAGTTCCTGGCGTGGTTCGTCGTGCACGACCACCTGGTGCACTTCGACGTCGGGATAGCTGTCGCGGAACTTCGACACCTGCTCGGTGAGCATCCGTTGAGCGGACTCGGTGAAAGCACTCCAGCCGTAGTTACCCGCGGGATCACCGAAGGAACGGGAAGCCGAGACGTCCTCCCAGGCGTGCACCGCAACGAGATTCGCGCCCCGGGCGCAAGCCTCGTCGAACGCGGCGGCCAGCGCGATCTCGGCAGCGGGGCTTCCGTCGACGCCGACCACGATGGGTTGTCTCCATGCCGCGGGGAGGTCCCAGGTGCGGCCCCGTACCGACACGACGGGACAGTGCGCGTGCCCGGCGAGCGCGGTCGTCACCGATCCGCCGAACAGGGCGGTGAAGCGGCTGTGTTCGGTGGACCCGAGGACGATCAGCCGGGCGGTGCCGGAAGCCTCGATCAGCGCGGGGATCGCGGAATCGTCGGAGATATGGGTCCTGACGACGGGGCCGTATGCGCGTTCCACGTTGTCCACTGCTTCGCGAAGGATCGTTTCTCCGCGGTTCTTGACCTTGCGCAGGAGTTCATCGGACGGGGGAACGCTGCCAAGGTAGTAGTCCGGTAGCCCCAGTGCGTGCCACAGTTCGAGGGAGGTCTCGTGCCGGTCGGCGGCCTGCAAGCCCCAGGTGGCGGCGGCCCGGGCGCCGGCGGATCCGTCGGCGCCGACCACGATCGGCCCGCTCAGCCGGACGGTTCGGTTCATCATCGGCCCTTTCACCTCGCTACGGCCCTACGCGGCCAAAGTTAAGCGGGCGGACGGGCGTGGTCCGGTGCCGTTGGTCCCGGATTCCCGGGACCTCGGGGGCGCCTCTGGTCACTAGTGCGCGGGCGCGCGAAGCCGTTCACTCGATCGATGACGATCCTCATCGCCGGCGGAGGACTCAGCGGTCTCAGCCTTGTCGCACATCTGGTGACGCGACCGGAATCCCTGGGCCCGATCGTCGTCGTGGACGACGGCCGTCGGCAGCTCGCGACCGCGGGCTGGGCATCCTGGTCCGCTGAGCCGGGACTCCTCGACGAGGCGGTGTCACGCACGTTCGATCGATTCCACGTGCACGCGGCCGGGCGTAGCCGGATCGTCGGCCTCGGCCGGTACAAGTACCGCTTCGTCCGTGGCGATGATCTGGCGGCGGCGGCCGGCAAGGCCGCGGAGAGACGTGGTGGTGTCGTCTTCCACCGCGGGCGGATCACTGAGATCCGGCAGGCGGGCCGGGGCGCGGAAGCCCTTGTGGACGGCGAACCTCTCCGTGCGGATTGGGTGTTCGACAGCGTTCTCGGGCCTGGGCCGGCCCCGGTGGACGGCTGGCTGGTCTTCCGCGGCTGGCACGTGCGCACGGCCGCCCCGGCGTTCGATTCGGCCGTGCCCACCTTCTTCGACTTCCGTACGCCCCAGGGCCGCGCCGCGAGCTTCGTCTACGTCTTGCCGCGGGGCCCGCAAGAAGCTCTGGTCGAGCACACGTCCTTCGCGCCGCCTCGCACACGGGGTATGGCGTATCCCAAGGAGCAACGAAGCGCTTTGCGCGAATACCTCTCCACGATTCTCGGCGTTCGGGAGTACGCGGTCACCCGTGAGGAGTCCGCTTCCCTGCCGCTCTCCGCTTCGGCCGTCGACCGCAGACGCGGCTCGATCCTCGCCATCGGGACCAAAGCCGGGCTGGTCAAGGCGTCGACCGGCTACGCCTTCCAACGTATCCAAGCCGACAGCGCGGCGATCGCGAGGTCGTTGGCGGTCCACGGTCATCCTTTCGAACTGCCGAAACCCAAAGCGAGGCATTTGCTGTTCGACGCCACGCTCCTCGACGTCGTGGCCCGGGACCCGGCTCAGCTCGAACGGGTCTTCGCGGCGTTGTTCGACCGGTCCTCGGCCGAGCCGGTATTGCGGTTCCTCGACGAGGAAAGCTCCCTCCCTCAGGAGGGAAGAATATTCGCGCGCCTGCCGCCTTCGTTGTACTCAGCGGTGACCCGGAGGCATCGATGAAGTTCTCCTTCATACGCTATCGGCGTTCTTGGCTACAAGGTGATCTCTTGGCCGGAGTGACCGTCGCCGCGTACCTGGTGCCGCAGGTGATGGCGTACGCGGAGGTCGCGGGCCTGCCCGCGGAGACCGGCCTGTGGGCGGTGATCGGGCCTTTGGCGGTCTACGCCGTCCTGGGCTCGTCGAAGCTCCTGTCGGTGGGCCCGGAATCGACGACCGCCTTGATGACGGCCGTCGCGCTCGGTCCGCTCGCCGCGGGAGATCCCGCCCGTTACGGAGCCCTCGCGGCCATGATGGCGCTCATGGTCGGGGGCCTGTGCCTGCTGGGAGGCTCGGCCCGGCTCGGCGTGCTGGCGGACCTGCTGTCGAAGCCGGTACTGACCGGCTACATGGCCGGGATCGCGGTGCTGATGATCGTGAGCCAGCTGGGCAAGCTGACCGGCGTCACCGTGACCGGCGACGGGGTGCTCGCGGAACTGGGTTCGTTCGTCAAGAACATCGGGCACCCGCACTGGCCGACCTTGGTCCTCGGCGGTCTCGCTCTGGCTTGCCTGCTGGCAGCGCAGCACTGGTTTCCGCGGTTTCCCGGACCGTTGGCCGTCATTCTGGTGGCCGCCGCCGTCGTCACCGGCTTTTCCCTGACGGAGAAAGGGATCCGAGTGATCGGGCCGGTTCCGGATTCGCTGCCGGTACCCGAGTTCCCCGTGGTGAACGGTGCAGACCTGGCGAGTCTGCTGCTGCCCGCGCTGGGGATCGCCCTTGTCGGCTTCTCCGACAACGTCCTGACCGCCCGCGCCTTCGCGGGCAAGCACGGCGAGCGGGTCGATTCCAATCGAGAGCTGCGCGCGCTGGCCGCGTCGAACCTCTCGTCGGGACTCCTTCACGGGTTCCCGGTCAGTTCGAGCGGCAGCCGGACCGCGCTGGCATCCGCGATGGGTGCCCGGACCCAGCTGTACTCCCTGACCGCGCTCGCGACGGTCGTGCTGACGGTACTTTTCGCGGGACCGTTGCTGGCCGGCTTTCCCAAGGCGGTGTTGGCGGCGATCGTCGTCTACGCGGCGTTGAAGCTGATCGATCCCCGGGAATTCCGTCGCATCTCGCGGTTCCGGCGCAGCGAGTTCGTGCTGACCTTGTCGACCTTGCTCGCCGTCGTCGCGCTGGGTGTCCTGTACGGCGTACTGGCCGCCGTCAGCTTGTCCATTTTGGATCTTCTGCGCCGGCTGGCGCGGCCGCACGGCGCGGTGCTCGGTTTCGTTCCGGGCGTGCCCGGGATGCACGATGTCGACGACTATCCCGACGCGACGACCGAGCCAGGTCTGGTGATCTACCGGTACGACGCGCCCTTGTGTTTCGCCAACGCCGACGACTTCCGACGACGGGCCCTCGCCGCCCTGGACGGCGGCAAGCAGGTCGAATGGTTCGTGCTCAACGCCGAAGCCAATGTCGAACTCGACATCACGGCGGCCGACGCCGTACGCGGGATCTGCGACGAGCTGCGCCGCCGCGGGATCACGTTCGCGCTCGCCAGGGTGAAACAGGAGTTGCGCGAAGATCTCGAGGCCGCAGGCCTGCTTCGGCTCATTGGTTCAGGCTCGCTGTACCCGACGCTGCCCAGCGTCGTCGACGCGTTCCGTGGGAGGAGGAAGGAACATGCCGAACCCGGATGAGCGCATGTGGTCCGACGGCGAGATCGAGGTCCTGGCGCGGGCGGTCATCCGAGCGCCGTCCGTGCACAACATCCAGCCGTGGTCGCTGGCCCTGCCCGATATGCGCGCGGAACTGAGCGAACGGACCGACCTGCCCCTTCCCGAGCACGACCCCACCGGTCGCGACCGGCTCATCTCCTGCGGAGCGGCCTTGGAGAACCTCGTGCTGGCCGTCCGGGTGCTGGGGTGGTCCACCGAGGTGGAGACAGCCGCGGGGCGTGGACCTCTGGTCGCCGTCGTGACCACCTCGGGCCGCGAGCCGCCGTCCGACCGTGAGCTGCTCGCGTATGCCGCCATCTCGCGGAGGCGGAGTCATCGCCGCCCGTTCGCCGCGATCCCGATCGCGTCGTCGATGCTCACGCCGGTCATCGGCCAGTTGCCGGATGGAGTCGGCTGCCGGGTTCTGCGCGCTGGTGACAAAGACACCCTCGCGGTACTGTTCGAACAGGCTTCCCCAACGATTCAGAGCCGTGACGACCTCCAGCGAGAGCTTGAGGAATGGACAGGGGACTGGCGGTCCGACAGTGTCGGTGACGGCTTGATCCGGCCTGGCTACGACAAGGCGGGCCTTCCGTGGGCGGGACTGGTCCGCCGGACGAGTCTGATCCCGGAAGCCCGGTCCCTCGCGCGCAGGCTCGATGCGGAAAGCATCTTGATCTTCTGCGCGAAGGAAGATGATCGTGCCGGCCACCTCACAACGGGAGTGGCCATGCAGCGCTCGTGGCTCGCGGCCGTCGACGGAGGGTTGGCCGCGTCGGTGCTGACCCAGCCGCTGCACGAGGCACCCGTCCGCGAGCGGATGACCGCGGAACTGAAGCTACCGGGACACCCCCAGCTCATCATGCGGCTCGGCTATCCGGACGGACAGGTTCGGCACGCCGCCCGCCGCCGACTCGGTGAGGTGGTGCGGCATCCGGACGATCATCCTGTTTTCTGACGGCCGCGTGTCTTGGCAGGATCGGCGGCTGGTGAAACGCTGGAGCGGTTCGGGCGATTGAGAGTCGTCACACTTTGCCGATCCGGGAGGAGCAACCGAATGTCGTCGGAGCGAGGTTCGGCCGACGAGGCGCCACCGAGCGCGGCGGTTTTGACCGGGTTACGGCTCGACGAACTGCTGCACGAGGTCCAAGAGCGGCTGTCGGAGATCGTCAAGACCCGAGATCGGCTCCAAGGCCTGCTCGACGCGGTCCTGGCCGTGGCCACCGGGCTGGAACTCGACTCGACCCTGCAGAGAATCGTGCAGGCGGCGGTCGAGCTGGTCGACGCCCGGTACGGCGCGCTCGGCGTGCTCGGTGACGAAGACGGGCTTTCGGAGTTCGTCTACGTGGGCATCGATGCCGAAACGAGGTCTCATATGGGGCATTTGCCCGAAGGCCGGGGCTTGCTCGGGCTGCTCATCCACGAGCCGCACCCCGTCCGGGTACCCGACCTGACCGCGCACCACGCTTCGGTGGGCTTCCCTGCGAACCATCCCCCGATGCACAGCTTCCTGGGCGTACCGGTGCGTGTCCGGGACGAGGTCTTCGGCAATCTCTATCTGACCGAGAAGCGGGGAGCCGCCGAGTTCACCGCCGACGACGAGGTCGTTCTGCAGGCCTTGGCCGCGGCCGCCGGTGTCGCCATCGACAACGCCCGGTTGTTCGAACGGTCACGGACGCGCGAACGGTGGCTCGAAGCGGTCGCGGAGGTCAACGGTGAGCTCCTCGGGGGTGCGTCGGTCACCGACACGCTGAACCTGATCGCCGCCAGGGTTCGTGAACTTTCCGGGGCCAACGAGGTGTTGATCCTGCTGGCCGGAGGTGCCGGGCAGGCCTTGACCGTGAGTGTCGTCGCGGGAGAGCGGGCGAACGCCCTCGCGGGATCTTCGATGACGGGAGGGCACCCCGCGATAGACGAGGTGTTCGAATCCGGCCAGCCCAGTCTCATCCCTGACCTGGGTACGGTCTCCCCTGGGCCGGCCGAGCCTGTTTTCGACGGTCTCGGACCGGCCGCCGTGATTCCGTTGAACAGCACTTCCGGCGTCGGAGGGGTGCTCGTCGCGGGGAGGGACAAGGGCGCTTCGCAGTACAAGGCCGATCAGCTTCCCATGCTGTCGTCGTTCGCCGATCAGGCCGCGGTCGCGCTGGAGTTCGGTGAGAAACAGCGTAATCAGCGGCTTTTGGACGTTCTCGCCGATCGGGACAGGATCGCTCAGGACCTGCACGACCACGTCATCCAGCGGATGTTCGCGACCGGGATGAGCCTGCAGAGCATCGTGCCCCGGGTACCCGACACGTTCGCGCGGGACAGGGTGACACAGGCGGTGGAACAACTGGATCGGACGGTCCGCGAGATCAGGACGTCCATCTTCGATCTGCACACCTCGGGCTCGGACGCCTCGAAGAGCCTGCGCCGCCGGCTGCTCGACGCCGTCACGGAATTGACGACCGAGAGCACGCTCACTCCTTCGGTCCGGATCGCCGGGGCTGTGGACACGCTCGTGCCGCAGACGCTGCACGAACATGCCGAGGCGGTGGTCCGTGAGGCGCTGAGCAACGCGGTCCGTCATTCCGGCGCCGATGAGATCACGATCAGCGTCGAGGCCGACCGTGAGCTGATCATCGAGGTCACCGACAACGGCATCGGCATCCCCCAAGCGGGCAGGCGAAGCGGATTGGTGAACCTCGCCGACCGAGCGACGAAGTGTGGCGGCGAAACCGAGTTCGGAGACCGTGACGGTGGCGGCGCTCGGGTGCTTTGGCGCGTTCCGCTGACCTAGCGGTCACCGAATACCGGGGACGCCGCCGCGGTCCGTTTGAGTTCGGTCGCGAGGACCGCGGCTTGCGTCCGGCGCTGAATGCCGAGCTTGGCCAGGATCCGGGAGACGTAGTTCTTCACGGTCTTTTCGGCGAGGAACATCCGCTCACCGATCTCTCGGTTGGTCAGGCCTTCGCCGATCAGATCGAACACCGTTCGTTCCTGCTCGGACAAGGTGGAGGTCGGATCGTTCTGGTCGCGCTCGCGCCGGATGCGGTTCATCAGCGCGGCGGTGGTCCGGCTGTCGAGAAGCGAGCCGCCGCCCGCGATGGTCCGGATCGCCGAGACGAGATCGTTCCCGAGGACCTGCTTGAGGACGAATCCCGACGCGCCGGCCATGATGGCGGTGAAGAGCGCCTCGTCGTCGGCGTACGAGGTGAGCATCAGGCACCGCAGCTCCGGCTCGGTGGACAGCAGATCGCGGCAGAGTTCGATGCCGGTTCCGTCGGGGAGCCGCACGTCGAGCACGGCGATGTCCGCATCGCTTTGCGGGATGCGGGCGAGTGCTTCGGAGACGGACGCGGCTTCGCCGGCGATTTCGATGTCAGGTTCGTTCCCGAGCAGATCCGCCAGCCCTCGCCGGACAATCTCGTGGTCGTCCACGAGGAACACCTTGGTCGCCATCTCGTCCCTCCTGAGGGGTCCCTGCTTCTCGACCGACGGTACCCGTGCACTTCGGCTGATACAGCCACCTAGACGTCCCAACGAACCGGGACCTTGGGCCCTGGCGGGACCGCACCCGGGTATTTGGTCCCGGCGATCGGTGCCCTCGGTACCTGCTCCATCCTCGTGGGACAGGTGCACCGTTGAACTCGATCGAAGGACGACTGAGGGCGGGACACATGGCAAACGGGTGGACGAGGGCCGAGACCGAGGTACTGGCGAGGACGTTGCTGCGGGCGCCCTCCGTGCACAACATCCAGCCGTGGCGGCTGGAGCCCGACGGACACCGGCTTCTCCTGCGTGAGCGCCGCGACCTGGCACTGCCCGAACACGACACCCGAGGCCGTGACCGGCTCATCTCGTGCGGTGCCGCCCTCGCCAATGTGGAGCTGGCGGTCCGGGTTCTCGGCTACGACCTGACCACGCGGATGTTCCCGGAGGACGGCGAGCCGGACATCGTCGCCGCGATCGAGACCACGGGGCGTTCGGCGCCGTCCGATGTCGACCTGCACCGGTACTCGGCGATCGCCCGGCGAGGAAGCTACCGGCACCCCTTCTCCGGCCGACGAGTCTCGCGAGAGAAAATCGGTGACTTGATCGCCGCCGCGAACGAAAGCGGGGTCGAAGCCAGGCTGATCCACGACGAGCTGGAACTCTCCCGGATCGCGGATCTGCTCGAATTCGCCGCCGAGGCGTATCAGCACGATCTGGCGTACCAGCGCGAACTGGCCCTGTGGACGATCCACGACGAGCACTTTCACCGCCATGGCGTCGGGCTGGCCGCGAGCGCGCTTCCCGCCGGATCGCTTCCCTGGGCGGGACTGGTCCGTCCAGGGACGGCTCTCCCCGATCGCCGAGTCCTTCAGCGTCGCCTCGCCGGTGAGACCTTGCTCGTCTTCCTCACCGTCGATGATGGCCGGTACGACCACCTGCACGCGGGACACGCGCTCCAGGACACCTGGCTTGAAGCGGTCGACGACGGTCTGGCCGGTTCGGTGCTGACCCAGCCGTTGCACCTGCCCGAAGTCCGTTCCGCGTTGACCGAGGATCTGGAGCTTCCCGGGTTTCCGCAGGCCGTCATGCGCTTCGGCTATCCCACCGGGCTCGTGCCGTCGAGCCCGCGCCGTGCCGTCGACGAAATCCTCGGGAACGGATTCTGAGCTCCTCACCGAGAAAGGCGTCATCGTGACCATCGCGCTGACCTTCCATGGCGGAGCCGGAACCGTCACCGGCAGCAAGTACCTGCTGGAAACGCCCGGTTCCCGTGTCCTGGTCGACTGCGGGCTCTTCCAGGGGCTCGCCGATCTGCGCCGCCGGAACTGGGCACCGCTGCCGCGTGCCTTGACCGACGTCGACGCCGTGGTGATCACCCACGCCCATCTGGACCACTGCGGGTACCTGCCGGTCCTGGTGCGATCGGGCTGGCGCGGACCGGTGTACGCGACACCGGGCACCGCGGCTCTCGTTCCGATCGTGCTGGAGGACAGTGCCCATCTCATGACCGAGGAGGCCGCGCACGCCAACAAGTACGGCTGGTCGAAGCACCGGCCGGCCTTGCCTCTTTACGACGCGGGTGACGCGCGGAAAGCGATCGGTCTTCTCGAAGAACTCGAGTACGGCGTCGAGACGACGGTCGGCAAGGACATGACGCTGCGTTTCGGGCAAGCCGGTCACATCCTCGGCTCCGCCTGGGCACAGCTGCGGTCCGATGGGCGCGACGTCGTGTTCAGCGGCGATCTCGGCCTTCCGGCACACAGTCTCCTGCGCCCGCCATCGCCGCGGCCTCCCTGCGACGCGCTGGTACTCGAATCGACCTACGGCTCCCGGGTCCACCACGACACCGACGCCATGGACCAGCTCGGCGAAGTCATCAGGCGGACGGCCAGACGCGGCGGCAGTGTCCTCATCCCGGCGTTCGCCGTCGACAGGACCGAAGTGGTACTGGCCGCGCTCGCGAAGTTGATGCGGTCGCACACGATCCCCGACCTGCCGGTTTACGTGGACAGCCCGATGGCGTTGGCGGCGCTGCGGGTGTACCGCGAGGCATTCCGTGACCATTGGCCGGAGATCCGGCCCGAACTCGCCGGGCACGATCCGCTGACTCCGCGTTCGCTGACGGAACTGCGAACGGTGGAAGAATCCATGCGGGTCAATGCTCCGAGGATGCCTTCGATCATCATCTCCGCGTCGGGGATGGCGAGCGGAGGCCGGGTACTGCATCACCTCGAACACATGCTGCCTGATCACCGGCACACCGTGCTGATAGTCGGCTACGCCGCCCCTGGCACCCGCGCGCGCAGCCTCGCGAACGGAGCGAGGCAGATCAAGATCCATGGCCGCTACACCACGGTCCGCGCCGACGTGGCCCAGCTCGACGCCTTCAGTGCCCATGCCGACGCGGACGAGCTGGTGCGGTGGGCCACCGCGGGAGCGCCGCCGAAGAGTACCTATCTCGTGCACGGCGAGCCCGAGGCGTCGGCGGCGGTCGCCGAACGGCTTCGTACCGAGCATGACTGGCAGGCTGTCGTTCCCCGTGATCGGGAGCGGGTGCTGATCTGACGCTACGCGTGGGTCGCGCCGGGTCAACAGCCGCCGGGGTCGTCGTGGGTGTTGTGTGTCGTTATTGAGGAGTAAGTCAACGGTGGCGTGGCCGAGACTTTGCGGTGAAGGACCCCTACGGGCGGTGAAATGCCCGTTTAGTGTCTAAATGTGCGATTTTCGACGGGGGTCGTGGGTGGTAATGACGGTTAGAACGCTCATTACCACTCACGACCCCGCCAAAGTACCCAAAAGGGACACCGTTGCTTGCTTGATGTCCCTTGTGGACGGTCAGGAATACGCCAACTCCCCCTTGTCGACCCCATTCCTGCCCAGAGGCTCGATCACGCCACCTTTGCCCTACCCCTCAAAAGGTGGCCTTCAGGACGCCCCGCCCGACAAAGACACGTTTGACCTTCGGCTCAATAACCGTCCCTACCGCTCACGACCCCTCGGAAAGTGATTCCGACGTCGTTCGAACGTGGTCGACGCCGGACGGAAGACGAGGACATTGGTCCCGGTGGCGCAGCCTCTTCGGCCGTAGCGCCGCGAAAGTCCGCGGTCCTACGCTGAGCCGATGGACGGACAGCCGGTGTGCCTGCGCGATGGCCGGACCGTCTTCGTGACCCGTGTGAGCCCGGCCGACGCCGAAGAACTCGGCGAGGCGCTCGTCGAAGCGGATCGGGAGACGCTGTACCGCCGGTTCTGCGGGCCGCCTCCGAAGGTGACACCGCGCTTGCTGGCACACCTGACCGAGCTCGATTTCGATCGCCGTTACGCGCTTGTCGCGCGTGACGAGGCCGGGAAGGGCGTGGCGATCGCGCGGTACGAGGCGACGCTCCAGCCAGGGGTCGCGGAGATCGCGGTCGCGGTGACGCCTTGCTGGCGCCGGGCAGGGCTGGCGACGGCTTTGGTCACGAAGCTGGCGGAAGCGGCGTCGCGGCACGGGTTCAGCGAGTTCACCGCCACCTATCTCGCGGACAACCGCGCCGTCGCCGATCTGCTCGACTCGGCGGGGGCACGACAGGTGATCACGGACGGTCTCGCGGACGCGGCGGTGCGGCTGCCGCCCCGTCCTTCCACAGTGGACTGATAGGTCGAAGGTCCCGTCCCCCGGTTACGAACGCCGCTGCCTTCCTGACGCGTCAGTTCCTAACGTCCAAGGCAGTTGCCGAATCAGGATGGGGTGAACCGTTATGCCGGAGAATTCGGGGCACCGGGTCGTCGTCGGTGTCGACGGCTCGGAGTCCGCGATCAGGGCCGTCCGCTGGGCGGCGGATCAGGCGCGCCGCCGCCACGCGGAACTCACGCTGGTACACGCGATCGACGACGAGTCGCTGAGCCATCCGAGGCCGATGCCGACCCGGGAGGATCTCGCGGGAACGATCAGGATGCGCGGACATCGCCTCCTGCGGCAAGCCCGTGACGCCGCCAGGGAGATCGCTCCGGACCTCCACGTCTCGCTCCTGTTGCGGCACGAGCGCCCGGTGCAAGCGCTGAAAGACGCGGCCGAGAACGCGGACCTGCTCGTGCTGGGGACCGAAGGTCTGCGTCCCTTGGGCCGGGTGCTGGTCGGGTCGGTGTCCATCGCGCTGGCGGCACGTGCGGCGTGCCCCGTCGCGCTGATCCGTCCGCACGTCGCGGAAGCCGACGCACCGCATGACGGACCGGTCGTCGTCGGGGTCGACGGGACAAGGACCAGCGAAGCCGCCCTCGCGCTCGCCTTCGAGGAAGCGTCCTGGCGTCAGACCGAATTGGTCGCCTTGCATTGCTGGGACGACGCATTCCTTTCGGCGGTCTTCGAGGAAACGCACTGGAGCCTGGAGCGGTCCGAGATCGAGGAGAGCGCGAACGAGGTCCTCGCCGAACGGCTGGCGGGCTGGCGGGAGAAGTACCCCGACGTGCGTGTGCACCGGGAGGTGGTGCGAGGTCGTCCCGCCGACAAACTGCTCGGGCACGCCGACCGGGCGCAACTGCTGGTCGTGGGCAGTCGCGGCCGCGGCGGCGTCGCCGGAATGCTCCTCGGTTCGACCAGCCAAGCGGTGATGTCCTACGCGCTGTGCCCGGTGATCGTGGCCCGCGAGGCAGCGGACCGGTGACCGGCTCGGCCATGGTCCGGGAAACGGCGGGTCTCACGGCAGACGAAGCGGCGACCGCGCTTCGCCGGCACGGACCGAATACCCTTCCCGCCGCGAAACAGCGGAATCCGTTGCTGACGCTGGCGGGTCAGATGGTCCATTTCTTCGCGTTGATGCTGTGGGCGGCGGCGGGGCTGGCGTTGCTCGCCGGGATGCCGGCGCTGTCGATCGCGATCGTCGTGGTCGTGGTGCTCAACGGTGCGTTCTCGTTCGCCCAGGAGTACCGCGCGGACCGTGCCGCGGAGCGGTTGCGGGATCTGCTGCCGGTGCGCGCGACGGTGCGCCGGGACGGGCGTGCGGTCGTCGTGGACGCGGCGGACCTGGTCGTGGGCGACGTGGTCCTGCTCGAGGCGGGGGACCGCGTGTGCGCCGACGGGGAACTCGCCGAATGCGGCCTGCTCTCGGTGGACGAGTCCATGCTGACCGGCGAGAGCAGACCGGTGCGGCCGGAGGTGGGCGGATCCGTTTTCGCCGGTACGTATGTCACCGAAGGGCACGGCGTCGCGATCGTGACGGCCACCGGCGCCCGCTCCCGCCTCGCCGGTATCTCCGCGGTGACCGCGAACGCCGTGCGGCCGAGAAGTCCTTTGGCCACGCAGTTGCACCGCGTGGTGCGGCTCGTGGCCCTGATGGCGGTCGCGGTCGGCTGCGTGTTCTTCGCCGCAGCCCTCGGTCTCGGCCGCGCGGGAACGGAAAGCTTCCTGCTCGCGATCGGCGTGACGGTCGCGCTCGTCCCGGAGGGGCTGCTGCCGACCGTGACGCTGTCGCTGGCGCGGGCGGCGCAGAAGATGGCGGGCCGCAACGCCCTGGTACGCCGGCTCGAATCTGTGGAGACGCTGGGGGCGACCACGTTCATCTGCACCGACAAGACCGGCACGCTGACCCGCAACGAAATGTCCGTCGTCCGGGTGTGGACGCCGTCCGGGACCGTCGAGGTCGACGGTACGGGATACCGGCCGGTCGGCGAGCTCACCGGCTCTCCGGCGGCGGTGCGGGCGGCGGCGACGCTCGCGGATTCCGCGGCGCGATGCTCTCCGGACGCGCATGCCGTCGAAGAGGCGAACGGGTGGCGGCCGGTCGGCGACCCGATGGAGGTGGCGCTGCACGTCCTCGCCGCACGTGCCGGAGTCACCGGCGCTCCGCCGCCGGTCCGGCGGTGGCCGTTCGATCCGCGCCGGCGCCGGTCATCGGTCGCGGACGTCGAAGGCCTCCATGTCTCGGGCGCGCCGGACACCGTCCTGCCACTGTGCGCGGAGGTTTCCGGAGCGGACGAAGCCGTCGCCGCGTTCAGCAGGGCGGGCCTGCGGGTGCTCGCGGTGGCGCACCACACCAAACCGGCAGCGAAAGAAGAGCAGGGAGGGCTGACACTGCTCGGCCTCGTCGGGCTGGAGGACCCGCCCCGGCCCGACGTCAGCGCCGCGATCGCGTCCTGCCGTCGTGCCGGGATCCGGCTGGCGATGGTGACGGGCGACCATCCGGGGACGGCCGCGGCCATCGCCGCCGAAGTCGGGCTGCTCGGGCCGGACCGGCTCGTATTGGAGGGCAAGGACCTGCCGGCCGACGACGAGGCGCTCGGCAGGCTGCTCGACGTCGATGGCGTGGTGGTCGCCAGGGTCGCCCCGGAGGAGAAGCTCCGGATCGCGAAGGTCCTCCAGGCCCGAGGACACGTCGTGGCGATGACCGGCGACGGCGTCAACGACGGGCCGGCCTTGCGCACAGCGGACATCGGTGTCGCGATGGGGGCGTCAGGCAGTGACGTCGCCAGGGAAGCGGCCGACCTGGTCCTCCTCGACGATCATTTCGGCACCATCGTGGCCGCCGTGGAACTCGGGCGCGCGACGTTCGTGAACATCCGGCGCTTTCTCACCTATCACCTGACCGACAACGTCGCCGAGCTCACGCCGTTCGTCGTGTGGGCGCTCGCGGGAGGGCAGATCCCGCTGGCCATCACGGTCCTGCAGGTACTGGCGCTCGACATCGGCACCGATCTCCTTCCCGCGGTCGCGCTCGGCGCGGAGCCGCCGAACCGGCGCACGATGGAGGGGCCCGCGAAGGGCGGTTCCCTGATCGACGGCAGGTTGGCGCGCCGCGCCTTCGGAGTGCTCGGCCCGGCCGAGGCGCTCGCGTCGATGGCGGCGTTCTTGGTGGTCCTCCTCGGCGGCGGGTGGTGGTTCGGCGAGGTCCCGGACACCGCGCTCCTCGCGACCGCGTCCGGTACCGCCTTCACCGCGATCGTGCTCGGCCAGCTCGCGAACGCCTTCGCCTGCCGGAGCGAGTCACGCTGGATCGGCAGGATCGGACTGCGGGGAAATCCTCTGCTGTGGTTCGCGATCGCCTTCGAACTCGCGATGCTGGCGGCTTTCCTCCTGATGCCGCCCCTGCCCGGGCTTCTCGGCGGTACCGTGCCGAGCCCGCTCGGCTGGGTGCTGGCCTTCGCCACCGTCCCGGTCGTCCTGCTCGCCGACACCATCCACAAGGCCGTTCGTGCCTGGTCGTGAGCGGCGCGCGATCCTCGCCAAGGCCGAGAGCTCGTTCTCGATGGCCTTGGCGAGGAAACCGGCGTCCGGCGCACTCGCGAAGTCCAGGGTGATCCCGAAATTGAGCTTGTCGCGATAGGAGAAAGCGGCCACGCCGGTCCGCAGCCGCAAGGCGACCGGGACGTAGGGATAGAGGTCCGCCACCTCGCGTCCGAGCAACCGCAGTGGTGTCCGCGGCCCCGGGACATTCGTGACCACCGAGACCACGTTGTGCTGAGGAAGACCGGCGGCGAGCCGGACGGCCCACGCGACCGGTGCGAACGGGACGGAGGCCGCGACACCGGTCAACGCGGCGCCGGCCTCCGCCTCTTTGCTCGCCTTCAAGGCGGCCGAGCGCCGATGAACCGCGACCAGCCGTCCCGCGGGATCGGGGACGTCGACGGGGAGCAAAGGCAGCATCAGCGAGACTTCGTTGTCGACGCTGTCGTGCTTTCCGCGGACGGAGACCGGCACGAGCGCCCGCATCGCGTCCGGCACCGGCTTCTCGCCTCTTCGGCGCAAAAGGGCCCGGAACGCACCCGTGACGGCCGCGAGTGCCACGTCGTTCACGGTGACCTCGAAAGCACGGCAGACAGCGTGCACGTCGTCGAGGGCGGTATGCGCCACCTCGTAGCGCCGGTCCGGGCCGATGGGGCCGGAGAGCGACGACCGCGCCGCGGGGATGAGTGCGGAGGCGAACGCCGTCAGGCCCGAGACGGCATCCGCGATGCCGCGCATCGCCCGTGAAGGCGAAAGCACCGGCCGTACCACCCAGTTGAGCAGTTCGACGGGAGTCAGCAGGAGCCTGCGTGCGGCGTCCTTGAGCAGGTTCGCGGTGCCGGGGTCGGGGACCGGTTCGGCGGGCGCGGCGGCCTGGGGCCCGTCCGTGAAGAGGACCTTCAGCAGCTCGTTGCCGGTGACGCCGTCGGCGACGCAGTGATGCAGTTTCGACAGCACCGCCCAGCGGCCACCGGAGAGCCCTTCCATGACCCAGAATTCCCACAGCGGATGATCCCGGTCGAGGCGTTCTCCCATCAGCAGGGCGACGAGTTCGCACAGCTCCCGTTCCCCGCCAGGTGCCGGAACGGCGATCCGGTGGAAGTGCCGGGCCGCGTCGAACCGGTCGTCGTCGACCCACACCGGTGGACCGAGATCGAGCGGCACACGATGGATCTTCTGCCGGTAGCGCGGGATCAGCGGCAACCGGGCGGTGATCGACCGGACGAAGTCCGCGTGTGACGGTGGCGGGCCTTCGAGCACCGCCACCGACGCGATGGAAAGGGAAGCGTTGGAATCCCCGTCTTCCAGCTCCAGGAACGCCGCGTCGAGCGGGCTCAGATGGTCCATCGGTGCCTCCCGGTTCGTTCAGGACGCGAGATCGCCGGCTTCGGCTTCCTGCCGCAGCGCGTCGAGGACGACGCTTCCGTCGACGGTCTCCTCGCTCATCAATTCGGCGGTCAGGAGGTCCAGCGCTTTCCGATGTCCGCGCAAGGCGCTGACGGCTCGGTCTTCGGCCGCGCGCAGCAGCCGGGCGACCTCCCGGTCGATCACTTGCTGCGTTCTCTCGGAAAAACCGCCGTGCCGCCGCTCGGTCGGGGCATCGGCGAGGAACCGGGCGTGTGCGGCCGGATAGGCGACCGGACCGAGCGCGGTGGACAGGCCGAACTCCGTCACCATCTTCACCGCGAGCGCGGTGGCACCGGCGAGATCGTCGGCAGCGCCGGTGGAACCCTGGCGGAACACCACCAGTTCCGCGGCGCGTCCGCCCAGCCGGACGGTCAGCAGATCGGTGAGATAAGCCTCGCTGTAGAGATGACGTTCGGCTTCGGGGAGTTGCTCGGTGGCGCCCAGCGCCATTCCCGCCGGGAGGATGGTGACCTTCGCGACCGGATCGGCGTGTTCGCACAACGCGGCGATCAGCGCGTGCCCGGATTCGTGCACGGCCACGGCGTGCCGTTCCTCGGGCAGTAAGGCGTTGGACGTTTCGCGACGTCCGAGCAGTATCCGGTCTCGTGCCGAGTCCAGGTCGGCCGCCGTGATGGTCGTGCGCCCGGCGCGGACGGCGTTGATCGCTCCCTCGTTGACCAGATTCGCGAGATCCGCGCCGGAGAATCCGGGCGTTCCGCGGGCGATGCGCCGCAGGTCGACGTCGGGACCGAGGTGTTTGCCGTGCACGTGAACGGCGAGGATGGCCGCGCGTTCGTCCTGGTTCGGCAGGGGCACGGTGACCTGCCGGTCGAACCGGCCGGGACGCAGGAGCGCGTGGTCGAGGGACTCCGGCCGGTTGGTCGCGGCGAGCACGACGATCCCGCTGCCCTGATCGAAACCGTCCATTTCGGCCAGAAGCTGGTTCAGGGTCTGTTCGCGTTCGTCGTGCCCGCCCGTACCGCCGACGCCCCGGCGGCTTCCGACGGCGTCGATCTCGTCGATGAAGATGATGGACGGCGCCCGGTTCCTGGCCTCGGTGAACAGATCGCGGACCCGCGAGGCGCCGACGCCGACGAACATCTCCACGAACTCGGAACCGGTGACCGACAGGAACGGCACGCTGGCCTCGCCCGCGACGGCGCGAGCCAGCAGCGTCTTCCCGGTGCCCGGCGGCCCGACCATGATGACGCCGCGCGGTCCTTTCGCACCCGCCGCCGCGTAGCGATCCGGGTCGCGGAGGAAGTCGACGATCTCACTGACCTCCTGCTTGACCCCTTCGTACCCCGCTACGTCCGCGAACCGGGTGGTGGGCCGCTGTGCCTCGATGATCTTCGCTTTCGACCGGCCGAAACCCCCGGCCCCGGCGAGGGACCGTTGCGCACCTTTGCCCATCCAGATCAGGAAACCCACCAGAAGAAGCAAGGGGAGCAGACTGCCGACCCAAGAAAGCACGCCCGATGTGCCCCCTCGCGCGCCGGTGACCTGGACACCCTTCTCCTTCAGCTTCGGCAGCAACTGGTCGTCCTCGAGCGCGACGGGAAGCTGCGTGGTGAACGCGGTCCCGTCACGGAGATTGCCCTTGATCGCCCCTTCGTCGTCGACCGTGACCTTCTCCACCTGCCCCGCGTCTACTTTGGACAGAAGTTCCGTGTAACCGAAGGTGGGAGTCTCGGCGGTCAGCAGATGAGGGAGGAAGAACAGGAGCAGCATCACCAGGAAAGCCGCGGGAACCGCCCAGCGGTGCCGGCCTGAGGGTTCAGGCGGGCCCGCGGGTGGGATCGGGTCGGGGGGCGGGCCGGGTTTGGCCGTCCGTGACATCGCTTGTCCCTTCGTGCGCGGGCCCGGTCACCCGCGAAGCACGGCACGCCGTGTCTCGAACTCGTCCTTGTCGATCTCCCCACGCGCGAACCGTTCGTTCAGGATCTCGATCGCGTCGTCGTGGCCGGTCGAGGTCTTGGTGGTGCGGCGTAACAGGATCACCGAGACGGTGATGAGGCCGCCGACCAGGATGAGCACGGTGATCAGCATGAGCAGCATGCTGACCCAGCCGCCGTTGGAGTAGTGCCAGTAAGGCATGGCCGTTCCTTTCGATCAGTGGCTCTGGTAGCGCACTTCGCGGGTCACCGGCGTCCCGAGAGGTGCGAGGACCTCGTCGAGGTTCCGGCGCGGGGTCGCGGGCAGGGGATCGGCGTTGACCGGGGCCCAGCCGGTCCGCAGCACCATCTGCGGGAAGGTGCCGCCGGTGACCAGGTCGCGCACCTTCGTCCTGGTGTCCGCGACTTCCAGCGGTTCGGTGAGCGGAGAGGTGGCCAAGCCCAGGCTGGTAGCGGCGAGCAGCACCGCGCTGGTGGCTTCGCCCGCGCGAAGTCGCGACATGGCGTCGTCCGAAGCCGTGCTCAGCACGAGGAGCACGGTCTCGTCCGCTTCACCGGTCGAGCCTTCGGGCTGGCCGAGCAGGGGGTCGGCGAACGCACGCGCGGGCAGGGCGCCGGGGGTGTCGTCCTGTGCGGGTGCGTTCGCCGACGGGACGCCGTCGGGAGCGGTGTGCCTGCCGCTCCAGGCGGCGAGTTCGGTGCGGTACGCCGGGTCCGCCGCGTGGACCTCGGCGGCTTCGAAGATGGCGCGTGCGAGGTGGTAGCGGGCGGCGTCGAGGGCGGGACGCAGGATGGCGCCTTCGTCGGCCGCGTGCCGGGCGAGGGTTTCGAGGTGCCCGGTGGGCACGGTCCAGGAGCTGTGCCTGCGCCGGTCGGTGCGGCGCCGGGGAATGGCGGCGGCCAGCGTGATGTCCTCCTGGGTCGGCTCGTGCCGGTGCAGCTCGACGGACGCCAGGTGGTCCGGCTCCGCCGGATTGGGCAACCGGTGCACCTCGGCCCGCCAGCCCAAGGCCGCGAAGCCGACCCGGAGGTGGTGCAGCGCCGTGCCGCAGCTGAGCATCAGGTCCCGGCCGTCCGGATCGGTTCCGGCCAGCTGCCGGACCCGGTCGGCGTAGAGGTGGACGGTGCGATCTCCGACGCGCCATTGCCAGGGCTGCGAGTTGTGCACCGAAGGGGCGCGGCCGGCCAGGGCCACCGCGGTTTCGACCGTGTAGTCGTCGGGAAGGCCGTGGTCCATCGGAAACCTGCCTCTGCTCAAGGGTGAAGGGGCCGCGTTTCATGGTTCTCCGGACGCTGTGTGTCGTGGAGGGCCAGAGGGCCCGGTTCGCCGGGCCGTTCGTTGCTGTTCTCTCGTGCGGCCGCGCAGGATCGTCGGAAGGTCCGCTCCCCGCAAGGAGGCGTCCCATGAGTTCCCCCGTCCGCGTCGAGGCTTCGCTCGATCCTGATCTGTCCCGCTGGCTGTGGCTGGTGAAGTGGTTGCTCGCGATCCCGCACTATCTCGTGCTCGCGGTGCTGTGGCTCGCGTTCGTCCCGCTGACGACGGTGGCGTTCTTCGCCATCCTGTTCACCGGGCGGTATCCCCGGGCGATCTTCGAGTTCAATGTCGGGGTTCTCCGCTGGGCGTGGCGGGTGCACTACTACGCCTACGCCGCGCTGGGCACGGATCGCTACCCGCCGTTCACCCTGGCCGACGATCCCGGCTACCCCGCCCGGCTCGAGATCGACTACCCGGAGCGGCTTTCCCGCGGTCTCGTGCTGGTGAAGTGGTGGCTGCTCGCCATCCCGCACTACCTCGTCGTCGCTCTCTTCGCCGGGGGCGGGCTGTGGCTGTGGAACACCTCGGACGACGGCTTCCAGTGGGGAGCGGGCGGATTGATCGGGATCCTGGTGCTCATCGCGGGCGTCGTCTTGCTGGTACGCGGCGAATACCCCAGGCCGATCTTCGACTTCGTACTCGGCATGGATCGGTGGGTGATCCGCGTAGGCGCGTACGCCGCTCTCATGACCGACGAGTACCCGCCGTTCCGGTTGGACTCGGGCGGTACCGAACCCGACCCGCCGGTCGCCGGCCCCGCCGAACCGGCACGGCACCGTCCGGGTACGGCGGGGTGGACGCCCGGTCGTGTCGTGTCGGTCGTGATCGGAGTGGCGCTCGCCGTTCTGGCGACCGGTCTGATCAGCGGAGGTGCGGCCTCGCTGTGGCTGGATCGAGCCGATCGCGACGACGACGGATACCTGACGGTCTCGAGTGCCTACAGCACCGATACCGCTGCCTTGGCGAGTGAACGGTTCACGTTCGTCGCCACCGCGGCCGGCGATGTACCCGTCACGCGTGCGCTCGGCGACATCCGCGTACGTGTGACCGCTCTCGGCCCGAAGGACGTTTTCGTCGGTGTCGCGCCGGCTCCGGCGGCGGAACGCTATCTGAGTGGGACCGACCACGCGACGGTCACCGATCTCGCTTCGGGCGAGCTGGCCGTACACCGCTCTACGGAGTCGCCGGTGCTCCCGTGGGAAGTGGGGATCTGGACGGTGTCGGCGGTCGGCCCGGGCACACAGACGATCACCTGGCCGGACCAGGCCGGTGACTGGACCATCGTGGTGATGAACGCCGACGCCTCGGCCGGCGTGGACGTGCGCGCGGAGGCGGGCGCGACCGTACCGATACTCGGCTGGTTGTCCTGGGTCCTGCTCCTCTCGGGGGCGCTACTGCTCGCCGCCGGGGTGGCGCTGGCCGCGGTCGCCGTCACCCGTGTCTCGAACGAACTTTCACCGATCAGCCAAGGAGAATCGTGATGCAGGTACTCGTGGTGTTCGAGTCGATGTTCGGCAACACCGAGATCATCGCCAGGGCGATCGGCAAGGGCCTGGCCGCCTCTTGCGAGGTCGACGTCGTGAACGTCGACGACGCCCCGGTCCAATGGGACGGCCTTGGCCTTCTCGTCGTCGGAGGCCCCACCCATGCGCACGGCATGACCCGCCCCGGGACACGCAAGAGCGCGCGGCAGGAGGTCGAGGGCGGAGTCCGTTCCGCGACCGGCGTACGGGAGTGGTTGAGTGCCTTGCCGCCGGCGTCGCGGCGGGTGCCGGTCGCGGTTTTCGACACGAGACTTCGCCGGGCTCGGTGGCTCACCGGTTCCGCCGCGGTCGGTGCGCGGAAGCTGCTGCTGAAGCGCCACGGGGTTCCGTTGCTGCCGCCGGAGAGCTTCTTCGTGGACGTCGGCAAGAACGCCACGATCCTGTGCGATGGCGAGCAGGAACGCGCCGAAGCCTGGGGTGCCCGGCTCGCGGCACGCCTTCTGGAGACCGCGGCCGGATGACCCTCACGGGTGAGAAAGCACCCACCAGGCGACGAGCAGGCCACCCGAATTGGTCGCGCAGTGCAGGAGCGCGGGCGCCAGTACGCCCTTTCCCCAGTGCCGCCACCAGTACAGGAAGATCCCGGCGCCGGCCGCCGCGACCATCGCCAGGACCGAGATCAGCGGAAGCGGGAGACCGCCCATGGTGGCGCCGACCGCGGCGTTGCGGACCAAGGCGAGCGAGGGCAGCAGATGCCACAGACCGAACAGGGCGGCGGCGCCGAGGACCGGCGCCCAGCGCCAGCGCTCGCCGGCACCGAGCAGCGCGGGGAGAACGCCGCGGAAGGCCACTTCCTCGACAAGAACAGTGCCGAGCGGAATACGGAGCAGGGCGAGCCACAACAGCTGACCGATCCCCGGCGTCCCGACCCTGCCGTCCTCGAAGAACGTCCGGAGCGCGGGAACGGCCAGCGCCACCGCGAACACGAGGCCGACCAGCCCGGCGCCCACGAGGCCGATGACGGCGGCGCGGCCGAGGGTATGCCTGCCGAGACCCATGGACGCGAGCCGCAGGCCGGAGAACCTGGCCACGGCGATCAGCACGGCAGCCGTCACGACACCGCACACGGGATACGCCCACCCTGGCAGCACCCGGTTCGCGAGCACCGTGGCGGCGGCGAGCAGCAGCACCGAGACGATGACGGCCAGAACCCGGCGAGGGAGCCGTATATCGATTGGTTGCGTTCGGTCAGTTTGATCGTCGTGGTGCTCTGGCACTGGGCGTTCACCATCCTGCGGTGGTCACCGGACGGGCCGATGCCCACGAGCCCGCTCGGGTTCTTCTCGGGTTTGTGGATCTTCACCTGGCTTCTGCAGGTGATGCCGATGTTCTTCTATGTCGGGGGATACGTGCACCTGGTGTCCTGGCGACGGGCGCGGGCACGCGGGGAGTCACTCTCGCGATACGTCCGGCACCGGATCAGGCGTCTCGTCGTGCCGGCCGGAGCCCTGGTGCTGATCTGGACGGCTTTCGGTGTGACGGCGGCGTCCCTGTCCAATCTACGCTGGATTCGCGGAGCGGTGCTGTTGATCATCAGCCCGTTGTGGTTTCTCGCGGTGTATGTCGTTCTTCTGGCCGTGCTGCCGGTGAGCCTGTGGCTGCACCGGAAGTTCGACGTCGTGGTCCTGGTCTGGCTGGGTGGTGCCGCACTCGGCGCCGACGTGGTGCGATTCCGCTACGGCGTCGACGAGGCGGGCTGGGTGAACATGATCGCGGTCTGGGGTCTCGCCCATCAGGCCGGTTTCTTCCATCGACGGCTCGTCGACGCACCGCGGCGGTGGGGGCATGCGTTGCTTTGGACGGGCCTGTTCGGTCTGGCGGGCTTGGTGTTCTCCGGTCTGTACCCGGGTTCGATGGTCGGCGTCCCCGGGGACCGGTTGTCGAACATGGGGCCGCCGACGTTCGTGATCGTCGCGCTGCTGACGTTCCAGATCGGCTTCGCCGAGGTGACCCGCCCGTTCTTCGAACGACGGCTCGCGGGGCGGCGCTGGCGCCGGTTCATCGGTCTGCTCGACCACTACGCGCTGCCGCTGTTCCTCTTCCACACCACCGGGATGGCGCTGGCGAAGGCCTGCGTCTACTTCATCTTCGGGAACGGCCTCTCCGACGACCGGCTCCCTGATCTGATCTGGTGGCTGCAACGGCCGATCGCGGTACTCGGTTCGTTGTTGTGCACGCTCCCATTTCTGGTGCTCTTCGGAGGAGGGCGGATCGTGGCACGATTGACAGGTAAGGCAAACGTGGCGTGATCGGCGTTTCGGGTTCTCTTGAGCCGAAAGTGAGAAGTGTCGTGTCCGATGGCCGGCCCGGGTTGGCGTCACGGTTGTTCCGGCGTCACCAGGGACCACATCGGCGGGTGGTGAGGGCCTCCTTCCCCGCCTTCAGGGTCTCGGCAAAGTCGGCTATCCGCTTGTGGGCGTGAGTGGCGTTTCGGGTTATCGATGGGTAAGACAAATATCGCGTGACCGAGCCTCTGCGGTGAAGGACCCGTCCGCTTGGTCAAGGCAGAGAGGTGGCAGACAGCTGCACTCTGTGTGTCCACAAGGGACGCTTTCCAGTGACGAAATGTCTGCTTCAAAGCCATATGCCCGTTTTGGTGAGGGGGTCGTGAGTGGCAAGTAGGGTTCTAACCCTCTTTGCCACTCACGACCCCCATCGGCAACCGTGCAAATCGCTCAATTCGGGCACTGACACCTCGGGAAGCGTCCCTTGTGGACAGTCGGGAAGGTGTCTTTTCGGCGAGTCCCGCTCCAGTCGCCAACTTCGGCACGCCACGTTCGCCTTACCTCGCTATGGAACCCGAAACGCCACTCGCGACCATGGCAAAGTAGAACCCTCGAAAACCGTACAGATGCGCATCAAGCGGACATCCAGCTGTCGACTGGCGTCCTTTGTGGACACCGTCCGTTCAGGCACCCTGTCGCCTGCCCTGTTCGAATCACCGAGAGCGGCACCGGCCGGCGTTTATGCGACTTTCTCGGGACCAGAGTCGGCAAGGAGGCCCTCACGACGCCGGTGCGCCTGTCGCGACACACTTCGGGGCGCCTTCGGCTTACCTCTCGATAACCCGAATAGCCACTCACGACCCGCGCCCGGTGAGGGCCGTAGCTCTCTTCATCGCATCGGACGCGGCGAAGGGAGGCCTTCACCCCACCACCGAGCCCGCCCAGCACACGACACGTTCGACTCGCGGCTCAGCTCCGCCAACAGGCTCTGAGACGTGAGGACCTTCGGCCCTCCACCGACGACGGCATGAGGAGGACGGTGAACGGCGTGTGACCGAGAGAGTCGTGACCGGATACCCCGGGCGGCGGGGCGGAAGGCGGGAACCCATGCATGCGCAGCGAGGAGATTGGCTGGTCATCAAAGGGCCGGCGGTCGGGAAACCGGACCAGCGTGGCCTGATCATCGAGGTCCGCAATCCGGACGGAACACCGCCCTATGTCGTGCGCTGGCCACAGGACGACCACGTGTCCACGGTCTTTCCCGGCCCCGACGCCGTTGTCGTGACGGAGGCGGAGCAGAACGCCGCGGACGAGGCGGAGCGCGCCCGGCTCGCGGCCGCACGGGAGGCCATCGCCGTGCGGCACTGGTCATGACCGGTGACCGGTGACCGGTGACCGTCGGCCGCGCCGCCCGATCAGCGCGCAGGACAGGTTGTGGCTCAAGCTGGACGAACCCGCCAACCCGATGCTCATCACGGCCGTGCTGTGGACGGCGAGCGAAGTGGATCCTGAGCGCCTGAAGCGGGTGGTCGCCGACCGGCTGGTCGGACGCTATCCGGTGTTCACCCGGCGTCCGGTCCGCGAAGGTGGTGCCTGGTATTGGGAGGACGACCTGGAGTTCAGCCTGGACAGGCATCTGACGGTGAGCGAGCTGCCCGCGCCCGGGACCAGAGAGGTCCTGCAGGACCTGGTCGCGGCGCGGAGAAGCCGGCTCCTCGACCCGGAGCATCCTTTGTGGACGATGGAGCTCTACCGTGGCTACGGCTCGGGGTCGGCGGTCGTCCTGTGCTCGCACCACGCCATGGCGGACGGCATCCGCCTGGTCCAAGTCCTGTTCGGATTGTTCGACCCGGTGGACGGGGACGACAGGCCGGTGAGGATCGGCGGGGTGGGGCCGCGTGGGACCGACTTTTCCCGCGCGCCTTCCAGAGCCGCGGCGAAGGTGGTGAAGGCACTCAACGGGTTCGGTGAGCGGCTGGAGGGACCGATCGCGCGCGTGACCCTGGGCTGGCCGTTGCTCGGCCTGACCGCGGCCGCGGGGCTCACCGGGGCGGTCGCCGAGATCGTGACCACCGCCTTGCCGTCACGTCCGGCCACCGTGGTGAGATGGTTGATGGCGCAGGGATTCACCGCGCGCAACACCGTCGACGGTGTGGTCGGGCTTCTGGCGCCCGCCGCGCCCTGGTCGGGAGACCCGGGACCGGAGAAGGCCGCGGCCTGGGGAGACGCCGTGCCGTTGGAGCTACTCGCCGATGTGGGCCGCGCCACCGGAACAAGCGTGAACGACGTGTGCGTCGCCCTGGTCATGGCCGCGTTCGAGCGGTACGCCCGAGAAGCCGATCCGGGGCGGGGCGAGGCGGAACTGAATTGGCTCATCCCGGTGAGCCGTTCGGACTTCGATGCTTCACTTCCTCCGGAACTCGGCAACGATTTCGCGCTGATACTGGCAGGTTTTCCTCTGCGGCAAAAGAACTTCCGGGAGCGGTTGGATGGCGTGCATCGCCGTGTCTCCGGTATTCGCGAGTCGCTGGAGCCGGTCCTTACGTTCGGTGTCCAGTGGCTGGCGGGCAGGGCACCGGAGGTGGTCTCGGAACCGTTGACGCGGTTCTTCGCGGCCAAGACGGTGGGCGTGCTGACCAATGTCCCTGGACCGCGCCGGCCGGGCGAACTCGCCGGGGCCCGTGTCGAAGGCGTCGTGGGCTGGGCGCCGTGCAGCGGGAAGCAGGCCGTCACGGTCTGTGTGTTCAGCTACGCGGGTTTCGTGCGATTCGGTTTCGGGACTGATCGGTCACTCGTGCCCGACCCCGGACTGCTGGTCGCCGCGCTGGAAGACGCGGTGACCGACGCCGCCGCGCTCACGAACCGGTGAGCGCGGCGGCGCGCTCGGCGATGGTGCCGAGCAACGCGCGGGTGGTGAGCCGGGCCGCGGGCCGGATCGCGTGCCAGTAAAGCGCTATCGCGTGCCGGGCGGCCGGGTCGGTGACGGTGATCCTGGTCTCGATGGTCAACCGGCAGCCCTTTTCCTCCCGTGGCGGCACGGAGAACCCCACGGCGATCGTGCCGCTGTGGGGATGGGCGAAGTCGCGAAAGGACTCCGCCGTGACCTCGTACCACTCGGGAACGGCGGTCCAAAATCGCCCGGCGGCACCCAGGACCATCTCCTGCCCGGGCCGCTCGCCGAGAAAAGCGCATCGTTCACCGAGCATGGTCTCGCCGAGATCGGGAAAGTGCCCGTGCTCGCGGAGCGCTTCGGGGAGGCCTCGCGCGTGGACGAGCGTCCGGACCCACGGCGAACGCACGTCCGCGGCCCGGAGCTCGCCGATCGCCCGGTACAGCGCGTCGGCTGGAACGTCGACCCGCGAGGTCTCCGTGAGAACGAAGGCCGGATGTGGCGCGAAGACGTCGAGCAGCGTGGGGTGGCGGCCGGTACTCACCGCGCCTCCGGACACGCGTTCTCGGCATCTCGAGCGATCGTCCGCAACGTCGCGGCGTGAATGGCCCTGATGAACGGCGAGGCCACGGCCCAGTACAGCCGGAATCGGGAGAGACTCGCGGAGTCCGTGAGTGTGACCCGGATGTCGTAGGACAGCAGGGAGCGCCGTTCACCGTATCGGCGGACGGACAACGACAGCACGATCTTCCCGTAACCCGGTTCGAGGAAGCCGGCGAACTCACCGGGCTCGACTCGCCGCCACTCGATCACCGGTCGCCAGAACTTGCCCGCGACGCCCGCGGCCAGTTCGGCGCCGGGCCGTTCACCGAGGATGACCCAGGCCGAGCCCGCCGCCATGTCGTCGAACGTGAGCCGGGTGGGCACCGACGGGCCGCGACGGCGCCGGAATCGCTCGGGCAGGCCACGAACCCAGCCCGCGGCGCGAACGAGCGGGCCGCTCACCTCCATGAAATCGAATCCGCGTATCGCGGCGTAGGTCGTGACGGTGTCGGCGTCGACCACTCGGTGGCGGAGCACGGAAAAGGCGGGTTTCGGTGCGAACCGGCCGGCCAGTAGTTCCGCGGTGGCCGTCGATGGCGAGCGCGTTCCGCTGATGGGCATCGCGGGGTCTCCTCTCCGGAAAGACAAAGGGTTCTCCGAACCCGTGCACGGCGGGAGGGCCGAACGTCCCGCACCGGGCGGGCCAACGACCCGGCGTATCGGGGCGCCAGGCACTGACCTTCCCGCCACGACGAAGGCAGGCTTGGCCGTAGCACTTCGTGGAAGGCGGTCGAGAGATGGCAGAAGGGTTCGACGACAGCCGGTCGAAGCCGGTGGTGGCCGGAATCGATGGCTCGTGGTCGGCCGTGGAGGCGGCGCGCTGGGCCGCCGGAGAGGCTCGCCGTCGCGGACTTCCGTTGCGGCTCGTGCACGCGTACGAATCGGCCGGACGTGACTATCCCACTCTGGAGGTCACCGCGGCGGAGGTGCGTGAAGCCATGCGGGAGACCGGGATCGTGCGCTTGAGTGCCGCCGGGAAGACCGCCGCGGCCGCCGCGCCCGGCCTGGACATCACGACCGAGGTCGTGGAGGGAGACACGAGGGAGGTACTCGTCGAGGAATCGCGACGGGCTGCCCTCGTGGTCCTCGGTTCGCACGGGCTCGGAAGCGTCGGCAGATTCCTGCTCGGCTCTTCGGGAATCGCGCTGGCGGCCCGCGGACAGTGCCCGCTCGTGGTCGTCCGGGACGGTGACGCGCGTCCAGGTCCGGTACTGGTCGGTGTCGACGGCTGGCCCGACTCGGCGGCCGCCGTGCGATTCGCCTTCCAGGAGGCATCGGAGCTGGGAACCTCGGTGACCGCACTCAGAACGTGGAGTGAGCTGGGCCCGGTCGAGCCGGGCGTGCGGCGTCTCGGCGGATCGAGAGCCGTCCACGACTCCGCACGGCGTGCCTTGGCCGCCGAGGTGTCCTCGGTGGCACACGAGTACCCGGGTGTTCCCTTCGGTTGCGTGGTGGTCCGAGGACGAGCGGGCAAGGTCCTCCGGGAATACGGCGAACGAGCGGGCCTGATCGTGGTCGGAACCCGTGGCCGGAGCGGATTCGCCGGGATGCTGCTCGGCTCGGTGAGCCAAGGCCTGGCAAGCCGGGCACCGTGTCCGGTCGCCGTCGTCCGGGTGGACACCGGGATTCGGAATTCGCACTCCAAGGAAGGAAGCAGCACATGAACGACGTCGAGAACGCGCGCGCGGCCAAGGAGGCACGGGACGCGATCGCCGCCGGATCCGGTCCGTCCCGTTCTTCGGCTGAACTGGCGGAGGCGGCGATGCGGAGATATTTCGCCGCGGAGTCCTATCGCGCTCGGAAGCGCGAGGAACCGTCCGAAGAGGACGAAGAGGACGAAGAGGACGAAGAGCGTCCGTCATGACCGGAATGGCCGTCCGCGACGTCATGACCCGGGACGTCTGCTCGGTGCGGAAAGGTACCCCGATCGCGGATGTCGCCGGAACCCTCGCGGGCCGGGGAATCAGCGCCGTTCCCGTCGTGGACGACGATCGCGATGTCGTCGGTGTCGTTTCGGAGGCCGACCTGTTGCTCAGACATGTCGAGTCGGTCGGCACGCCGCGGCCACGGGTGCCGGGTATCCGCTCGAAAGCGGACGGGCGTACGGCGGCGGACGTGATGAGCACCCCCGCGATCACCGTCGAAGCCGACCTTCCGGTCACGGAGGCCGCCCGGTTGATGGTGGGCAATCGGGTCAAGCGGCTGCCGGTGGTCGACCGCTACGGCAAGCTGACCGGGATCGTCAGCCGGGCCGACCTCGTGCACGCCTTCGTCCGGACGGACGCGGAGATCCGGGACGAGGTCCTGCGGGACATCTCGGAACTGGCCCGTCGCCCGTCGCGGGGTGAGGTGCGGGCGGAGGTGGAGAGCGGGATCGTGACCCTGCGAGGTGAGGTCGAGCGACGGAGTCAGGCGGTTCTGCTGGCGGCGCTGGTGCGTCGCATCGCGGGCGTCGTCGAGGTCGTCGATCGCGTCCGGTTCGGGTGGGACGACGAGGCGAACAGGCCGGCCGGATGACTGAGTGGTCACCATCGCCGCCCCGGTGGCCTCCGTCTCGTGAAACGCTTCTCCTGGCCGGGGTGCTGACGATGCTCGCCGCGGGTGGGATCGCCCGCGTCGTGAGCCCGGTGGCGGCTTCCGTGCTGTGGGCGGCCGCCACCGCGGTTATGTTCGTACCCGCGACGCTCTGGGTACTCGCCGACCTGCGGGCGGGCAGGTGGGGAGCCGACGTGCTCGCCGTGCTCGCGCTGGGCGGCACTGTCGCGGTCGGGGAGTACCTCGCCGGGGCGATCATCGCGGCGATGGTCGCGACCGGCCGGCTGCTCGAAGCGGCCGCGCGTCGCCGGGCCGGACGCGACCTCTCCGCGCTGCTGGCACGGGCGCCGGCCACGGCCCATGTGCGCCGAGGCGACTTCGTCGAGGACGTTCCGGCCACTTCCGTGCTGCCGGGCGACGTGGTCGTCGTGCTGCCCGGCGAGGTCGTTCCGGTGGACGGGATGGTCCGGGGTGCGGGGATCTTCGACGAGTCCGCCCTGACCGGAGAAGCGGAGCCTGCCGATCGTTCGGGGGAAGAGGTCCGCAGTGGTGTCGTCAACGCCGGCGCCGTCGTCGAGGTGTCGGCCTCCGCGACCGCCGACGCCAGCACCTACGCCGGAGTCGTCCGGCTCGCGGAGCAGGCCGCCTCGGCCACCGCGCCGATCGCGCGGCTGGCGGACCGGGTGGCGGTCTGGTTCCTGCCGACGGCACTGGTGATCGCCGCCCTCACCTGGGTGTTCACCGCGGATCCGACACGCGCGGTGGCGGTACTCGTCACCGCCACGCCCTGCCCGCTGCTGCTCGCCGTACCGGTCGCGGTGACCGGCGGAATGTCCCGGATGGCGCGGTCGGGGGTGGTCGTCAAGGACGGTGCCGCGCTGGAACTGCTCGGCCGGGTCCGCACCCTCGCGATGGACAAGACCGGCACCGTGACCGCGGGCCGTCCGGAGATCACCGCGGTGGTCTGCGCACCGGACGACTCGGCCGATCGCGTTCTCGGGATCGCCGCGGCGGTGGAGGAGTTCTCACCGCATGTGCTCGCCGGATGTGTCCTTCGGGCGGCGAGGACCGCCGGAGTCGCGGTCCCGCCCGCCGAGGTCGTGTCCGAGACACCTGGGCGTGGGGTCGAGGGGACGGTGAACGGGAAGAGGGTCCGGGTGGGCAGGCGGTCCGGGAGCCTGCTTCCCGGCTGGGCGCTTGGCGTGGAACGACGAGGAAGGCTCGACCTGGCCTCCGTGATCTGGGTCGAGCAAGACGAGAAGCCGGTCGCCGCGCTGCTGGTGCGGGACGGGCTCAGGCCGGACGCGGCCCGGACGTTGCGCCGTCTGCGTTCGGCGGGACTGACGCGGATCGTCCTGCTCACCGGCGATCGCGTCGGCAACGCGGAGGAGGTGGCGGCGCTGCTCGGACTCGACGACCTGCACGCCGAATGCTCCCCGGGGGACAAGATCTCGTTCGTGCGCGGGGAAAGCGAGCGCGCGGTCACCGCCATGGTCGGGGACGGGATCAACGACGCGCCGGCTCTCGCTGCCGCGGATGTCGGTATCGCGCTGGGCTCGCGCGGTTCGACGGCCGCGGTCCAGGCCGCCGACGCGGTGATCTTGGACGACCGCATCGACCGGCTTGCCGATGCGGTGGACATCGCGCGCCGGGCGAGGCGGCTCGCGGTGGAGAGCGCCGGGATCGGCACCGGCTTGTCGGTGCTCGCCATGCTCGCGGCGGCGGGCGGATGGTTGGCTCCCGTGCTGGGGGCGTTGGTGCAGGAGGGGATCGACATCGCCGTCATCGGGAATTCGCTCCGGGCTCTTCTCGCTCCGCGAGCGTCTCGCCCGCGCGCGCCGGAAGGGTTGGTCGGGCGATTCGCCGGTGAGCACGAAACCTTGCTGCCGGTCCGTTCCGCGGTACGCCTGGCCGCCGACGCACTGGCCGAGGGCGCGGGGCAGGACGCCGACGACGCGGTCCGGCACGCCGGCAAGTTGCTCACGGAGCGGCTTCTGCCGCATGAACGGGCCGAGGAGGAACAGCTGTATCCGGCGCTGGCCGAAGTGCTGGGAGGTCCGGACAGTACGGTCACGATGAGCCGGGAGCACGCCGAGATCGAGCGGTTGATCCGTCGATTGCGCAGGCACCTCGACGAGGCGCCGGACGGCATCCGATCGGACCAGGTCGATGACCTCCGGGCGACGCTCTATGGCCTCGACGCGATTCTCACGCTCCACTTCGCGCAGGAGGAAGAGGCCTACTTCACGCTTTGAGGGACGGCATGTGGTTGTCGTCGCTTGGCCGGCTCTCGCCTCTGCGTTCAGTGCGGGCCCAGAGACGTAACTCGCGTGCTCAGAGACGTAACTCGCGTGATCAGAAGCGTAACTCGCGTGCTCAGAGACGCTGACCACCGGCGATCCGAGGGCGGTGGTCCAACGCGGTCACTTCGAACGCCCACGCCAGGTCGTCGGCTCCGACCACACCGGCCAGACCGCCGGCCCGGGTGACCAGGACGAGATCGCGGCCGGATCGGGGAAAGCCACGCTCCATCAGCGCGGCCACCGGTGCGTCGACGCCGACGACCGTGACCGCCCGATCCTTCCGCGCGACGTCGGTGATCCTGGTCGCGCACCGGGCGTCGGCGGGCACCTTGAGCAGATCGCCGAGGCTGACGACGCCGAGAGGAACGCCGTTGAACGACAGGACCGGAAAAACACGTTCGTGACTCGCACCCGCGGCGTATTCGGCGAAGGCGTCCACTGTCCACCAGCCGGGTGCGATCACCGGCGCGGAGTTCATGATGTCGCCCACCAGCAACCCGCCGAGCCGTTCGCGCAACGGACCGGCGGCGAACTCGGCCTGTGCCGCGAAGATCAGGAACCAGCCGAGCAGGACGAGCCAAAGGCCGGTGAACTGCCCCAGGAAGACCAGTTGCGCGAAACCCGCCATGGCCAGGACGGCTCCCAGCACTTGACCGGACCTGTCGGCGATGGCGCCTGCCCGGGCACGGTCACCCCGCCGCCACCAGATGACCGCTCGCAGGATCCTGCCGCCGTCCAGCGGCGCGCCGGGCAGCAGGTTGAACACCGCGAGCAGGAGGTTGCTGACCCCGAGCCAAGCCAGGCCGCCGACCGGCAACGGCGGCAGGGCACCCGCGGCCAGGAAGGCGCCACCGAGTGCGGTGCCTCCGATCAGCAGGCTGGCGAGCGGGCCCGCCACCGCGATCCGGAAATCGGCTTTCGGCGTCGGTGGTTCACCCTCGAACTCGGCCATGCCACCGAGCATCCACAGCGTGATCCGCCTGACCGTCACACCGTGGAGCCGCGCGACCGTGGCGTGGGAAAGCTCGTGGAGAAGAAGCGAAACGAGGAAGCCCGTCGCGGTGAGCCCACCGGTCACCCAGTACCACGTGGTGTTCGCGCCGGGAGCAGCTTGAGGCAGGACGGCCGACGCCAGGAGATCGGTGATCAGGAGGAGCACGACGAGTACCGACCAGTGGGCTCGTACGACGACTCCGGCCCACCGGCCGAGCGGGATGGCAGTGCGGAACATCGGGTCCCCTTTCCCGGGCGTCGCTGTCCGGTGTTTTCGCGGAGCGGACCCCCAACGGTTCTCGGGACACGGACGGTCGACTAGGGCCGAACAGCCTCGGTCACAGGGCCGTCCGCCGAGCCGGGACCTTCGGCACTTTCGACCGGTGCCGCCGCCGGAACACGGTGGATCCCTCGGACGGACAACGAACCAAGGAGGTTCGAATGCAGGGGAAACGCTGGACCGTGGAGATCTTCATCGACGAGCACGAAGCGCAGACGCGAGCGACCGCGAGACTGGTCAACCGGGATGACACCGGCTTGACGGGCGTGGGAGCCGCGCGACTCAATCCGGTGGACGCGAATGTGCCCGAGATCGGTGACGAACTGGCCGTCTCCCGTGCGTTGAGCGAGCTCGCACACCGGTTGCTCGACGCGGCCGCGGCGGATATCGAGGGCGTCACCGGCAAACCCGTTCATCTCGGCCGCTGACCCGCCGAAGCCCGGCGTGGGGACGAAGTCCCGTCGCGCCGGGACCTTGGACAGCAGAGCGGCGACCGCACCTCCGGCGAGCATGGATTCCATGGAAGGCCAACGTCCGGAGGGAAAGCGATGACCTACGTACGCGACTTGTCGACGGTCAGCCTCGCCGACGCCGAATCGGCGGGCGGCAAGGGCGCGAATCTCGGTGAGCTGATCACCGCCGGATTCTCCGTCCCTCCAGGGTTCGTCGTGCTTCGCGAGGCGTACCTCGCTTCGCTCGACGAAGCGGGTGTGCGCGGTGAGATCGCGGATCTGCACGAGAAGGCGCTCGCGTCCGCGGACGCGCCGGAGCAGCTGTCAGGCCTGTGCGACCAGTTGCGCGTTTTGGTCCACCAGGCGGGGATGACGGCCGGTGTCCTGACCGACGTGATCGATGCCTATCACGGGATCGGGCAGTCGACGCCCATCGCGGTCCGGTCCTCGGCGACGGGCGAGGACGGCGCGGAAGCCTCGTTCGCCGGAATGAACGCCAGTTTCACCAACGTGTGGGGCGACAACGCCGTTCGTGAGCGGATCGTCGACTGCTGGGCGTCGTTGTTCTCGCCCAGGGTGATCGGATACCGGGCCGGCCGTGGCTTCACCGGCGAACCCGCGATCGCCGTGGTGGTGCAGAGGATGATCACCGCCGATCGCTCCGGGGTCATCTTCACCGCGGACCCGCGCTCCGGCGATCGGGACCGTCTGGTGATCGAAGCGGTCTTCGGTCAAGGCGAAGCGATCGTTTCCGGGGCGGTCGAACCGGATACCTATCTGGTGGCCAAAGACGATCTTCGGCTGGTTTCGGCTCGGGTCGGCAGCAAGTCCCACAAGATCATCGCCGAGGTGGGCGGGGGAGACGTCAAAGTCGAGCTTCCCGCGCATACGGCGGGCCGCCGTGTCCTCGACGACGCGACCGTCCTCGAACTGGCGCGGCTCGCGACCAGGATCGAAGACCACTACGAAACGCCCCAGGACATCGAATTCGCCATGACGGGCAAGGAAATCTGGGTCGTCCAGTCCCGGCCGGTGACGACTCTTCCGTCCAGGCGAGAGCCGGCGCCGGACGTTCTCGTCACGGGGCTGGCCGCGTCGCCGGGCATCGGCGGTGGAGCGGTACGGGTGCTGCGTGATCCGGCCGAAGGCGGACAGCTGCGGGACGGCGAGGTGCTGGTCGCCCCGATGACCAACCCCGACTGGGTACCCGCCATCCGGCGAGCCTCGGCGCTGGTGACCGACGGAGGAGGGATGACCTGTCACGCCGCGGTCGTCGCGCGGGAGCTACGGGTTCCCTGCGTGGTCGGCACCGGCGACGCGACACGGGTCCTCGCGGGACGAGGACCCGTCACGGTCGACGGCACCACCGGCGAGGTGCGGTCCGGCTACGTCCGGCCGCCGGCGCGTACCGAACCCGTAGTGGCGTCCGCCGTGCCGGAGACGATCGGAACCAGGCTGTACGTCAACCTCGCCATGCCCGAACACGCCGAAGAGGTCGCCGCGCGGCAGGTCGACGGGGTCGGACTGCTTCGGGCGGAGTTCCTGCTGACCGAGGCGCTCGGCGGGCGTCATCCCCGTGACCTCATCGCCAAGGGCGAACAGGAGTCCTTTGTGGACTCGATGGCCGAGTCCCTGCTGCGGATCACGCGCCCCTTCGGCACACGCCCGGTCGTCTACCGGACGACCGACTTGCGCAGCAACGAGTTCCGAGGTCTCGCCGGGGGCGAGGCCTACGAAGCCGTCGAGAGCAATCCGATGATCGGCTACCGCGGCTGCTTCCGCTACGTGCGTGAGAAGGACCTGTTCGACCTCGAACTCCGCACGCTCGCCAGGGTCCGCGAGCAGACGCCGAACCTGCATCTCATGATCCCGTTCGTCCGCACGAAATGGGAACTGGAGGCCTGTCTCGAGCTGATCGACGCGAGCCCGCTCGGACGGCAACGAGGCCTGCGTCGCTGGATCATGGCGGAGGTCCCGTCCGTGGTGCACTGGCTTCCGGAGTACGCCGGGATGGGCATCGACGGTGTGTCCATCGGCAGCAACGACCTCACCCAGCTGGTTCTCGGGGTGGACCGGGACTCGGCGGTCTGCGCAGAACTGTTCGACGAAGCCGACCCCGCCGTGCTCGACACCATCGGACGTATCGTCGGCACCGCGCGAGACGCCGGAATCACGTCCTCGCTGTGCGGGCAGGCACCTTCGGCGAAGCCTGGCTTCGCGGAGCATCTCGTGCGGTTCGGGATCACGTCGATCTCCGTCAACCCCGACGCGGTCGACGCGTCCCGGAGCGCGATCGCGGCCGCGGAACGCCGGGTCCTGCTGGACGCCGCCCGATGAACGCGATCGAGATCCGCGGCCTGCGGAAGAGCTTCGGCCGCACCAAGGCGCTGGACGGACTGGACCTGACCGTCCGGACCGGCGAAGTCCACGGATTCCTCGGTCCTAACGGTGCGGGCAAGACGACCACCCTGCGCCTTCTCTTGGGATTGCTGCGTGCCGACGGCGGGGAGATGCGAGTGCTGGGCGCGGATCCCTGGCGTGACGCCGTGTCGCTCCATCGGCGCCTCGCCTACGTGCCCGGCGAGGTGGCCCTCTGGCCGGCCCTCACCGGCGGTGAGGTGATCGACCTGCTCGGCAGGCTCCGCGGCGGAATCGACCCACGTCTCCGCGATCGCTATCTGGACCTGTTCGACCTCGATCCGACCCGCAAGGGACGCACCTACTCCAAGGGGAATCGCCAGAAGGTGGCCGTCGTGGCGGCGTTGGCCTCAGACGCCGAACTGCTCCTTCTCGACGAACCGACGGCCGGTCTCGATCCACTGATGGAGGACGCTTTCCGCGACTGCATCCGGGAGGAACGCGACCGGGGCCGGACCGTGCTGTTGTCCAGCCACATCCTCGCCGAGGCCGAGGCGTTGTCCGACCGCGTCAGCATCATCCGGGGCGGGCGCGTGGTCGACACCGGGAGCCTCGGCGAGCTCCGGCACCTGACGCGCACGTCGTTCACCGTGCGGCTGGCCGGGCCGCCGGACGGGCTCGCGGCCTTGCCGGGCGTCCACGACTTCGGCCACGACCGGGACACCTTCCGGATGACCGTCGACAACTCCGAACTCAGTGTGGTCCTAGCCGCGCTCAGCCGCCTCGGAGTCCTGGAACTGACGAGTCAGGCTCCGACCCTCGAGGAACTCTTCCTGCGCCACTATCGCGCGCCGGTCCTGGAGTCCCGATGAGCACAATGACCGGGACCGGCGTCTTGTTCCGCCTCGCCCTGCGCCGCGAGCGGCTACGAGTTCCTTTGTGGACACTCGCCTGCGCGGCGACCACCGCCGGAGCGGCCGCCGCCACCGCGGACCTCTATCCGTCGCAACGGGAACTGACCGTCTTGGCCGAGGCGGTCAACGCGGTGCCGGCGCTGGTCGCCTTCTACGGCCGCATCTACGACCCCACGTCGCTCGGTGCCGCCTCGGTGCTCAAGCTGACCGGTTTCGGTGCCGCACTGGTCGCGTTGCTGCTCATCACCACGGTGGTCCGCCACACCAGGGCGGAGGAGGAGTCCGGCAGGCTCGATCTGCTCGGGTCCGGCGTGCTCGGCAGGCACGCGGCGCTCGCCGCGGCGCTCGCGGTCACCGCCGTCACCGGACTGGCCGTCGGGATCCTGACCGCCGGTGGACTGGCCGTCGCGGGGCTGCCCTTGGCGGGCTCGGTGGCGTTGGGCGCCGGCTGGATGACGACGGGGTGGGCCTTCGGAGCGATCGCGGCGGTCACCGCGCAGTTATGCAGGTCCGCGCGGCTGGCGACCGGTATCGCCGGTTCAATCCTCGGGCTCGCCTATCTTCTGCGTGCCATCGGGGACTCCGGCCCGGAATGGCTGTCCTGGCTGTCCCCGATCGGCTGGGCGCAGCAGATCCGGCCGTTCGCCGGGGAACGCTGGTGGGTCATGGCACTTCCCCTCGCGTTCGCCGCCGTGCTGGTGCTGATCGCGGTCAGGCTGAGCGATCGCCGTGATCTCGGGGCGGGCCTGCTGGCCGACCGCGTCGGCCCCGCTCACGCCGGTCGTGGCCTGCGGAGCATCGGTGGTCTGCTCTGGCGGCTCAACCGAGCAGGTCTGCTCGCCTGGACGGCGGTCTACCTGGTGCTGGGCCTCGTCATCGGCAATCTGGCCAACGGTATCGGCAGGTTCGTCGACAATCCCAGGGCCGAGCAACTCATTCTCGCGTTGGGCGGGGAGAAGGCCCTTTCGGACGCGTTCTTCGCTCTGGAACTGGGTATCGCCGGAGTCGTCGTCTCGGTGTACGCGATGTCCGCGCTCACCCACTTGCACACCGAGGAAGAGGCACTCCGGGTCGAGCCGCTCCTCACCGCATCGGTCTCGCGGACCCGGTTGCTGACCGGCTACCTGGTTGTCGCGATCGCCGGAAGCGTGGTCCCGATGCTCGCGGCGGGCCTGGGCGCGGGACTCGCCAGCGGCCTGCAGACCGGGTACCCCGGCGCCGAGATCGGCAGGCTGACAGCGGCCGCGCTGGTGCAGCTGCCCGCGGTGTGGGTGCTGGCCGGGCTGGCCTGCGCCTTGTTCGGACTGTTTCCGCGCAAGCTCGGCCTGATCTGGGTGGTGCTCGTGGCGATCGTCGTCGTCGGCGAGTTCGGCGTGCTCTTCGGCGTCCCTCAAGTGGTCCTGAACCTCTCGCCGTTCACCCACCTGCCGAACCTGCCGGGTTCGACGGAGGGCATGGCGTCCATTCCCTGGCTCGTCTTGGTCGCCTGCGCGTTGCTCGCGGCCGGTGTGGCGGGCTTCAGACGCCGGGACATCGCGGCTTGACACTTTCGGAAAGGAGAGCGAGATGAGCAAACGTCGTCGAGTGCGCGAGGTGATGCGCGGCCAGGTGCTCACCGTGCGACCGGAGACCCCGTTCAAGGCGATCACCGTCCTGCTCGCGTCGTGGGAAGTGAGTGGTGCGCCCGTGGTGGACGACGAAGGCAGGGTGGTCGGCGTCGTCTCCCAGCGTGATCTGCTGGAACGGGAGATCCAGCACCGGCTGCTGCGGTTCCGGCCCCGATTACGGCGCAAGGTGGAGGGAAGCCGAGCCGACGAGTTGATGACCCGGCCGGCGATCACCGTGGCACAGGATGCCGGGGTGGACGAAGCGATCCGGCTGATGGAGAACCATCGGGTGCATCGTCTGCCGGTCCTCGACGACGACGCGAAACTGGTGGGCATCGTCGGGAGATCAGACCTTCTGCGCGGCTTTCTGCGATCCGACTCGGAAATGCGCGAGGAGGTCCGCACCGAGGTCGTCGAACGGGCGATGTCGATCGATCCGGACACGCTGTCGATCTCCGTGCACAACGGTGTCGTCACGGTGCGCGGTCAGGTCGAACGTACGGGCATGATCCCGGTGATCGTGGCGTTGATCAGGCGGCTCGACGGCGTGGTGGACGTCCGCGAACACCTCACCGCGGAGATGGACGACAGCCGCTTGCCGATCGAGGAACCGGTCGGTACAGGTGTCATCGAGGCGTTGAAGCGTCGTTCGTGACCGAACGCGGCCCGCTTCCGTCCGTTAGTGGCGTTTCCGGTCTATGGAGGGGCGAGGCGAATGCGACGTGGTGCACGTGACGTCGGATCGCGCCGCTGCGGTCCGACGTCCCCAAAGCGGCATTGGTGACACTGAGCGTCTCCAATGCCACATTGGGGACCTGCCCGGCTCTGGATTCCCGCTCACGCCCCTAGCGCGACCAGCCACTCCAAGCCCGCACCGAGGTGTTGCGAAAGTGGCTTTCGCAACACCGAGCAGGCCCCCCGTCAGCGTGTTCAGCCGCGGAAGAGGGCGACTTTGAGGGCGTCGCTTTCTTGGGGCCGGGCGAAGACGTCGTAGGCCTCGTCCATCTCGTCGAGCCCGAACCGGTGGGTGATGAACCTGGTCGTGTCGAGCCTGCCCGCGGCGAGCATCCGCAGCAGCATCGAGGTGCTCGACGTGTCGACCAGGCCCGTGGTGATGGTGATGTCGCGGATCCAGAGATCCTCCAGGTGCAACGTGGCGGGCGCGCCGTGGACACCGACGTTCGCGACATGTCCGCCTGGCCGGACCAGTTTCGTGCACAGTTCGAAGGTTTCCGGAACGCCGACCGCTTCGATCGCGACGTCCGCGCCGAGTCCGCCGGTGAGCTCGGCGATGACCGCTGCCGGGTTCTCGCCGGGCTGGAGGAGCACGTCCGCGCCGAAGGTCTTCGCGGCGGCGAGCCTGCTGGGTTCCTTGTCGATCACCACGATGGAACTCGGCCCGAACAGCTGCGCCGTGGTGATCGCGGCGAGCCCGATCGGCCCCGCCCCGACGATCGCGACGCAGTCACCGGGCTGGACCCGTCCGTTGCGGGCGCCGACCTCGTAGGAGGTCGGCATGATGTCGGCCAGCATCAGCGCGGCCTCGTTCGCGACACCGTTCGGTAGCACGTAGGTCGAGGTCTCGGCGAACGGAACGCGCACGAACTCCGCCTGCACGCCGTCGATCCGGTGACCCAGGATCCAGCCGCCACCGCCGAGGCACTGCCCGTAGACGGCTTTCCGGCAGTATTCGCAGCGTCCGCACGCGGTGATACAGGAGATCAGCACCCGATCGCCCGGCTTCAAGGTCGTCACCGCCTTGCCGACCTCCATGATCGTGCCGACGGCTTCGTGGCCCAGGATCGTGCCAGGTGCCACCGCAGGCACGTCACCTTTGAGGATGTGCAGATCGGTCCCGCAGATGGTGACGGCGTCGACGCGGACGATCGCGTCGGTCGCCGCGGCGAGCTCCGGCTGAGGGCGGTCGGTCCAAGCACGCCGCCCCGGTCCGTCGTAAACGAGTGCCTTCATGCCTTCTCCTTGTTCGCGGAAGGGGTTGCCGGTTCGAGCGTGTCGCCATGCGGCCGCGCGACACAGAGCCCAAATCCCCTGCGGGCCGCGACGTACGGCCGCATCACCACCGCGACGGGGTGCCCAGCGTCGACGGAGTCGGTATCCGAAACCGGTCGGCTGAAGGAGTGCTCCATGACGACATTCGGTTCCCGGCCGGTCGTCGCGGCGGTGAACGGTTCGGCTCACTCCATGGCGGCCGCGTTGTGGGCGGCAAAAGAAGCGTTGCTGTGCAAGACGGAGCTGCTGCTTCTGATGGCCTACGGCGTCGATGGCGGTCCCTTCGGGAATCGGTCGTTTCCGCCTGACACCTGGTTGAAAGCGAAGGAAGCCATCACCGGCGAAGTGCTGCACGAGTTCCGCGAGGCCTGTGAATCGGCGGTTCCCGAGGTAAAAGTGACCACCGCGGCAGTCGATACGGGCCCGGTCGCCGCGTTGACCGAAATCTCGGCCACGGCGCGACTTCTGGCGATCGGCGCTCCCACCGGTGAGATCGCCGTTCTGTTCGCCGGAGTGTCCGCGTCCCGCCTGTCGTCGGGCGCCGTCTGCCCGGTCGTGGTCGTCCGGGGGCCGGGTGACACCGGGGCGGTCGTTGTCGGGGTGGACGGCAGTCCGTTGAGTGAGGAAGCACTCGCCTGGGCCTTCGCGGAAGCTTCCAACCGGAAGGCTCCCTTGGTCACCTTGCATGCGTGGCACGACGGCGATGTCGCAGGACTCTTCACCGGTGAAGGTGCTCTGCCTTTCCCCGGAGAATCGGTACGTGAGACCGAAAACCGCGTTCTGGGGCAGCGGCTCGCGGGTTGGCGCAAGAAATACCCGCGGGTACCTGTCGACCAAGTCGTCGTCAGGGACAAGCCGCGGCACCGCCTGCTCGAGCTGAGCGAGAAAGCTTGACTGGTGGTCGTGGGCACTCGTGGCCGAGGCGGTTTCGCCGCTCTGGCCGTCGGGTCGACGAGCCACGCCCTGATCCATCACGCGAAGTGCCCGGTCATGGTCGTCCGGGAGACGGGAAGGGCGCCCCGATGACTGAGGACCCGGCCTGCGCGCCGGTCGGTTTGCGCTCACTCGTTCCGTAACGGCAGGACTACGTCGGTGACGTAGTCGGCGGAGTCCGGCGTGCTTTCCGGACCACACAGGTACAACTCCCGTGGAGCTCCAGCGGGTTGGCGGTCGTTTTCACGAACCCATTCGTACACGGCTTCATACGCCGCACCGATCTTGTCGTAAGGCCCGTGATGCGAGGTGCGGGCGGCAGGTCCGCCGTCGAGGGTGACGATGTCGATATCGCCCTGCGACGGGAGGCCGCCGGTGATGGGCAGGTAGAGGTCGAGATCGAGTTCTTCGCCCGGCTGGAAATCGCCCGGATAGGCCGCTTGGGGAGGGCCGTTCGGAGCGCTACCTGCTTCGGAGACGAAGGTGTACAACGCGTCGAGTCCCACCCCCACGCACTCGCCGATGTCGGCCGTCGTGGTGTGGCGCCGCAGATGTGCGGCGTCGATGGAGTCGAGTTCGGTGAGTTCCACTGCGTAAGTCATGACACGAGCATCAGCTGCCGGGCGACCGCGGCAGAGACCCCAAGGTCCCTTCCTGCGGCGTCCTAGGTCCCTGGTGACACGCCGGTCGACCGGCGTACCGATTAGGGCACCGACTTGGGAAGGACGATCGATGCGGACGAAGGAAACCATGACGATGCCCGAGGTGCGGGTGGTGGTACGTGGCGATGTCGAGCCGGCTTCCGCGAGCCGTGCGGCCGCCAAGGTCTCGCGCCTGATGAGGCTCGCCCACCGGCCGGTACTGGCGGCGTCGGTGCGACTGACCAAGTACGGAGACCCCGCACGGGAGCGGTCGGTGACGGCGCAGGTGTCCCTGGACGTGAACGGCAGGCCGGTACGCGCGCAGGCGGCGGCGCCGTCGGTGGACGAGGCGATCGATCGGATGGACGCGAAACTCCGGAGGCAACTGGAGAAAAGTGCCCTGCACTGGGAAGCCCGGCGAGGAGGGCGTCCTGTTCCGGATCCCGGCGAATGGCGCCACGAGTCGGTTCCCGCCGTGCGGGAGCCCTGGTTTCCGAGGCCGGAGAAGGAACGTGAGATCGTGCGGCACAAGTCCTACTCGCTGGCCCGGTCGACGGTCGACGAGGCATTCGTCGACATGCACCTCCTCGACTATGACTTCCATCTGTTCACCGAGACCGGTACCGGGCAGGACAGCGTGCTCTACCACGCCGGGCCGACCATGCACCGGCTCGCTCAGACCGTTCCGCCGGGCTCGCACGGCCTCAGTCCCTTCGAACTTCCCCTCACGATCAGCGGGTGTCCCGCACCGGTGCTGCCCACAGTGGAGGCTGTGGAGCGGCTCGGCCTGACCGGCTTGCCGTTCCTGTTCTACCTCGACGGTGAACGGGGCCGGGGCAGCGTGCTGTACCACCGCTACGACGGTCACTACGGCCTGATCACCCCGGCGGCCTAGGTGACTCTTCGCATGACCGAGTCACCGCGCGCCGGGCAGGCCGAAGTGCTGGCGGTGGCCGGGCTGACCAAACGCTTCGGCGAACGAGTCGCCGTCGACGATGTCGCGTTCTCCATCGGCGCCGGCGAGACCTATGGCCTGCTGGGCCCGAACGGCGCCGGGAAGACGACCATCATCCGGCTGGTGTGCGGCCTGCTGCGCGCGGACGCCGGCAGCATCGCGATCGCGGGAGCCGCCGACGGCGCGGCCGCGGCGGCCCGTGCCCGGATCGGCTACGTTCCGCAGGACATCGCGCTGTACCCGGATCTCACTGCACGGGAAAACCTGCGGTTCTTCGCCCGGTTGTACCGGCTACGCGGGAAAACGCTGGACCGGCGGGTCGACGAAGTGCTGGAGTTGATCGGCCTCACCGACCGCGCCGGGGACCGGGTCGAGTCCTTCTCTGGCGGGATGCGCCGCCGGCTCAACATCGGAGCCGGCTTGATGCACCGGCCGACGCTGCTGATCCTCGACGAGCCGACGGTCGGGGTCGATCCGCAGAGCAGGCACGCGATCATGGAGAACGTGCGGTCGCTCGGCACGAGCGGGATGGCCGTCCTGTACACCACGCACTACATGGAAGAGGCCGAACGCCTGTGCGACCGGGTCGGCATCATCGACCGCGGCCGCCTGATCGCCGAAGGCACCCGCCGCGAGCTGATCGACCGGCTCGGCGAGCATGACCGCATCACGCTTTCCACCGACGGGGATCCGGCCCGGCTGGTGGACCGGATCGGCTCTGTCGCGGGCATCGAGAAAGTCGATTCCGCGGGCGGCGAAGTCCACCTGATCGTGCGCGAGGGCCGTCGCGCGCTGCCCGCGGTTCTCGACGCGGCCGAGAGGTCCGAAGTCGGAGTGCGTTCGGTCGAAGTGACCGAGCCCGACCTCGAGGCGGTCTTCCTTCACCTCACCGGCACCGCACTCCGAGACTGAGGAGCCAAGATGCATGCGGCGTTCGTCGTGGCGGCCAAGGACCTGCGCCAGCGGCTGCGGGACCGATCGGCGTGGGTACTCGGGTTCGTCGCGCCGGTGGCCGTGGCCTTGCTGATGAGCTTCGCCTTCCAGGGAGGGGAGCACTTCCACACCAAGGTGGCCGTTGTCGACGAGGACGGCGGGGCGTTGGCGACGGCGTTCACGGCGTTTCTCGCCGGGCCACAGCTGGACTCCGTACTCGACGTGGTCCCCGTGACGAGTGAAGCCGAAGCCCGCGCCTTGGTCGACGAGGGCGAGCTCGGTGCGGTCTTCTTGGTGCCTGAGGGCTTCACCGCCGCCGCACATGATGGGACAGCTGAGCCGATGACCGTGCTTTCCGGAGTCGATTCGCCGCTCGCCGGAACGGTCGCCCGATCCATCGGCGAGTCGTTCGTGGCTCAGCTGAACGCGGACCGCCTCTCGATGGCGACGGCGCTGGCCGCCGGAGCCGGACCCGTGGATCCATCGGCGACCGCCGGGTTGCGGCTCCCCGAACAGGTCGTGCCCAAGGCGGCCGGAACCGAGCAGCTCACCGCGGCCGGGTACTACGGTCCCGCGATGGGGATCTTCTTCATGTTCTTCGCGATCGGTTTCGGTGCGCGCGGATACTTCGAGGAGCGTGAGAACGGCACCCTCGACCGGATCGCCGTCGCCCCGGTGGGCGCCGGTGCGTTGCTCCTCGGGAAGGCGCTGGCCACCTTCGCCTACGGCGTCGCGAGCCTGTCGTCGGTCGCGCTGATCACCGCCCTGGTCCTCGGTCAGGGGTGGGGCCCGCCACTCGCCGTGGGCATGGTGATCGTCGCGCTGGCACTGACGCTGGTCTGCCTGACCGCCTTCGTGATCGCCGTGGCAGGCAACGACCGGCAGGCCGATGGCATCGCCTCACTCGTGATCTTCGGGCTGGTCCTGCTCGGCGGCAACTTCATCCTTCTCGGCGGTGCGCCGGAGATCATGCGGAAGCTCGCCTTGCTGACGCCGAACGGGTGGGCGTTGCGGGCCTTCACGGATCTCGCCGGGGGAGCGGGCTGGATCAGCGTCGTGCGGCCGGTCTTGGCGATCTTGTTGTTCTGCGTGGTGATCTCGGCCATCACGGTGCCGATCTACCGGAGGAGATTCAGGTGAACGTGGTGACCATCGCGTTGGTGTCACTCCGGAGACTGGCGCGAGACCGGATCGCGTTGTTCTTCATCGTGCTGCTGCCGGTCGTCGTGATCCTGGTGATCGGCGCGGTGATGCGCGGTCAGAACGGGTTCAGGGTCGCTGTCGTGGCGGCGGAAGGGCGTTTCGCCGGCGAGCTGACCCAGAGTCTCGCCGCCGCGGGAACGCTGGTCACCAGTCCGTTCACCGATGAGTCGGCGGCGAAGGACGCCTTGCGGCGCAACGAAGTCGACGCGGTACTGCTCATCCCCGCCGGGATGGACCGGACCCTGACGGCCGGGGCGCCGGTCGAGCTCCCGTTGCTCACCACCGCCGCTTCGGGCGCCGGGCAGGGGGCCTGGTCAGCGGTCGCGTCGGTGGTCGCGGACCACGCGGCGACCGTCCAGGCCGCAGCCTTCGCCGCGACCCGGACCTCTGCTTCCTTCGACGAGCTGGTGCCGCTGGCGCGCTCGCTCGACCGCACGGTGCCTCAGGTCGCCGTGCGGGCCGAAACGGTGGGAAGCACGGGTGACGTCCTGCCTCCGGGATTCAGCTACAGCGCGCCGACCATGCTCGTGTTCTTCGTCTTCATCAACGCGCTCGCCGGTGGAGCGGCCTTGATCCAGACCAGACGGCTGGGTATCCACGCCCGGATCCTCGCCGGACCGGTCCGTCCGCGTGAGGTCATACTCGGCGAAACGCTCTGCTACCTCGCGCTGACCTTGCTGCAATCCGGTCTGATCATCGGGGTGGGTGGCCTGCTCTTCGGAGTGAACTGGGGTGACCCGCTCGCGGCCGTGACCTTGACCTTCATGTGGGCTCTCGTCGGTGCCGGTGCGGGGATGCTGAGCGGCGCGCTGTTCCGCACCCCTGAGCAGGCGTCGGCCATCGGTCCTGCGGTCGGCATCGGGGCGGGCATGCTCGGCGGCTGCACCTGGCCGTTGGAAATCGTTCCGCCCGCCGTACGTGCGGCAGGACACGTCACGCCGCACGCTTGGGCGGTCGACGCCTGGACCACGATCCTGGCGCGGGGCGGCGGACTCGTCGACATCTTGCGGCCCTTGGCGGTGCTCGGTGCCTTCGCGGCTCTCTTCCTCGGCGCGGCGACTCTGCGGCTGCGGCGGTCCTTGACCGCTTGAGCCCGGCGGCGAAGGTTCCGGGCGTCCGTGTGGTGTAGAGCCGGTCCCTCCGGGTAACCGGTCCACGTCATGCCGTCACCTCCGCCGGGAGGGAGTCGAGGATGCCCGCCGAACCGAAACCCGCCAAGGGACGACCGGCGCCCGCTTCAGCCGTGCTGACCGGGCTACGGCTCGACGAGCTCCTCCGCGAGGTGCAGGAGCGGCTCGGGGAGATCGTGAAAGGCCGCGATCGGCTTCAGGGGCTGCTCGACGCCGTGCCGGCGGTGGCGGCCGGGCTCGAACTCGATTCGACCTTGCAACGGATCGTTCAGGCCGCGGTCGAACTGGTGGACGCGCGGTACGGAGCTCTCGGCGTGCTCGATGACGAAGAAGGTCTGTCCGAGTTCGTTCATGTCGGAATCGACGCCGAGACCAGGGCGAACATGGGACACCTTCCGGAAGGGCGTGGCCTGCTGGGCCTGCTGATCGACGAGCCACGTCCGGTTCGGGTCCCGGATCTGTCCGCGCATCCGGCATCGGTCGGCTTTCCCCCGAACCACCCGCCGATGAGCAGCTTCCTCGGCGTCCCCGTCCGCGTGCGGGACAAGGTGTTCGGCAACCTGTATCTCACCGAAAAGCGGGGTGGCGCCGAGTTCACCGCCGATGACGAGGTCGTCTTGCAGGCTTTGGCGGCCGCCGCCGGAGTGGCTGTGGACAACGCGCGGCTGTTCGAACAGTCCCGGACGAGGGAACGGTGGCTGGCCGCGGTCGCCGAGGTGAACGGGGAACTGCTCGGCGGGGCTTCGGTGACCGAGCTCTTGAACCTGATCACAGACCGCGTCCGCGAACTCGCCGAGGCCGAAGGCGTGATGATTCTGCTGACGGATACCGGGGTGACCGACGCGGGATCACTGTCCGTGACCGCGAACTCGGGGGAGCGGATCGATCCACTGCTGGGGAATTCGCTCTCCGGTGGCCGAGCGGTGCTCGACGAGGTCGTCACCGAACGCAAGGCGAGATTCATCGCCGATCTGGGAGCGGCCTTCCCGACGGACGAGGAGCCCGCGCTGTCCGGGCCCGCGGTGGCCGTTCCGTTGATCAGAGCAGAGGTCGTCGGCGGGATACTGATCGCCGGGCGGGAGAAGGGGGCACGGCAGTTCAAGGCGGAGCAGGTGCCGATGCTGATGTCTTTCGCCGACCAGGCGGCGGTCGCCCTCGAGTTCGCGGAGAAGCAGCGGAACCAGAGGTTGCTGGACGTGCTGGCCGATCGGGACCGGATCGCCCAGGATCTGCATGATCACGTGATCCAGCGGCTGTTCGCCACGGGGATGAGCCTGCAGAGTGTCGTGCCGCGTGTGGCGGAGGACTTCGCGCGCAACCGCGTCGCGCACACCGTCGAGCAGCTGGACCGGACCGTTCGCGAGATCAGGACGTCGATCTTCGATCTGCATTCCTCGGGTGCGGAAGCCGAGATGAGCCTGCGACGGAAGTTGTTGGACGTGGTCGAGGACGTGACGACTGAGGTCACCGTGACGCCGTCGGTGCGGATCACCGGCGCGGTCGACACGCTGGTGGGTCCGGAGTTGCACGAGCATGCCGTGGCGGTGTTACGGGAAACGCTGAGCAACGCGGTCCGGCATTCCGGCGCCGACCGGATCACGGTCAGTATGGAGGCCGGACACGAACTCGTCATCGAAGTGACGGACAACGGTGTCGGCATTCCCGGGCCGGGGCGGCGCAGCGGGCTGGACAACCTGTCCCAGCGTGCCCTGCGATGCGGCGGGACGTTGGAGATCACTCCGGTCACCGGTGGCGGTAGCCGGGTGCTGTGGCACGTGCCGTTGTCCTGACGAGACCTACTGATCGCCGAACAGCGACGGGCCGGAGTTCTTTTTGAGTTCGGTGGCCAGGACCGCGGCTTGTGTGCGGCGTTGGAGGCCGAGTTTGGCGAGGATGCGCGAGACGTAGTTCTTCACGGTTTTTTCGGCGAGGAACATGCGTTCACCGATCTCGCGGTTGGTCAGGCCTTCGCCGATCAGTTCGAAGACCGCGCGTTCCTGTTCGGACATGCCGGTGGTCGGGTCGTCGCGGTCGCGTTCGCGGCGGATGCGGTTCATCAGGGCGGCGGTGGTGCGGCTGTCGAGCAGTGAGCCGCCGGAGGCGATGGTGCGGATGGCGGAGATGAGGTCGTTGCCGAGTACCTGCTTGAGGACGAAGCCGGATGCTCCGGCCATGATCGCGGTGAACAGTGCTTCGTCGTCGGCGTAGGACGTGAGCATCAGGCAGCGCAGGTCCGGCTGGGTGGACAGCAGCTCCCGGCACAGTTCGATGCCGTTACCGTCGGGGAGCCGGACGTCGAGTACCGCGATGTCCGCGTCGCTCTTCGGGATTCGAGTGAGGGCTTCGGAAACCGAGGCCGCTTCACCGGCCACCGTGATATCCGGTTCGTTGCCGAGGAGATCGGCGAGCCCTCGCCGGACGATCTCGTGGTCGTCGACCAGAAACACCTTGGTCGTCATGCCGCTTCCTCCCGCTGCGTGGTACCGGCCGCGAATTCGACCGTACTCGTCCGTTCCGCCCGGCGCAGCCGTCACACCGTCGCGGGGTCCTTGGTCCTGGTGACCCGAGTCCTCCGAATCTGCTGCCGGTCAGCCGCGGCGGCGCATCGTAGAGGTAAGTGACGTGGGTACGAGAGGACTGAAATGGTCGGACGAAAGCCGGCGGAGCGCTGGTCGCCCGCGGAGCTGGAGGTATTGGCGGGCGCGGTGCTGCGCGCGCCGTCGGTGCACAACATCCAGCCGTGGCGGCTGAACTTCGAGGAAGGCCTGCTCGTCCTGGTCGAGCGCCGGGATCTGGAGCTCCCCGAGCACGACCCGCACGGTCGTGACCGCCTCATGTCGTGTGGTGCCGCGCTGGCCAATCTGGAACTGGCCATCCGGGTGCTCGGCCACCGGACGTACACCGCCGAGTTCCCCGATCCGGACCGGCCCGAAGTGGTGGCCGCCGTCGAACCGAACGGGCTGCTGCCCCCTTCGGTCGCGGAGGTGAACCGCTATTCCGCGATCAAGCGGCGGCACAGTCATCGCCGTCGTTTTTCGGGGCGGTCGCTGACCAGGCACCAGATCGTGGATCTGCGGGGCAGCGCGGCGGCCGAAGGTGTCCAGACCAGGCCGATCCTCGACGAGAGCGAGCTGACCATGGTCGCGGACCGGCTCGAGTTCGCCGCCGAGGCCTACCGGCACGACCTCGGCTACCAGCGGGAGCTGGCCTTGTGGACCGTCCGCGACCAGGACCAGCGCAACGGCGCCGGCCTGGCCGCGAGCGTGCGAGCGGCCGGTTCGCTGCCGTGGGCGGGGCTGGTCCTTGAGTCGACGGCGCTGCCCGATCGTGAGGTTCTCAAGCGCAGGCTGGCCGAGGAGACTTTGCTGGCGTTCGTCACACCAGGTGACACCCGGCACGATCATCTTCGTGCCGGGCGGGCGTTGCAGCTGACCTGGCTCGACGCGGTCCACGAAGGACTCGTCGGCTCGGTCCTGACACAGCCACTGCACCTGCCCGAGGTGCGTGCCGCCCTGACCGAGGACTTGGAGCTCCCCGGTTCCCTCCAGGTGCTCATGCGATTCGGCTATCCCTCGAGTGCCGTCCCGCATTCCCCGCGGCGCTCGATCGACGAACTGCTCGGTACCGGCTTCCGGGGTGGCGAAGCCGGTGGTGGCCGGTGATCACCGGCCCGTGAAGGCCTTCGCTACGTCGCCTGTGTAGCTGCGTTGTAGCGAGGTGACCGGGCCGGCCAGGCTGGTCCATCGAGCGCGCGGCCCGGCTCGGGACGATCGCTTCGACGCGCTCCATGGTCAAGGCGAACGCCATGACCAGCAGCGGGGTCAGCAGCGCCATCCACATGATCGGTGAGGTACCCGGTACGGCTCGGGCTCAACCCGTCGTTGGCTGGGAAGCTAATTGTTCGAGCCCGGCCCCGTCTGGTCACCGTGGGGCAGCGGCACCGTCCAGTTCAGGATCGTGCCCTGGCCGGGAGCACTGTCGATCCTGAGGGTGCCGCCGTGTTTCTCCGCGCGGGCGCGGAGGTTGGCCAGGCCGCTACGGCGGGTGGTCTCGCCGAGGCCGTGTCCGTCGTCCTCGACGCGGGCTGTGAGCGTGGTGGGCGTCGCGGAGACCTGCACGGTGGCGGTGGTCGCATGGGCGTGGCGGGCGATGTTCGAGAGGGCTTCGCGGACGACCGCGGAAAGATCTACCGCGAGCCGGGTCGGCACGAGAGTGTCGAGCGGGCCGTCAAGCCGCAGAACGGGGGTGAAGCCGAGCGAGTCGGTGGTGGTGCGGACGATCTCGGAGAGCGCCCGGCGCAAGCTGTGCTCGGCTCCCGCTTCGGAGCTGCGACTGACAGCACGGTCATGGCCGATGGACCTCGCAGACCGGGACGTCCGGCCCTGACCGGTGGGCGAACCGGTGGTCATGCTCGAAAGTGCTTGTTCTTCAACGTCTTCAGGGAGTCATCGTGGCGGATCGACAACAGCTCGAGGTCCTGGACCGCGAGCAGTGCCTTGCCCTTCTGCGGACAGTGCGGGTGGGGCGTCTGGTCTTCGTCGAAGACGCCTTGCCGGCGGTGCAGCCGGTCAACTTCCGGTTGAAGCGGGACCACGTCGTGATCCGGGTGGCCGGCGGGGCGAAACTGGCCGCCGCGACCGGCAACACCGTGGTGGCCTTCCAGACCGACGAACTCGATCCCGAGCTGCGGACCGGATGGAGTGTGACCGTCGTCGGCCACGCGAACCTGATCACGGAAGTCACCGAGCTTGTGGACGTGTCCGGAACATGGCTGGCGCCTTGGGTCGACGGTCGCCGCGACCATTTCGTCCGGATCGAGGTGGAGAAGGTGACCGGACGACGTCTGCACGCGCCGGTGACCACCACCGCTTGACCGGACGCTCAGTGGAGCGCGACGGTGAGCAGGACGGCGCTGTCGAGGAACGCCGCCAGGCTGTGCCGCTCGGGTGGGAGGGCGGTCAGCTGACCGCGGCCGAGGAGCCAGTCGTGGTCGTGGGTGCTCAGGCGAACGCTTCCGGTGATGACGTGCAGTGTGGCGGCCGGGGGCGAGTCGTGCTCCGCCAGTTCGGCGCTCTCGGCCAGCGCGATGAGGGTGACCCGTTGGGAGTTGCCTGCCACCAGGGTCCTGGCGGCACGCCGTGAGTGGTGTTCGCGGGCTTGCTGGAGCAGTTCGGCTGCCAGGACGCCGACGTCCGCGACCTCGGGACGGCCGCTCATCGCTGTTCCTGTTCGCTCGGTGTCATGGTGTTTCTCCTTCTCCTGTGCGGTGGCCCGTCCCGGGATGAAAGGTGGATCACCGCTGACCGTGGGTCAGGGTGATTCGTGTTCGAACGATCCGGTCGTCCGCCGGGGGCGGATGGCCGAACCCGCGACGCCGGACAGCGTGATCGTGATGGCGAGCCCGATGGCCAGGTTGATGATCGCCGTCGCGAGCCGCGCGTCCAGTGCGGCACCCAGGCTGAGCGGGATCACGACGGAGATCGCGGTGAAAAGCACCATGATCCAGCCGAAGAACCTCCGGGGCTTCGGTGCCGTGAGCAGAAGAAGATGCAGCAGAGCGGTCGCCGCGAGTGCGATGGCCGCCGACGCGAGGGAGTAGGTGAGGGTGCTTGCCCCACCCCACGCACCTTCGCGGCTGGGTGCCAGCACGGCGACTTTGACCAGGCCGCGCGCGATCAGGATCCCGACGATCGCGGTCAGGCCGGCGGTCACCGCCGTCGCGGCCCCGCCCGCCCACAGCCTTGCTCCGTTGACAGTAGGTCGATCCTCTTCCTCGAAGTCGTTGTCCATGGTGAAACCTTGCTCGTCGGCTCCGCCGTGCAGAAGGGGCAGAGGAACCCCGTTGGCGGGACCAACGGCCTGCGTGCCCGGATGCTTCCGTGCGCCGCCGCGCGTGCGTTCCGGCTGCTCACCGGCTCAGCCCTCCCTTATGAACCTCTTGGGGAAGAGCGCGGACGTGGCGCAGGGGAGCGCGACGGACATTCGGAGATAAGTCGAATATGGCGTGACCGAGCCTCTGGGGTGAAGGACTCCGTCACCGGCTTCATGGCCGAGAGGTGGTCTCCGCGGTGTGGTTGTGAACTGTCCGGCGGAAGCCGGCCGTGTCCTGAGTGTCCACAAGGGACGTACTCGGGCGGGCGAGCGGCCGGATGATGCCTGTGTGCACGGTTCCTGCCGGGTCGTGAGTGGCGATTCGGGTTATGGGGGGGGGAGTCAAACGTGGCGTGCCGGAGTCGGCGGCAGGGGCGGGACTCGCCGAAGAGATACCTCCTGACTGTCCATAAGGGACATTTTCCGAGGTGCCGGTGCCCGAGTTGAGCGATTTGTGCGGTTTGGCGAGGGTCGTGAGTGGCGTTTCGGGTTCTAACCCGAAACGCCACTCACGACTCCCTTGTGAAATCGCCCATCCGGGCATCAATCAGACATTGAGTCAGCGAAAGTGTCCCTTGTGGACACTCAGGGTGCAGCTGACTGCCGCCTTCCTGCCTTGACCCAGCGAAGGCCTTCACCTCAGAGGCTCGGTCACGCCACCTTCGACCTACCCCTCGATGGCAAGGTGTCAGTCGAGGCTTGAGTGGCCCACCGCTCACGCCTTGCCGCCGGGTGTGATGACGGTGCCTTCGGTGCCCCGCAGCATCGCGGCGGGTGAGTCGAGGGCGCCGATGGCGGCTGTGTTGCCGGTGAGTTCGACGAAACGGCAGGCGGCGTCGACTTTCGGGCCCATCGAACCGGCCGGGAAGTCGCGGGACCGCAGCCGTGCCGGAGTGGTGTGGTGGATCGGAGTGGCGTGCGGGGTGCCGTAGTCGTCGATGACCGCGGGTACGTCGGTCAGCAGCAGTAGCGCGTCGGCGTCCAGGGCTTCGGCGAGCAGGGCGGCGGTCTGGTCCTTGTCGATGACGGCTTCGACACCCCGCAACCGTCCGGTGTGTTCGTCTCGTACCACGGGAACACCGCCCCCGCCGGCACAGACCACGATCGTTCCGGCCTCGGCGAGCGCGCGGATCACCGGGGTCTCCACCACGCGTTGCGGCCTTGGCGAAGGAACGACCCTGCGCCAGGACGGGCCGTCCTGGCGGACGGTCCAGTCACGTTCGGCGGCCAGCGAGGCGGCCTGCTCCTCGGTGTAGACCGGGCCGACGAACTTGGTGGGATCGCCGAACGCGGGATCGGCGACGGAGACGAGCGTCTGCGTCATCAGCGTGGCGACCTGCTTACCGGGCAAGACGTTCCGCAGTGCCTGGCCGAGCAGGTAGCCGATCATGCCCTGGGTCTGCGCGCCGAGGACGTCGAGTGGGTATGGCCGGGTCAGGGCGGGGTCCGCCGCGCTTTCCAGGGCCAGCATCCCCACCTGGGGGCCGTTGCCGTGGGTGAGCACGACTTCGTGCTCGGTGGCGAGTTCCGCGAGGGCCTCGGCGGCGGCGAGCACGTTGACCTGCTGGAGGTCGGCGTCCGGCCGTTCACCGCGGCGCAGCAGGGCATTGCCGCCCAGCGCGACGAGAATCCGCATGGTCAGCTCCCCAGCGTGGCGACCAGGATCGCCTTGATGGTGTGCATCCGGTTCTCCGCCTGTTCGAACACCAGCGACGCCGGGGATTCGAAGACTTCGTCGGTGACCTCGACACCGTCCAGCCCGAATTCCTTGAACGCTTCGGCTCCCACCTCGGTCTCGCGGTCGTGCAGTGCGGGCAGGCAGTGCAGGAACCGGACGCCGGGATTGCCGGTGGCGCTGAGCGTCTTGGCCGTGACCTGATACGGCGCCAGCAGCTCGACCCGGTCGTGCCAGGTGCCGGCGGGTTCGCCCATGGACACCCAGACATCTGTGTAGACGAAGTCCGCGCCCGTCACGGCCTCCTCGACGTCGTCGGTGACGGTGATCCGGGCCCCGCTGGCCGCGCCTTCGGCCAGACAGGCCGCCAAGTGCTCCTCATCGGGCCAAAGCGCGCGGGGTCCGGCCAGCCGGACGTCCATGCCGAGTTTGGCACCCATCGCGAGCAGGGAACGGGCGACGTTGTTCCGGGTATCGCCGAGGTAGCAGAAAGCGATCTCCGGCAAGGGCTTCGTGCTGTGCTCGCGCATGGTGAACACGTCGCACAGTGATTGCGTGGGGTGGCTCGTCGCGGTGAGTCCATTGTAGACGGGTACGCCGGAGTGCCGGGCCAGTTCTTCGACGGTGGCCTGCTCGTGGCCGCGGTACTCGATCCCGTCGTACATGCGGCCGAGCACGCGAGCGGTGTCACGGGCGGATTCCTTGTGTCCCAGGTGGGCGTCCTGGGGGCCGAGGTAGGTCGTGGTCGCTCCTTCCTCGGCTGCGGCGACCTCGAACGCGCATCGGGTCCGGGTGGAGGCCTTCTCGAAGATGAGCGCCAAATGCTTGCCCACCAGCCGGTTCTGCGCGATTCCGGCGTAGGCCGCGGACTTGAGCTGGGCGGCGAGGTCGAGCAGGAAGACGAGTTCTTCCTTGGTGAAGTCGAGTTCGGTGAGGTAGCTGCGGTTGCGCAGGTTGAAGGCCATTTCGGATCCGTTCAGCTCGGGTCGCGGTCGATCGGGCAGGTCATGCAGCGCGGGCCGCCACGGCCGCGTCCCAGTTCGCTTCCGGCGATGGTGACGACTTCGATGCCGTGTTTGCGCAGCATGGTGTTGGTGGCGACGTTGCGTTCGTAGCCGAGGACGACCCCCGGTGCGACGGCGAGGTAGTTCGTACCGTCGTCCCATTGCTCCCGCTCGGCGGCCCGGATGTCCTCGTCGGTGCTGAGCAGGGTGACCTCGTGGATTTTCAGGACTTCGGCGAGGGTGTGCCAGAGGCTGTCGTTGGCGTTCACGCTCAGCGTGGAGGGCTCTTCGCCCGCGGTGATGGTCCAGCTGCGGGCGCCGCGGTCGAAGTAGGGGTAGACCACGAAGGTGGCGCGGTCGACCATACTCATCACCGTGTCCAGATGCATCGTGGCGTGCGAGTGCGGAAGCTCCACGGCGACCACGGTGTGTGCCTGTCCGGACGAGAACAGCGCCTTGGCGAGGATCTCCACGGCCATGGGCGTGGTGCGCTCTCCCATGCCGATGAGGACGGCGCCCTCGCCGAGGACGTGCACGTCACCGCCTTCGATCGTGGCCGGCTGGTGGCTGACGTCGTCGTCACCGTAGTAGGTGTGGAAGCCGGCCCCGGCGAACATCGGATGGTGGCGGTAGATGGCCCGGGTGTGCAGGGATTCGCGTTGCCGGGCCGGTTTCGCCATCGGGTTGATCGAGACACCGCGGTACACCCAGCAGGAATCGTCACGCTGGAACAGGTGATTGGGCAACGGCGGGAGGACGAAGTCGTCGGCGGCGAGGGTGTCCCATCGGAGACTCCGCGCTCGCAGCGGGGAAAGGTCGGCTTTGAGGACTCCGCCCACCAGATACTCGGCCAGGTTCTCGCCGTCGAGGTCGTCGAACAGGGCCCGCAGCGGCGCGACCAGCGCCGGGCCGAGGATTTCGGGGGTGCACACCCGATCCAGCACGAACGTCCGGCCCTCGGGCAGCGCGAGCGTTTCCGCCAGCAACTGACCGTAGTAGTGCACGCGGACGCCCTTGTCCCGCAGGGCTTCGGCGAACGCGTCGTGCTCCTGTTTCGCCTGCTTGGCCCAGAGGACGTCGTCGAAGAGCAGTTCGCCGATGTTGCGTGGGGTCAACCGGGTGAGCTCGAGTCCGGGACGGTGCACGATGGCCTGCCGCAACCGGCCGACCTCCGAATGAACGGCGAAAGTCATGACTGCTCCTGCGTTTCGGACGGCGGTGGGGAAGCGTTCTTGGCGCTTGCGCCGTTGTTCCCTTTCGGGGAGAGGAAATATGGGCTGTCCGTGGGGTAGCGGATAGGGGTGACGGGGGTTTCGCCGTACTCCTTGCGCTGGGATTTCATCCAGACGTAGACGGGAATACCGAGGAAGAAGGCGAACACTCCGTAGTACACCGCCTGGTAACCGCTGCCTGCCAGTGCCCAGAAGCTGAAGAGCAACGCGAAGGCGGTCACGACCAGATCGCGGATCAAATGCGGCCAGTTCAGCGCGCGACCCTGGACGATGAGCCAGTAGAGATGCGCGGCGGCGGAGTACAGGTAAGGGATCACCGCGGTGAACACACCCAGCAGCACCACGTTGGTGAACACGGACTGGAAGTTCCAGTAGCCGAAAGCCGTGAGCACCGACGCCAGCACGGTGGCGGCCACGATGCCGAAGACCGGGATCTCCTTCTTGCTCAGCTTGGCGAACTGGGTCGGGAACAGCCCGTCACGGGCGGCGGCCATCGGCATCTCGGCGCAGATCAACGTCCAGCCGTTCAGGCAGCCGAGCCCGGAGACGATCGCCACCACGGCCATGGCCTGCCCGGCCCAGCTCGCCCCGAAGATGGCGGTGGCCGAATCGGAGAACGGTGAAGTGGAGTCGACCAGCGCCTGCTGTCCGACCGTGCCGAACACCGTGACGGTCCCCAGGACGTAGACGACGGCGCAGACGAGGGTGCCGAGCACGGTCGCCCGGGACACGTTGCGCCGCGGGTCGCGGACGCGTCCGGCGGCCACCGAGGCGGTCTCCAGGCCGAGGTAGCTGAACAGGGCGATCGCGGCCGCCGCGGAGACGGCGCCCACCCACGACAGTCCGCTGGGATTGAACGAACCGAGGTTTTCGGCCTTGACGAAGAACAAACCGATGGTCGCCATGAACACCAGCGGCACGAATTTGAGGATCGTGGTGACGATCTGGAACCACGCGAGGTTCCGGACGCCGGAGATGTTGATCGCGGCGGGCAGCCACAGACCGACCAGCGCGATGGCGATCGACCACCACGGGTTGTGATCCTTGTTGACGAACACTTCCACGTACCCGACCCAGGCGACCGCGATACCGGCGTTGCCCACCCAGGCGGTCAGCCAATAGGCCCAGGCGGTGACGAAGCCGCCGAAGTCACCGAAGGCGTCCCGCGCGTACAAGTACGGCCCGCCCGAGCCCGGCACGCGTTTGTTGAGCCAACCGAACACCGAGCCCAGAGCCAAGGCGCCGATCGTGACCAAGGCGAAGGCCAAGAGACTCGACAAGCCGTACGGGGCCAAGGACGAGGGAAGGGCGAACACGCCCGTTCCGATGATCGAACCGACCACCAGCGCCGTCGCGGCCGGCAAGCCGAACCGGTTCGAGAACTCCTTGCCGCCCGCCGGGGCCTCGGCGTCTGGCTCGGCTCCGTCGAGGTCTCCGGGTTGTTCCTGCTGTGCCATCAGTCTTTCCGATCTTCCGTCCGTAGGCCCACTTACCTGAGGGGTAAGGCAAAGGTGGCGTGTGACGTCGAGTGCCCCAGTTTCCGCAGCCCCGCGGCAGGACCGTGTGGATTTCGCTGCGTTGGATGACACAAGCTCCGCACAGTCAGCCAGCCAAGGCCCGGTACTGAGAAGGTCGGAGACCGCGATCACGCCGGCTCTGCCGCGCCCTCGACAATCCGGATCGCCACTCACGGCGAACCCGGCCGATATGACACCTTCGCCTTTCCCTCCAATAGAGGATCTACGTCCGGCGCGGCAGTGCCATGGGGCTTAGGTCCGCGGTCGATGGGCCTAAGGGCCGGATCGGACGGTGGCATGCCGAAGGTCCCGGTTCGCAGGGGTCCACAGCCACTCCCGTGTGCTCCCTCAGGGAGAGAGGCTGGAAGCCAGGCGTCGACATTCGTTCCTGGAGCGGCCCCTGACCGAGGAGAGAATCATGCGAGCACAGCCGGGAATCGCCACGGCGGTGTGGCGGCGGCTTCATGTCGGCCGGAACCCGCTTGCCCGGCCGTCGGATCGGCTGGAGGCCGCGCTGGTGATCGGTGTGGTCCTGGTCGCCCTGTTGGTGATCCCGTTCGCCGTGGCAGTGGGGTCCGAGGCCTACGACGCCGGGTTGCGGCGAGCGGGTGAGCAGGCCGCGAACCGGCACGAGTCGACTGCGATGCTGGTGGCCGACGCGCCGCCCGCGCAGGTCCGGTTCGATGGAGTGCCCGTCGAAGAGACGGTGAAGGCGCATGCTCGCTGGACGGTCCCCGGCGGGCCTGTCCGGGAGGGTGTGGTCACCGTGGACCCCGGCTTGACCACCGGCAACGAAATACGGATCTGGCTCGACGCGAAGGGTAACGCGGTCGAGGCGCCCGCGACGCCCGCTGACGTGGCCGGCCAGGGGGTCGGCGTCGGCGTCGCCTTCTGGATCGTGTGCGTGATGCTGCTTACGGGCTTCTTTCTCGCCGGTCGTTCGATGCTGGGTCGCCTGCGCGGTGCCGCGTGGGAGCGGGAATGGCGGCGGGTGTCGGAAACCTGGACCGCGGCGTGAGGGGAACGGAGTTGTCGCGTCGGCCCTCGTCCTGTTCTCTCCCCGAGCCCGAGCCGGATCATTCAAGACCGCGGTTCCCGGCGGGCAAGGAGAGCTGGCCCCGACCGCGCGCCGCCGAACACCGCACACGCGTTCCAGGTACCCTGGGGGGTACCTGAGGAGGTCGGTGTGGAGCTGAACCAAGATGTCGTCGCGGACGTGCGCAAGCGGCTGCGGCGGGCGCAAGGGCAGGTCGGTGGCCTGATCCAGATGATGGACGACGGACGAGACTGCCGGGAGGTCATCACCCAGCTCGCCGCGGTTTCCCGTGCGCTGGACCGGGCGGGTTTCCGGTTGATCGCCAGCGGGTTGGAGCAGTGCCTCGCCGATGACTCCGTGCAAGGGGCCGCCGATCGCGAGGAGCTCGAAAAGCTGTTCATGACCCTGGCCTGAGGGTCCGGGCCGGCCGCGGGCGGACTCGGCGCGACACCGAGACGCCCGCGTCGCGCCGAGTGGGACGAACCGCCGTCGTCGCCCGGGATTTCAGCGACGGCGGAACAGTCGCCACGGCTTCCGTGCGGGCTGCTCGGTGGCGCAGGAACAGCGCTGGGCTGCGGGCACATCGCCCAGTACCTGCTCGACGTGGTTGCCGCAGCCCCGATAGGACGGCTTTCCGCATTTCGGACAGACGATTCGCTGGCACATTCGGTGTTCCTCCAAGGGGCTCACGACAAGGCCTCTGCGGCCACTATACCCCCAGGGGTACCTGTGTACGCCTGCCGCGGTCCGGATGAGCCGTCGGCGGTGGAGTGGGGACCATGGTCTCTGGAGATGTGTCCTCGGTGCTGCGACGCTGTCTCGATGGGGCGAATCACCTTCTGTCGCAGTGCCTTTTAAGGTGTCCGGCGAAGTGCCGGCCGATGCGCTACACTGGAGGTTAGATACCCCCGGGGGTATAAGGAGGCTTTATGATCGAGATCATCGCCATCGACACTCCGAGCCTCGGAGACCGCAGTTACCTCGTCGAGGACGGCGAGACGGCGTTCGTGGTCGACCCGCAGCGCGACATCGACCGGGTGACGGACCTGGCGCAAGTGCGTGGGTTGCGGATCACGGACGTGTTCGAGACCCATATCCACAACGACTACGTGACCGGCGGGCTCGCTTTGGCCCGTGTGACCGGCGCGGCCTACCACGTGAACGCCGCGGACAAGGTGTCCTTCGAACGCGCGTCGATCGAGGACGGGGACGTGGTGGAAGTCGGGCCACACATGCGCGTACGGGCGCTGGCGACACCAGGGCACACCTTCACGCACCTGTCCTACGTGCTGGAGGCGCCTGGACGGGTCCCGGCGGTGTTCACCGGCGGTTCGCTGCTGTACGGCTCCACGGGCCGTCCCGACCTGCTCGGCCCCGCCCACACCGATGAGCTGGTGAAGCGGCAGTACGCGTCGGCTCATCGGCTGGCCGAGATCCTGCCGGATGACGCCGAGATCTACCCGACGCACGGTTTCGGCAGTTTCTGCTCGGCCACGCAGTCCGACGCGGATCGGTCGACGATCGGTCGGGAGAAGCGGATCAACCCGGTCCTGACGCAGCAGGAGCGCGACTATGTGGACAGCCTGCTCGCCGGGCTGGACGCCTACCCGGCTTACTACGCTCATATGGGACCGGCGAACAGCGCCGGCCCGGGCCTCCCCGACCTCGCCGCACCGAAGACCGCCGATCCGGCCGAGTTGCGTTCGCGCATCGAGGCAGGGGAGTGGGTAGTGGACCTGCGGTCGCGGACCGCGTTCGCGGCAGGGCACGTGGCAGGCACGCTGAACTTCGGTGCCGACGGCAATTTCGCCACCTATCTGGGGTGGCTGATCCCCTGGGGTACGCCGCTGTCCCTGCTCGGCGACACCGCGGAGCAGGTCGCCGGCGCGCAGCGCGAACTGGTCCGGATCGGAATCGATCGTGTCGAAGCCGCGGCCACCGGCACGCCCGAAGCGTGGTCGGGCGCCGCGCCGCTCGGGTCGTTCCACCGAGCGGATTTCGGTGAGCTGGCCATGGTCCGTCACCATCGGCCGGTGACCGTTCTCGATGTCCGGCGCAACCTGGAATGGGCGCGGAACCACATCGACGGTGCCGTGCACATCCCGCTGCACGACCTGCTGGGTCGTCTCGGTGAGGTGCCTTCCGGAGAGGTGTGGGTGCATTGTCAGGCCGGCTACCGCGCGTCGATCGCGGCCTCCGTCCTCGCCGCGGCCGGGCGCCGGGTCGTCGCGGTGGATGACGAGTTCGACCGGGCGGCCCTGGCAGGGCTTGCCATGGCCACCGGCTGAGGCGGCCACCATGATGATCCTGGCGGCGGCGTTCGGCCTGATCATCGGCGCCGCCCTGGGCCTGCTCGGCGCGGGCGGCTCCATCCTCGCCATCCCCGCACTGGTCTATGGGGTCGGCCTCCCGCTGTCCGCGGCGATCCCGACGTCGTTGCTGGTCGTCACGGTGTCCGCGGCCGGGGGCTTGGTGGGGCGGTGGCGGTCGAAGGTGATCCGCTGGCCGGTGGCGCTGGTCTTCGCCACTGCCAGTGTCCCGGCCGCGTTCGCCGGCACCGCGCTGGGGAAACTGCTGCCCGACCGCTGGCTGCTGGTCGCGTTCGCCGTGCTCATGGCGGTGGTAGCGGTACGGATGCTCACCGCCGCGTCGGAGCGCGACGGCGCCTGCCGGACCAGTGCGGGCGGGGTGAACTGGCGAAGTTGCGTGCCCAAGGCCCTTGCCGTCGGCGCGGTCGTCGGGGTGCTGACCGGATTGTTCGGGGTCGGCGGCGGATTCGTCATCGTCCCCGCCCTGACCATGCTGCTCGGCCTCACCGCGCCGGAAGCGGTCGCGACCTCACTGGTCGTCATCGTGCTCACCTCACTGGGCGGGCTGGCCGCCCACGCCACCACGATGCCGGATCTGCCCTACGACATCGCCGCGGTATTCGCCGCGGTGGCCCTCTTGGCGTCATTGGTGGCCGGGAAGGTCGGCGACCGGCTCCCGGAGCGGACCGTCCGGCGGACGTTCGCCTACGTGATCCTCGTGGTCGCCGCCGGAGTCGCGGCCGCGGCCGTGTTCGCCCCAGCCGCCCTGCGCGGCGGCTGAACCGCCCATCCATCGAGAAAGGAAATGATCACCGTGAAATACGACCTGAGCCTCACCCTGGACCTGCCCTACGAGAAAGCCGTCGCCGAAGTGCGAGCGGCGCTGAAAGATCAGGGATTCGGCGTACTGACCGAGATCGACGTCCAGGCCACGATGCGCGACAAGCTTGACGCCGACATGGAACCGTACGTGATCCTCGGCGCCTGCAACCCGCCGCTGGCACATCGTGCGCTGGAGGTCGACCGCATGATCGGGCTGTTGCTGCCCTGCAACGTCGTGGTCCGCGCCGACGGTGACGAACGCAGCCTGGTCCAGGCACTCGACCCGCGCGTCATGATCGAAGTGCCGGAACGCGAAGAACTCCGCCCGGTCGCCGAGGAAGCGGGCAAGCGCATCCGGGCGGCTCTGGACGCCCTCGCGGCGTCCTGACGGAAGACTCGCGGTTCACGTCACCGATCGCCTGACCGCGGTGCTCTCAGCGTGCCCGCGCGAGGAGGAACTCGGTCGTGGAGTCCATCGTGGCCAGCTTGCCGTAGTCACTCTCCTCGATCCGCCTGCCGAGAGTGCCGGAAAGCCGCTCCACGAAGGTCAGGAAGTCGAGCGAGTCGAGTTCGAGTGCTTCACGAAGGCTTTCGCCGGGGTCGAGGGATTCGAGATCGGCCTCGGTGGCGAATCCTCGGAGCGCGGAACGGATCGCCGCGTGTGCCCGGTCTTGGGTGAGTGGCTGGGTCATAGCTCCTCCGGTTTCTGCAGCAAGGCTGTGACGGTCTTGAGGAAGCGGGCGCCGGTGGCGCCGTCGGTCGCGCGGTGGTCACCGGCGAGTGTCGCGGTGACGAGCGGCCGGATGCCGATGAGGTCGCCCACCGCGCAGGGCCGCGGGGTGATCGCGCCGAAGCCGACGAGCGCCACCTGCGGAGGGTGGATGACGCCGTGTACCGCTTCGACCCCGTTGTCGCCGAGATCGGTCACCGTGAGGGTGGCGGTCGTCAGCTCCTGGCCGCGCAGGGAGCCGGACCGGGTTCTGGACACGAGATCGCGGAGCCGTCGCATCGTCTCCGGCAGGGAAAGCCGGTCGGCGTCGGCGATCGCGGGGGCGATGAGCCCGCCACCCCGAAGCGCCACGGCGACACCAAGGTGCACTTCGGCCGACGGACGGAAAGCGCCGTCCTTCCAGTGACCGTTGAGTTCGGGAACCTTGACGGCGGCGAGCGCGGTGGCCTTGATCAGCAGGGCCGCCGGAACGACCCGTTCGGTGACCGGTACCGCGAGGTTGTATTCACGCAGCCAGTCGGTCGCGGCCTTCAGATCGATCGTCGCGGAGAGGTAGTAGTGCGGGATCTCGCGTTTGGAGCGGGCCATCAGGGCGGCGATCGTCTGCCGTAGTGCCACCGGATCGGCGATGTGCCGCGGTGGTTCGGCCGACGGTGTCGTGGACGCCGGTGTGATGGCGGGAAGGTCGCGCGCACGCAGGGCGCCGTCGGCGGAGCCGGGTTCGAGTGAACTCAGGTCGACACCACGTTCCCTGGCGAGCCGCCGGGCGTAAGGCGATATCTTGAGCCGCCCGCCGCCGATCTCGATCGCGCGGCGGTCCGGGCGGGCACGTTCGACGTCGGCGTGCGTGATGCGGCCGTCACGGCCGGTTCCCCGCACCGTCTCCAGATCGACACCGACCTGTGCGGCGAAGGATCGCGCCGGTGGGCTCGCCAGCTCGATCGTGGACCTTCGCGGCTGCTCCGGTATCGCGGGAACAGGCCGTTCGGGCACCGGGGCGGTCGGCGGTTCCGGTTCGATCCCGGCTTCGGCGGAGCCGATCCGGGCCAGAGGGGTGCCGACCGCCACCGAGGTGCCGGGTGGAACCAGGATCTCTTCCACCGTGCCGGAGGTGAAGCACTCCACCTCGATCGCGGCCTTGGCGGTGTCGACCACCGCGACGATGTCGCCACGGTGCACCTTTGCTCCCGGGGCCACCAGCCATTCGAGGATGGTTCCGGAATCCATGTCCGCACCGAGAGAAGGCATCAGGAAGTCGGCCATCTCAGCCCACCGCTCGCTTCGCCGCCGCCACGATGTCCACGGGCCGGGGGAGGGCCGCCTCCTCTAGCTGTTCGGCATAGGGGATCGGTACTTCGGCCGTGCAGACCCGCTCGATCGGCGCGTCCAGCTCGTAGAGCGCCTTCTCGGCGACCCGGGCGGCGATCTCCGCGGAGAGACTGCCGCTGCGCCAGCCCTCGTCGACGATCACCAGCCGATGGGTCCGGGTGACCGAGGCGAGGATGGCCGCTTCGTCGAGCGGGCGGAGGACGCGAAGGTCGAGGACTTCGGCGTCGATTCCCTGCGCGGCGAGATCGTCCGCGGCGGCCAGCGCGGTGCGCAAGGTGCCTCCGTACGCGGTGATCGTCAGGTCTTTGCCGCTGCGCCGGACCGCCGCGCGCTCGATGTCCACCGCGCCCGCGTCGTCGGCCAGTTCCTCCGAGACGTTGTACAGAGAGCCGTGTTCGAACAGCAGGACCGGATCTGGGTCGCGCAGTGCGGTGAGCAGCATTCCCCGCGCGTCCTCCAGTGACGAGGGTGTGATCACCTTGAGGCCGGGGATGTGCGCGTACCAGCCTTCGAGGCTGTGCGAATGCTGGGCCGCGAGCTGCCGCCCGGCGCCGGTCGTCATCCGGATCACGAGCGGCACGTTGAGCGCGCCACCGGACATGTGCAGCAGGGTGGCGGCGTTGTTCATGATCTGGTCCAGGGCGAGCAGGCTGAAGTTGACCGTCATGATCTCGACGATCGGCCGCAGGCCGCCGAGCGCCGCCCCGATCCCGGCGCCGACGAAGGCCGACTCGGACAACGGCGTGTCACGGATCCGGTCGGGGCCGAATTCCTCCAGTAGCCCGAGGCTCACCCCGAAGCAACCGCCGTACCGGCCGACGTCCTCGCCCATCATGAAGACCCGATCGTCTTCTTCGAGTGCCTCGCGGAGTCCCTGACGCAGAGCCTCGCGGTACGTCGTCTTCGTCATGATCGCTCCGAGTAAACGAATCGAGTCAGGTCTTCCACGGGCTCGAGCGGGCCGGCTTCGGCGGCCGCGATCGCGTCCCGGATCTCCTTGTCCACTTCGGACTCGATCGTCGCGATCTCCCGGTCGCCAAGTTCGCCTTCGTCCCGCATGAGCGTGCTCATCCGCTCGATCGGGTCGCGTCGTTTCCATTCCTGGACCTCGGATTTGTCCCGATACCGTTCCGGGTCGTACATCGAATGGGCCCGGAAGCGATAGGTGCGCAGTTCGAGGAAGCAGGGCCCGGAACCGGCTCGGATGCTTTGCAGCGCGCGCTCGGCCGCCTCGGTGACCGCGACCGCGTCCATCCCGTCGACCGCCCAGGAGGACAGGCCGTAGGACGCCGCCCTGGTGGCGAGATCGGTCTCCGCCTGCGCGCGTTCGATCGCCGTGCCCATCGCGTACAGGTTGTTCTCACAGCAGAACAGCACCGGAAGCCGCCAGAGTGCGGCCAGGTTGAGACATTCGTGGAACTCGCCTTCCGCCACGGCGCCGTCGCCGAACAGGCACACGGTGGCCTGCGGCCTGCCGCGCATCCGGTCGGCGAGCGCGAGTCCCACGGCCACCGGCAACCCGCCGGCGACGATCGCGTTGCCGCCGTAGAACCGGTGCCCGGCGTCGAACAGGTGCATCGATCCACCCCGCCCACGGCTGCATCCGTTGGTGCGCCCGTACATCTCGGCCAGCACCGCCTCCATCGGGATACCTCTCGCCAGTGCGTGACCGTGTTCCCGGTAGGTGGACACGACCGGGTCATCGGGGCCGGCGGCGTGCATGATGCCGGCGGCGACAGCCTCCTCGCCGATACAGAGATGCATGAATCCGCGGATCGCGGCCGCGCTGTACAGCTCGACGCACCGTTCTTCGAACCTCCGGATCCGGATCATCTGACGGAGCAGCTCGTGCCGTTGTTTCGCCCGTGGCGTCCGTACCGCCCGCGGCCCGTTCATCACACACCCTCCAAAGTGGACACGTCACCCTCCGGGAGACCGAGTTCGCGTGCCTTGATCAGGCGGCGCATGACCTTGCCGCTCCGGGTATGCGGAAGTCGCTGGTCGAAGACGATCGCCTTGGGCGCCACGGCACCGAGTGCCTTGCGGCCGAACGCGAGCAGTTCGAGGCGGAGGTCCTCGGTGGGTTCATGGCCAGGTTTGAGGGAGACGTAGGCCTTGACCAGCTCGCCCGCCACCGGATCGGGTGTTCCGATCACCCCGGCTTCGGCCACCGCGGGGTGGGCAAGCAGGGCGCTCTCCACCTCGAAGGGGCCGACGAGGTGCCCGGCCGATTTGATGACGTCGTCGGCCCGGCCCACGAACCAGTAGTAGCCGTCCGCGTCCCGGCGGGCGACATCGCCGGTGAGATACCAGCCGTCCGCGAACGCCTTGCCGTAACGGGCGGGATCGCCCCAGTACGAGCGGAACATCGACGGCCACCCAGGGCGGAGAGCGAGCTCCCCGTCGACTCCCGGCTCTGTGATCTCGCGGACGTGCCCGCCGATCACTTCCGCCCGTCCGTCGTCCCCACGTTCGAGCAGGCCCGCGTCGATCCCCGGCAACGGCCTGCCCATCGACCCCGGCCGGATCTCCTCGCTCGCGAAATTGGCGATCATGATCGCGCCGGTCTCGGTCTGCCACCAGTTGTCATGCACCGGCAGGTTCAGCGCTTCCTGGCCCCACACCACGACTTCCGGATTGAGTGGTTCCCCGACGCTCGCGATGAACCGCAACGCGGAAAGATCGAAGCCGCCTGCGAGCGCGCCGCCTTCGCGCATCAGCATCCGCAGCGCCGTCGGAGCGGTGTACCAGTTGGTGACGTGCTGCGAGGCGAGAACGTGATACCAGCGGCGTGCGTCGAATTCGCCTTCGTCGCTGATGATCGTGGCACCGAGGGTCAACGGAGCGATGACGCCGTAGGACATGCCGGTGACCCATCCCGGGTCGGCGGTGCACCAGAAGATGTCGTCGTCGCGAAGATCGAGCGCGTATCGCGCGGTGACGTGGTGAGCGAGGACGGCCGCGTGCACGTGCAAGGCACCCTTCGGGGTACCGGTGGTACCGCTCGTGAAATGCAGCAGGGCTGGATCTTCCGGCGCCGTGGCGCCGATCTCGTAGGTGGCACTCTGCGCGGCCATGGCCGGTTCGAGTGCGGTGGTGTCCGGTTCGGCGTCCCTTCCGGTGAGCAGCACGTGGCGCAGGGACGGGAGTTCGGCGCGCAACCGCCGGATCTTCCGTCGGTACAGCGCCGGCGAGGTCACCAGCACGGCACCCTCGCCCAGTCGCAGCCGCTGCCGGACGGGTTCTGGACCGAAAGCGGAGAACAGCGGCGACAGGACGCAACCCGCTTTGAGCGCTCCCAAGGTCGCGACGTAGAGGTCCGGGACACGGCCGAGGAGCGTGAAGACCCTTTCGCCCCGGCGCACACCGAGTCCGGCCAGGAGATTGGCGAACCGGTTCGTGCGTTCGGCGAGTTCGGCGTAGGTGAGGTCGTGGACTCTGTCGTCTCGATCCAGCCAGCGCAGGGCCGTCTTTCCGGCCATCGGCCCGGTGGCGTGCCGGTCGACCGCTTCGTACGCGATGTTCAGCCCTAGCCCGTCCGGAAGTCCGGAAAGGAGGGTTCCGGCGTCCTGCCACGAGAATTCCGCGCAGGTGCGCTCGTATCCGTCGAGGTTCGCCGCAGCGGTCGTTTTCGTGATGGGTGCCCATTTCATGACGGCCTCCGGAGGGGTTCATCGCGTCGTCCCGCAAGCGCTCCAAGCCACCTCGGGCAAGCTTCGACTTTCGTTGAGCGTCGCCGAGAAGCGAGCCCGCGACGAGGGTCGTAGGTCCCTCTCAGCCGGCCTTTTCGGCCTCGGCGCCGTCCACGGAATGTGAGCTTTGCCTTATCCCTCACTGGTCCCGGGTGCGCGCCAGATCGCGGCGTGCCATTCACCGTTCGAGGTGTAGCCGTTGCCGATCACGGTGCCTCGATCGTTGATCGCGACGGCCTCGCTCGGCAGACTGCTACCCGGCAGGGTGCCGAGGTCGGTGATCCGGCCGGCGGCGTCCCAGCGGACGGCATGGCCGCGGCCGTCGGCAAGGTGCGCGCCGCCTGCCACGGTGCCCCATCGGTTGATCGCCGCGGCGCTGCTCGGACCGCCGAAAGCGGTCAGTTCCGTGACGGTCCCGGCCCGGTCCCATCGGATGGCACGGGTCTGTTGATCGGCGCGGTCGGCGCTTCCGACGACGGTGCCCGCGTCATTGATGCCGCTCACCCGGCTACGCACGCCACCCGGCGGAGGAAGCAGCTCGGTGACGTGGCCACGACTGTCCCACCGGCGAGCGTATGGACCGGAATCCGAGTGGTAGGCATTCCCGGCACTCACCCCGTTTTCGTTGACACACAACGGAGTTCCGGTGGTGTCTCCGGGTGAAAGCGCCAGCGCGATGGTGCCGTTTCGGCTCCAGCGCACCGGACGGGTGTTCGCCGGGTCCGTATAGGAGGCGCCGACCACGACACCTTTGTCGTTGACGGCCGCCGAGTTGGCCTGAGAGTCGCCTGGGAGCGGGCCGAGATCCGTGATCCGACCGCTCCGGTCCCACATCACCGCGCGGTAGCGCCGGTCGGCGAGCCGGACACCCCCGATGACGGCGCCCTGGTCGTTGATCCCGCCCGCCCCGCTGCTGATCCCGCCCGGGAGCGTTCCGAGATCGGCCATCCGTCCGCCGGGTTCCCAGCGCACGGCGTGGCTGTCGTCGAGGTCCGCGGTATAGGAGAAACCGACGACCGTGCCGCGTTCGTTGATCGCGTTCGCCACGCTGCGGGTGGTACCGGGCAGGACGCCGAGGTCACTGATCCGGCCGCGGGAATCCCAGCGCACGGCCCGCGACGTCGCCAACACCGCGCTGTGGGAAGTCCCCGTGACCTCTCCACGGTCGTTCAAAGCCACCGTTTCGCTGTAGACGTGTCCTGGCAGGGTGCCCAGATCGACCGCGCGGGGCGCGTGGCCCAGGGCGACGGCACTCGCCTCGGCCGTCGCCATGCCCAAGACGATCAGCAGGCACAACCCTGTCGTAGTCCATTTCCAGGACGGGCGGCGGTTCATTCCGGACATCGAAGCGTCCTTCCTCTCGAAGACTTGCTTTGGTCAGGAACCTGACTCGGCCCTTGTTGAGGAGAGTTCGAACGTGTCGTCTTCGCAGGCGATGGTCGTGAGTGGCGGTTCGGGTTAGCGCCAAGGGTGTCTTGGGTACCCACCGCGGCGCGCGGGTGGCGGCTTCGCGTGTCGTCCATTCAATGCCGATTCGGGTTCGAGCCCGAATCGCCACTCACGACCACCCGCACCGATCCAGCCACGTTTGCCTTACTCTCGATATCCGATGACGTCCGGCGCGGAATCTTCGTCGAGAAGGTCGCTCGGCTCGGGTTCGAGGATGTCGCCGGCACGGTGGCGGGTGGTCAGATCGTCGACCTCACAGGTCACGCCGTCGAGCTCCTGCCACCGCTCGACCACGGCCGTCGCCTCCTCGTCCGACTCGCAGAGCTCGCGGTGCAGAAGCCTGCCGTCCTGATGGACGCGGACCTCGATAGTGAGGCCGTCTCGGAAGTCGTGATGCCAGATCTCAGTCATACCCCCACGATGAGGTAGCCGGACCACGGTGAGCCAGTGACCTATGACCCCGAGTCGAGGGCCGTTGGGACGCCCGAGCCTTCAGGGGCGTCCGGTGTCTCCGAGAGACGCGCGTGCAGCCGTTCGCGGACCTCGTCCGGGGTGTAGGCGCGCCGCCGCCGCTCCTCGCGCACGATCACCGCTCCGGTGGCGGCGACGCCGGCCAGTCCGGCCAGACCCACTACCTTCCACCAGCGCATCTACCTAGACTACCGCTGTGCCGGGAAAAGAGCTCGATCTCGACGAGGCCGTCGCCGTCGCACGCACGGGCGATCTGTGGCTCTTCCGCGGCCGGGCCGCGGCCGATCGCACCATCCGGATGGTGACGAACAGCCCGGTCAACCACGTCGGCATGGCGGTGGTGATCGAAGACCTTCCGCCGCTGTTGTGGCACGCGGAGCTGGGGCGTTCGTTACCGGATGTCTGGACGGGGGCTCGCCAGCGCGGCGCCCAACTGCACGACCTCCGCCAAGCCGTGCTCGTTTGGACCGAGCAGTACCACCAGCGGGTCTGGCTGCGCCAGCTCGATCCTCCTGTCGGCGACAAGGAGGAAGATGCCGCTCTGCGCACCATCGCCAAGCTGGACGGTACGCCGTTCCCGTCGACGGCCCGCCTCGCCACCCGCTGGCTGGGCGGCCGGCTTCCGTTCAAGAAGCGCGACACCGGAGACGCCGCGCTGGAGACCGCTTACTGCGCTGAGATAGTCGCGATCACTTATGACGCGATGGGCCTGCTGCCTCACGGGCACCGGCCGAGTTGGTACGACGCCGGGCGGTTCTGGAGTGGCGACAGGCTCAGGCTGGCCGAGGGCGCCGAATTGGGCGGCGAGATCGCCGTACGCACCCCTGCTGCCTCCGTCTCATCGGGTCCTCTGATTCCCGGCCGCGGTCACCTGCCCGGCACGGCGAGGCGGATGACCGGCCGCGGAAGATGATCGAGAAGGCCCAACGGTCGCGGATCAGGTTCGCGCTGACGTTCGCCGTGCGCGTCAGCCGGAAGGCGAGGCGGTGAGCACGAAATCTCTATCCGTCCAGCGCCGGCGTTGGCCTGAGTGGCGCTCGGAGATCACTCGGGAACAGCGCCATCGTGATGCCCGTCTGGTGGCGAAAGACGGCGAGGTCCCCTATCCGCGGCGGGCCGGTCAGGCGAGCTTTGGTGGTGGCCGGTCTCCCTATAGCGGGGTAAGTCAAGGTGGCGTGCCGGAGTTGGCGGCAGGAGCGGGACTCGCCGAAGAGACACCTTCCCGACTGTCCATAAGGGACAGTTTCTGCGAGTGTCAGTGTCCGATTTGTGCGGTTTGTGCGGGTTAGCGAGGGGGTCGTGAGTGGCGATTCGGGTTCTATAGAGGGGTAAGGCGAACGTGGCGTGCCGGAGTTGGCGGTAGGAGCGGGACTCGCCGAAGAGACACCTACCTGCCTGTCCAGAAGAGACATTTTCCGAGGTGCCAGTGTCCGAGTTAAGCGATTCGTGCAGTTTGACGAGGGGTCGTGAGTGGCAAAGAGGGTTATTGAGGGGTGAGGCAACTGTGTCGGGTGCGGTGGGCGGTCCGCTCATGGCCGCCCTTCGACACACGCCCCGGGCCATGTCGACGACGTAGCGAAGGCCTCCTTCCCTACCTTCAGGGTAGGCAAGGAGGCCTTCACCACCACCTGGGTCGATCACTTCGGCTGACGGTGCGAAAGTGGCTTCGCAACACGCCACATTTTGCCTTACCCCTTCATAACCGTCTTTGCCACTCACGACCCCGGCGGAAAGCGGACATCATGACATCAATCGGGCGCGCAATCGGCGTGAAGCGTCCCGGGTGGACACGTCACGCCGGAGTCGGCCGGCAAGTCAGTCCGGAACCCTGTTGTCCAGGGCGGCGATCTCATCACGAAGTCGGCGAAGTAGGCGAAGACGGCCCGCATGACGGGGACTCGATCACGCCACCTTTGCCTTTCCCCTCAATAGAACCCTACTTGCCACTCACGACCCCCTCGCCAAACCGGGCATATGGCCTTGAAGCAGGCGTTTCGTCGCTGGAAAGCATCCCTTGTGGACACTGAAGAGCGCGGCTGACTCCTGTCGGCCCGTTCGGAACCACGCCGCGAAGGCCGCCTCGCTGCCTTGACCCAGCGAAGGGGTCCTTCGCCGCAGAGGCTCGGTCACGCCACCTTGACTTACCGCTCAACAGAACCCTCTTCATCACTCACGACCCCGTGGGCAAGGAGGCCTTCACCACCGGATACCGCGACCAAGACGGTCGGTGCTGGTACAGGCGATCGGGATTCTGGCGAGTCCTCTCTTGGGCACCTGCCGCGTTCTTCCTGTGGCCGGGAGGTTCAGTGAGGTACATGAAGGTCCCCGCGGCAGATACCTGGAACCCTCTTGCCCCGAACCCGAATCGCCACTCACGACGTCTGCCGGATCTCCGCGAGGACCGCGTTCACGACGTCCGGGACGGCCGCCGCGACGGCCGGGCTCAGGCCGAGTCCGAACCCCACGTCGGTCACCTCCACCGCGAAGATCACCAAATGCCCGGGGAGGCGGCCCAGTGCCTCCGCGAGTTCGACGGCCTCGGGGATTCCGAAGCCGTGTGAACTCGCGACGGGGCCGTGGACGGGAAGAGTGGTCCGGTGCCAGCGACCGTCCACACCGGGCGAGCATCGGACCGCGTCGACGAGGATGACGAGGCTCGCGTACTCCCAGGTTTCCATGAGCCGCACGGTGTCCCCGTCACTGATCTCCGCGGGAACACCGCGCCGGGCGACTTCGCGAGCCACAGCCGGACCTACGCCGTCGTCACGCCGGAATTCGTTGCCGACTCCGATGACGACCGAGTTCACCGGTGCTCCCTGGTGAGATCGAGGAAATGCGCCGAGCAGGAGATGCAGGGGTCGTAGTTGCGGATCGCGCGTTCACAAAGCGAGACCAGTGCATGGTCGTCGAGTCCGGCGTGGCGACCGACCAGCCTCGCCACGTCGTGCTCGATGGCGGGCTGGTTCTGGGCGGTCGGTGGCACGATGTCCGCGCTCAGGATCCGCCCGCCCGCGTCGATTTCGTAGCTGTGGTACAGCAGGCCGCGTGGAGCTTCGGTGATCCCGTGGCCGACCGCCGCACGAGGGGACACTTCGACGAACGGCCGATCCGGCCGCTCGTAGGTTTCGATGATCCGCAAGGCCTCCTCGACGGCGTAGACGACCTCGACGGCGCGGACCACGATGCTGCGGAACGGGTTGCGGCATGAGGTTTCCAAGCCCGCGTCGGCCGCGACGCTCACGGCGAGCGGGGACAGCCGGTCGGAGTTGAGCGTGTACCGCGCGAGCGGCCCGGTCAGGAACATCCGCCCGTCCAGCCGGGCGTGCAGTGCCGTCGAATGCGGGACCTGGTGTTCCGCCACATGCTCTCCGAACTCGCTGGAGGTGAATCGGAGGCCCGTGCTGACCACCGGTTCGCCCCGATCGAGTGGATAGCCATCGGTGTCCCGCAAGGCGAGCAGGTCATGGGGTACGTCGAGGTCGGGAAAGTCGAATCCGGATACCCAGCGCACCGTCTCCAGGGCGTCGTCCAAGGCGTGTCGCAGCGTATCCGCCAGTGCACGCAACTCGGGGAACTCAGGGACCCGGTAGAAGCCGCCGACCCGGACGTTGACCGGATGGATCGCGCGTCCTCCGATCGTCTCCATGATCAGGTTTCCCGCCTTTTTGAGCGCGAGACCCCGTTCCACTGTCTCCCGGTGGGCGGCGGCCATCGCGATGCCATCCGGGAAGCCGAGGAAGTCCGGCGCGTGCAGCAGATAGATGTGCAGTGTGTGGCTGGAGATCCACTCACCGCAGTACAGCAACCGCCGCAGCGCGCGCAGTCGGTGGCCGACGTCGGCGCCGCAGGCGTCTTCGATGGCCCGGCAAGCACTCAACTGATAGGCCACCGGGCAGATTCCGCACACCCGGGCGGTGATGTCCGGTGGCTCGCGGAAGTCCCGGCCCCGGAGGAAGGCCTCGAAGAATCTCGGCGGTTCGTAAATGGCGAGTTCGACGCTCTCGACCTGGTCGCCTTTCGTCCGCACGTGAAGGGAGCCTTCGCCCTCCACCCGTGCGAGTCCCGCTACCTGCAGGATGCGATTCGCGCGATGGGTCATGACCACTCCGCCGCCGTGTTGAAGGTACTGAACACCAGGTGAAGCTCGTCGTCGCCCATTCCACTCCGGCGCAGCAACGGGACCAGCGCGGGCACGTTCGGCTGTTTCATCGGGCCGAAACAGCCGTAGCAGCCGCGGTTCACCGCCGGGCACAGGGCGCCGCAACCCGCGTGCGTCACCGGTCCGAGACAGGGAGTCCCGTGCGCGACCATCACGCAGGTCAGGCCTCGGCGTTTGCATTCGGTGCACACACTGGTGTCCGGCAGATCCGGCGCGCGCCCGGCAGCCAACGCGGTGAGAAGCTCCAGCAGTTGACCTTTGTCGATCGGGCAACCGCGGAGTTCGTAATCCACCTTGACGTGTTCCGCGATCGCCGTCGATGTCGCCAGGGTTTCGATGTAGTCCGGACGCGCGTATACCACGGAGCGGAACTCGTCGACGTCGGCGAAGTTGCGCAAGGCCTGGATCCCGCCGGCGGTGGCGCACGCACCGATCACGACCAGCACCGCGGACTGTTCGCGGATGCGCTGAATCCTCTCGGCTTCGGCGGCGGTGGTCACCGACCCTTCGACGAGGGAGATGTCGTAGGGACCCGGTTCGGAGACACTGGTCATTTCGGCGAAATGCGCGAACTTCACCTTTTCGGTCAAGGGCAGCAGTTCGTCCTCGCAGTCGAGCAGTGTCAGCTGGCAGCCGTCACACGAGGTGAACTTCCAGACCGCGATGGAGAGCATCACAACTCCTTCACCGGGAAGAGGGGTTCCGCCACCGGGTAGCCGACCACCGGCCCGTCCCGGCAGACGAGAAGCGGGCCGAGCTGGCAATGTCCGCACAGACCGGTGCCGCACTGCATGTTTCGTTCCAGGGAAACTTCGATCCGCTCGGCGGGCATGCCACGGCCGAGCAGAGATCTGGCGCAGAAGCGCATCATCGGTTCCGGCCCGCACAGGAGCGCGGTGGTGTGCGCGGGATCGATCGGATGCGTGGCGAGCGGTTCGGTGACGAAGCCGACGCGCCCGGTCCAGCCGTCCTCGCCGCGGTCGACGGTGAGTACGACTTCGGGACCATCCATATCGGACAGACGACGGAGCTCTTCCCGGTACAGAAGGTCAGCGGGTGTCCGTGCGCCGGCGATGAGGATGACGCGGCGGGAAGATCGACATGTCAAGGCCTGCCGGAGCACGGGTCGTAGCGGTGCGAGCCCGATCCCGCCTGCTACGAGGAGAAGGTCCTCGTCGTCGAGCCGCCATGCCGTGCCGAACGGGCCGCGCACACCCAGGACCGTGCCGGGCTCGGCATCGTGCAGTGCCCGGCTCACCGGGCCGACGGCGCGGATGGTGTGCACCAGCGTCCCGTCGCCGGGAATCGCGCTGACGGAGATCGGTATCTCCCCGATGCCATGGGCGTAGAGCATGGCGAACTGACCGGGGCGGAACTCCGGCAGCCGATCGCCGGCCGGGGTGAGTGTCAGTGTCGCCGAGTCGCTGGTCTCGGCGGTCCGGCCGGCCACCCGATAGGGCAGGGGGAGCCACGGGTCGGAGTTCACGTCGGGTTCCGGTACAGATCGAGGAGGCGGAGCCGGCTGGCCTGCAACCTGTTCACCAAGGTCTCGAGGAGAATCCGGGTGAGCCGGTAGCCCAGCGCCGGATCGGTCTCCATGAGTGCGCGCAGTTGCCCGGCGTCCAGTACCAACGCGCGGGTCGGGGCGACGGTCACCGCGCCGAAATGCCAGCGATACGGCGGGATCAGCCACGACCAGCCGAGCAGTTCCCCCGCACCCACGCTTTGCAGTGCCACGGGGCCGCGGTGGGGGACGTGGGTGTCCACGGCGACCTGGCCCGAGATGATCAGCCAGCACCGGTCGGCGTCGCCGCTCTCGTCGAACAGCCGCGTTCCGGGGGTGTAGTCCTCGATCCGGCCGAGGGCGGTGACCGCCCGGCGTTGTGCTTCCGACAGGCGGGCGAGCAAAGGTGTCCCGGAGTGCGGGGCGGTCATCGTGACGCACCTTCCGCGAGAGCCGCAGCCTCCTCGGTGATGTCGATTCCCGCCGGGCACCAGGCGATGCAGCGACCGCAGCCGACGCAGCCGGAAGTACCGAACTGGTCATACCAGGTACCGAGTTTGTGGCTCATCCATTGCCGGTAACGAGCGGCTCCCGAGGTCCGCACCGCCCCTCCGTGCAGCTGTGAGAAGTCGATCTCGAAACAGGACGCCCAGCGTTGCGAACGTGTCGCACCACCGTCGAGGTCAGTTGTGTCCTCTATGGACACACAAAAGCATGTCGGGCACACCATGGTGCAGTTGCCACAGGTGAGACAGCGTCCTGCGACCTCCTCCCACCGGGGGTGTTCGCGGCTGCCGGCGAGGAGGTCACGGAGATCGGTTTCCGGCATGGTCCTGCCCATCCGCCGGGCCGCCTCCGCGACGTCCGTGTCCGCCAGCGCGACATCATGTTCGTGCGCCGGACGTCGTGGCAGACGAGTGAGGACATCGGCACCCGCCGCGGTTCCGGCGACGGCGAGGAACCGGTGGCCTTCGCGATCGATCCGTTCCGTGAGCGCGAGGTCGTACCCCGCGTCGGCCGATGGCCCGCAGCCCATCGAAGCGCAGAAGCAGACAGCACCCGGTTCGGTGCACTGCGCGGCGACCACGAACGGCATCGGCCCGCCGACGATCTGGCGTAGCTTGCCGATCGCGGCCAGGTCGCAGGGCCGGACGCCGAAAAAGGCGTACTCGACGGGCTCTTCACGGACCGGTCGGAACCCGGCGGGCCCACTGGTGAGCAGGGCACGGTGGGGCGGATGCAGGAACCGCTTCCACGACTGCGGCCCGGCGGAATGGCCGAAGACCGCCGAGTCGGCACGCCGGTGCACCCGGTAATGACCGGGACCGGTCTCCACACCCCACCCGGAGGGGAGATCGGCCGCGGAGTCCAGTTCCGCCAGTGTGATCGCCTCGTCGCGGAGCACCGGGCCGATCACCTTCCGGCCGCTCGCGATCAGCGCGCCGATCAGCGCGTCGAGCCCGGCGAGATCCAGGACGGCGTCCATCGGGTTCACCTCTCAGCAGATCCTCGGAAGTTGTTCACCGATCAGGACATCGACGATCCGGGTCGCGCCGATCAGGGTGCGCGCGCTGACCCGGCCAGCCGGGCCGTCCGTCACTTCGCCGATGACGGTCGCGTCCACCCCCTCCGGCAACGCACGCATGGCCCGGAGGACGTCCCGCGCGGATTCCGGTGCGACCAGCCCGACCAGACAGCCCTCGTTCGCGACGTGCATCGGGTCGAGTCCGAGCAGTTCGCACGCCGCGGCGACCGGCCGCGGTACCGGTACGTCGGCCTCGGTGATCTCGATGCCGGCGCCGGAGGCGGAAGCGAGTTCGTTCAGCGCGCTCGCGAGCCCACCCCGGGTGGGGTCCCGGAGGGTGTGCACCCCGGTGCCGCCCGCCGCCAGCATCGCGGCGACCAGCCGGTGCAGTGGACGGCTGTCCGACGTGATCTCCGCTTCGAAACCCAGCCCTTCGCGGGCACTCAGGATCGCGGTGCCGTGCAGGCCGATCGGGCCGGAGAGGACCACCACGTCACCCGGCCTGCCCCCGGCCGCGGACGGCCGTGCGCCTTCGGGCCGGAGGCCGATTCCGGTGGTCGTGACGTAGAGCCCGTCGGCCGCATCACGGCCGACCACCTTGGTGTCCCCGGTGGCGATCTCGACTCCGGCGGCGGCCGCGGCGGCCGCCGCCGAACGGGTGATCCGCCTCAGCTCGGCGATGGGAAGACCTTCTTCGATGATGTAGGCGAGACTCAGCGCGACCGGTATGGCGCCGCGCATCGCGAGATCGTTGATCGTGCCGTGCACGGCGAGCGAACCGATGTCCCCACCGGGGAAGAAGCGCGGCGTCACGACGAATCCGTCGGTCGTGAACACGGTGTCGACGCCACCGACACCGACGACGGCGGCGTCCTCGAGCGGCTCGCCCGTGCCGAGTTCGGCGGTGATCACGTCGGTGAGCAGTTCGGTCATGAGCTGCCCACCCGAGCCGTGGCCGAGCAGTACCCGCTCGGTTTCGGCGGACGGCATCGGGCAGGCGGGACCGGCAAGGCCGGCGGGGCTGGTCATCGGAGCTCCAATCCGCGTCCGGCGTTGTGGAACGCCGCGCAGGTTCCTTCGCTCGACACCATCGGCGCGCCGAGCGGGGTCCGGGGCGTACATGCCGTTCCGTAGGCCTGGCAGTCGGTCGGCAGACGGGTGCCGCGCAGGATCTCACCCGCGATACAGGCGGGGGATTCACGGGTGACGATGTCCCCGGTGGCGAACCGCCGGTCCGCGTCGAAGTCGGCGAACGCGGGGTCGAGCGCGAGCCCGCCGGCGGGGATCTCGCCGATGCCGCGCCATTTCCGGTCGGTCACCCGGAACACCTGGGCGACGGCGTCACGAGCGGCGGTGTTGCCGGTCCGGCGCACGGCACGTACGTACTGGTTTTCCACCACCGCGCGGCCGGTTTCGAGCTGCCGCACCGCCATCAGGATGCCTTCCAGGAGATCGAGCGGTTCGAAGCCGGTCACCACGATCGGGACACCGTAGTGGTCGGCGATCGGCTCGTACTCGGTCCAGCCCATCACGGCGCAGACGTGCCCGGCGGCGAGGAAGGCCCGGACTTGGTTGTCCGGCGCCTCCAGCAGCGTCGTGATCGCGGGCGGCACGAGGACGTGGCTCACCAGGACACTGAAGTTGGTGACACCGGTCTTGGCCGCGTCCAGCACCGCCATCGCGTTGGCGGGAGCGGTCGTTTCGAATCCCACGGCGAGGAACACCACCTCGCGCTCCGGATTCTCCCGCGCGATCCGCACGGCGTCCAAAGGCGAGTAGACGACCCGGACGTCCGCACCGCGCGCCTTGAGCCCGACGAGGTCTCCGGAAGTACCGGGCACGCGGAGCATGTCGCCGTAGCTGGTGAAGATCACTTCCGGCCGGGCGGCGATGGCGAGCGCCTTGTCGATGATCTCGAGCGGTGTCACGCAGACCGGGCAGCCGGGACCATGGATCATTCGCATGCCCGCGGGGAGCAGTTCGTCGATCCCTTGCCGCACGATCGTATGCGTCTGGCCGCCGCAGACCTCCATCACCGTCCAAGGCCTGGTGGCGGTGGCGCGCAATTCACCGAGCAGCCTGCGCGCCAGCGCGGGATCCCGGTACTCGTCGAGATACTTCACGATCCCAGCTCCGTCTCGATCGCGTCCGGCATCGCGCGCAGCACTTCCAGCGTCCGTGCCGCTTCCTCTTCGTCCACGACACTGATCGCGAAACCGACGTGGACGATCACGTGATCACCGACCGCGGCTTCCGGTGTGTAGGCGAGGCAAACCGGTCTCCGCAGGCCGTCGAAGTCGACGATTCCGCCGCGAGGGAAGTCCTCCTCCACGCTCACGATCCGCCCGGGTATACCGAGACACATCGATTTACCTCCCTGCCAGCAGCGCCGCCGCGATGGCCGCTTGCCCGTAGCTGATCCCGCCGTCGTTGACCGGGACCCTGTCTCCGGTGAACACCCGGAAACCCAAGTCGGCCAAGGAGTTCGTGACAGCGCCGGTGAGCCTGCGGTTCTGGAACACGCCACCACCGAGACACACCGTGTCCGTGCCGCTGACGGCGGCGGCCTTGGTCACCAGTGCGACGGTGACCTCGGTGATCGTCGCGTGGAACCGAGCCGAGAGCTCGTTCGCCGGCCGAGCCGAGCCGATGAGTTCACGCAGTGTCGGTACGGGGTCGTAGACCCACAGGCCGTCGCGGCGGTGCAGCTTCCATGCGAGTGGCCTCCGCACCGGCTCGCCCGCGGCGGCGGCTTCGAGCAGAACGGCCGCTTCTCCTTCGTAGGTGTTCACCCCACAGAGCCCGAGCAGTGCCGCCGCAGCGTCGAACAGCCTTCCCGCGCTGGAGGTGACCGGGCAGTTCACGCCACGCTCGATCATCCGCCGGACCAGTTCGGTTTCCCGGTTCTCCGGTGGGGGCGGGAGGGAGCCGTCTCCGAAATCCTCGGCCCCGACCAGGTAGCCCAACGCCATCCGGTCCGGACGTCGCACGGCCACCTCGCCACCGGGCAGCGGGGCGTGGCCGAACCGGGCGAACCGCCGGTAGCCGGTGTAGGACGCCAGCAGGATCTCGCCGCCCCACAAGGTCCCGTCATCGCCGAAACCCAGCCCGTCGTACGCGACCCCGATGAACGTCCCTCGAACTCCGTGTTCGGCGGCCGTCGCGGCGACGTGGGCGTGATGGTGCTGCACCGGAATGCGCCGATCGGCGGGCCAGTTCCCCGCGTGAACGGTCGACCGGTAGCGAGGATGCTTGTCGTGGGCGCAGAACTCCGGCATCACGTTCATCCACCGGCACAGTCCGCGGGCCGTGTCTTCGAAGACTTCGAAGGCGGGGACGGTGGAGAGGTCACCTATGTGCGGGCCCTGCACGGCGTGCTCACCGGTCGCCAGCGTGACCGTGTTCTTCAGCTGCGCCCCCAAGGCCAGCACTGTCTCTGGCGAGGCGACAGGTAGGGGCAAGGGTTCCGGCGCGTATCCGCGGGCGCGTCGCACGACGCGTCCCGCGCGGACCACGGAGTCGTCATAGCGGGAGAGGATCGGCCGGTCGTGCGTGAGGATGCCGTCGACCAACGATCCGAGTCCGGACCGGACCTGCTCATCGGAGATCACGATCGGTTCACCGGCGCGGTTCCCGCTGGTCATCACCAATGGGCGGCCGAGGTCACGCAGGAGAAGGTGATGCAGTGGGCTGTTCGGAAGGAACAGGCCGATCTCGGGAAGGCGTGGTGCCACCACACCGGACACCGCGATGTCGGGGCGTGCCGTGAGGAGCACGATAGGGCGGGCCGGCGATTCGAGCAGGCGAGCCGCTTCCTTGTCCACAAAGGACAGCAGGGCCGCTTCGCGAAGATCGCGCACCATTACCGCGAACGGCTTTCCCGGCCGTTCCTTGACGGTCCGCAGCCTGTCGACCGAGAGGTCGTTTCCCGCGTCACACACCAGCTGGTAGCCGCCGATTCCCTTGATCGCCACTACGCCGCCGTTCCCGATCGTCTCGATCGCCGCTGCGAGCGCCGCGGGCCCGGTGGTGTTCGCCCAGGACAGGGCCGGCCCGCAGTCCGGGCAGGCGATGGGTTCGGCGTGGAATCGGCGATCGCCGGGGTCGTGATACTCCGTGGTGCAGGCGCCGCACATCGGGAACCGGCTCATCGTCGTCCGGACCCGGTCGTACGGAAGCTCCTCGACGATCGTCGCCCGTGGGCCGCATGCCGAACAGTTGACGAACGGGTACCGGTAGCGCCGATCGGCCGGATCGAACAGTTCCGTCAGGCAGGCGGGACAGGTGGCCAGATCCGGAGAGATCGCGCGGGTTCCCACACCGGCAGCACTGTCTCCGACCGCGAAGCTGTTCTCGTACGGTCTGGCGGCCAGCGGGGTGACGGTGACGCGTTCGACCCTCGCAGGAGCCGGCGCACCTTCGAGCACGTCACGGTGGAACGCCGCGAGCACCTCCGGTCGCCCGGACGCGGTGATCACCACATGGCCGCCGACATTCCGCACTTCGCCGCCGATGCCCAGCGTCGTCGCGACGCGATGGACATGCGGGCGGAAGCCGACGCCTTGGACGGTGCCGTGCACTTCGATACGGTGCGTCACGTGTGCGCCGGTCGCCATGGCACCTCCACCGTCGGGTCCGATCCATGATCAGCGAGGCCGAGGTGGGGCGAGGAGGGCTGAACGTCCCGGGCGGAGCGGCCCAAGGACCTCTCTTGACGGATCGAGCAAGGCCGCGGCACCCGTCGGTGTGGTGATCGGTGTTGGCCCGGATGGATGGCCCGCGCCCCGATCGGCTCAGCCGATCGTGACCTCCGTCCGTCAGCCGGTCGGGTCGTTGTCCGGCGGTCAGCGTCAGGCGGTCGCGATCGCCAAGGCCGTGCTGTGGCCTCGAAGCCGGTGATCATGGACGAGCCGACCGCGGCATTGGGAGTCCAGCAGACCGAGGTCGTCCTGCGGCTGATCCGGCGGCCGGCCGAGCGGGGCTTGGGCGTGGTCGTGGTGTCCCACAACTTGAACGACGTCTTCGAAGTGGCCGACCGTGTCGCGGTGCTGTACCTGGGCAGGATGGCGGGGGTTCACCGAACCCGCGAGCTGACCAAGGAAGCGGTCGTCGAACTGATGACCGCCGGCTTCTCGGATCGGCTCCGGACGCCTTGAGTACACGCCGTCAGGTGACGAAGTACTGCACCTAAAAACGAAAGTCGACGGCCCGAGACGGCACCGACGCTCTCGTCGATGAGGCTGGAGGTCCCAGGGAGCCGGGACTGTCGCCCCTCGTGGTCCGAACGCGGTGAGAGAACGCTGAGAACCGCACATTTCGAGGGAAGACCCCGGAGGTCGACGATGAACATCCCATCACGTTTCCTGCGAGTCTGGCGGATCGTTCATCCCGGTCACGAGCCGCTGGCCAGGCCGGTGGACCGGCTGGAGGGACTGATCCTGGTGTTCGCGGTGCTCGTCGCGACGGCGGGGCTGCCTTTCGCCGCGGCCGCGGGTTCGGCGGTGTTCGCGGCCGGAAAAGACAGGTCGGCGGCGGAAACCGCCGTCCGGAACCGTGCCGAAGCGGTACTGATCGAGGACGGGGCGCCGGTCGTCATAGCGGTTCGGTCCGGGGGCACCGCGGACACCACGCCCGTGATGGCGCGCTGGATGCTTCCCGATGGTTCCTTCCGAGCCGGGAAGGTGCCCGCGACGCGAGGGATGACGGCGGGCGCCCGGGTACAGGTGTGGCTCGGCGAGGGTGGCGAGCCGGTCGAGGCACCGCTGACCCGATCGAACGCGGCCTTCCGCGGCTTCGGAGCCGGTTTGGGTCTGTGGGCGGCGGTTCTGATCCTCAGCTGGCTGGGGTACCGAGTCAGCCGGTTCTTCCTCGACCGGGCGCGCACCGATGGGTGGGAACGCGAATGGAAGACGGTGTCCCGGCGGTGGAGCCATTCATGAGCGAGCCGCGAAATTCGCCGGTCCTCGTCGGCGTCGACGGTTCGCCGGCCGGTGAGGCCGCGGCCCGCTGGGCTGCCCGCGAGGCGGCCTATCGGGCCGTACCCCTCGAGTTGCTCCACGTCTTCACCCCCTCCGTCGGCGATGGACCGACCCGCGAGGCTGGGATGAACTGCCTGATCCGGGCAGAAGCCATAGCGCGGCAAACCGTGCCCGGGCAGCCATCAGCGCGCGTGCTCCAGCCCGGCGACGCCGTGGAGAAGCTCATCGAGCGGTCGGGTTCGGTGGCGGTCATCGCGGTCGGGGCCTGGGGATTCGGCCGTGGCGCGAATCCCTTTCTCGGTGGGGTCGCCCGCGCAGTGGTGGCCCGGAGCAAGGCGCCGGTGGTCGTGGTGCGGGGTCAGCCGCCCGACACCGGACCGGTGGTCGTCGGTGTGGACGATTCACCGGACGGAGCGGCCGCCCTGCGTTTCGCGTATGCGGCGGCCGCCGTCCGCGCTTGCCCGCTGGTCGCGGTCCGGGTGTGGTACGACCGTGAGGACGAAGCCGTCAGCGCCCGGATGCTGGCCGAAAGCGTCAAGAACCTGCGGTGGGCAAGGTCCGGCGCCATCGTCCGGCCGCGGCTGGTCCGCGAACGCCATCGCGCGGACGGGATACTGTCCGCGTCGGCCGGCCCGCGGCTGATCGTCGTCGGGTCGCGCCGGAGGCGAATGCGTGGCAGACCCATACTGGGGATCACCACACACGCGATTCTCGATCGGGCTCGGTGCCCGGTCGCGGTGGTCCCAGCCCTCGACCGATCCCGGCAGCCTTCGTCAAGCGTGCCCTGAGGCAGGCGGCGGCTCGCTCGGGTGTCGTCGTCACCACCGGTATCCCGGTGGCGGATTCCAGGCCGGCGGGCACGGTCCGCCTGGGCAGGACGTGGATAGACCAGGTCAGGAAGGGTGCCTGTTCCCAGCCGGTCGGTGCCGTGTCGACGACGATGTTGTACGCGAGATCGGCGATTTCCTCGCCAAGGGCGCCGAGAACGAGACGCAACGTGTGCGCGATTTCCCGTAGTTCGGACCTCGGCACCATGGCGAAGTCGGCACGGGCTTGCCTGGGGACCAAACGCAGTTCGTAGGCCGCGGTGGGCGCGAAAGGGGCGAAAACGACGGTGTTCTCCGCGCTGTGGACGATTCTTTCGGCCACGGCGAACTCCTCGGCGAGCTCGTCCGAGGCGAAGGGCCGTCCGAACCGCCGATGGTGTTCGCGGAACGCTTCGAGCCTGCGGCGGGTGCCGGGGGCGAGCACCGGGAGCCCGGCGAGCTGCGAATGCGGATGAGGCAGCGAGGTCCCCGCCGCCCTGCCGTGATTGCGAAAGATCACGACCTGGGCGGCGTAACCGCGAAGGGCGATGTGCCGTTGTTGCCAGGTGAAAAGCACGTCGGTCAGCTCCGCGTCGCTCCCGGTCACAGGATCCCAATCGTGACGAGGGGATTCGATGATCACCTCATGCCGATCGGACAGCGCGTAGCGGTTGGGGACGGCGCGGACGCGCCAGCCGACACCGTCGGCCGCCGGGAGGCGCCAGCGCTCCGGCGGGGTGTCCTCGCCTGGGCCGGGGCAGAACGGGCATCCATCCCTGTCACCGTGCGGCCGGGCGGCCCGGCCAGGCGCGAGGATCGTCCAATCGCCGGTGAGTCGTTGCTGACGCAGTTCTCCACCATGCCATCGCTGGGTCGTCATCACGGGACCCCTGCTTCGGTTCGAGCGAAGATCTCCTGACACCGGTGTGAGCAGAACCGGAAGGTCTGGCCGCCGAGGTTGGTCTCCAGCCCCGGTTCGGCGGTATAGGTGGCCATCCCGCACACCGGGTCCCGGTGGTCTCCTGTCGTGGTCAGCTCGGCGGCGCCGCGCCCGGCGGCCACGTCGTCCATGAGGGTCAGTTCGTCGAGGAGCAGACGCGGCAGCAGGAAGTGTTTCCGGACCCTTTCGTGGCCTGCCGCGCCGAGTGCCGCCGCCCTGGCCGGATCGGTGAGCAGGGCACTCAGCGCGTCGGCGCATTCGGTCACGGAGTCGACCAGTATTCCGCCCGAGTCATCGGCGACCTGCAACGGGATCCCTCCCGCCGCGCCCGCCACGATGGGTGTCCCTTTCCAGAGCGCTTCCGACACGACGAGACCGAAGCCTTCACGGATCGACTTCTGCACCATGACGGTCGACATCCGCTGGAAGGCGTTGACCTCGATGTTGCCCACACCGGTGAGGTTGGTGAACACGTGAATGTCCGGATCTCCCTCGCTCTCGGCTGTGATGGCGCGATAGACCGCCCAGGCCTCCGGATCATCCAGTGCCATCGAGCCGACCAGTGCCAGCTGAACGTCCGGCACCGTCCGCCGGACGGTCCTGAAGGCCGCGATCACGCCGAGGGGGTCCTTCCACGGGTCGAAGCGGGATACCTGGGTGACGAGCGGGCGGTCTGGTTCGATCCCGATCCAGTTGAGGACCGCCCGCGTCGTGCGGTCGTCGAGCGACATGTTCTTCGGGCTCAGCGGGTCTATCGCGGGCGGGATGATGTTGACGCCCGTCCGGTCGAGGTCCGGCGGGGCGAACTGGGCCATGGTGAACACGGTCGCGTCGTACGGTGTGAGGAAGGGCCGGAGATAGGACCACGCGGCCGGGTCGGGGGCGGAGGTGTCGATGTGGCAGCGCCAGATCCACTTCGCCGATCCATGGTCCACAAAGGACAGAATTGCGGACGGCTGCGGATCGTGCACGAAAACGAAGTCGTAGCCGGGGAACTGAGGATCGGCGGCGAGCTCCGCGGCGTTGTCCGCCGCGGTCTGTTCGTAGAGCGCGCGATCGGCTTCGGTGATCGGCTCGTCATCCGCGCCCTGCAGCGCGTTGTGCAGCTTCTTGGTGACGGTGAAGAACGGAGGCCTGCCACTGATGATTTTCCAGGTGGCGTCGATTCCGAGATCGTTGTAGAGCGGGATCGTCGAGCGCAGCAGCTCGGAAACACCACCGCCGTACGGCGTCGCGCTCAAATGCAGCACCCGCGCGCCGCGGAGCCTGTTCGTGACCTCCGCGAGCGGTTCCATGATCTGGTCGGGCACCACGGTCCGGTAAGCGGATATGGACAGTTCACCGACGTCGACCGTCTGAAGCATCGTCACACCCGCTCGGCGGGCCGGGCACCGGGGTCGAGTGGTCTTCTGCCGTAGGTGAGGTAGGCGATCGGCCCAATGAAGTTGATCGCGATGATGAGGGCCCATGCCTTCTTGGTACCCCGGATCTCGATGGCGGGCCGCATCGCCAGATCGGTCCACGCCACCGCGGCGAGGGTCAGCTGCACCCCGGTGAGGAAGCCCAGTACCGCGGACGGAGGCTTGTGGCGTTCGGTTTCCTCGTCGTGGTTCATCATCCGCTCCCGTCGGTCGTTCGCCGTCCGTCGAGCATCTCCGATCGGCGTCCCCGGCGGGAGGGACGGAGGTCCCGACGTCGGCTCTGTTCGGCCTCGGTGGAATCGGCCTGGCAGCGGTCCGCCTCGACCGCTGAATTCGTCGCTCTGGTGCCGAAGGTCCCGGCGAGCGGGGACGAACGGCGGGCGCGACCAGTCCCGTGTGCTGGAAGCGTGGTCGGTGAATCCGCCCGTCCGACCGGAGGTGCACCATGCCGACCCGACCCGTACTGCGAGAACTCGGCCTCAACACAGGGAAGAAGGCCAGGCTGCGCCGTATCCTGTTCCGGCACGGGCTGTGCAACGGGACCGCGTTCTTCCTGCCGTACGACCAAGGCCTCGAGCACGGGCCGCGTGACTTCTTCGCGAACCCGGCGGCGAGCGACCCTCGCTTCATCGTCAAACTCGCCGTCGAAGGCGGGTTCAACGGGATCGTCACGCAGATCGGGCTCGCCGAGAAGTTCTACTGGGACTACGCGGGTGAGGTCCCGCTGGTGCTGAAGCTCAACGGCAAGACCGATATCCCGGCCGACGAGCGGGCGCTCTCCCCGGTCAACGCGACGGTGGAGGACGCCGTGCGGCTCGGCGCGGACGCCGTCGGTTACACCTTGTATGTCGGGACTCCCGCGCAGGAGGCGGATTTCGAGCAGTACCGGCGTGTCCGGGAGGATGCTCACCGCCTCGGCATGCCGCTGATCGTCTGGGCATACCCGCGCGGTGCCGCCATCGAGGCCAAAGGCGGCAAGGATTCCTTCTACGCCGTCGACTACGCGGCTCGGACGGCTTCCGAGCTCGGCGCGGACGTGGTGAAGGTGAACTTTCCGCATCCGGAGAAGCGTGCGGCGGTGCCGTCGTCCTATGACGAGGAGTTCACCACTCAGCAGGCCATCGACGCCGTCGTGCGGTCCGCCAACAGGACGCTGGTGCTGGTCTCCGGCGGAGCGAAGCTGGGCGACGAAGCCATGTTGGAGAAGGCGCACGAGTCGATGGACGCCGGCGCCACCGGACTGATCTTCGGCCGCAACGTCTGGCAGCGAGAACATGACGAATCCCTGCGGTTCGTCGCCGCGCTTCGTGAGATCCTGGCCAAGTACCCCGGAGAAAGCGAGTGATCGCACCCGGTCGGTTCCGCTTGCGTGCCCTCCGAGGCTTGACGAAGAGCTGAAGGCATTCGGCGCCGGTTTTCCGGCCCGGCGGCAGGTCGATTGCCTCGACGGGGTTTCTTGCGCGGATCATCGCCGGGCCGGCCGTCGGCGTGACACCGCTTTGCGCAGTTCCTCGGCCCACAGGACGGAAGACGCGATCGCGGTGGCGACGAGCCAGTCGAGGGCGGTCAAGGCTGTCGTGCCGAACAGGGATTGCGCGGCGGGCAGGTACACGGCGCAGACCTGCAGGGCGAGCACCGAACCCAGCGCGGCCCAGAGCCGCCTGTTGCGGAACAAGAGCCCTCCGAACGCCGAGGAGTGTTCGTCGCGGACGTTGAGGATGTTGAAAAGCTGGAACACCACGAAGGTGACGAAGGCGAGGGTGTGCGCCACTTCGATGCCGCGGTCCAAGCCGTGTGCGAACGCGTAGAGGGTCCCGGCCACCATCACGAGTCCGGACAACAGGATCCGCGCCAGGCGGCCCGCACTGAGGATCTGCGCTCCCGGGCGTCGTGGCGGCTCCTCCATGACGGATCGCCGCGGTGGTTCCAGACCGAGCGCCAATGCGGGGGGACCGTCGGCGATCACGTTGACCCACAACAACATCAGCGGTGTCAGAACGCTGGTTCCGGTACTGAACAACAGGGAGCCGATCACCATGGTGAGGATCGCGGCGACATTGGTGCCGACCTGGAAGCGGACGAACTTGACGATGTTGTCGTAGATGGTGCGGCCGGCGCGGACGGCCCGGACGATGGTCGCGAAATTGTCGTCGGTGAGGATCATCGCGGCGGCTTCCTTGGACACGTCGGAGCCGGTGATCCCCATGGCCACCCCGATGTGGGCGGCTTTGAGCGCCGGCGCGTCGTTCACGCCGTCACCGGTCATGGCGACGACCTCACCTCGCCGCTTGAGCGTGTCGACGATGCGGATCTTGTGCTCCGGCGCCACCCGCGCGAACACGCCGGTAGTGGTCGCCGCCTGTTCGAGGGCATGGTCGTCGAGCCGGTCGATGTCCGGTCCCGACATGCCGTCGCCCCCGATGCCGACCGCGCGGGCGATGGAGGTAGCGGTGGCCAGGTGATCACCGGTGATCATCTTGACGTCGATTCCGGCGGCATGGCATTCGGCGACCGCGGTGCGGGCTTCCGGTCGTGCTGGATCGAGCAGGCCGATCAGCCCGGTCAGGACCAGTCGGCGCGGCAGCGCGGGCGCCCCGGCGTCCATGTCGCCGTGGGCGACAGCCAGGACGCGCTGACCTCGTCCGGCGAGATGATCGAGTTCTGCCAGCACCCGGCGGCGTGCGTCGTCGTCGAGCGGGACGTCACCGTGTTCCCGGCGCACATGGGTGGCCAGGTGGAGCAGGACGTCCGCCGCGCCCTTCACGTGCGCACGGATCGCGGGCCCGTGACGATGGAACGTCGCCATGTACTTCAAAGCGGAGTCGAAGGGGATCTCGGAGACGCGGGGAGTGGCGCCGCGCAGCGCCATGACGTCCAATCCCGCCTTGCCCGCCAGGGTCACCAGCGCGCCCTCGGTCGGATCGCCGACAAGAGCGGCGTCCTGGACCACCGCGTCGTTGCACAGCACCGCGCTGGTCAGCAGCTCACCGAGATCGGGGACTTCACCGCCGTCTTCGGCGGTGATCGCGCCTTCGAAGCCGTAGCCCTCACCCGACACCAGGTAACGGCGTCCGGCATACCACAGCGAACGCGCGGTCATCTGGTTCAGCGTGAGTGTGCCGGTCTTGTCGGTACAGATGACCGTCGTCGCGCCCAGGGTTTCCACGGCGGGGAGCCGTTTGACGATCGCGCGCTGACGCGCCATCCGCCGCATTCCCAGTGCCAGTGTCACCGTGACGACGGCGGGCAGCCCCTCCGGGATGGCGGCCACGCCGAGCGCGACGGCCAGCGTGATCACCTCACCGATACCGCCGCCGGCCGCGAATTGCAGGACCGCCACGAGGAGGACCGCCACCCCGGCGAGGCAGGCCAGGCGGACACCGAGCTTGTCCAGCTGCCGCTGCAGCGGGGTCCGTGTCGAATCGGTGCGTTCCAGCAGCCCGGCCACCTTGCCGATCTCCGTGCGCATGCCGGTGCCCGTGACCAGCAGCTCGCCACGGCCCCTCGTGACGATGCTCGTCATATGGGCCATGGACGTCCGATCGGGCAGCGCCATCTCGCCCTGCCGCGGCGCCGCGGATTTGGGGACGGGGGCGGATTCGCCGGTCAAACCGGATTCATCGGTTTCCAGGTTCACTGTCGACAGCACCCGGCCGTCCGCCGGCACCCGGTCACCGGCGTCCACCAGGACGACGTCACCCGGCACGAGCTCGGCCGCGGGCACCTCGGTCACCCTGCCGTCGCGGCGGACCCGGGCCGACGGGCTGAGCAGGCTCTTCAGCGCGGCGACCGCGCGATCCGCCCTTCGTTCCTGCACGAAACCCAGGACACCGTTCAGGCCGAGGACCAGTCCGATGACGAGCGCTTCCCGATACGACCGCTCCACCACGCCCGCCAGCGCGGCCGCCACCACGAGCACGAGGTTCAGCGGGCCGGCCACCTGTGCCACCAGTACCCGCCACCACGGCCTGCTCGGCGCCTCGGCGAGCCGGTTGGGCCCGGTCACCTCGAGCCGGTCGCTCGCGTCCGAGGAGTCCAGACCACGCCCCGGATCGACGTCGAGGCGAGACGCCAGCTCTCCGGTCTCCAAGCACCACGCATCGGAGACGTCCGGCACCTGGCGTGTCCCGCGTCCGGTCAGCGGCGCGGCTTTCACTGCCGAGCGGGCGGGACGACGGCCACCGGAGAGGCGGCGTGGTGGATCAGCGCCTGGCTGGTGGAGCCCAGGAGCAGCCCGCGGAAACCACCTCGGCCTCGGGAACCGACAACGACGAGTTGGGCGTTCTCGGAGTGTTCGAGCAAGGTGTGCGCCGGCCGGTCGCGAACGACGATGCCTTGAACGGGCACGTCGGGGTACTTGCTCCGGTAGGCGTCGAGCTGCCGTTCCACCAGCCGCGCCTCCGCCGCCCGGATGACCTCCCAGTCCAGCGCGGACCCGAACTCCCAGGCGTTGCTCACGGCGAAGTCCGACCACGCGCGCACGGCGACCAGACGTGTACCGCGCGCCGCGGCGACGTCGAAGGCGAAAGCCAAAGCCGCGTCACTCGTCGGCGAGCCGTCCACACCGACGACGACCGGTGCGTCCTGCGGCCGATCCGTTCCCCGGACGACGATGACCGGGCAGTGTCCGTGGGTCGCCACCGCGACCGCGATCGAGCCGACCAGCAGCCCGGTGAACCCACCCAGGCCACGAGAGCCCAGCACGATCAACTCCGCCGAGGCCGAGCGCCCGATGAGGTGCTCCGCCGCGGCTCCGCCGCGCAGCTCGGTGGTCACGTCGACCTCGGGGGCCGCATCCCTGGCCGCCTCCGCCGCCGCCGCGAGTACTTCCCGTCCTTGTTCGATCAGCGCGTCGGCGTAGGGCCTCGGCAACTCGACCCCGGGCGGCATCTGTACCGGGATCAGCATGCAGGCATGCGTGATCGACAACGGCGCCTTCCGCCTTGCCGCTTCGACCGCGGCCCAGCGTGCCGCCTGGAGGGCCGAAGAAGAGCCGTCCACACCCACCACTACCGGTCGCACGTCTGGTGCGGTCATCGTGTCCTCGAATCGGGAGAGTAAGTCCCGCCCCCATGGGCGGTGCTGATCACGTCATCCACCCTGCCGTTCCCCGGGTTCCGGTCCCAGTGCCATCGGCCGAGTTTCGTAGGGACCAAGGTCCCCGGCCGAGTACGCCGAAGATCCCTTGGTGCCGCACCCCGTTCCCGGCAGGATCGGGGAAAGAGACCGGTCGTGGCCGCATCGGCGCCTTCGAGAGGCCTGGTCCTATTCCCCGAAGAAGGAGAATTCCTTGCTGTCCCCAGCATCCGCCGCGGTTGTTCGTGTCACCTTGCCCGTCGTGCGCGCGCACGCCGTGGAAATCACCGGTGAGTTCTACTCGTCGATGTTCGCCGCGCATCCGGAACTGCTCGACCTGTTCAACCAGGGCAACCAGGCCGACGGCCGTCAGAAGCTCGCGCTGGCGTCGGCTGTCGCCGGCTTCGCCGAGTATCTGCTCGCCGAGGACGGCGACGACGCCGCGCCGTTCGAGCGAGTCGCCGAGCGGATCGCGCACAAGCACGTGTCGCTGGGCATCCGGGCCGAGCAGTACCCGCTCGTCGGTCATCATCTGCTCACCGCCGTCGGCACGGTCCTCGGTGCCGCGGTAACCCCTGAGGTCTCCGCGGCGTGGCACGAGGTCTACTGGCTGCTCGCCTGTCGGCTGATCGCCGCCGAAGCCCGCCTCTACGAACGTGGTGACCTCGATCCCGCCGCCCTCTGGCGCCGCTGGCGCGTGGCCAAGCGCCTCGACGAGGCCGTCGACGCGGTGTCGTTCACCCTGGTGCCCGATGACGGCGCGGCCGTCCCGGACTTCCTGCCCGGCCAATACGTTTCGGTCGCCGTCGACCTGCCCGACGGCCGTCGCCAGCCTCGCCAGTACTCCTTGTCACACGGTCCGGGAAGGGGCTCGCTGCGGATCACCGTCCGCCGGGTTCGCGGCCGCGACAGCGCCCCGGACGGCGCGGTGTCCAACCACCTGCACGACCGCGTGACCGAAGACGACACCCTGCTTCTCGGGCCACCCGCGGGCGAGACGACCCTCGACACCGGTGACGGACCGGTGCTCCTGGTAAGCGCCGGCATCGGGATCACCCCGATGGCCGCCATGCTGGATCACCTCGCCCGCACCCAGCCGACGCGGCGGATCGTCCTCGCCCACGCCGATCGCTCACCCGCTCACCACGCGCTTCGCCGCGAATGTGCCCAGACCGCGAAGGGGTTGGGCGAGGCCGAGGAGTTGTACTGGTACGAGAACGGCCACGACGACAGCTCGCGGCCCGGTCTCATGGACGTCGACGCGCTCCCGTTGCATCCGGGCACCACCGCCTACCTGTGTGGCCCCTTGCCGTTCATGCACGGGATCCGCACCGGACTGATCCGGCGCGGCCTGCCCGCCGAGCGCGTTCACTACGAGGTGTTCGGCCCCGGAATGCTCGAACGGGGCTGACGCCCGTGTGCGGTACATGAAGGCCCTCTTCCTTGCGCCAGACGCAAGGAAGAGGGCCTTCATGTACTTGTCGAGGATAAGGGCGAACCTGGCGTGTCCCTGGGACTGGCTTCGCGGCATGGCAACAGTGGCGGTTCGGGAACACTGGACCGCGCCCACCCCACGACACCCGTCGGCCTACTCCAGCCGAGATGAGCGTTCCGAGGCACGGGCGGAGACGTCAGCGTCGCTGCAAAATCCGGTCAGACGGCGTTTGAGACAGAGCAGGCCAACGATGGCCCCGTCGTGATCGACCACGGCGAGGCGCCGCTGTCCGCGTGCCAAGAGGAGCAGGCGTGCCTGTTCGGCGGGCACGTCCACGGTGACCGTCCGGCCCGACATCCGCGAGTGGGGCAGAGCGAGGTCGGCACCGTCCAGATCCGCGGGCAGGTCGGTGCGGAGGAGGGTGCCGATGAGACGTCCGGACTCCGTGAGCAGGAGCATGTGGACGTGGTCGTCGGCGAAGCAGGCCCGGGCCTGATCGACGGAGATGTCCGCTGGTGACGTCTTGGGCCGCCGCACCAGCACGTCGCCGACGGTCTTGCCGATCAGCCCGGGTTGAGCGGGAGCGGGCACGGTATGTCCTCCTTGCTTGAGGGGTAAGACAAACGTGGCGTGACCGAGCCTCTGCGGTGAAAGACCCTTTCGCTGGCCTGGTCGTGGGTCGGGTTGGTCGTGAGTGGCGTGGTTCTGGACTGGCCGACAGGAGTCAGCCGCGCTCTTCATTGTCCACAAGGGACGCTTTTCAGCGGCGAAATGCCTGTTTCAAGGCCATATGCCCGATTCGGCGAGGGGGTCGTGAGTGGCAAGTAGGGTTCTAACCCTCTTTGCCACTCACGACCCCCTCGGCAACCGCACAAATCGCTCGACTCTGGCACTGATATCTCGAAGAATGTCCCTTATGGACAGTCGGGAAAGTGTCTCTTCGGCAAGTCCCGCTCCCACCTGTACCGATCCTCAAGGAGAATCGGGGCTCACTGGCGAGTCCGCTGCCACTCACGAGCCCGTCCAGGCCTCATTGCCGGGTGTCGTGCAGGGCTCGATCCCGCACGTCGGCCGGTGTCGGGGCAGGAGTCACGGGCTTCCCCCGGCGGCCGCGGTAGACGACGTAGGGGCGCCACAGGTAGGCCAGCGGCGCCGACCACACGTGGACCAGCCGCGTGAAGGGCCACAGCGCGAGGAAAAGGAATCCGCCGATCGCGTGCAGCTGATAGACGAGCGGCGCGCCGGTCATCAGGTGCGGTTCGGGAGAGAACCAGAAGACGCCGCGGAACCAGACGGCGATCGTCTCGCGGTAGTCGTAACCCTCGCCGAGGAGATTGGTCCCGACCGTGGCGGTCATCCCGAGTACCACCATCGCGGCCAGCGCGACGTAGAGCACCTTGTCCATCGTCGTGGTGACCCGGCGGACGCGGCGGTTGACGAAGCGGCGGGCGATCAGTAACGCGAGGCCAGCCACGAGCATGACACCGGTGACGGTGCCGCCCCAGACTGCGGTGGCGTGGTAGACGTGCTCGGAGATCCCGATCTTCGCCGTCACCGAAGCGGGCACCAGCAGGCCCATGGCGTGACCGGCGATGACACCGAACGCTCCGAGGTGGAACAACGGTGAGCCCAGCCGCAGGATGCGGCTCTCCAGCAGTTGGCTGGTATGGGTGGTCCAGCCGAACTGGTCGTGGCGCCACCGCCACACGTGACCGAGGAGGAACACCGCCAGGCAGGCGTAGGGGACGACGATCCAGACGAACGTGCTCACGGGGCACTCTCCATCGAACGGTTGTTGAAGGGGTGCGCGTGGGCACACGCTTCGGTACTGAGATCGGGACCGAAGCCGATGGTGGCGACATCGGTGCCGTACGGCGCGAGCCCGACCGATTCCACGGGAGGGCCGTCTTCGGCGAGCGCGCGGATCGTGTCCCGGTCGGCCTCGGTCAGTGGCGGTAACGCGGCGACGACCGCCTCGAGCACGTGCCGGTAGGGCGATCCGCATTCGTCCAAAGTGGAGCGCAGGAGCTCCAGTCCCCGGCGGTGCTGGCGCAGCGGCGCCTCGCCGTCGCCCGGGCCGGCGACCGCGGCGAACTCGAGTACCACCGGCAGCAGATCGGGCAGCTCGCCAGGGGTCAGGCGCAGGCCGTGGGCGCGGTAGCGCTGTTTGAGGGTGAGCAGGGCGATGCCGCGCTTACGGGTGTCGCCGTGCAGGTAGTAGGTCAGGTACAGCCCCGAGCGCCGACGCAGGTCGAACGTGCGGACGTAGTGGGTCTCGACCTGGAGGGAGTCGGTGGTCAGGAACCAGTCGAGGAACGCGGTGAGTTGTTCCCGCACCTCGCCGTGGGTGATCTCGCCGACGGCGGCGAACAGTTCCTTCCCGGCCCCGATCAGTGCGGCGTCGGGGTAGGTGAGCAGCACCGAGGCGAGTTCGAACAGCCGGGTCCGGTCGGTACCCTCCACAATGGACTGTTCGGGTGCGGTCATGAGCGGCCTCCGGCGGGATCGATGGTCAGGCCGAGCCTGCCGTCGCCGCGGCGCGCGAACAGGCTCCGGCGGCCCGGGCGGACCTGCCGGTCTTCGGTCACGAGGTGGAACCGCTCGGCGGTCGCGGCCGGTTCGGTCATCCCGGGGCCGCCGGTGCAGTCCAGCGAACAGTCCGAAGTGGACGCCGCCTGTGCTTCGAGCGCGGCGGCGTCCTTGGCGTAGGCGGCGGGGATGACGTAGCGCTCGTCGTACTTGGCGATCGCGAGCAGCCGGTACATCGCCTCGATCTCTTTGCCGGACATGCCGACGGCCTCGCAGAGTTCCTCGGCGACGGTGCCGTCGAGGGTGCGGGCGCGCATGTAGGAACGCATCGCGGCGAGCTTCATCAGCACGCCCGCCACCGCGTCGGCGTCGCCCGCGGTGAACAGTTCGGCGAGGTATTCCACGGGGATCCGCAGATCACGGATGGTGTGGAAGACGTCGTCGGCGTCGGTGTCGTCGCGGCCTGCGGCGTTGACGGCGTCCAGCACGGGGGAGAGCGGCGGGACGTACCAGACCATCGGCAGGGTGCGGTATTCCGGGTGCAGCGGCAAAGCGATCTTGTACTCGCTGATCAGCTTCCACACCGGCGAGGCCTGTGCGGCGAGCACCCACTCCTCGGGCAGGCCCGCCTCGGTCGCCATACGCACCGTCTCGGGATCGTGCGGGTCGAGAAACACCGCTCGTTGCGCGGCCAGCAGCTCCCGCTCGTCTTCCACGGAGGCGGCGGCGAGCACCGCGTCCTCGTCGTAGAAGACCAGGCCCAGATAGCGCAGCCTGCCGACGCAGGTCTCCGAACAGATGGTGGGCTGGCCGGCTTCGATGCGCGGGAAGCAGAAGGTGCACTTCTCGGCCTTGCCGGTGGCGTGATTGACGTAGACCTTCTTGTAGGGACAGGCGCTCACGCACATGCGCCAACCGCGGCAGCGGTCCTGGTCGACCAGGACGATGCCGTCCTCCTCGCGTTTGTACATCGCGCCCGACGGGCAGGCCGAGACGCAGGCGGGGTTGAGACAGTGCTCGCAGATCCGCGGCAGGTGGAACATGAAGGTCTTCTCGAACTCGAACCGCACCCGTGCCGCCGCGTCGGGGTCCATCGCGGTGATGTTGGGATCGGTACCGGCGCGCTCGTGGGCGCCGCCGAGGCTGTCTTCCCAGTTCGCGCCCCATTCGAGGCTCATCGGTTCCCCGGTGAGGGCCGACCTCGGTTGCTTGACCGGGGTGTCGGTGAGCCCGGCGGGCGCGGTGACGAGGACGTCCTTGTCGAAGGTCGCGGGCTCGTAGTAGTCCTCGAGCGTCGGCAGGTCGGGGTTGACGAAGATGCGCGAAAGCCGCTTCGCACGGCCGCCGGAGCGCAGGACCAGCCGTCCCTTCTTGTCGAGCTTCCAGCCGCCCTTCCAGCGTTCCTGATCCTCGTAGTGCTTGGGGTAACCGATACCGGGTTTGGTCTCGACGTTGTTGAACCAGACGTACTCGGTGCCTTCGCGGTTGGTCCAAGTCTGTTTGCAGGTCACCGAGCAGGTGTGACAGCCGATGCACTTGTCGAGGTTCATCACCATCGCGACCTGGGCGCGGATGCGCATGTCAGTACTCCACTTCCTGGCCGCGGCGGCGGATCACGGTGATCTCGTCGCGCTGGCTGCCGATGGGGCCGTAGTAGTTGAAGGCGTAGGTCAGCTGGGCGTGGCCGCCCGCGAGATGGGTCGGCTTGATGAGCAGCCGGGTCATCGAGTTGTGGTAGCCGCCGCGCTTTCCCCTGCCCTTGCCGCTTTTCTCGGTCTTCGGGACGTTCACGGTGCGTTCGGGGGAGTGGTACTGGAACACCGTGCCCTCGGGCATCCGGTGGCTGACGACGGCGCGGGCCACGATCACGCCGTTGCGGTTGACGGCCTCGACCCAGTCGTTGTCGGCGACACCGATCTTGGCGGCGTCCTCGACACTCATCCAGATCACCGGACCACCGCGGGAGAGCGCGAGCATGAGTTCGTTGTCGTGGTACATCGAGTGGATCGACCACTTCGCGTGCGGAGTGAGAAACCGGACGGTCACGCCGCCGTCGGCGAGTTCGCCGGGCTTTCCGAAGTGCCGGGCCATGTTCAACGGCGGCCGGTAGCCGGGCAGATGCTCGCCCAGTTCGGCGACCCAGTCGTGCTCGACGAAGAAGTGCTGCCTGCCGGTGAGAGTGTGCCACGGCTTGCGCCGTTCGACATTGATGGTGAACGGCGAGTACCGGCGCCCGCCCTTTTCCGAGCCGGACCACTCCGGGCTGGTGAACACCGGCTGCGGCGCCTCCTGAGTGGACGCGTACGTGACGTGATCGGTTTCGTGGCCCTCGATCAGGTCGGTGAACTGGTGACCGGTCCGCTTTTCCAGTTGCTGGAAGCCTTCGTGGGCAACGCGGCCGTTGGTCGTGCCGGACAGCGCGAGGATCGCCTCGCACATCCGGTCCGCTGTGGACAGTGACGGACGGCCGGCGAACGGGCCGTCGGGCACGACGCCGTTCTGGTGGCGCAGGTACTCCAGCTCGGTGGTGACGTCGACGGTGATGCCCTTGGTCGTGGTGCCGAGCTTGTCCAGCAACGGGCCGACGGCACGCATCTTCGCGCCGATGAGCGTGTAGTCACGTTCGATCTCGACCAGCTTCGGCATCGTCACGCCCGGCACCGGTTCGCACTCGCCGCGCTTCCAGTCCCGGACCCGGCCGGACGGCGTCGCGAGCTCGTCGGGCGTGTCGTGCTGCAGCGGCGCGGCGAGCACGTCGCGGCGGGTACCGAGGTGGGTGACCGCCAGCTCGCTGACCTTGTCGGCGATGGAGAGGAAGGCGTCGTAGTCGGTGTGCACCTCACCCGGCGGGGCGACGGCGGGTGAGAACGCGTGCACGAACGGGTGCATATCGGTGGTGGAGATGTCGTGCTTCTCGTACCAGGTGGCGGCGGGCAGGACGACGTCGGAATGCAGGCCGGTGTTGGTCATCCGGAAGTCGATCGCGGTGAGCAGGTCGAGCTTGCCGGTGGGCGCTTCGTCCCGCCACACCACGTCACGGGGACGCTCCTCGGGACCGCACTCGTCGGCCGACGCCAGCGAATCCACGCCGAGCAGGTGCTTCATGAAGAACTCGTTGCCCTTGCCGGAGGAGCCGAGCAGGTTCGCCCGCCACAAGGTCAGGCAGCGGGGGAAGTTGGCGGGGTCGTCCGGGTCGTCGGCGACGGCCTTGAGCCGTCCCGCGCGCAGCTCTGAGACGATGTGCTCGCTCGTGCTCACGCCCGCGGCCGCGGCCTCGTCGGTGAGGTCGAGCGGGTTGCGGTCGAACGCCGGATGGCCCGGCGACCAGCCCATGCGCTGAGCTGCCGCGACGGTGTCGGCGAACGCCATACCCGCCAGCCGTCCCTGTCCCAGCGGCGAAGCGAGCTCGTCGGCGGGCACCTTCTCGTAGCGCCACTGGTCGGTGTGCAGGTACCAGAACGGGGTGCTCGCCTGGTGCCGCATCGGTCGCTGCCAGTCGAAGGCGAAGCTCATGTGCTGTTGCCCGGTGATCGGCCGCGCCTTCTCTTGGCCGACGTAGTGCGCCCAGCCGCCGCCGTTGACGCCCTGGCAGCCGGTGAGCGTGACCAGCGCGATGAAGGCGCGATAGGTCATGTCCGAGTGGAACCACTGGTTCGTGCCCGCGCCGAGCGCGATCAGGGAACGGCCGCGGCTGCGCTCGGCGTTGCGGGCGAACTCGCGCCCGATCTTGGCCGCCATCGCCGCGGGAACACCGGTGAGCCGCTCCTGCCACGCGGGCGTGTGCGGGGCGTCGGCGTCGTCGTACCCGGTCGGCCATTCGCCGGGCAGGTCGCCGCGACGGACGCCGTACTGGGCCATGATGAGGTCGAAGACGCCGGTGACGAGGTGGTCGCCCACGCGCTTGACCGGAACACCGCGGCGCATGGTGGCGCCGCCCTCGGTCTCGCCGATGTCGAACCGGGCGAGGTCCACGGGAACCTGTCCGGTGGCGTGATCGAGCACGCCGAGCGCGGGCACGACGTCGCCGAGGTCGAGGTTCCACCGGCCTTCGCCCTCAGGGCGGTAGCGGAATCCCAGCGACCCACCCGGCACCACCGGGGCACCGGACGTGTCGTCGAGCAAAACGGTCTTGTGTCGAGCGCCAGGATCTTCGTCGCCGAGGTCCGCGGCGGTGAGGAACCGGTCCGCGACATAGACGCCCGGTTCCCGTTCGCGAAGCGTCACCAGGAAGGGCAGGTCGGTGTAGGACCGCACGTAGTCGGTGAAGTAGGGGACCTGGCGGTCGCGGAAGAACTCGGTGAGCATCACGTGGCCCATGGCCATCGCCAGCGCACCGTCGGTGCCGGGCCGAGGGGCGAGCCAGTCGTCGGCGAACTTGACGTTGTCGGCGTAGTCGGGGCTGACGGCGACGACCTTGGTGCCGCGGTAGCGGGCCTCGGCGAGGAAGTGGGCGTCCGGGGTGCGGGTGACCGGGATGTTGGAGCCCCACATGACCAGGTAGGTGGAGTTCCACCAGTCGCCGGCCTCGGGGACGTCGGTCTGGTCGCCCCACACCTGGGGCGAGGCGATCGGCAGATCGGCGTACCAGTCGTAGAACGACAGCAGCGTGCCGCCCAGCAACGCGTGGTAGCGGGTGCCCGCCGCGAAGGACGCCATGGACATCGCCGGGATCGGTGAGAACCCGACGACACGATCGGGCCCGTAGGCCTTGGTGGTGTACACATGCGCGGCGGCGACCAAGGTGGTCACCTCGTCCCACGACGCGCGCACGAACCCGCCGCGACCGCGCTGTCCTTTGTAGACGGCTGCCTTGCGCGGGTCCTCGACGATGTCGGCCCAGGCTTCGACCGGATCGCCGAACCGCCGCAGCCCCGCCCGGAACATCGTGATCAGCGAGCCCCGTACGTAGGGGTGCCGGACTCGGGAAGGCGAGTACTCATACCAGGAAAAAGACGCCCCGCGCGGACAACCCCGGGGTTCGTAGTCCGGGCTGTCCGGGCCAGTGGTCGGGTAGTCGGTCGCCTGGTGCTCCCAGGTGATCAGCTCGTCCTTGACGAATACGTTCCACGAGCACGAACCGGTGCAGTTGACGCCATGGGTCGACCGCACGACCCGGTCGTAGCTCCATCGGTCGCGGTAGAACGACTCCCAGGCACCGGAATCGATCTGGTGGAGGGTCCGGCCGTGGTCACCGACCGTCTCCTTGGTCAGGAAACGACGGGCACCGAGCAGCGGCCCGTGGCCGGGAACGTGGTCGTTCGCAGGGGCAGGATGGGAAGACACGGGGACGCGGCTCCTTCGAGTGATCCGGACACCGGGACCGAGGCGGGTGACCGGTAAGGCATCACCTATGTTCGGCGAGAGCGGCCCGCCGATCACCAGGCGAACGTCCCGCACGGAGGGACCTTCGGTCCCGTCCTGCCGGGCCATCCGGCGGGCTACTGTTCGACCAGGCCGGTGGTGAGCAGGATCACGCCGAGCGAGCCGACGAGCGTGGTGATGGACGCGGCTCGTGCGGCGGCGGGCCGTCGCTTGGCCTGCGCGATGCCGTGCACGGTCGCCGCGGCCATGACCAGGGTGAACAGGATCAGCTTCGCGGCCAGGACGCGGCCGTCCAGCCGATGGCGGCGGCCGGCATCCAAGCAGCCGGACCTCGCGGACGGCGGGTGCCGAGCGCACGAACGAGCGGGATCATCGCAACAGTGACACCGGCGGCGTAGCACGCGAGACCGGCGAGGGTCAGCCATTGGCTCGCCGCGAGAATGCCGTCCACGGTGAGGACCAGTCCCACCGCCAGCACCGGGAGCGCGCGACGCGCCGCCGAAGCGGTGCCGTCGGCGATCCGGGTGCCGAGCGTGGTCGGCCACAGGGTGAACAGGGTGCCCAGCACCGCGAATCCCACCCAGCCCAACAAAGTCAGGTGGACGTGCGCACCCCACAGGCGCGAGTACCAGATCGGGGTCGCGGCCCCGGTGCCGAGCGCCGCACCCGTGACGGCGCCGGCCAGTAGCGCGACGCTCGCCGAGGCGTAGAAGCCGATGAGGTGGCCGAACCGGCGCTGAAGCGCCTTTCGGTAGGTACGCACCAGGAAAACGGTGTGCACGGCGGCGATCACGCAGACGCCCGCGGCACCGGCACCGGCACCGGTCACCACGGATACGTCCGTGGTGACTCCGGTGAGCACGGTGACCACGAAAAGGTTCAGTGCCATCAGTCCGGCCGCCACCCGTCGGACGGGTGGGGCCGGTGCGCGGCACAGCGTCACCACGAAGTGTTCGGACCAGATCAAGATGGCGTTGGTGACCGCACCCAGCAGCAGGGCGTGCAGCGCGACCCAGCCCGGCAAGCCGAGCACTTGGTGCGCGGCCGACAGCACGACGGCGACGGCCACCCAGCCCAGCACCACCGCGTTGGCCCTCACGAACAACGGCCCTCGCGGGCGCGCCGCGGTCGGTGGCGCGAGGTCGGTCCGAGGTGTTTCGTCCACGCCGTCAAGGAAAGCCGGACGGCGATTCCGCCGAAAGGGACGTTCGGCCCGCGAGGACGGGACCGTCGATCTCTGTCGATCCGCCGGTTCGGTTCGCATCCTTGAGCTGTCCACTACTTACGACGAGAACGTCCGAGGCGACATGACGACGCACGTGACAACGCCGGGTACGGATCCGGCCATGGGCAACAAGGACGAGAACGACGGCGGACCACCGGCCGGTCGGCGGATGCTCATGCTGGCGATCGCGACCGTGGGTTTCGCGGTGAACTTCTGGGCGTGGGCGTTGCTGAGCCCACTCGGCCCACTGTTCAAAGAGGACCTCGGGCTGAGCGCGTTCCAGCAGGCGCTGCTGGTCGCCGTCCCGGTCGTGGTCGGCTCGGTCGGGCGGATCCCCGTTGGTGCGTTGACCGACCGGTACGGCGGACGCGTGATGTTCCCGCTGGTCTCGGCGGCGACGATCGTGCCGGTGCTCTTCCTCGGCCTGGTGGGGGATACCTCGCTGGCGGCCCTGCTGGTCGGCGGATTCTTCCTCGGCATCGGCGGTACCGCGTTCGCCGTGGGGGTGCCGTTCGTCAACGCCTGGTTCCCGCCACAGCGACGTGGACTGGCGATCGGCGTGTTCGGGGCGGGCATGGGGGGTACCGCGATCAGTGCCTTGACCACCGTGCCGCTCGTGGACGCCGGCGGAGCGGCGACACCGTTCGTGCTCACCGCCGTCGTACTGGCCCTCTACGCCGTCACCGCGTTCCTGCTGCTGCGGGACGCACCAGGCCGGACGGTGCCGACCGAGTCCGCCGTCCGCCGCTTGGCCGACACGGCTCGCCTGCCCATCACGTGGCAGGCATCGGCGCTGTACGCGGTCGCCTTCGGTGGCTACGTGGCGTTTTCCGTCTATCTGCCCGCCTATCTGAAGGCTGCCTATGGGCTTACGCAGGCCGACGCTGCCAACCGGATGGCCGGCTTCGTGCTCTTGGCCGTGCTGATGCGCCCCGTGGGCGGGTGGCTGTCCGACCGTATCGGACCGGTGCGGGTCTTGGCCGGAGTCTTCGTGGTGGTCACCGCCGCGGCCGCGGTCACGGCGTTCACCCCGGCCCTGATGCCGGTCGGCACGATCACCTTCCTGTCCATGGCCGCCGCGCTCGGCGCCGGCAGTGGCGCGGTCTTCGCGCTCGTCGCGCTGCTGGCACCGGGGAACAAGGTCGGTTCGGTCACCGGGATCGTCGGCGCAGCAGGTGGTCTGGGCGGATTCGTGCCGCCACTGGTGATGGGCGCCCTGTACGGCGCGTTGGGCTCGTACGCACTGGGCCTGGCCGCTCTGGCCGCTGTCGCCGCCGCCGCGTTGGCCTTCACCGCGACCGCCGTGCGTGGTGCGATCGCCGAGCGTGAGGCCGAGCAGTTCGAGTCGTGTGGCTGACAGAACGGGCACGAACTCGTGCCCTCGGCGCTCCGGGGTCCGATGTCAGTGCCTCGCCGACACCCATCCCGGCCAAGGAGCCAGGGCACGGCGTCCTCTGCGGTGCAGCCAGATCACTCCGCCAAGTCAACGGCGAAAGTCATGCTCCGGCACTGCCACCCGGGAGAGCCGCGGGGCGCTGTCGCAAGGCCCGAGCACGGTCCAGTACGGGGGCTTCGCTCCGCATCGCGAAGGCACCACACTGATTCCCGCTCGCCACCGCAGAGGACTATCAGACGCGCCATAGGCGTTCAGTCGGACTTCGAGGCGGCCAGCCGGTTCAGCAGACGGATCCGGCCGTGGTTGGGGACCGACCGGATCGGGTGCCCGGCAAGGCCCCAGTGCCCGAGAAGGGTGTTCGCCGCGGTCCAGCCGGTGGCGGCCGCGCGTTCCATGAGGGCGACCGGGAGGTCGATCCGGATGCCGTCGCCCGCGAGCGCGAGGGCGGGGTCCGGGGTTTCCACCGTGGGCCGTCGGGCGAAGTCGCCGACGCCGAACAGCGGGCAGTCTTCGCGCCACAACGTGATCTCGCCGACGACGCGAGCTTCCCGGGTCTCCGGGTAGATCTCGTGGAGGCGGCTTTCCAGTGCTTTTTCCAACCCGCTCGAGTCCTCGGTGGTGGCCGCGTAGGCGTGCAGTTCGACGACCGATCCGCCGGTGCGGGCGGCCCAGCGCCGGGCTTCTCCCTCGTACCGGTCGAGCAGGCTGATGTTGTCCAGCGGCGGGATGCTTCCGGTGCCGAGGAACGGTGAACGATGCGACTCGACCGGGCGGTCGAGCCAGAGCCGCCGGACCAGGAAGGGCGGGGCGGTACGCGAACCGCCGACGTCGGCTCGCCAGGCCTCGGTGCCGATACCCGGTGAAGCGGCGACGATTTCGCGCAGCCCGGAGACGTCGCAGGCGAGGACCACGCCGTCGAAGTTCTCTGTCCGGCCGCCTGATTCGATGGCGAAACCTTCCGGGGTCCGGCCGAGGCCGGTCACCGTCGTGCCGGTGCGGATGTCGGTGCGGCGGCCGGTGAGATAGCTCGCGAGCGGGTCCCAGAGCGCTTGGGGGAACGGCTCGGTCGGTACGTCGAAGACCAGGCCTTCGCTGGAGCCCAGGAAATACAGGTGGAACATGGTCGCCAGCTCGGCGGCCGACAGGTCGCGCGGGTCGGCGAAGAAGCTGCGGGAGAAGACCTCGAACGCGAGGTGCTTGGCGGCGGGCGGGAAGTTGATCGCTTCGAGGAAGGTCGAGGCGTCGGTGCGGTCGAGCCGGTGGTAGATCTCCGGCACACTGACCGTCGCCAGCGGCAACGCCTCGCGGCCGCTGAGATGCAGCAGATCCTTGCGGGTGAAGGTCGGGCTACGCCAGGCGAACGCCACCGCGTTCCACGGCGGGGTGCGCGGAAGCCCGGCGAAGGTGTCGATGCGGCCGTGTGCGTCCAGCAGCGGGTAGTCGGTCAGCGGGGTGAGCCGGTCCAGCCGCGGATCGGTGCGCGCGAGCAGGGCGCGCAGGTTGTAGTACTGGCGGAAGAACGCGTGGAAACCCCGGCTCATGGTCACCGCGGTGCCGTCCGCCAGCTGTTCCCGCCAACCACCGACCCGGCCGCCGAGATGGCCCTCGCGTTCGAAGACGGTGACGGCGACGCCGCGTTCGGCCAGTCCGGTAGCCGCGGTGAGCCCGGCGATGCCGCCGCCCACGATCGCGGCGGTGGGACGCCGTCCGAGCAGTCCGGCGTCGGCCAGCCCTGGCGGGGCCGGCCGGGTGACGCGGCGGGGGTCCCTGGGGCCGGTCACACCGTCTCCGAGGGCGCGGTGCCGACGACGGTGTGGACGATGTCCCGCTGCCAGCCGCCGACGGTCGCGGTGTGGACGCCGGTGAAGCCGGCGTCGGTGAGGCGCCGGGCGAGTGAGGTGACGCCGTCGAACTCGAGGACACTGCGGCGGAGATGACGGTAGAGCGTGGCGTCGCCGGTGGTGAGCTTCCCGAGCGGGATGATCACACCCGCGCAGACGGCGTTCCAGACCCAGCGGGCGCGCCGGGAATCGCGGACGGAGTACTCGTGCACCGCGATCCGCCCACCCGGCCGGAGCAGCCCGCGAAGCCGTCGCAGCTGCGTGGTCGGGTCGATGAGATTACGCAGCAGGTACGCCGCCAGGATGCCGTCGAACGGACCGTGGATCCCGGCCAGCTCCTCGACCGGTGTGTGCACGAATTCGACGCTGTCGGGCCAGGTCTTGCTCCGGGCTCGCTCCAGCATCTCGCCGGACGCGTCGAAGGCGGTGATCCGGGCGTTCGGCAGCATGGACAGGAGGGCCGCCGTGGACGCGCCGGTTCCGCAGCCGGCGTCCAGCACCCGCGGTCCAGGAGCGGCGAGCCGCCGGGCGGAAAGGCGCAAGTGTTCGTGGTAGCCGGGATTCGCGCCGACGAGGCGGTCGTAGAACCGGGCTTCGGTGTCGAAGGCCGAAGGCACGGTATCGCGCGGCAAACCGTCCCGCGCCATGGCGTTCATCGCGCCTCCTCTTGTGCTCGGGCTCGTTCCCACAGCAGCAGTACGGCGGTCACCATCGCGAAGCCGAAGAGGAAGTCTTCGACCGGGATGTCCCAGGGAAACCGCCAGCCGGTGATGTGTTCGGGCGCGTAGAGGACGATCGGCGAGGACAGCTTCGTCAGCCAGCCGTCGACGGGGATCTGGAAGCCGGTGACGATCGCCATGGTGAGCCAGTAGGCGGGTTTGCGGAACAGCCCGGTCTTCAGCACGGCGAGCTCGAACAGTACGACCACGATCACCGAGACGACGGCCGGAACGGTGTAACCCCAAGGGATCATCGCCGGACCACCTGTTTCCCTCGGCGCCGGACCGCGGTGAGGGTGAGCTGGACCGCTTCGTAGGTCAGCACCCCGCAGATCGGGATCACGACGAAGAACAGGATCTCTTCCAGCGGAAGGGAGAACGGGGCGCGGACGCCGGTGACGAATTCGGGCGCGTAACTCCAGACCTCACCGGCGATCGCCAGCGCGTCCCAGACGAGGAAGACCACGGCCACCGGGAGCAGCGCGCGGGCGAGGCGTTTCGGCTGCCGGTAGACGCGGGCGCCCGCGATTTCCAACGGGAGCGTCACCAGGACGCATGCCGCCAGTACGACCAGGTATTCGACCTTGCCCACTCAACCCACCGCCGACGGGGGAGCGGGGGCGGGATGCCGCGTCCGAGCCCACTGTGAACGGGCGAGCGCGCCACAGGCGACCCCGAGCCGGCGGCGCCGGGACACCGTCGCCCGGCCGGCGAAGACGTCGTGGCCGGCGTCTTCGATCCGGTCGAGGATCTCCCCGTACAGGGTCGCGGCGGTGGCCACGCAGGGGCGTGAGACCGGATGCAGCATCGCGATTCCCGGCCGCGCTTCGGCGTAGACGCGCCGGGTCACCGCGATCTGTTCCTTGATCGCGGCCCGCACGCGGACGTCGGCTCGGCCGTGCTCGGCGCACCAGGAGAGCCGTTCGCGGTCGACGTCGTGTTCCTTGAGTTCGTCGGCGGGCAGATAGACCCGGCCGCGCGCGAAGTCCTCGGCGACGTCGCGGAGGAAGTTGGTCAGCTGGAAGGCCTTGCCGAGCGCGGCGGCGCGCGGTGCCGCCTCTTCGCGAGGAGCCACGGCGCCGAGGATCGGGAGCACCTGCAGGCCGATCACCTCCGCCGAGCCGCGCACGTAATCGTCGAGATCGTGTCTGGTGGCGTAGTCGGTGACGCTCAGATCCATCCGCATCGACGTGAAGAAGTCGCGGAAGAGCGGTTCCTCCAGCTCGTACCTGGCCGCCGTGTCGATCACCGCCGCCAGCAGGGGATCGTCACTGGTCCCCGCGGTCAGCTCGGCGAGAAACCGATCCTCCACTTCGGACAGTCGTGTGGCCAGGGACTCCGGGGTGGCGTCCGCGTCGGGCTCGTCGACGATGTCGTCCAGCCATCGCGCGAATCCGTAGAGCGCGTGGACGGCGGGCCGTTGCGCTGGGGTCAGCATGCGGGTCGCCAGAAAGTACGTCCGGCCATGCCGGGCGTTGATGTCGCGGCACCAGGTGTACGCGGCTCGCAGGCTCGGGTCGTGGATTTCGGCGGCGTCGAGTTCGCGTCGGGTCATCGGCTCGCCTCCGTGGTCAGGTCGAGGACGCGCGAGCGGCGTCCGGGCACGCCGGTGATCCGGTCGGCGGCCAGCCTGCCGGAGATCAGCACGGTCGGCACGCCCACTCCCGGCACCGTCGCACCTCCGGCGAGGACGACGTTTTCGGTGCCACGTGGGAGGTTTCGGGGCCGGAACGGTCCGGTTTGGACGAAGGAATGGGCGTAGCCGAAGGGGGTTCCGGCCACGAGCCCGCGGTCGGCCCAGTCGGCGGGGCTGATGACCTCGGTGAACTCGGGTTCGAAATCCGGCAGGAGCCGCTGCCGCGCGACGGCGAGGATCTCGTCCGCGTACGGTCCGGCTTCGGCGGCCCAATCCGCGGGGCCCCGGTCGAGATTCGGGACCGGCGCGAGGATCGAGTAGAGCTGACGGCCCGGCGGTGCGAGGCCCGGATCGGTCGCGGTCGGCCGGGTGATCAGCAGGGACGGGTCGCTCATGCGGCGGCCGGTGGTGATGAGTTCGTCGAAGGTCGAGCGCCACCCGTGTCCGAAGGAAATGGTGTGGTGCCCGACATCGGGCCGGGTATCGGGGCCGCCGGTGTGCAGGATCAGCGCCGACGGCGCGGGCCGCAGCGGAACAGGCCGCGTCGGAGCTCGGCCGAGCAGCCGGTAGCTCTCGGGCAGCTCGGTCGTGAGGACGACGGCGTCGCACGGATGGCGTTCGCCGGCGGCAGTGCGGACCGCGTGGATCCGGCTGCCGTCGCGTTCGAGCGTGCGCACGGGGTCGCCGTAGTGGAAGGTGACGCCGTTCTCGGCGGCGACCCGGGCGAGCGCCTGGGGCAGTGCCGCGACCCCGCCGGGAGGGAAGTACACGCCGCCGACAGTGTCCATATAGGAGATGACCGCGTACAGCGCGAGCGCCCGCATGGGCGACTCGCCCGCGTAGAGCGCTTGGAAGGTGAACACCCGCTTCAGCCGCTCGTCGGACAGGAAAGACCCGATCTTCGGGTCCAGCCGCCGGAATCCGCCCAGCGCCACCAGACGGGCCAGATCCGGGTTGAGCATGCCCAGCGGTGAGTCGATGTTCGAGTCGATGAACCGGCCGAACTCGGTGCGGTAGAGCCGGGTCAGCCAGTCGCGCAACCGGAGGTAGCCCGCGGCCTCGGCAGGCCCGGCGAACTCGCGTACCGCGTCCGTCATCGCCGCGGCGTCGGTGTGCACGGGCAGGGTGCTGCCGTCGGCGAACTGTGCCAGGTAGGCCGGGTCGAGCCGGGTGAGCGGCAGTTCCTTGTCCAGTTCGGCGCCCACGGCGCCGAAGGTGTCCCGCAGGATCGACGGCATGGTCAGCACCGTCGGGCCGGTGTCGAGCAGATAGCCCTTGCGTTCGACGCGCCCCGCGCGGCCACCGGGGCCCGGGTCGCGTTCGAGGACGGTGACCTCGCGACCGCGACCCGCCAGGTGCAACGCGGCCGCCAGCCCCGACAACCCCGCTCCCACGACGACGATCCGGTCCGTCCGGCCGGGCACCGTTTTCACTGGTCGCGCTCCGTGCACCGGGTGGCGAGGACGGCCAGCGCGTCCGCGGACTGTCGGGGGACGACGGCTGGGTCGATGACCGCGAGCGCCTTGTCGGCACGTTCCCGGATGAGTTCGCCGAGGCGTTCGCGTGCGCCGGTCGCCGTGATCAGTTCGCGCCATCGGGCCACCGCGTCGTCGTCGACCGTGGTCAGGTTCAGCAGTTCGCCGAGTTCGTCACGCTGCCGCCGGTCGGCCATCTCCGCGGCGAGCACCACGACGCTGGACGCCTTGCGATCGCGGAGGTCCTGGCCGGCGGGTTTGCCGGTGACCTCGGGATCACCGAAGACACCGAGCAGGTCGTCCTTGAACTGGAACGCCTCGCCGACCAGGCCGCCGTACTCGGCGAGGGCGGCCATGACGTCCGGACCGCAGCCCGCCAGCGCCGCGCCGAACTCCAGCGGCCTGCGGACGGTGTAGTTGCCGGACTTCCGGCGCAGCACGTCGAGCAGCGCGTCCCAGCCGGGAAGAGTCCGGGCGTCGTTCACCAGATCGGCGAGTTGGCCCACCGCCAGCTCCGCGCGCATCGCGTCGTACCTGGGCCAGCCGCGCGACAGCGTTTCCGCGTCCAAACCGGACTCCCGGAGCAGCTGCTCCGACCAGACCAGGAAAAGGTCACCGGCGAGCGTCGCCGCGGATTCGCCGAACCGGTCGGCGGAGCCACTCCACCCCTGTTCGGCATGCCACCGCGCGAACCGCACGTGCAGCGCGGGACGGCCCCGCCGCAGCGCCGAGGCGTCCATGACGTCGTCCTGCGCCAGCGCGAAACAATGGAGCAATTCCAAGCTCGACGCGGCCCGTAGAGCGGCGTCCGATTCCGGGCCTCCGCATCGCCAGCCGACATAGGCGAACATCGGCCGGAGGAATTTCCCTCCGGCGAGGAACTGAGGGAGGACGGTTTCCGCGAGTTCGCCCTCGCCACGGCCGGAAAAGTGCTCGGCGGCCCGTGCTGCGACGAAACCGTGGGCTTCGGCAAGACAACGCCCGCTCAAAGCGTCCAGCCAGGCGACCTGCGCCTCCTTCGACGGCACTGTTCCCGCCGCCATTGTCGACGCCATCGCCTTCCCTCCGCCGATCCGGTGATTTCGTTTCATAACCGTTTCACGTCTGGTGTACCTTGTCTACTGGATCCGGCGGTACGCCCGCAACTCGAGCGCTGTCGGCTGATAGGGCAAGGAAATCTTGGGTTTCCCGGGATTTCCCGGCTCAAACCCGGATCGCTCGCGGATCGAAGAAAGACCGTCTCGCGGACGAGAGTGGCCCGGTCCCCGCCACCCTCAGGAGCCCGGCGCCCCTCGCGCCTGGCTCCGGATGCCCGGCGGCGCCTGGTGTGGACCGGTCCTTCCCTTGGGCCCCTCCGTGGCGCCGCCGGGCGTTCTTCGTTCCGGGGACGGTATGCGCCTGCCCACGTCCGGTGACCTCGTAAGCTGCCCGCAGTGATAGCCCTGTGAGCGAGCACTGGCACCGGAAATGTGGAACGGATGGACGTCGACGAGATGAGCGGCCTTGGCGGCCCCCGAGCCGGCGGTTCGTGGACCCCCGGCAAGGTCGCCGAGATGCTGGGCGTCTCGCCGGTCACGCTCCGGACCTGGGATTCGCGTTACGGGGTCGGCCCCACCCTTCGCGCAGGCGGGCGTCATCGCCGTTACTCGGACGCGGATGTTCGCAGGTTGCAGCATATGCAGCGGCTGATCGACCGGGGGATTCCCGCCCGCGAGGCGGCCGCGGCGGCGTTCTCCGGTACCGGTGAGACGGTCCCGGACGTACCCGTCGACAGGCTGGTCGACGAACTCGAGCAGGCCGCGGAAGACCTCGAGTTCGCTTCCATCGCGGCGTTGCTGGACGAGACCCTCGACGCGGTCGGCGCGGCGGCGACGTGGGCCGACGTGTTGCTGCCGATCCTGCGTGGCCTCGGAGGCCGCTGGTCCCGGGGTGACGTGTGTTTCGAGTCGGAATGGGCGCTCACCACCGAGGTTTCCCTGGCACTGCAACGCTACGTCGCCCGATTCACCACCGCGCCGTCTGAACGCGGAGTACTCATCGCCTGTTGCCCGGAGGAGCGGCACAGCCTGCCGGTCGAGGTTCTCCGGGCGTCCCTGGCGGAGATCGGTGTCCCCGCCGTCTACCTCGGTCAAATGGTGCCCGCGGAGACCTTGGCCGGTCTGGCGGCCAGAATGGATCCGGTGCTGGTGGTCCTGTGGTCGATGTCCGCCAGTACCGTCGACGTCCTGCTGTGTGAGCGTCTGCAGCGGCAGGGGTCCGAGGTCGTCGTCGCCGGTCCCGGCTGGGAGGGCCTCAACGTTCGTGGCGCGCCCTGGGTCAACGATCTGACCACCGCGCTGGAGGTCGCCGCCGCCCGCTTCAGAACCTGAACCGTTGCGAGATCGCTTCAAGTGCCTGAGGATTGCTGGGCATGGATCGTTCCGGCAGAGGACGCGCGGCAGGAGGGTTTCCGGTGGATCTCAGGCGGCAGGTGGTCGAGCGCTGGCCGGCGAAGTGGCCGGTCCAGCCGTTCCGGGAACCGGCTTGGGCCCGGCAGGAACCGACCTACCGCGAATGCCGCCCCGCGCTGATCGACGCCGCGGTCAAACGCGCCGACGCCCGTCCGGCGGGCAACTGGTTCGTCGTCGCGGCCAGTCGTGAGATCGGCGCGGATCAGCCACTGGGTCTGCGCGCCGGTGGCCGGGAACTGGTGGCCTGGCGTGGTCCGGATGGTGACCTGGTCATCGGCCCGGGTGCCTGCCCGCATCTCGGTGCTCCGCTCGACCAGGCTCGTGTCCATTGTGGAGAGTTGGTCTGCCGGTGGCACGGATTGCGGATCGGGCCCGAGCGGCCGGGCTGGTCACGGCTGCCGTCCCATGACGACGGAGTGCTCGCCTGGGTTCGCCTCGACCGCTTCGGTGGTGAAAGCCCCACGGAGCGGCCGATCGTGCCCGTCCGTCCGCGAGGCGACGTCACCATCGACGCGGTCGCGACGCTGACCGGGACCTGCGAACCGGTGGACGTTGTCGCGAACCGGCTCGATCCTTGGCACGGAGCGTGGTTCCATCCGTACTCGTTCACCCGGCTGAAGGTCCTGTCGGCTCCACAAGGGAACGACGTCACCGGCGCCGAGGACAAGTTCGTCGTCGAAGTGACCTTCCGGCTCGCCGGGAAACTGGGCGTGCCGGTGATCGCCGAGTTCACCTGCCCCGAGCCGCGCACGGTGCTGATGACCATCGTCGACGGCGAAGGCGCGGGCAGCGTGGTCGAAACCCATGCCACGCCGCTCGGGAACGGCCCCGACGGACGACCGCGTACCGCCGTGATCGAGGCGACGATAGCCACGTCCGACCGGCCCGGTTTCGCCAAGGCCGCCCGGATCGCACCGGCTCTGCGGCCCCTGATGCGCCGTGCGTCCGCGCGTCTCTGGCGGGACGACCTCGCCTACGCCGAGCGGCGCTATGCCTTGCGAGCGGGAGACGTCGCCGATGGCCGGGCATGAACCGACGTCGTGATCGTGGGTGCGGGCTCGCCGGTCTCCCCGCGGGGCCGCACCTTCACCGGGCCGTACCGGTGTTCCGGGAGGCGTCCGGCGATCGGCAGATGCTGGGCGCGGTGCAGAAACCGCTGCTCGAACTGCGGCATGTCGATGGGTGACGAGAACCTGTGGCACGTGGTGGACGCTCCGGCGGTGGGCGTCGAGCCGTTCCGGACCCGGTAGTGTGCCGGTACTGATGCGCCTCGGTGAAAAACTCTTGGGGTACACGATGAGCATGGATGAGGATGCCCGTGTGGCTGCGTCGGTGGACAAGGTCTCGGTGGGGCGGGTTTATGACTACCTGCTGGGCGGGTCGCACAACTTTGCCGTCGATCAGGCGTTCGCCGAGCAGCAGCTCGCGGTGCTGCCGGAGATCCGGGATTTCGCCCGTGCGAATCGGGCGTTCCTCGGCCGGGCTGTCCGTTTCATGGTCGGGCACGGGGTCAGGCAGTTCGTGGACATTGGCTCCGGATTGCCGACGCAGGGCAATGTGCACGAGGTCGCCGATGAGGTGGCACCGGGTGAATGCCGGGTGGTCTACATCGACAACGAGCCGATCGCCCGGGCGCACGCGCAGATCCTGCTGGAGCAGACCGCGGACCCGAACCGGCATGCCGCGCTGGACGCCGATTTCTTCGACCGGCGTCTGCTGTGGGATCGGGTGCTCGACACGGGCCTGATCGACCGGACGCAGCCGATCGGGCTGCTGCTGGTGGCCCTGTTGCATTTCATGCCCGACGAGCAGAATCCGCACGCCGCGCTCGGGTTCCACCGCGCGATGCTGCCGCCGGGCAGTTTCCTGGCGGTGTCGCATATTCATGTCGCGCCGAAGGATGTCGAGACGCAGAACGCGGGCAAGAAGGTGGCGCAGGAGTACGGGCGCCGGACCAACCACACGGCGATCATGCGGTCGCGTGAGCAGATCGCCGAGTTCTTCGGAGACTTGGAGCTGGTCGAGCCCGGTCTGGTGTGGCTACCTCAATGGCACCCCGACATCGCGGGCGCCGGCAAGGACGCCGCCCGGTCGCGTGGCCTGGCCGGCGTCGCGCGCACCCACTGAAAGTCCGAGACCGACCTGAATTGGTTCAGCTGTCCAGGAATTCGAACAGGCGTGGTCTTGCGGGCTCGGCTCGCCGCGCTGACGTCCTCGAACGTGGCGAATCCGTCGGGAGCCTGGCTGGGTGCGCGCCGATCGGATCGATGGCGGCGGGCGGAGTCCAGGACAGCTCGGACTTGGGCGGACCTCGGCCCGAGGAGCGCTGGGAGAATCTATGTGTTCTTCGTGCTGGAGGTCGGCAGCCGCTACGTCCACGTCCTGGGCACGACAACGAATCCGGACGGCCGGTGGACTACTCAGCAGATTCGCGATCTCATGCTGGATCTTGGTGATCGAGGCGACGAGTTCAGGTTTCTCATCCGTGATCGGGCCGGCCAGTTCGCGGTGTCGTTCGACGCTGTTCTGGCCGACGTCGGTATCGAGGCGGTAAGGGTTCCTCCGCGTTGCCCGCGGGCGAACTGCTACGCCGAACGGTTCGTGCTCACGGCCAGAACCGAGCTCACCGACCGGATGTCGATTCTGGGCGAGCGGCATCTGCGCGCCGTGCTCGCCGAGTACGTCCGGTAGTACAACGGTCGACGGCCGCACCGGGCGCGCGAGCTTCGCCCACCACAGCCGACCCACCCCCGTGGCGGACCTCAGCTCTCAGCGGATCAGGCGACAGCCGCTTCTCGGAGGCCTGATCAACGAATACGAACGGGCCGCGCAAACCGGCGCCGGTGCTGCTCGCGGATGTGCCGGGCCAGGTGGGCGGCGTCATGACCGACGAAACCGAGCAGCGCCGACCCGGCGGTGCGCTGCCACGGCAGGCCGAGAACGTACAGGCCGTCGACCGGAGTGAGGCCGCCGTCATGGCGCAGGCGTCCGCCGTCGAGGGCTTCCGGGATGTGAACCCAGGTGTGGTCTTGCCGGAAGCCTGTCGCCCACACGACAGCGTCGATCTCGGCGGACCGTCCGTCGGCGAAGACGGCGGTGTGACCGTGTGCTTGGAGCAGCCGAGACCGGAAGGTGACGCCGTGCCGGGCCAGGGACTTGCGGTGGTGCCCGATGACGGTGCCTTCGCCGCGGCGCATCCAGCGGCCGCGACGTGAGGTGGCGGGTGCGGTGATCAGGCCGGTGTGGGTCTGCCACCAGAACAGGTCGCGGCCCAGGATCCGTTGCGGGACAAAGGCGTTGCGTGTCCCGATCGCCAGGGTGACCGGCCCGGCCGAGGGGGCGGCGGCCAGTTCGGCGGCGATCTGGAAACCGGAGTTGCCGCCACCGACGACCAGCACCTGCCTGCCCCGGAACGGTGCGGGATCACGGTAGGCGCTGCTGTGTAGGTGGAGAACCTCGGTGGCGGACCCGGTCGAGCACGCGGGGATAGCCGGTTTCTGGAACGGCCCGGTGGCCACCACGACCTGGCGTGCCCGGACCGGACCGGTCGTAGCGGTGAGATCGAAGCCGTGACCTGCGCGGGTCATGGCGGTGACCGTGGTGCCGGATCGGACGGGAAGGCCGCCGGGGACGATCCCGGCCGCGTAGGCGGTCAGGTAGTCCGCCACCTGGTCTTTGCCCGGATAGGACTCCGGGTCCGCGGGAAACGGAAGCCCGGGGAGTGCGGCGTAGCGGGCGGGTGTGAACAGCCGCAGGGACGTCCAGCGGTCGCGCCACGTATGCCCCACGGCATCGCCCTCGTCGAGGATCACGAAGCCGAGCCCGGCTTCGGCGAGTTCCCGTCCCATGGCGAGCCCGGCCTGGCCGCCGCCGATGACGGCGACGTCGTAGGTGTTCACGACGTGGAGGGGGCGGTGACGCCGTGCAGGATGAGGTCCGCGACGCGGACGAACGCCGCGAGGTCGGCTTCCGGTATGTCACCGAGGATCGCGCGCGCCGCGTCGTGTCGGCTCGCGGTCATCCAGCGCGCGGTCGCGGCACCCTCGGCGGTCAGGGCCACCGACGTCGCCCGCCGGTCTCGCGGGTGCGGCCGCCGGCGGACCAGACCTGCCTGCTCGAGTTGGTCGACGAGTCCGGTGACGTGGCGGGGTGTGCACCGCAAAGCGTCGGCGAGGGCCCGCTGGACCAGTTCCCCGTCCCGGGCGAGTACGTAGATCACCTCCGCGCGGCTGGAGGTGAGGCCGCGGTCGGCCAGGGCTACCCGCATCGCCTCACCCAGCCGCGCCGCCAGCTCGAAAGCCTTGTCAAACGCTCCGACCGCGTCCTCGGCCATGTCACCCCTTCCCCAATTCGTGTATAGCCTACATAGTGAAGTCGGTTCAGTAAATTGGGAGGAGATGGCGGTGAAGCTTGACGATGCCGAGTTGCGCAGGCGGTGGGATCGGTACGCGGGACGCTATGACCGGGACATCGGCGTGATGGAACGGCTGCAGTTCGCCGGTGGCCGTGAGTGGGTGTGCGGGCAGGCGAGCGGTGAGGTCCTGGAGGTCGCGGTCGGCACCGGGCTCAACTTTCCCTGCTACCCGGCCGGGGTGCGGCTGACCGGTGTCGACCTCAGCCCCGGCATGCTGGAGATCGCCGGAGCCCGGGCGAGGGAACTCGGGCTCGAGGTCGACCTGCGGGAGGCCGACACACAAGCCCTGCCGTTCCCGGAGTCGTCCTTCGACACCGTCGTGTGCACGCAATCCGGCCATTGGTGGGGTTAGCCCAGCGGGCCATCGGGGTATCCCCGATGATGGACATCGGGGGCATCCCCGATGGTGTCCGTCTCGCTCGTTCGACAGGCTGGCCGCATGTCGATCTCTCCTTCTCGTCGTGACTTCATCAAATTGAGTGCCACGGCTGCCGTCGCTGCGGCGTCTCTCGGTATCGCGGACACGGCATCTGCAGCCGAGCTGCCGCGGATCACGCCGTTGCGGATTCCCACTCCCGGCGGCACTTTCGACGCTGTTGCCGCCGGGCCGCGGCATGGCCGGAAAGTGCTCTTGTTGCACGGCTTCCCTGAATTCGGCATTGAGTGGGACCATCAGTTGCGCGCGCTCGCTGCTGCCGGATACCGAGCGGTGGCGCCTGATCAGCGGGGCTACTCGCCGGGCGTACGGCCTACCGGGATCGAGAACTATCAGTTGGATCATGCCGTTGGGGATGTTCGGGCGATGGCCGATGCCCTTGGCTGGCACAGTTTCGACCTGGTCGGGCACGACTGGGGTGCTGCGGTCGCCTGGATTGCCGCGGCGAAGTACGCACGCCGGGTGCGGTCGCTGACCGCCGTTTCCGTGCCGCATCTCGGTGCCTTCGCCGAGGCCCTGCGGACCGATCCCGCGCAGCAGGAGGCCTCCAAGTACATGGAGTTCTTCCGGCAGCCCGCTCCGATCCCGGAGAACTCGATTCTCGCATCGGGGCCGCCCCAGCTGCCGGGTGTTGCGCCGGAGAAGTGCGCGGAGTATTTCCGGCGGCTTTCCCAGCCGGGTGCCCTGACCGCGGCGCTGAACTGGTACAGGGCCAACGACTTCACAGGCTACGAGCAGCGGGTTGCGGTACCCACGCTCTTCATCGCGAGCACGAACGATCCCATGGTCGCACCGTCGGGCGTGGACGCGACCAGGAACTGGGTTACCGGACCATACCGGCTGGAGAACCTCGCGGGCATCGGGCACAACGTTCCCGAACAGGCCGCCGAGACTACAACTGCCCTGCTCCTCGCACACCTCGCTTCGGTGTGTTCCTAGCAGTCTGAAAACGCACAAAGGGCAGCCTCCGCTCTGTGAGGCACCATGCATCAATGTCCGGTGCGGTTGAGCTGGTTGATGAGGTCACGGTTTGCTCCTCTCGCGGCGTCGAGTTCTTGGTCCCGTTCGGCCAGGTCTTCTTTGAGGTCAACGACTTGTTGTTCAAGTTCGGTGATGCGCCGCTTCATTTGGTCGATGTCATCGGGTGCGCCGAGTCCGGACTTGCGCCAGGCGTGGTCACCCATGAGCTCGGACAGCTTCTTCTCCAGCTGCCGGACCCGTGACGCCTGCCCATCGTCACGCTCGGACCACCGGTGATCTCGGTGGGTTCTGCTTGTGCTGCATATATTTGCGCGAGCAGGTCGGGGTGGCGACAGAGAAACGACCTGTCCACTCCGGCTTGCCGGGCAAGGGCGGAAACGCTGATCTCCTCGCCCGACGCGATGGTTGTGTTGAGGGCCTTGAGGACGCGTTGCCGGCGGCGTGCCGAGTCGGCTCGCCTGCCGTGGGTCATCGCGTTGCTCATGCGGTGCGCTCCGGTCGGACGCCGGGTAGTGGCCGGCGAGCTCGTGGCATCACCAGCGCGACGACTGTGCTGCGGTTGCGTCGAACGATCGAGAGGCGTCTTCGATCTGGAAGCGCTCAGTCTCGGTGAGACCGTCCACATCGGCCTTGACCCGGGCGATCAGTAGGCGCACTCGACTGATCTCGGAGTCGGTGGGCATCGCTTCTGCCTTGGCCCAGTCGTCGACCTTGACCGTGGCCAGCAAGCGTTCGCGACTGCGCAGCAAGTCGGCCAGGTAGGTTTCGAGGTCTGGGAGGTAGGAGATGTCGGTGCTGAAGTGGGCGCAGCCGACACAGCGGAACCGCACGGGGCAGTCGTCACCGCCGGCCGCGTTCGGAGTCGAGCAGGGCTTTGGCTTGGCGCCAGATCCGGTGGCCGTGCCGGTCGAACTGCATCGTGGTAACCCGCTCGGCAGCGCACGGCGACGTTGTTCACCGACGCGGTATTACTGCTGGCTGGTCCCGATCTGGCGGTGACCCATGAGTGCCCGCAGGACATCGACCGCAACTCCGGCGTCGGCGTGCCGTTGGGCGTAGGTGTGGCGGTAGGCATACAGGCGGATACGCGCAGGATCGAACGGCAACTGCTGGGTCTTCTGCTGGCCGTCTTCGATCACTGGGATGGGGACGAGCAGCGGTGGCAAGCCGTCGACCCATCGGGGATGGCGGCCGGAGACCCAACCTTCGCCTTTTCAAAGGCGGGCGCCGGGTCGACACCTCGCGGCTCGCTGATCTCGGCCCGCGACCGACTCGTCCGGTGACACCGCGCCGACAGGGCGGCCGCGCGAAGAAGGGCCGAACCAAGACTCCGGCTGGTACTGGGAGCGTGGAGTTGCCGCCGAGTATCGCGGTGTTCTACGAAGAGCTGATCGACAGCCACAGCTTCCCGTTCGTGCTCTGCAGCGCTGAGGGCGCGCCGCTGCGGCGGTCGAACTTCCGCAACCGTCACTGGCGTCCGGTCTGGGACGGCAGCGACGCTGAACACACGCGGTCGGCCGAAGTGGTGCAGCCGATCATTCCGACCTTCACCTTTCACGAGGGACGGCACAGTCACAGCACCTGGCTGGCCGAGGACGGCATCCCCGAAGTCGCTCGTCGGGCGCGGTTGGGTCAGAAGATGAAGGGCATCGCGAGAGTCTATGACCATGTGACTCCGCTGATGCGACGTCAGATCCTGCAAGCGCTCGAGACCCGGTGATCGGCTCGTTGGTCGCGCTGACCCCGAGTGAGCGGACGAAGCTGGGGGAGTGGTTCCCGCACCTGCACGCCACGTTCCGTGATGGGCAGTTGGAGACGGCTCCGAAGGCCATCGCCTTTTCATCGCCATTGAACGACTGAAGCCCCGCCCCTCCGAGGAGGAGCAGGGCTTCTGACCTGCGAAAACAGATGGTGCGCGATACTGGGATTGAACCAGTGACCTCTTCCGTGTCAGGGAAGCGCTCTCCCGCTGAGCTAATCGCGCGAGGTGGAGACGGGATTCGAACCCGTGTACACGGCTTTGCAGGCCGTTGCCTCGCCTCTCGGCCACTCCACCGTGTCAGGCCCGAGAGGGCCTTCCGAGCGGATGACGGGATTCGAACCCGCGACCCTCACCTTGGCAAGGTGATGCGCTACCAGCTGCGCTACATCCGCACATCCTCGGTCCGGCTGAAGCTCAGAACCTCGTGGTTCTGTTCCTCACCTCGTCGCCGTGGTGTGTGTGAACACTATCCGATCCCGAAAACGGCCCTGCAACCGGGGTGCCACTTGCTGTTCGCAAGGCTGTCATCAGGCCAGATCGTTGGGGATCAGGTGGGTCAGGGCGTCGTCGACGTCGACCCACAGGTGCTCGTTGCCCGGGAGCACGACGTCGTAGGTCCGGTCGAGGAAGTCGGCCAGCTCCTGAGCGGACGCCTCGAACATGGCGTGCCCGGACGGCGAGTTCAGTTCGATGAGGACGGACTCGGGGTCTTCGACGGAGGGGCGGATGCGTACGTCGCCGTCGCCCGCGTCGGCCAGGAGGCCGTCCGCGAGGAGGTCGCGCGCGTAGACCCACTCGACCCAGCCGGCGCGGCCGGTGCGGAAGGCGGCCACGACCGCGTACGGGTCGCGTGTGTCGTATCGCAGTTCCACCTTGACCGGAACCGCGGGGGTCCGCGGCGCCAGGAGGTCGAACACCGCCGTCGAGCGGAGCGTCACGTGATCGTTGCGCATCGTCCTACCCTTCGTCTCCTTCCCGGCCCGGTCGAACCGAGTGGCGATGATGTGACGCATCGGCCGGCTGATCGGAACGCGGTTTTGCCGCAGATCACCCGGACGGGGTCATCAGACCCCGGGGCCATCCTCCGTCACCCCATCATCACCCGCGCGACGCGCAGCCCTACATGCGTCCTGCAGGCAGTCCACATGTACATACTGCGCGGTTTAGTCGTCACGCGATAGCACCGTCGCACGAATGTCGAAACGCGTCGCGGGCGGCCCCCTGCCGGGAAAGCCCCGGCTAGCTCGCGGTTGTTCGCTCCGTATTTGCTGGTGAGCGGAGTGTGGTCGGACGGAACCACCCGTTTGCAGGCGCCCTAAAGTCGTGGGGTAGAGTCTCCGGAACACCGCGAGCGGGCGATTAGCTCAGCGGGAGAGCGCTTCGTTCACACCGAAGAGGTCACTGGTTCGATCCCAGTATCGCCCACCGGATGAAGGCCCTGGACCGATGGTCCGGGGCCTTGATTCATTCTCGGGGTGAGCTGTCCGGCGGCATTCGATCCCCAGGTCGGACGCGGGTTATGTGGGGGCGGTACTTCTGCCGTCCCGCGCCGCGCCATCGGTGCCGCCGAATCTCTCGGCGTGGCCGCGGGCCGTCGGGGCGCCACGGTTCGAAGATCTCCGAAGGACCTCGTTCCGGCCGGTGTGGACACTCATCGGATATCTTGCGTCACGCCGTGGAAATGTCGCATGGTCGGACCATTGAGACATCTTTGTGATCCTCGGCACGAAGTGTCCGCCGAAAGGTCCAGACCATGGGGAAGGTGATGTGGACATGGCCTGATGGCTCGCCCGTCCGGCCGCCGCGACGGGGCCGCCGTGATGCTGACGTGATGTGACGAAACGCCACTCCGGTGACCGATTGACAAGGTAGGTCGGCTCGCGGTGGCCGCGCCTGGCGAGTGGCCGCCCGCCGGTGGCGTGAAATCCACAAAGGACCGCCCGGAGGTCGACTCGCGCGAACCGTCCACTGTGGAGTTTTCTGGGCTGATCGGCCGATCGGGGCCGCGGTGCTCCAAGTGGCCGCGAATCAGGGAATTCGTGACTACTTTGAGTAGTTGTTCGGTGGATACGGTCTATTACGCATCGTCATCATGTTGTTATCAACGCGGCATTCATTTGCCGGATGCCCGCCAAGGCTGTGGCTGGAAATCCTTGTAACGATGGCCGGAGAGTGGCCGATACCTTGGCGTGTGTCGCCCCATCGGCCGCTGAGAGAGCTCGAGAATCGATCACTCTTCGAGATCGCTCTTATTTACTCAGCGTGTTGATCCGGCGTTCGGGAATCCCCACTCCGGGAGGTCTGATGGAAGAGTCGGTGCGGCCGTCGTCCACCGTCAACGGGACGCCGCAGCACATCGACCTTCAGTCGATCCCGCTGCCCCCGCAACGGGGTGCGGGGGCAGCCGTCGCGGTCGGCACGACGTCGGCGCGGCCGCCTTACGCGGCGTGGGAATCGCGGTACCGAGCATGGGTCGTCGGTAGTGACGTTTTCACCGCTTTCGTGCTCATCGTGATGAGCGCCTTCTTGATCGATCGATCCGATCCACACGACATGCACGCGCTCGGGACCGCCGCGGCCTTCCTGTTCGGGTTGTCGGTCTGCCGCGCCTGGAGTCCGCGGGTGCTGGGCGAGGGGGCGGAGGAGTACCGGACGCTGGGGCGTGGCCTGGTGACCACCGCCGTTCTGGTCGCGTTGGGCGGCCTGCTCTTCGGCGCGCTCGCCGTGCAGCCGTGGGTCTTCATCGTCGTCCCGATGATCTCCGTCTTCATGTTGCTGCAGCGGTACGCGCTGAGACAGGTGCTGCACCGGCGCAGGCGGCTCGGTGAATGCCTCCTGCCAGTGCTCGCCGCGGGAAGTCCCGACACGGTCGCCGACCTCATCGCGCGCACCAAGGCCGATCCTCATGTCGGCTGGCGGGTGGAAGCCGTCTGCACGTATTCCGGTGCCGGTGCGGAACGGGGGAGCGGTGAGGTGGAAGGCGTGCCGATCGTCGGGAAGCTCGACGATCTCGCGGGCCATGTCCGCCGCGGCGGCTACCGGGTGGTCGCCGTGACCGCCGATCAGCACTGGAACCCGAAACGCCTGCAGCGGCTCGCCTGGGATCTCGAAGGCACCTCGGCCGAGATGGTGGTCGCGCCGATGCTGATGGAGGTCGCCGGTCCCCGGCTGAACGTCTCCGGCGTGCTCGGCATGCCCCTGCTGCGGGTCACCGCGCCGATGTTCACCGGCGGCCGCCGGCTGGTGAAGGAGGCGCTCGATCGAATCGGTTCGGCCCTGCTCCTCACTCTCGTTTCGCCGTTGCTGCTGGCGATCGCGGTCGCGATCAAGCTCGACGACCGCGGCCCGGTGATCTACCGGCAGCGCCGCGTCGGCCGCGACGGCCACGCCTTCACGATGCTGAAGTTTCGCACGATGGTCACGAACGCCGACAAGCTCAAGCAGGAACTCCAGGCGGACAACGAAGGTGCGGGCCCGTTGTTCAAGATGCGGAAGGACCCGAGGGTCACCCGGGTCGGCGGTCTCCTTCGCCGGTACTCCCTCGACGAGCTGCCGCAGCTGTTCAACGTCGTGAGCGGGCGCATGTCGCTCGTCGGCCCTCGCCCGCCGCTGCCCGAGGAGACCGCGAAGTACGCCCCCGACGCGCGCCGCCGTCTCCTCGTCAAGCCGGGGCTGACCGGGCTCTGGCAGGTCAGCGGCCGCAGCGACCTCAGCTGGGCGGAGAGCATCCGCCTCGACCTGCGTTACGTCGAGGACTGGTCGCTCGCCCTCGACCTGGTGATCCTTTGGAAGACCTTCCGTGCCGTGGTGCAGGGGCGAGGCGCCTACTGACGCTTTTCTGTGACCGGACCCACGCGCAGAGATAGTTGAGCGAGAAATAGTTCAGCGCTCAACTAGGTTGGGATGGGTACAGGACGCGTACGGAAGGAAGATCCACCCATGACCACCAGCGTTGAGCCGACCGAAGCCTTGAACCTCCCGCAGGACGTTCAGGACCTGTTGTTCCGCGAGGCCCGCACCGCGAACAGCTTCAGCGACGAGCCGGTGACCGACGAGCAGATCCGCGCGATCTACGAGCTGGTCAAATGGGCCCCGACGTCGATGAACAATCAGCCGCTGCGTGCGCTGGTGATCCGCACCGAAGAGGGCAAGAAGCGCCTCGCCCCGCTGATGTCCGAGGGCAACCGTGCCAAGACCGAGGCCGCGCCCGTGACCGTCGTGCTGGCCGCCGACACCGAGTTCCACGAGAACCTGCCGCGCACGTTCCCGCACTTCCCGGGCGCCAAGGACCTGTTCGCCGACGAGGCGGGCCGCGTCGAGACCGCCAAGCTCAACGCGCTGCTGCAGGTCGGCTACTTCATCATCGGTGTCCGCGCCGCCGGCCTGGCCGCCGGACCGATGACCGGCTTCGACGCCGAGGGCATCGACAAGGAGTTCTTCGCGGACAAGCCGTGGAAGTCCCTCGTCGTGATCAACGTCGGCAAGCCGGGCGACAACCCCTGGTTCGACCGCCTGCCGCGGCTGGACTTCGACGAGGTCGTCGAGACCGTCTGACCTCGTTCCTCGACACGCGAAGGCCTTCTTCCGATGGGAAGGAGGCCTTCGTGCTGTTAGGGGTAATGCGTGTGAACCCTGTCTCGGGTGACGACTAGCATCACGCATATCCGAGTTGATTGAACTAAGGAGTCCATCGTGTCCCAGCCGTCGTCAGTAGCAGCCGCAACCGCCCCTCGCGTGGTGGTACCGGCGGGCACTACGGCGGGCACCGCGGTCCGCGAAGCCGGGCTGCCGACCAAGGGGCCGGACACGATCGTCGTCGTGCGCGACGCCGAGGGGAACCTCCGCGACCTCTCCTGGGCCCCGGAGTCCGAGGCCGAGGTCGAAGCCGTCGCGGCGAACACCGAGGACGGCCGCAGCGTCATCCGCCACTCGGCCGCCCACGTGCTCGCCCAGGCCGTGCAGCAGCAGTTCCCGCAGGCCAAGCTCGGCATCGGGCCGCCGGTCAAGGACGGCTTCTACTACGACTTCGCCGTCGACACCCCGTTCACCCCGGAAGACCTGCAGGCGCTCGAAAAGCGCATGAAGCAGATCGTGAAGGGCGCGCAGCAGTTCTCCCGTCGCGTCTTCGACTCGGTCGACGAGGCGAAGAAGGAACTCGCCGACGAGCCGTTCAAGCTCGAACTGGTCGACATCAAGTCCGATGTGGACACCTCCGAAGTGATGGAGGTCGGCGGCGGCGAGCTGACCATCTACGACAACCTCGACCCGCGCACCAAGGAGCGCGTGTGGAGCGACCTCTGCCGCGGCCCGCACGTGCCGACCACCAAGTTCATCCCGGCGTTCAAGCTCACCCGCGTCGCCGCCGCGTACTGGCGCGGCGACGACAAGAATCCGCAGCTGCAGCGGATCTACGGCACCGCGTGGGAATCCACCGAGGCGCAGGACGTCTACCTGGAGCGCCTCGCCGAGGCCGAGCGGCGCGACCACCGCAAGCTCGGTGTCGAGCTGGACCTGTTCTCCTTCCCCGACGAGATCGGCTCGGGGCTGCCGGTGTTCCACCCCAAGGGCGGGATCATCCGGCAGGAGATGGAGAACTACTCGCGCCAGCGGCACGTCGAAGCCGGGTACGACTTCGTCTACTCGCCGCACATCACCAAGGGCGCGCTGTTCGAGACCTCCGGTCACCTCGACTGGTACCGCGACGGCATGTACCCGGCGATGCACCTCGACGCCGAGCACAACGAGGACGGTTCGGTCCGCAAACCCGGCCAGGACTACTACCTCAAGCCGATGAACTGCCCGTTCCACGACCTGATCTTCCGTTCGCGCGGGCGTTCCTACCGGGAACTGCCGCTGCGGATGTTCGAGTTCGGCTCCGTGTACCGCTACGAGAAGTCCGGCGTGATCCACGGCCTGACCCGCGTGCGCGGCATGACGCAGGACGACGCGCACATCTTCTGCACCCTCGAGCAGGTGCCCGGTGAGCTGAAGTCCCTTTTGGACTTCGTGCTGAACCTGTTGCGCGACTACGGTCTCGACGACTTCTACCTCGAACTGTCCACTCGGAACGAAGAGAAGTACATCGGTTCCGAAGAGGTCTGGGCCGAGGCGACCGAGGTGCTGCGCACCGCCGCCGTGGACTCCGGCCTGGAGCTCGTGCCGGATCCCGGTGGCGCCGCCTTCTACGGGCCGAAGATCTCCGTGCAGGCGAAGGACGCGCTGGGCCGCACCTGGCAGATGTCGACCATTCAGCTGGACTTCATGCTGCCCGAGAAGTTCGAACTGGAGTACACCGCCGCCGACGGCAGCCGTCAGCGTCCGGTGATGATCCACCGCGCGCTGTTCGGTTCGATCGAGCGGTTCTTCGGCGTGCTGACCGAGCACTACGCCGGCGCGTTCCCGGCGTGGCTGTCGCCCGTCCAGGTGGTCGGCATCCCGATCACCGAGGACCAGGTCGAGCACCTGCGCGGGGTCGAGAAGGCGCTGCGGGCCAAGGGGATCCGGGCCAACGTCGACGCGAGCGACGACCGGATGCAGAAGAAGATCCGCACCCACACCACGCAGAAGGTGCCCTTCATGCTCCTGGCGGGCGCGAAGGACGTCGAGGCGGGCGCGGTGTCGTTCCGGTTCCGTGACGGCGGCCAGATCAACGGCGTCCCGGTGGCCGACGCGGTCGAGGCGATCGCCGGCTGGGTCCAGCGCCGCGAGAACGCTTCGCCGACCGTGGCGGGCTTGGAGGCGGTACTCCGGTGACGGGCCCCGATGGCCCTGAAGTCGTCGGACAGGACGGTGTGGGGGTCCCGGACGCGTTGCAGCGCCTGTGGACCCCGCATCGGCTCGCCTACGTGCAGGGGTCCAAGAAACCCGACGAGGGCTGCCCGTTCTGTCATCTCCCCGAGAAGAGCGACGAGGACGCGCTGATCGTCGCGCGCGGGAAGACCGTGTACGTGGTGCTGAACCTGTACCCGTACAACCCGGGCCATCTGATGGCCGTGCCGTACCGCCATGTCGCGGACTACACGGATCTGACGGCGGAAGAGACCGTCGAGGTGGCGGAGTTCACCCAGCACGCGATGCGGGTCATCCGGGAGGTTTCGTCGGCGCACGGGTTCAACATCGGGATGAACCAGGGCGTGATCGCCGGCGCGGGGATCGCCGCGCACCTGCACCAGCACGTGGTGCCGAGGTGGGGCGGCGACGCGAACTTCATGCCGGTGATCGGGCATACGAAGGTGCTGCCGCAGTTGCTGGGGGAGACGCGGCAACTGCTTTCGGGTGCCTGGTAGATCGATCTTAAGTACATGAAGGCCCCCTTCCTTGCGCCAGACGCGAGGAAGGGGGCCTTCATGTACTTGGGCGGAAGCGGGTGGGTCCCTGGGTGGCGCCCCTTCGCTGGGTCAAGGGCAGAGAAGCGGCCTTCGCGGCGTGGTTCTGGACTGGCCGGCAGGAGTCAGCTGCGCTCTGAGTGTCCACAAGGGACGCTTTCCGGCGATGAAATGTCTGCTTCAAGGCCCATGTGCCCGGTTTGGCGAGGGGGTCGTCAGTGGCAAGTAGGGTTCTATTCAGGAGTAGGGCAAGGGGGCAGGTTGCGAAAGCCACTTTTGCAACGTCAGCGGGGATGGGTAGTGCGAGAGGTCGGCGCAGGCGGTAGTGAAGGCCTCCTTCCCTACCCTCAGGGTAGGGAAGGAGGCCTTCACTACGCGTTGGTGAGCCTCACGGCCTGGGTACATGTCGCGAAAGGCCGCGAGCTGTCCGCCCACCGCGCCCGGCACGTTTGCCGTACCCCTCAATAACCCGAATCGCCACTCACGACACGGTCCGCCGTGGTCCTCACGTGCCGCCGTGGTCACCCGGAACGGGTGGGCTTCAGGCGTTGAGCGCGGCCTGCAGCTCGATGTCGATCTTGACCTTCTCCGACAGGAAGGCGTTGCCCTCCGGGCCGATGCCGAAGTCGCGACGGTTCACGGTCGCGGTGGCCGAGACGCCGAGGGTGGTGGCGTTGTCGTTGGCCGGGTTGGTGCCGATGCCGTTGAACTCGGCCTCGAGCGAGACCGGGACGGTCTTGCCGCGCCAGGTGAGCTCGCCGTCGATGACGTAGTCGCCGCCGTCCTCGCGGATGCCGGTCGAGCGGAACGTGATGACCGGGTGCTCGTCGACGTGGAAGAAGTCCTCGGACTTGAGGTGCGTGTCGCGCCCGTCGACACCGCTGGCGACCGACGAGGCGTCGATCTCGACGGTGACCGACGAGTCGAGGATGTTGTCGGCGGTGACGACCTCACCGGTGAAGGCGGTGAAGTTGCCCCGGGACTTCGCCAGGCCGAGGTGCTTCACGGTGTAGGCGATGTCGGAGTGGGCGGTGTCGATCGTCCACTTGCCTGCGACGTAGCCCGGGATCTCGGTGGTGGTCATGAGAGTCGATCTCCAAAAAGTCTGGGTGCGTTCGTGGTGAACCCTCGTCTGGTTGAGCGCTCAACCATGACTGTAGCGCAATTTGGTTGAGCGTTCAACCAGGGGTAGAATGGGTGGCATGTCCGAACCCCGATGGCTCTCCGACGAGGAGCAAAAAGTCTGGCGCGACTTCTCCGCGGCCACGCGAATGCTGCAAGCGCACCTGGAGGGCCAGCTTCAGCACGAGGCGGGCATGCCCCACACGTACTACGAAGTGCTCGTCGCCCTGTCCGAGGCGCCGGACCGGCGGCTACGGATGAGCGAACTGGCCGACGCACGGAAAGCGTCGCGCAGCAGGCTCTCGCACGCGGTCGCGCGGCTCGAGGCGAACGGCTGGGTCCGCCGTGAGTCGTGTCCCACCGACAAGCGCGGTTCCTGGGCGGTGCTGACCCCGGAGGGTTTCGCCGCGCTGGAGGAGGCCGCGCCCGGGCACGTCGAGGCCGTCCGCGAGAGTCTCTTCGACCCGCTGACCCCCGAACAGGTGAAGGCGCTCGGCGAGATCAGCGCCGCCGTCCTGGGGCGGCTGTCGCCGAAATGCGCCGCCGCCGAGGCGGAACTGGCGATGCGGGAAGAGACCCTCGCGGACCTCGAGGACTCGGCCGAACTGGCCAAAGCGGACTGACCGGAACCCGGTCCGGGGGCGGGCGCGACGACGAGTGTCGGTGCGGGTGGATAGGCTTCGGGAGGCCACCCGACCCTGCTGCTTAGGTGCACCTGAAGAACCGATGCTCAACATTTTCGCGCGCGCCTCCGTTTCCCGCGTCACCGACCCGATGGGGAAGGTGCTCGTGCGCGCCGGGCTGACCCCGAACGCGATGACCGTCATCGGCACGGCCGGGGCGGTGCTGTGCGCGCTCGGGTTCTTTCCCAACGACATGCTGCTGTGGGGCACCTTCACGGTCTGGGGCTTCGCGATGCTGGACCTGCTCGACGGCGCGATGGCCCGCGCCCGCGGGTACGGCACGGCGTTCGGGGCGGTCCTCGACGCGACCTGTGACAGGCTGGTCGACGGCGCGTTGTTCGCCGCGATCGCGTGGTGGTGCTTCGTCCACGACGACAACCGCCCTGCCGCGGCCGCCGCGCTGATCTGCCTGGTGCTCGCGCAGGTCATCTCGTACGTCAAGGCCCGCGCCGAGGCCTCCGGGCTGGAGGCGGACGGCGGGCTCGTCGAACGCGCGGAACGCCTGATCATCGCCCTCGTGGGAACCGGGCTGCACGGTCTGGGCGTTCCGTACACCGTGGACATCTCGCTCTGGCTCCTCGCGGTGCTTTCGGTGATCACCCTGCTGCAGCGGACGGCCGCGGTGGCCAAGGCGGCGAGGGCCGCCAAAGCGGCCGGGCCACCCGCCGCGGAGGGCGGAGCATGAGCGGGTTCTCCCAGCGGCTCAGTGACTTCGGCTACGCGGCGGGGTGGCGGCTCGCGCGCTGGCTGCCGGAGTCGGCGGGCGCGGTGACCTTCGGGCTGGGCGCCGATCTGGCCGTCCGGCGGGACGGCGGCGGCGTCCGCCAGCTGCGGCGCAATCTCGCCAGGGTGGTGCCGCAGGCCGACGGCGTCGAACTCGACGAGCTGACCCGCCGTGCGATGCGCTCCTACGCCCGCTACTGGCACGAGATGTTCCGGCTGCCCTCGATGGACCACAAGGAGGTCAGCCGCAAGGTCGCCCAGTCGATCACCGGCGTGGAGAACCTCGACGCCGCCCTCGCCGAGGGCAACGGCGCGGTGATGGCGCTGCCGCACAGCGGGAACTGGGACGCCGCGGGCGTCTGGCTCGCGGACTATCTCGGCGGTTTCACCACGGTCGCGGAGCGGCTGAAACCCGAATCGCTGTACCAGCGGTTCGTGTCCTACCGGGAATCGCTCGGCTTCGAGATCGTCCCGCTGACCGGCGACAGCTCCGCGATGCGCGTGCTGCTCAAGCGGCTGCGGGAGAACAAGGCGATCTGCCTGGTGGGGGACAGGGACCTGACGAATTCCGGCGTGCCGGTCAAGTTCTTCGGCGAGCAGACCCGGATGCCGGGCGGGCCGGCCAGGCTGGCCGCCACCACCGGTGCCGCGCTGATCCCGGCCGGCTGCTGGTTCACCGAGGACGGCTGGCAGATCAGGCTGCATCCGCGGATCCGGGTGACGAACCGGTCCGAGGTGCCGGCGGCCACGCAGGCGCTGGCGGACATCTTCGCCGGGGACATCGCCGCGCATCCCGCCGACTGGCACATGATGCAGAAGTTCTGGCTCTCCGACTTCGAAGCCGGGGAACAGGCTACCCTCGGCGAAGCGAGCTGAGCCGATGGCTCAGGCGCGGGTCATGAAGATCGGGATCGTCTGCCCGTACTCGTTCGACGTACCGGGCGGCGTGCAGGGACACGTCATCGATCTCGCGAAGGCGTTGCTGGCACGCGGGCATCAGGTCTCCGTCCTCGCTCCGGCGGACGAGGATTCCGACGTCCCGGATTTCGTCGTCCCGGCGGGGAAGGCGCTCGGCATCCCGTACAACGGCTCCGTCGCGCGGTTGCAGTTCGGCCCCGTGTCCTACGCCCGGGTGCGGCGGTGGATCCGCGACGGTGACTTCGACGTCCTGCACCTGCACGAGCCTGCCGCGCCGAGTCTTTCCCTCTTGGCGCTGAAGGTCGCGGACGGCCCGATCGTGGCGACCTTCCACACCGCGACGACGCGTTCGCGCACACTGGCGGCGTTCCAGCCGGTGCTGCGGCCGCTGCTGGAGAAGATCACCGCGCGGATCGCGGTTTCGGCGCTGGCCCGCAGGGTCCAGGTCGAACACGCCGGCGGCGATGCGGTCGAGGTGCCCAACGGCGTCGACGTCGACTTCTTCTCCCGCGCGCTCCCGCTGGACGGCTACCCGCGCGCGGGAGGCACGGTCGGGTTCGTCGGGCGGTACACCGAGCCCCGCAAGGGCATGGGAGTACTGCTGGAGGCGTTGCGGATGCTGTTGCCGGAGTTCGAGGAGCTGCGCCTGCTGGTCGTCGGCCGTGGCGACGCCGATCAGCTCCGCCGCGAGGCCGGCCCTGAGCTGGCGCCGCATATCGACCTGCTCGGCCAGGTCGACGACGAGACGAAGGCGCGGGCGCTGCGAAGCGTCGACGTCTACTGCGCGCCGAACACGGGCGGCGAGAGTTTCGGGATGATCCTGACCGAGGCGATGGCGGCGGGCACGCCGGTGCTGGCGAGCGGGCTGGACTCGTTCCGGCGGGTGCTCGACGACGGCAAGGCCGGAATGCTGACCGAGACCGGCGACGCCGCGGCGCTGGCCGACGGCCTCCGCGAACTGCTCGGTGACCCGGCCCGCCGGGTGTCGCTGGCGGCGGCCGCCGGGGAACGCGTCGCGATGTTCGACTGGTCCGTGGTCACCACGCAGGTGCTGCGGGTCTACGAGACCGCGATCGCCGCCGATCCCCGGCGCGTCGGCGCGGGTGAACGTGAGTTCAGCCGATGACGACCTGGGTGTGGATCGGTGGTCTCGTGGCCGCGATCGTCGTACTGGGCGGGCTTTTCCTGCTCGCGACGGCGAACAGGCTGGACAGGCTGCACGTCCGGACGGATGCGGGCTGGGCGGCGCTCGACGCCGCCCTCGCGCGGCGCGCCGTCGTCGCCAGGGCGGCCGCGGCGATCCTGGGGGACGAGGAGCTGCGCGCGCTGGCCGAGCGTGCCGAGCGGGCGCCGAGGCCGGATCGCGAAGCCGAGGAAAGCGAGCTGACGTTGCGGCTGGCACGCGTCGACCGAGCGGCCCTGCCGACGCCGCTGGCCGAGGAGCTGACCGACGCCGAACACCGCGTCGTCATCGCGCGGCGCGTGCACAACGACGCCGTCCGGGACACCCTGCACTTGAGGCGGCGGCGGAAGGTCCGGTACTTCGGCCTCGCGGGGACCGCCCGGCTTCCGGAATACTTCGAGATCGCCGAACCCGAGCTGTAGGAGGACGAGCCCATGAGCGAGCGGCTGCTGGTGGCGGTGTTCGCGACGCCCGTGGCGTCGTTCCTCCTGCGCTACGGCAAGGACCTCGGCTTCAAGACGTTGCTGTTCGAGCCGGACGGCGCACGGGTGACCGACGTCGGGGACGGCTTGGACGCCCTCACGACGGTGCCGGACCTCGGTCCGGACGCCGACGTCGTCGTCACCGATCACGACCGGCCCGAGCTCGGCGACGTCCTCAAGGCCGTGCTGGACCGCCCCACCAGGTGGGTCGGCGTACTCGGCAATCCGCGCCACGCCGGCCCGCACGTCGCCGCGCTCAAGGCATTGGACGTTCCCGACCACGAGATCGCCCGGGTCCATCGCCCGGTCGGGCTGAACATCGGCTCACGCACGCCGCCCGAGATCGCCGTCGCCACCCTGGCCGGTCTGCTGGCCGACCGGAACGGGCGACCGGGCGGCTTCGAGTTTCAGTAGGCCAGCGTTTAGTCCTCTGAATGCGGTCCTTGCATGCGCAAGTACCGCATTCAGAGGACTAAACGCGGCGTCAGTAGGCCACCGCCCCTTCCGGCATCGGCTCGAACCGGGCATGCCTGCGGGTGAACGTCGCCGTGCCCGAGGTCAGCGAACGCAGGTCGATCGCGTAGCGCAGGAGCTCGACCGCGGGGACCTCGGCGCGGATGACCGTGCGTCCGCCTTCACCTGATTCGGTACCTAGCACGCGGCCGCGCCGGGACGAGAGATCGCCCAGCACGGTGCCAAGATGCTCGTCCGGAAGCCGTATCGCCACCTCTTCGAGCGGTTCGAGCAGCGCGATCTTGCCCGCCGCGGCGGCCTCCTTCAGCGCCAGCGCGCCCGCCGTCTGGAACGCGGCGTCCGACGAGTCGACGCTGTGCGCCTTGCCGTCGACGAGTGTCACCCGGATGTCGATCAGCGGATGGCCGTCGACGATCCCTCGCTGAGCTTGGGCCCGGACCCCTTTTTCGACGCTCGGGATGAACTGGTGCGGCACCGAGCCGCCGACGACCTTGTCCACGAACTCGAAGCCCGACCCCCTCGGCAGCGGCTGGACCTCGATGTCGCAGACGGCGAACTGGCCATGGCCGCCGGACTGCTTGACGTGCCGTCCGTGCCCGTGGCCCGGACCGGCGAAGGTCGAACGCAGGCTGATGCGGACGGGCTCGGTGTCCACGTCGGCGCCTCCCGCGCGCAACCGCGACAGCACGACGTCGGCGTGGGCCTCGCCCATGCACCACAGCACGAGCTGGTTGGTCTCGGCGTTGCGGTCCAGCCGGAGCGTCGGATCACCCGCGACGAGCCGGGAAAGGTTGCGCGCCAAAGTGTCTTCGTCGCTGCGGGTCTTCGCGACGACGGCGACCGGCAGCAGCGGTTCCGGCATCGCCCAGGGCTTCATGATCAGCGGATCGTCCGGTGAGGAAACGGTGTCGCCCGTTTCCGCCGAGCCGACCTTGGTGAGCGCGCACAGGTCGCCCGCGACGCAATACGGGACTTCGCGCAGGTTCGCTCCGAGCGGCGAGTACAGATGCGCGACCCGTTCGTCGGCGTCGTGATCCTCGTGCCCTCGTTCGGCGAGCCCGTGGCCCGAGACGTGCACCGGCCGTTCGGGGCGAAGCGTCCCGGAGAACACTCGCACCAACGACACCCTGCCGACGTAGGAGTCGACAGCGGTCCGGACCACCTCGGCCGCCAGCGGGCCGTCGGGATCGGCCCGGAGTCCGGCGTGCGGTTCGCCGGTGGGGGAGGTGACCTCCGGAGGGACGTGCTCCAGCGGCGAGGGGAAGGCGCGCACGATCCCGTCGAGGATTTCGGCGAGTCCCACCCCGGTGGTCGCGCACACGGGGATCACCGGATGGAAGGAGCCGCGGGCGACCGCGGTTTCGAGGTCGGCGATCAGCGTGTCCTCGGCGATCTCCTCGCCGGCGAGGTATCGGTCCATCAGTGACTCGTCCTCGCTCTCGGCGATGACCCCTTCGATAAGTTCGTTGCGGGCCTCGGTCATCCGGGCGAAATCGGCCTCGTCCGGCTCGCCGACCTGGGGTGGGAAACCATTCGAATAGTCGAAGTAGCGGCGCGTGATGAGCCCGACGAGCCCGTCACGCGAGGGCAGGTACAGCGGCAGGACTCCGGCGCCGAAAGCCTCCTGGCAGGCCGCGATCTCGCCTTCGGGGTCGGCGCGGTGATGGTCCAGCCGGGAGACGACCACCGCCCTCGGCATGCCGACGGCGGCGCATTCCTCCCAGACCGCGATCGTGGCCGCGTCGACGCCTTCCGCCGCGCAGACCACGAACAGCGCGGCGTCGGCGGCTCGAAGCCCGGCGCGCAGCTCGCCGACGAAATCGGCGTATCCGGGGGTGTCGATGAGGTTGATCTTGTGGCCGTGATGCAGCACCGGCGCGACCGAGAGGCCGACCGACCGCTGCTGCCGGACCGCCGCGGGGTCGTGGTCGCATACCGTGGTGCCCTCGACGACCGAGCCCGCCCGGGTCACCGTGCCGGACGCGGCGAGCAGCGCTTCGGCGAGTGTCGTCTTGCCTGATCCCGACGGGCCGACCAGGACGACGTTGCGGACCTTCGCCGGGTCGTCCACAGCGACGGCGGCCCCGGAGTCTCCGTTCTTGCTCTGTTTGTCGGCCATGCCGGTCTCCTCACCACACGATGCCGCGTACAGATGTGTCCTCGATCACACACCCGCGAGAGGCGTCGCGGCAAGGCGGCCGGCGAGGGAACCCCCGAATGTCGACGCGCCGTTATGCTCGATGGCGGACACCCGGAGGCGAATCCGACGGTGGGGGATGAGCGATGGAGCTCGACAGGCGAACGGTGTTGCGGCTGGCGGGGGCGGTCCCGGTGATGGCGGCGGTGCCCGCGGAGCCTCCCGGGGGCGGTGGTCAGTGGGAACGGTTGCGCGCCCGGTTGGCGGGTGAGCTGGTCCGGCCCGGCGACCCCGGGTACGACGAAAAGAGGCTCGGGTTCTTCAGCCTCTACGACCATCGGCTGCCCGCCGGTGTCGCGGTCTGCGCGAATGAGGACGACGTGCGACACTGCGTCGATTTCGCGGCCAGGCAGCGGATTTCGATCGCGGCCCGCTCCGGTGGGCACAGTTACGCCGGCTATTCCATTGTGGACAAAGGGCTGGTCGTCGACCTGTCCCGGCTGAACACGGTCGAGATCCTGCCCGGCGGCCGCGCGGCGATCGGGGCGGGCGCGCGGCTCGGCCAGGTGTACGAGGCCTTGGCCGCGGCGGGTCGCGCGCTGCCCGCCGGCAGTTGTCCCCAGGTCGGAATCGCCGGGTTGACCCTCGGCGGCGGGATCGGCGTCTTGGCCCGTAAGTACGGGCTGACCTGCGACAATGTGGAATCTGTCCGCTTCGTCGGCGCGGACGGCGAGGTACGCCCGGTGTCGGAGGAGACCGCGCCGGACCTGCTGTGGGCGTTGCGTGGCGGTGGCGGCGGCAACTTCGGCATCGTCACGTCGTTCACCTTCCGCACGGCGGCGGCCAGGACGCTGACGAACTTCAACCTGGTCTTCCCTCCGGCCGCGCTGGCGGCCTTGGTCGCGGCCTGGCAGGAGTGGCAGCCCGCGATGCCGGACGAGTTGTGGTCGGGGATGGGCCTCGGCGCCGCGGCCGCGAACTGCGGTGGCTGTTTCGTGGGCTCCGCCGCGCACGTGAACCCGTTGCTGGACGATCTGGTCCGCCGCGTCGGCATCCAGCCGCTCAAACGCGAAGTGGCCGAGCAAGGCCACTTGGCCACCATGCGGACCTACGCGCAGGAGTCCGCCTTCCCGGCCGCGGTCGCGCAGCGCGGGGAATATGTGGCCACTTCGCGGATGCTGACCCATCCGGTGCCCGACCCCGACGCGCTCGCGACGTTGCTGAGCAGCGATCCCCATCTGTACTCGATCGTGGACGCGTACGGCGGCGCGATCGCGCGGGTGCCGTCGAGCGAGTCGTGCTTCCCGCACCGGTCCGCGCTGGGCAGTGTCCAGATCATCCGTGGCCTGGAGGGCGGCGAGGCGTACGCGCGCCAGGTGATCGGCCGGGTCCGGGACGAACTCGGCCGCGAATACGGGCGGGCCGGGTACGTCAACTACATCGACCCAGAGATGCCCGAGTGGGCAAAGGCGTACTACGGCGACAGCCTGCCGCGCCTGCGCCGGGTGGCGCGGAAGTACGACCCGGACGGCCTGTTCGCCTTCGAACAGGGCCTGGCCCGCTAGCTCCCGTTCGCGTTTGGTCCTCTGGATGCGGTACTTGAGCGCGCAAGTACCGCATCCAGAGGACCAAATGCGGGCCAGATCACCCAGTGGACTGCTGAAATCGCCGCGAACTGGCCTGCTTCAGAGGTCCAAAACCGGCCTACGCTCGGAGGCGTCACCCCACCTCGTGCGCTTTCCGAAAGGTCCAGCAGTGTCTGACGACTCCACGAACACGGCCAGCACCTCGCTCACCGGCACGGCCCGGGTCAAGCGCGGGATGGCGGAGATGCTCAAGGGCGGTGTGATCATGGACGTGGTCACCGCCGAACAAGCGAAGATCGCCGAGGACGCCGGCGCTGTCGCCGTGATGGCGCTCGAGCGGGTTCCCGCGGACATCCGCGCGCAGGGCGGCGTCGCCCGGATGAGCGACCCGGACCTGATCGACGGCATCATCGAGGCCGTTTCGATCCCGGTCATGGCGAAGGCCCGCATCGGCCACTTCGTCGAGGCCCAGTTGCTTCAGTCGCTCGGCGTCGACTACATCGACGAGTCCGAGGTGCTCACCCCGGCCGACTACGAGAACCACATCGACAAGTGGGCCTTCACCGTGCCCTTCGTCTGTGGTGCGACCAACCTCGGCGAGGCGCTGCGCCGGATCAACGAGGGCGCGGCGATGATCCGCTCCAAGGGCGAGGCCGGCACTGGCGACGTCTCGAACGCGACCACGCACATGCGCAAGATCCGCGCGGAGCTGCGTCGCCTCTCCTCGCTGCCCGAGGACGAGCTTTACGTTGCGGCAAAGGAACTTCAGGCCCCGTACGACCTTGTCAAGGAGGTCGCGGAGAAGGGCAAGCTCCCCGTCGTGCTGTTCACCGCGGGCGGTATCGCGACCCCGGCCGACGCCGCGATGATGATGCAGCTCGGTGCCGAAGGTGTGTTCGTCGGCTCCGGCATCTTCAAGTCCGGCAACCCGGCGCAGCGCGCCGAGGCGATCGTCAAGGCCACCACTTTCTACGACGACCCGGACGTCATCGCGAAGGTGTCGCGCGGTCTCGGTGAAGCGATGGTCGGGATCAACGTCGACGACGTGCCCGAGCCGCACCGCCTTTCCGAGCGTGGCTGGTAAAGACTCGGCTTCTGTACGGGACGGCCCGGCGCTCCTCGATGAGCGCCGGGCCGTTCCGCGTGTATCAGGGGGTGGGGCCGTTTCTGGTCAGCACGCTGCCTTGTGCCGCGGCACTGAGTGTCGTGGTCCCGTCCTGGCTGATCACGTAGAGGTCGCAGCGGCAGGTGGCCTGCCGTCGGCCGCTGTGCAGGACCCGCGCTTCCGCCACGAGCCGGATTCCTTGTGCCGGGCGCAGATAGTTGATGCTGAAGCCGCCGGTGAGGACATCCGGACCCAGTGTGGTCCCGGCCGCGAAGGTGATCGCGTTGTCCGCGGCGTAGGCGAGTACGCCGCCGTGGAGATATCCGTTCTGTTGCAACAGGTCCTCGCGGATGTCGAGTTCCAGGGTCGCGGCACCGTTACCGAATGAGGAAACCCGGGCCCCGAGAAGAACGCTGAACGGTTGCGAGGCAAGGCCCTTCCGGGCGTCTTCGAGGGTCAGTGCGGTCATCAAAGCCACGCTTTCAGGTCGGCCAAATCCACCATGGGCATTCCCCAGCGCAGTGCCGCGACTTCGAGGTCGGCGCTGCCTGCCATCGTGCCGTCGGGGTTCATCACTTCGCAGCACACGCCGACCGGGGGAAGGCCGGCGGCGGTGCACAACGCGACCGTCGCCTCCGTGTGCCCGGACCGCTCGGCGAGCAGGCCTGGCCGCGCGGCGAGCGGGAACACGTGTCCAGGACGCAGGAAGTCCTTGGCCGTCGCGTCCGGGGCGGCCAGCTTCCGCACGGTGGCGGCACGTTCGGCAGCGGAAACGCCGGTTCCTGTTCCCGTGGCCAGGTCGACCGGTATCGACCACGCCGTTCCCTGCCGGTCGCCTTCGCCGGGCATCTGCGCGATCTCGAGGCGCCGCAGCACTTCCGGCGCGCACGGCACCGCCGGAAAGCCGCAGACCTTGGTCAGCAGGAAGGTGAACGACTCCGGGCGGAGCCGCGCGCCGGCGAAGATCACGTCGCCCTCGCCCTCGGTCTCCGGATCCCACACGACGACACCGCCACCGGCGGCGAGCTGGCGCAGCACCTTCTCCACACCGGCGCGTCCGTCGACGTGACCGGCCCACGGCAGCTGGGGCAAAGCCTTACCCACAGCCGAAGGTGGTGCCTTCTCGACCAAACGGCCGACCAGGTCGAGTTCCAGATTCACCCGGTCTCCGGCTTTCAGATCGCCGAGTGTGGTGGCCGAGCGGGTCATCGGGAGCAGCACGACCGAGATCCGGTCACGCAGGACCTCGGCGATGGTCACGCTGACACCGTCGAGGGCGATCGGGGACTTCGCGAGCAGCCTGTCCAGCAAACGCTGCGGCGGCCGGAGCCAGATCCGGCGGGAGCCGCCTTCGTCGTCGATCCGGATCACTTTGCCGACGGCGTCGACGTAACCCTGTACCAAATGGCCGTCCAGCGGATCGCCGACCTGAAGCGGCGTCTCGACGTTGACTGCGTCCCCGGCCGCGAGCGTGTCGAACGTCGACCTGTGACGGGTTTCCGCGGAGAGCACCGCCTCCAAGGCATCGTCGACCGGCCGTACGGTGAGCCGTACCCCGTTGACGCATGCCGATCCGCCATCGCGGACGCGGCTTGCGCTCTTCGGCGCCCGCACACGCAGCACGTCGCCCTTGATCTGTTCGACGGCACCCAGCTCGCCGATTCGCCCAGTGAACATGAATCATCACCCCATTTGACGCCGTACCCCGGGAAGTCCGGCGACGGCCGGACGAAGGGGACGCGGGGTGTCACCGCCTGGTCCCGGAATCGCGCCGGGTCGTTCCACCCCGTCGGCGGAACCGGCCGACTGTACGGCCGCACCGTGGAATCGCACCACGAGTCGATCATAGCCGGAGCCAGGATCGGTTTCGAGGCCGAGGAGAGTCGAGCCCCTCAGTGCCGCGGCCGCTTGGCCGGCGGTCCCGCCGATCCGACCGGGCGGACCTTGCCCCATCGGGCAACCAGGACTGGCCGGGGATCAGGTGGACGAGATCGTGATCACCGGGCGCTGGGGATTCGGCGATTTCGGACCATGCGGACGGGCCGGCTTATAAGGTCCGGACATGAGTCAGTCGATCCGGTTCACCGATCCCAACTTCAAGCTCGCGGTCGTCCAAGAGCTGATGTACAACCAGGAACTCCTGCCGAAGTTCGACCTGGGGCAGTACGCCGCCGAGAAGGGCTTCACCTACGACGCCGGCAGCGTCGAGGCGGTCCCTGAGGCCTTGGCCTACTTCGCGGCGCTCGAGGTCCCCGCTGAGTTCGCGGAGAAGATCACCGAGATCGAGATGGACGGCGGCAACGAGATCTACCTTCAGATCGCGCCGAACTGGGACGGCGAAGACTCCCTGTTCGACGTCGACGAGTTCGCCGACGTCGAGCATTTTCCCCATCTGAAGTCGATGACCCTGCTCTACACGGGCAACGACGAGGCGCTGGAGACGCTGCGCGCCCGCGGCATCGAGGCGGACTGGGTCTGACCGGTCACCTGCGGATCTAAGCGGACGCACCTCGTTCCCTTTTCGACCGCTTAAGCATCGGGTAGCGGATCACGGGACCTTGATCCCGGCGTGCGGAGGGCACGCCCGGATCAAGGAGGACAAATGCGCAAACTTCGGTTCGTTTCCGCGGCCTTGGGCGCCGCCGCGATCGCGACGGCACTCGTCGCGACACCCGCTTCGGCCGCGACAGACGGGGCGGCCGCCCTGAAGTCTGCCGGAGTCGACGTGGCGAAGCTCGCTCCGGGATGGAAGGTCGTCGGGGACCAGATCGTCTGGAACGGTGGGGAGACCACTCTGTCGCTGTCGCCCAGCGCGGCCAGCAACTGCCAAGCGAACTACGTGTGCCTGTACGAGCATCGCGACTTCGGCGGACGGCGATTGCAGTTCCGGGACCCGGGGCTGAAAAATCTGGTCGATTACGGATTCAACGACCAGATGTCGTCCTGGCACAACCGACGCGGAGTCGACGCCCGCTGGTACTACAACATCGGTAGCGGGACCAGTCGCTGCATGCAGGCGGGAGCCCGATCGTCGTACGTGGGCAACGCCGACAACGACCAGGCGAGTTCGTTGAGAATTTACACCTCGGCCAGTGCCTGCTGAGTAGGACGTTCCTTCGAATGCCGGACGCCACCCTCGGATATTTGTGACACTCTCGGGAATGGGTGTCTCGAATACTGGGGGAGAAACGGTGAAGGAAAAGAATCATTTCTATCGTTTGTTCGGTGAACCCGCGGCCGAGTGGCAGGGCGCAGACCTGCCACTCGGCCCACCGCAGGCGCGCCGGGTCTTCGCGCTCCTGCTGATCGAGGCTGGACGCCCGGTGCCCCTCGACCGGATAATCGACGAGCTTTGGGGCGAGACGCCACCGATTTCGGCGAAAGTTCAGGTCCAGGGTCTGATATCGGGTCTTCGCAGGGCTTTGCGCGCGTCGACCGGTGGAACGCCGATTCTCACCAGGGGGGCGGCATATCTTCTCGACGCGGGGCCCGAGGAGACCGACGCCGGCCGGTTCACCTGCCTCACCGCCCAGGGTCGCGGACTGCTGGCCCGTGGCTGCCATCTCGAGGCGGCCCAACGGTTCCGGGACGCGCTCGGACTCTGGCGCGGGCCGGTGCTCGCCGGGATCCCGGCGGCGGCCGAGGTCGTCGCGCACTGGGAGGAAGAGCGCCTTTCGGTGCTGGAAGACAAGGCCGACGCCGAACTCGGGCTCGGCGAACACGACAGGCTCGTTCCCGGGCTGCGTGACCTGCTCGCCGCGGCCCCGTTCCGTGAACGGGTCTGCGGGCAGCTGATGACCGCGCTCGCCCGCGCCGGCCGGGTGGCCGAGGCGCTCGACGTCTACGCCGGATGGCGCCGCAGGCTGGTCGACGAACTCGGCGTCGAGCCTTCGCCGTCGATTCGCGCGTTGCAGTGCGAGATCCTGCGTGAGGGTCAGGGCAGAGCCACCCGCGAGTATCCCGCGTACCAGGAACCCGCTGTGCCGAGCCAGTTGCCGCCGGGGATCCCGGACTTCGTCGGCAGGGACGCGCTCATCGCGGACCTGCTTGGGGAACTGGGCAAGGACGGCGGCCGCGACACCCCGCCCGTGCTGCTGCTGACCGGCGCGGGCGGGGTCGGGAAGTCTTCGCTGGCGATCCGGCTCGCGCACCGGGTCACGGACGACTACCCCGACGGGCGGCTGTTCGCGGCCCTGCGCGGGACCACGAACGAGCCGAGGCCGCCGGAAGCCGTACTCGCCGGTTTCCTGCGTGCCTTCGGCGTTCCCGCCGACGAGATCCCGGCCGACGTCGACGAATGCGCCTGCCTGTTCCGCAGCCTGGTCCACGGCCGTCGCGTGCTGCTGGTCCTGGACGACGCAGCCGGCGAGGCGCAGCTGCGCCCGTTGCTTCCCGCGTCCGGCGGCTGCGCGGTGATCGTCACGAGCCGGTTCTCCTTGGCCGGACTCGAACTCGGCCGCAAGGTCCCGGTCGGTCTCCTGCCACCGGAGGACGCGGAGGCCCTGCTCTCGAAGCTCACCGAGATCGACGAAGACCCCGTCGCCGCCCGGCAGGTTCTCGACCATTGCGGCGGGCTCCCGCTGGCCTTGCGGATCGCCGGCAGCCGGATCGGCGACCGTGCGGGCTGGCGGCTCGCCGACGTCGCGGGCGAGCTGTCCGTCGAACGGCGACGGCTGGACTGGCTGCGCACCGGGGATCTGGCCGTCCGCGGCAGCCTGTCCCTCGGGTACCGGCAACTGACGCCGGACCGGCAGCGGCAGTTCCGAAGACTCGGTCTGCTGCCCTCGGCCGATTTCCCGGTCTGGGCGGCGGCGCTGGCGGACGGCGGCGAGCCAGAGGCGACGTCCCGCGCGCTCGAAGACCTGCGGCATCGGCATATGGTCCAGCCGGTTCCGCGGGCCACCGGCGCACCCCGTTACCGCCTGCACGACCTCTTGCGCGCGTTCGCCGTCGAGCAGGTCGCGGCCGAGCAGGAACAGGTACGCGCGGAGACGATCGAGCGGGTGCTCGGCGGTTGGCTCTGGCTCGCGGAGAAGGCCGCGGATCGGTTGTCCCGGAGCGTTCTGCGGCCCGAGCCCGGCGGCGCGACCCGGACCTCGCTCGACGAAACGCTGGTGACTGAACCGCTTTCGTGGTTCCGATGCGAACTGCCCGCGCTGGAGGCCGCCGTCTCGCACGCGGCGGATGCCGGACTGGGCGAGCTCGCCTGGGAACTCGCCGTCGTGACCGGGTCTTACTTCGACCACAATGGACTGTATGCGGAATGGTCGCGGTGCCATCGGTGCGCGCTCACCGCGGCGAGGGAGTCGGGGTGCGCCCGCGGGGAAGCCGCGCTGCTGAGGGGGATCGGCCAGATCGACCTGTACCGGGACGACTTCAGTGCGGCGGGTGAGGCGCTCGCCGAGTCTTGCCGGATCAGCGAGCGGATCGGCGACTCCGCCGGGCGGGCCAGGGCGCTGACCGGACTCTGCGTCCTCGCCCGCGCCGCCGGACGGCCCGAGGAATCGCGCGCGACCGCGAGGCGGGCACTGGCGCTCTTCCGCGAGATCGGTGACGTCCTCGGCATGGCGCACGCCCATACCTCGTACGCCGTCGCGAGCGCGGAGCTCGGCCTGCTCGACGAGGCGGAGGCGGCGCTGGACGAAGCCGGACGGCTGTGCGCCGAGCTGAACGACCCGCACCGCACGGCGCTCATCCTGCGCAGGCGGGGCCAGTTGTACTTGCGGCGCGAAGACCGGCGGAGCGCGATGTCCTGCCTGCGCCGCGCGCTAGAACTGCTGGACTCGCTTTCCGACGAGATCTGTGCCTCGCGGGTCCGGCTGGATCTCGCGCGGGCCCCCGCGAAGGTGCTGATCGGGACCTAGCTATTTGCGCGGTAAGGCGAATATGGCGTGATCGAGCTTCCGCGGTGAACGGCTTCTTCGCCTGAGTGTCCACAGGGGACAGCCTCTGGCGACCGAATGTCCGATTGATTCCCCTATGCGGAGTTCGGTGCAGGGGTCGTGAGTGGCGTTTCGGGTTAGAACCCTCATTGCCACTCACGACCCTGCGCGAAGTGCCCAAAACGGACGCCTGAACCTGGTTCTATGTCCCTTGTGGACAGTCAAGTCGCGCCAGGTTCTTGAAGTGCCGGTCCTGTCGCCGGCTTCATCACGACACGTCTGCCTTACCTGTCAATTGGTGGTGCGCCACCGCCCCGTCGGCAGTGCGGGGACCCGGTGGCCGCGGTGACCGGTCATCTCCTCGTTCGCGAACAGGGCGTTCAGCACCGCTTCTTCGGTCGCCTGCACCACGGCCTCGAAGAACGGGTCGAGCCTGCCCCACGGGACGAACCGCAGGCTTTCGTACTCGGCCTCCTCGGTCCGGGGGAACCGGCTGGTGAGCGCTCCCGGATTCGCCGTGCTGAACGCCAGGAAGAGATCGCCGGAGAAGTGCGACCCCGCGGTGCCGGTGCGGGCGAGGCCGAGCGGGACACGGCGGGCGAGCGCGGTGCACTGGCCGGGCAGCAGGGGAGCGTCGGTACCGACGATCACGATCACCGATCCCGCGCCGGACGGCGCCGCCCAGTCCGCCTCCATCGGGTTGTCGGCGCCGAGTTCCACGCCGACGTGCTCGCCCGCGACGGTGAGTTCGCGACGTGAGCCGAAGTTGGCCTGTACCAACGTTCCCACGGTGTACTCGTCGTCCCCGTAGGACACGACGCGGGAGGCCGTGCCGGTTCCGCCCTTGAAGCCGTAACAGGTCATCCCGGTACCGCCGCCGACAGAACCTTCGCTGACCGGACCCGTGCGCGCGGCGTCGATCGCGGCGATGGCGTGTCCACTGTGGATAGTCGGTGCGGTGCTGTCGTTCAGATAGCCGTCCCAGGTCTCGGCGACCACCGGCAGCAGCCATTCGGCGGCCACGTCGGGCCGTTCCCGTACCACCCAGTCGATCGTGCCGCGATGGCACGCGCCGACGGCGTGCGTGGAGGTGATCAGCACCGGCAGGGTCAGCGAACCCGTCTCGGCCAGCCACGCGGTGCCGGTCATCTCGCCGTTGCCGTTGAGGGCGTACGTCCCGGCCGCGCACGGCACGGCGAAATCCACGCGTCCGCGCGGCAGGACGGCGGTGACGCCGGTGCGCACCGATTCGCCTTCGACGAGGGTCGTGAAACCGATCTCGACGCCGGGGACGTCGGTGAGCGCGTTGTGCTCGCCGGTCCGGCCGGGCAGCGGGACACCCAGATCGCGGGCGCGGGTCATGGACGGTCCTCCAAGGGGTTCGAGGTGGCTGTGCGGGCGTAGGAGAGCAGCATCGCTTCGGCGGTGGCGGTTTCCAGCGTCGGCACGGCCTGCGTGAGGTGCAGGCCGTAGCCGTCTTCCAGTGCGACGAGGTTCCGCGCGATCGACACCGCGTCCGCGGTCAGCGTGAACTCGCCGGTGGCGGCGCCCGCTTCGAGGATGCCGGTGTAGATCCGGACCTGCTGCTCGTAGAGCGTGATGTGCCGTGCGGCGTACACGGGATCACGGCGGGCGATCGTGCCCAACTCGTAGAGGAGTACGCAGAGTTCGTCGTCAGGGCCGGTGGGCAGGCCGCTGCGGATCATCGCCAGCAGCCGGCCGGACGGGGTCGTCTTCGCGCCCGCGGCCTGCTCTCTCGCCGAACAGAACCGCGCCACCGCCTCGCGCTGCACCTCCTGGAGCAGAGCGGTGAGGGTGGGGAAGTAGTACAGGACCGAACCCGGCGACAGGCCCGCGCCCTCGGCGACGTCCCTCAACCGCAGGTTCAGCACGCCGCGTTCGAGGACGGCCTGTCTGGCCACCTCGATCAACTCGGTACGCCGCTCCGCTGCCTTGCTCGGTCTCGCCATGCGTTCATTCTTCGAATCTTGTTCGAAAAACACAAGAGCTGCGCGCGATCAGCTCTTGACGTCACACGGTGGAGGGCCTTTGATGCGTGCTCAACGGTTTTTCGAAGGAGATTCAAGGAACCTACCTTGTAGGAGGTCGGCCGTGTCCACTCCCGCCCTGCGCCGCGGTCTGCGCACCCTCGGCACGCTGCTCATCACGCTCTCCGCGATCAGTCCCGCCTCGTCGGTGTTCATCATCGCGCCGGGGGTGATCTCCGGTGCCGGGACGGGCGCCTTCTACAGCTTCGTGGCGGCCGCGGTGGTCGGAGTCTTCATGGCCTTCGTCTACGCCGAACTCGCGTCGGCGTTCCCGCTGGCGGGCGGCGAGTACGCGATCGTCACCCGCACTCTCGGCCGCTTGCCAGGGTTCGCCGTACTGGGTCTGATGATCATCACGCAGGTGCTCATCGTCGCGGTGATCGCGCTCGGCGTCGGCACCTACCTCGGCGTGCTCCTGCCCGGCGTGCCCGGTTCGGTCATCGCCGCCGTGACCTGCGTGGTCGCGGCCGTCGTCGGCGTGTTCGACATCAAGCTCAACGCCTGGGTCACCGGGATCTTCCTGGCGATCGAGATCCTCGCGCTGATCGTGGTCAGCGCGCTCGGACTGCTGAACCCGGCGCGGTCGTTCGCCGATCTGCTGGCGCATCCGGTCGCCTCGGACGGTGGTCCGGCCACCGTCGGTGCCATCGCGATCGCCACGTCGGTCGCGATCTTCGCCTACAACGGCTACGGCTCGGCCGTGTACTTCGGCGAGGAGACGCAGGACGCCTCGCGGGGGATCGCCCGGGCGATCCTGCTCGCGCTGGGCATCACCGTGCTCGCCGAGCTGGTCCCGGTGACCGCGGTCCTGCTCGGCGCGCCCGACCTGAACGCGCTGTTCGCCTCGGGGAACATGCTGTCCTACTTCATCGATTCGCGTGGCGGCGGAACCCTCGACACGGTGCTCGGGCTGACCGTCGCGCTCGCGATCATCAACGCGGTGCTGGCGATCGTGCTGATCAGCTCGCGGATGCTGTTCAGCAGCGGCCGCGACCGCGCGTGGCCCCGGCCGGTCAACCGGGCGCTGGCCGCGGTGCACCCGAAGTTCGGGACGCCGTGGGTGGCCACCGTCGGCACCGGACTGGTCGCCGCGCTGCTCTGCTTCGTCGACCCGAAACTGCTGCTGGTGGTGACGAGCACGTCGATCGTGGCGGTCTACGCGGCGCTCTGTCTCGGCGCGATCGTCGGAAGGCGCACCGGCGCCACCGCGCACGCCGAGTACCGGATGCCGTGGTTCCCGGTCGCGCCGGTGCTGGCACTGGCCGTGCTGGTGTTCGTGGTCTACCAGAACCTGCTCGACCCGGCGGTGGGACGGCCGAGCCTGATCGTCACGGCCTGCGTCGCCCTGCTGTCGATCGCGTACTACGTCCTGGTTCTGCGGCGGAAGGGCGGCTGGAAGCTTGCCGATGTCACCGAGGAGAAGGCCGAGGAGCCCGCCTGATCAGGTGTACTCGGCGATCTCCACGCCGTACGTGCCCGGTTCGAGCGCCTCGAAGATATGCGGGACGTCGCCGGGGTAGCAGATGTAGTCGCCGGGCAGCAGTTCGACCGGCTCGTCCAGCGGCCCGACCTTGGCGCGGCCCGCGCTGAGGACGATGTGCTCGACGATGCCGCTCATATGCGGATCCGAGAGTCGCGGTTTCCCGGGCTCGGCGCGGATCAGGTATACGTCGCGCCGGGCGCCGGGCGGGCACGAACTGAGCAGCGTGCAGGCGTAGTCGGCGTGTTCGGCGAACACCGTCGGCCCGCTGCCCGAGCGGATGACCTGCACGCGGGGGCGTTCGGGTTCGACCACACGGGAGAACGGGACGTCGAGCGCGACGCACAGCGCCCAGATCGTCTCGACGCTCGGGTTCCCGGTCCCGGACTCCAGCTGCGAGAGCGTGGATTTCGCGATGCCGGCGCGTTTGGCGACCTCGGTGAGGGACAGCCCGGTGCGGGCGCGTTCCCGGCGCAGGGACATGGCGATGACGTCCAGTGGTGCGCCGTCGGACGCGGTCGGGGACATGCGTTCGCTCCATCGGTCGTTGCGTTCGCCTTGACGAACACGGCTGCGTTCGTTCATTGTATGACGCTATGCGTTCGATATGGCGAACAACCACTCGTGTCCTGGGGCGCGATCTTCTCCGCGACATCGGGCTGGTCTGCCTCGCCGACACCATTGTCGGCATCTCCTACGGCGCGATCGCGGTGGGCTCCGGCTTCCCCATCTGGGCGCCGATGCTGCTTTCGGTGCTGGTCTTCGCGGGCGCCTCGCAGTTCATGTTCGTCGGCATCATCGCCGCCGGGGGCAGCCCGGTCGCGGCCGTCGCGGCGGGGCTGCTCGCCAACGCGCGGCATCTGCCGTTCGGCTTCGCGATCGGCGACGTCCTTGGCAAACGATGGTCGTCGAGGATCGTCGGCAGCCACCTGATGATCGACGAATCGGTCGCGTTCGCGCTGGCCCAGCGAGACGAGGAGCGGCGCAAGGCGGCGTACTGGGTGTGCGGAATCGGGCTGTTCGTGTGCTGGAACGTCGGCGTCCTCGCCGGGGCTTACGCCGGGACTGCGATCAGCGACACCGACGCCTTCGGTCTCGACGCGGCCTTCCCGGCGGTCCTGCTCGCGCTGGTCCTGCCGTCGCTGCGCGACCGTGCCGCCCGGCTGCCGGTGCTCGTCGGCGTGGCCGTCGCGCTGGCCACGACGCCGTTCCTGCCCGCGGGGCTGCCGGTGCTGCTCGCGCTGGTCGGCGTGCTGGCCGGAGTGGCCGCGAAGGAACCCGCCGAACGTGAACCCGAGGGAGTGCACTGATGGACCCGCTGGACCTGATCATCGCCGGCGGCGTGCTCGCGGCCGGGACCTTCGCCTTCCGGTTCGCCGGACCGGTCCTGAAGGCGCGGTTCACCGTGTCGCCCAAGGCCGAGAAACTGATGGCGCGTTCGGCCGTCGTCCTGCTGGCCGCGCTGGTCGCGGTCGCCGCGCTCACCGAGGGACACGAGTTCGCCGGCTACGCCCGGCCCGCCGGGGTGCTGGTCGGCGGCGTGCTCGCCTGGCGCAAAGCGCCGTTCGCGCTGGTCGTCGTCGCGGCGGCCGCGACCGCCGCCCTGCTGCGGCTGGCCGGGGTCCCCTGACCTGGTCCTTCCTCGAGGCGCCTAAGCTAAGGGGAAGGTCTTTCGGGAGGTCGGGTGGCGATCGCGACGGGGGCACGGCCGGTGGTCGGCGTGCTCGCACTGCAGGGCGACGTGCGGGAGCACGCCGCGATGGTGGAACGCGCCGGCGCGCGTGCGCTGCCGGTCCGCCGCGCGAGCGAACTGTCCGAAGTGGACGGTCTGGTGCTGCCGGGCGGCGAGTCGACCACCATGTCGAGGCTGCTGGAGACCTTCGAACTGCTGGAGCCGCTGCGCGAGCGCATCGCGGACGGGATGCCCGCGTTCGGCTCCTGCGCCGGGATGATCCTGCTCGCCCGCCAAGCCCTCGACGGGCGGCCTGATCAGCGGCAACTCGGCGGGCTCGACGTCGTCGTCCGGCGCAACGCGTTCGGGCGGCAGGTGGACTCCTTCGAAGCCGACCTCGACTTCACCGGCGTCGAAGGCGGCCCGGTGCATGCTGTGTTCATCCGGGCCCCGTGGGTCGAAAAGGCGGGCGACGGGGTCGAGGTACTCGCCAGTGTCCCCGAAATGCCGGGCTCGGACGACGCGGCCGCTAGGATCGTCGCGGTCCGGCAGGGGGCGGTACTCGCCACGTCGTTCCACCCCGAACTCACCGGGGACGAACGCGTGCACAGGCTGTTCGTCGACCTCGTGCGGCAGGCTTAAGCAAAACCGACACTGTGCTCAGCGGCGGGCACAGGAGTAGATGGAGGAGAGATGAGCGGCCACTCCAAGTGGGCCACCACGAAGCACAAGAAGGCCAACCTGGACGCGAAGCGCGGCAAGCTCTTCGCCCGGTTGATCAAGAACATCGAGGTGGCGGCCCGGACCGGCGGTGGCGACCCGGACGGCAACCCGACGCTCTACGACGCCATCCAGAAGGCCAAGAAGAACTCGGTCCCGCAGGACAACATCGAGCGCGCCCGCAAACGCGGCGCCGGTGAAGAGGCCGGTGGCGCCGACTGGCAGACCATCACCTATGAGGGCTACGGCCCGAACGGGGTGGCCGTGCTGATCGAATGCCTCACCGACAACAAGAACCGCGCCGCCATGGAGGTGCGGACCGCGCTCACCCGGAACAACGGCTCGCTCGCCGACCCGGGCTCGGTCGCCTACATGTTCAACCGCAAGGGCGTCGTGATCATGCCCAAGGGTGACGCGGCCGAGGACGACGTCCTCATGGCCGTGCTCGATGCGGGTGCCGAGGAGGTGAACGACCTCGACGAGAACTTCGAGATCGTCTCCGAGGCGACCGACCTCGTCCCGGTCCGGAAAGCCTTGCAGGAAGCCGGTTTCGAGTACGAGTCCGCGGATCTCACCTTCCTGCCGTCGGTCAGTGTCCCGCTGGACGTCGAGGGCGCGAAGAAGGTCTTCAAGCTCATCGACGCGCTCGAGGATTGCGACGACGTGCAGAACGTGTACGCGAACTTCGATGTGTCGGACGAGGTCATGGCGGAAGTCGGCTGATCGATTTTCCCGCCATGCCGCGGAAAATCGGTCCCGGGGCTAGGTGCGGGCGCTCGCGTGGGGCACAATGTCGCGCGTGACGACCTCCGAAGCCGACGCCCTCACCGCCGAAGAAACCGAACTCATCCAGTGGATCGAGGCGCAGGCGAAGGCGAGAGGGAACGCGGTCATCGCCGTCGAAGGCGACGAGGAGGAAGCGGCCTTCTGCTTCACCGCGTGCGCCTGGGCGCTGCACAACGTCGCGGAAGCGGTCGTGATCGGACTGCCCGGGAACATGGGGCCGGTCCTGCTCGACGCCTACGTGGACCGCGCGGCCGCCGGCGAGATCTTCGAGGTCGGCAAGCAGTACGACGATTTCTTCGAGGGCGCGCCGGTGGTCTTCGAACGGGTCGCGAAGGGGCACTATCCCGAGTACTTCGGGAGCGCGTTCCTGATCTACCCGGACGGGGACTTCCCGGCGCTGCAGCTGATCGTCGCCACACCGGACGGGCACTTCCCGTGGCATCCGGACGCGCCCGAGGGCTTCGCGCGGTACCAGCCGGTGCTGACCGAATCCGGTGACCCGGAGAGCTGGAAGCCGGGCGTCGATGGCCCCTGAGTCACCACTGCGCGTGCTGATCGCAAGTCCGTGAAGGCCTCCTTACCTACCCTGAAGGTAGTGAAGGAGGCCTTCACGGATTTCAGGGGTGCTCCAGCCAGGGCGCCAGATCCTCAGCCGCCTCCTGCCACTCAGCGGCCAAAGCCGCCGCGGACCGGAACTCCACGCAGTCGTCCGTATAAGGCGGTACCACCACCGTCCCGACCAGGCTCCACTCACCGGTGCTCACCGACGCCTGCCACACCCCGGCGGGCACCACCACCTGCGGACGCTGACCGGCCGCGACGTCCGGCCCCAGCGCCGGCCGCGAGATCCGCCCGTCCGGGAACAACAGCAGCATCCGCACCGGCGCCCCGGCGTGGTGCGCGTAGATCTCCAGCCGGTCCAGCCGGTGCGGCGCCGACGTTTCCGGAGGCGCCAGCAGATAGTAGATCGCCGAAGCGGTCTCGTCGCGCCAACTCTGTGCCCAGCGGCCACCTTCCACGGGCAGCGGCTGGAGACCCAGATGAACGGTGAACTCGTCGAGGCTCGGCATGTCCTCATCTTGCCCGGCGGTGGCTCCGGGTAGCCTCAGCCTCGAACGGATGTTCGCTGGAGCGGCGGAGGGAAACGCGTGCGGGTACTCGGGGTCGACCCCGGTCTGACCAGGTGCGGGCTCGGAGTGGTCGACGGCGGCACGGGCCGCACCGTCCGCGCCGTGGCCGTCGACGTCGTGCGCACCCCGCCGGACGCCGATCTTTCCGTACGCCTGCTGGGGATTTCCGATGCCGTCGAGCGGTGGCTGGATCGCTACAAGCCCGAAGCCGTCGCCGTCGAGCGGGTCTTCGCGCAGCACAACGTGCGCACCGCGATGGGCACCGCGCAGGCGGGCGGTGTCGTCGCGCTCGCCGCGGCCAAACGCGGGCTGCCGGTCGTGTTCCACACCCCAAGTGAAGTCAAGGCCGCCGTCACGGGCTCCGGCCGCGCGGACAAGGCGCAGGTCACCGGTATGGTCATGCGGCTGCTCGGCCTCGAGGTCAAACCGCATCCGGCGGACGCCGCGGACGCGCTCGCGCTCGCCATCTGCCATCTGTGGCGCGAACCGATGCGGGTCCGGCTCGCCGAAGCCGAGGCCAGGGCCGCCGAGATCGCCAAGAACCACAAGGCCAGGCTCGCCGCCGCGGCCAAACAAGCAAAGACGCAGGGAGCGGCTCGATGATCTCCTCGGTACGCGGTGAAATCCTCTCCATCGGTCTCGACCACGTCGTGATCGAGGTCGGGGGAGTGGGCTTCGCCGTGCAGGCCACCCCCGCCACCCTCGCGACGCTTCGCCGTGGCGAGGAGGCGATGCTGCACACCGCGCTCGTGGTCCGCGAGGATTCCTTGACGCTGTTCGGTTTCGCCGACGCGGACGCCCGCGAACTGTTCGGCCTGCTGCAGACGGTCTCCGGGATCGGTCCGCGGCTCGCGCTCGCGACACTGGCCGTCCTCGATCCCGACAAGCTGCGCTCCGCGCTGGTCGAAGGCAACATCACCGTGCTCACCCAGGTGCCCGGCATCGGCCGCAAGGGCGCCGAGCGGCTCACGCTCGAACTCCGGGACAAGGTCACCGCGCTCGCGGGGCCGACGGACGGCTCCCCGGCGGTCGTCGCGCCCGGCGCGCTGCGGGGCGAGGTCGTCGAGGCGCTCGCGGGTCTCGGGTTCCCGGCCAAACAGGCCGAACAGGCCGTCGACAAGGTGCTCGGCGAGGGCGAAGGCCACACGACCTCGTCCGTGCTGCGCGCCGCGTTGGCCACCCTCGGGCGTAAGCGGTAACCGGCCACATGGACTATGAGGCCGTGACGGAATTCGACGCCGACGACGAGACGCTTTCGGCGCTGCCGCAGACCGGCGAACGCGAGGTCGAGACCACGCTGCGCCCTCGCAAGCTGGAAGAGTTCGTCGGCCAGCCACGGGTGCGTGAACAGCTCGAACTCGTCCTGGAAAGCGCGCGACGCCGGGGTGTCCCGCCTGATCACGTCCTGCTCTCCGGTCCGCCGGGGCTGGGCAAGACGAGTATGGCGATGATCGTCGCCGCCGAACTCAACGCCGCCATCCGCATCACCTCCGGACCAGCGCTGGAACGCGCGGGCGACCTGGCCGCGATGCTGTCGAACCTGGCGCCCGGCGACGTCCTGTTCATCGACGAGATCCACCGCATCGCCCGCCCGGCCGAGGAGATGCTGTACCTCGCGATGGAGGACTTCCGCGTCGACGTCGTCGTCGGCAAGGGGCCCGGCGCCACCAGCATCCCGCTGGAGATCGCGCCGTTCACACTGGTCGGTGCCACGACGCGATCCGGTGCGCTGACCGGTCCGCTGCGTGACCGATTCGGTTTCACCGGCCAGATGGAGTTCTACAGCGACAGCGAACTCGAACTCGTCGTCCGGCGGGCGGCGACGATCCTGGAGATCCCCATCGACCGCGATGGCTGCGCCGAGATCGCGCGCCGATCGAGGGGCACTCCCCGGATCGCGAACAGGTTGCTGCGCCGGGTCCGCGACTACGCCGAGGTCCGCGCGGACGGGAATGCCACGCGCAAGGTCGTGCGTGCCGCGCTGGAGGTCTACGACGTCGACGAACTCGGCCTCGACCGGCTCGACCGCGCGGTGCTGACCGCGCTGGTCCGCTCCTTCGGCGGCGGCCCGGTCGGCGTGTCCACGCTGGCCGTCGCGGTGGGGGAAGAACCGACCACGGTCGAGGAGGTGTGTGAGCCTTACCTGGTCCGCGCCGGTATGCTCGCCCGCACTCCTCGCGGCCGGGTCGCCACAGCGGCCGCGTGGGAACACCTCGGCCTGCCGGTCCCGGCCGGTGCCACACGCGGCGAGCAGGGCGGACCGAACCTGTTCGACCAGGATTGACCGGACCGTTCACGCGGTCCGAGGCCCGTGGTGACGACGGGTGGTGGTGGAGTTTCCGCTGGCACCTGGCACACTCGGAGAGAGCACACCCCGCCAAACCGGACAAAACAGCGCACCGCGCGGCGTCCGCTCGAAATGGAGAATCATGAACCAGTTATTGCTGCCGCTGCTCCTGATGCTCGTTGTGGCGATTCCGCTCGTCATGGGCACCCGTAAGCAGAAGAAGGCGGCGGCAGCGCAGCAGGAGCTGCTCTCGAGCCTGGCTCCCGGTGACCGGGTGATGACCACCTCCGGTCTCTACGCGTCTGTCGCCGACGCTTCCGCCGACACCACGATCGACCTCGAGATCGCTCCGGGCGTCGTGACCACCTGGCTGCGCCAGGCCGTCCGCGAGAAGGTCGAGCCGGTCGTCGAGACCGACGAAGACACGATCGACGACGAGGCCGTCGTCGAGGAGCCGGCCATCGAGTCGAAGGACGACGAGCGCGTCGAGGAGAAGTCGGGCGCGCAGGTCGCTCCTCCGCTGGAGCACGGCAAGAAGTAGCGGTTGTAAGGCCATCCCCGACACCAGACTTTCGTAGGTGCGGGGCCAACGCCGGGCTCACGCAGCACCGAGTAGTGTCTCGGTGCTGCGTGCGTGTCCGTCGTCATAGTCGTGCCCGTTCACCGGGCATCGTCATCGAGGCAGGTTCGCGGTACCACCGGACTCCCGTCCGGTAGGTGAACAGCCAAGTCCATTGGGGAACACCCAGTCCGTCCGAGGAGACCGAAGCACAGTGGCCGCACCGGCCGGGCATCTCCGCCCGGGACGCTATCTCGCCTTCTTCGCCCTGATCGTGGTGGCGTTGTACGCCCTGGTGTTCTTCACCGGTAGCGGCAAGCCGACGCCGAAGCTCGGCATCGATCTGCAAGGCGGCACGAGGGTCACCCTGACCGCCCGAAACCCCGACGGCGGCGACCCTCCGCGAGAGTCCCTCGAACAGGCCCGCTCGATCATCGAGCGCCGGGTCAACGGTATCGGCGTCAGCGGCACCGAGGTCGTCCTCGACGGCAGCAACGTCGTGATCACCGTGCCCGGCGAGCAGGGCGACCAGGCGAAGACCCTGGGCAAGACCGCGAAGCTGGGCTTCCGGAAGGTCGTGACGTCGCAGCCGGTGACCCCGGCCCCGCAGCCGTCGGCGCCGCCCGCTTCCGGCACGCCGTCTTCGGCACCGCCGGCTTCGCCGGGCGCGAGCGCCCCGCCGAGCAGCCCGGCCAATGGTGGCGGTGGCGCCGCCGGTGCGCCGCAGCAGCAGCCGGACGAGAACGCGGACGAGAAGACGAAGAGGGAGATCGAGGAGGCCCGGAACCTCCGGCAGAACCCCGATCTGCTGTCGACGGACCAGGCGAAGCAGGCCGCGGCGGCCGAGAAGGCCTTCGCGGCGCTCAACTGCGACCCCAAGATCGCGGACCCGCTGGTCGGCAACGACCTCACCGACAAGCCGCTGGTCGCCTGCGGTGACAAGAACAGCATGAAGTACCTGCTGGAGCCGGAGTTCCTGCCCGGAACCGAGATCTCCGACGCGTCCTCGGGCTACGACACCCAGAACTCCCAGTGGGTCGTCAACCTGAACTTCAAGGGTGACGGATCCCGGATCTGGGGCGACTTCACCTCGAAGAACGTCCAGAAGCAGGCCGCGTTCGTCCTCGACACGCAGGTCGTCTCCGCACCGACCATCCAGTCCGCGATCCTCGGTGGCCAGACCCAGATCACCGGCCGGTTCAGCCAGACCGAGGCGAAGGACCTGGCGGATGTGCTGAAGTACGGTTCGCTGCCGCTGTCGTTCGAGTCCTCGGACGCGACGACGGTGTCCGCGACGCTGGGTCTCGCGTCGCTGCAGGCGGGCCTGATCGCCGGCGGTATCGGCCTGCTGGCCGTGTTCATCTACTGCATGTTCTATTACCGGCTGCTCGGCCTGCTGACGATCCTGTCGCTCGGTTTGTCGTTCACCATCGTGTACGGGGTCCTGGTGCTGCTGGGGCGGTGGATCGGGTACACCCTCGACCTCGCCGGCGTGGCGGGCCTGATCATCGCGATCGGTATCACCGCGGACTCGTTCGTCATCTACTTCGAACGGCTCAAGGACGAGATCCGCGAGGGCAGGACGTTCCGCTCCGCGGTCCCGCGTGGCTGGTCTCGAGCCCAGCGCACGATTCTCGCGGCGGACGCGGTCAGCTTCCTCGCCGCGGCGATCCTCTACCTGCTGGCGGTCGGTGACGTGAAGGGCTTCGCGTTCACCCTCGGCATGTCGACGGTCCTCGACCTCGTGGTCGTCTACCTCGTCACGCACCCCTTGGTCTCGATGGTGTCCCGGTCCAAGTCTAAGTTCCTGTCCAACCCCAAGAACCTCGGCCTCGGCGCCGTGCAGCAGGTGGGTTCGGATCGCAAGGCCGCTCGCGCCGTTCCCGGCCGTACGAACGTGAAGGAGGCGTGATCGTGGTCGACGACAAGAACACCACCGAGAACCAGCACGAGAGCGTCTTCCGCCGCATGTATGTGGGCACCGGCGTGTTCGACGTCGTCGGTGTCCGCAAGCGCTGGTACCTCTTCTTCGGCGCGCTGGTGCTGGTGTGCATCGCGTCGATGGGGGTCAAGGGCTTCAACTTCGGCATCGACTTCGAAGGCGGCACCCAGATCCAGCTGCCCGCCAACGGCAAGAGTGGGCAGATCACCGAAGAGCGGGCCAAGGAGGTCTTCGCCGACGCGCTGGGCAAGCCGGCCGACGAGGCGCAGAAGGTCGGCACCGGTGTCGCGTCGACCATCCAGCTCCGCTCGGACACTCTGGACGCGGCCGAGGTCGCCAAGGTGAAGCAGGCCCTGTTCCAGGAACTGGGCCCGATCGGATCCAGCGGTCAGCCGAGCGTCCAGGCGATCAGTGACAGCGCGGTCAGCGCGTCCTGGGGCGGGGAGATCTCCCGGCAGGCACTGATCGCGCTCGGAGTCTTCCTGCTGGCGGTCACGCTGTTCCTGGCGTTGTACTTCGACCCCCGGATGGCGGCCGCGGCACTGGTCACCCTGCTGAACGACATCGTGGTGACGGCGGGTGTCTACTCGCTGATCGGCTTCGAGGTCACGCCGGCGACGGTGATCGGTCTGCTGACGATCCTCGGGTTCTCGCTGTACGACACGGTGGTGGTGTTCGACAAGGTCCGCGAGAACACGCGCGGTCTGCTCGGCCTGACCCGCCGGACCTACGCGGAAGCGGCGAACCTGGCGTTGAACCAGACGCTGATGCGTTCGTTCAACACGTCGTTGATCGCGGCGCTGCCGATCCTCGGGTTGCTGGTGATCGGGTACCTCCTGCTCGGTTCCGGCACCCTGCAGGAGCTCGCGCTCGTGCAGCTCACCGGCACCGTGGTGGGCGTGCTGTCGTCGGTCGCGCTGGCCACCCCGCTGCTGGTCGACTTCAAGATGCGTGACCCGAAGTACCGGCAGCAGGCCGATCGTGTCGCTTCGCGGCGCGCGAACCAGGCCCGCAAGGCCGCCGAGCGCGACGACGACTTCGACCCGAACGACGAGGACGCCTTGGCCGCCGAACTCCGCAAGGAGAAGGCGTACGCCGCCGCGGCGAGCGTCCCCGCCCGGAACCAGAAGGCCCACAAGGGCCGTCCGTCGGGCAAGCGCAAGAGGTAACCGGCTTTCCAGCGCTATGAAGGGGCCTTTCATTGCAAAATTTGCAATGAAAGGCCCCTTCATAGCGACCGGTCACGAACACCACGCGAGTTGGAGAGCAGGAAGTACATGGAGCTGGACAAGGCACTCGACCTCATCGCCGACGTGCCGGACTTCCCCGAACCCGGCGTGCTGTTCCGGGACCTGAGCCCGCTGTTCGCCGACGCGGCGGGCTTCAAGGCCGTCACCGACGGCTTGGCCGCCACCGTCGATCCCGACGCCGACGTGCTTGCGGGTGTGGAAGCGCGCGGGTTCCTGCTGGCGGCCGCCGTCGGCTACGCCCGCGGTCTCGGCGTCGCGTTGATCCGCAAGCCCGGCAAGCTGCCCCGGGTCGCGGGCAGGGTCGGCTACACGCTGGAGTACGGCACCGCGACCGTCGAACTCCCCGAAGGCGTGGTCGGGCCCGGCCAGCGTGTCGCGGTCCTCGACGACGTCCTCGCGACCGGTGGCACGGTCGCGGCCACCTGCAAGCTGCTGGAGGACGCGAAGGCGCAGGTCACCGGGGTTTCGGTGGTCATGGAACTCGGCGCGCTCGGTGGTCGTTCCGTGCTTGAGGGGCGTCGTGTGGAGGCCCTCCGGGTGTGTTGAGCGGGCGTACCAAGTGGGCCGCGAGGGGGAGCGGTTACCCTTGATGTCCGAAGGCCGCACGAAGCGCAGGAGGTGCGGGTGAGCCAAGAGCTCGATGCCGCGGTGTCCTCGAAGGACGGCACCGAGCAGAACGGTGCGGCGCGACAGGGGGCAGCGCCGACGCCGTCCGCGACGCGCCGTGTCCGCGCCCGCCTCGCCCGCCGGATCACCGCACAGCGCGCCGCGCCGGTCAAGCAGGTTCTCGAACCGCTCGCCGTCATCCACCGCGAGCTGCATCCGAACGCGGATCTCGCGCAGCTGCAGCGCGCCTACGACGTCGCCGAAGAGCTCCACCGGGAGCAGCGGCGCAAGTCCGGTGACCCGTACATCACGCATCCGCTCGCGGTCGCGACCATCCTCGCCGAGCTCGGCATGGACACCACGACGCTGGTCGCGGCGCTACTGCACGACACCGTCGAAGACACCGGCTACTCGCTGGAGAGCCTGAAGGCCGACTTCGGCGAGAAGGTCGGCGAGCTCGTCGACGGCGTCACCAAGCTGGACAAGGTCAAGCTCGGCACGGCCGCCGAGGCCGAGACCATCCGCAAGATGGTCATCGCGATGGCGCGCGACCCGCGCGTGCTGGTCATCAAGCTGGCCGACCGGCTGCACAACATGCGCACGATGCGCTTCCTGCCGCCGGAGAAGCAGGCCCGCAAGGCTCGCGAGACCCTGGAGGTCCTCGCCCCGCTGGCGCACCGGCTCGGCATGGCGACGGTCAAATGGGAGCTGGAGGATCTGGCCTTCGCCATCCTGCAGCCGAAGAAGTACGACGAGATCGTCCGCCTGGTCGCCGATCGCGCGCCTTCGCGCGACACGTACCTGCGGTCGGTGATCACCGAGCTGACCGGCAATCTCGAAGGCTCGCGGATCACCGCCAAGGTCGAGGGCAGGCCGAAGCACTACTACTCGATCCACCAGAAGATGATCGTCCGCGGCCGCGACCTCGACGACATCCACGACCTGGTGGGTGTGCGCATCCTGGTCGAGGACGTCCGCGACTGCTACGCCGCGATGGGTGTCGTCCACGCGCTGTGGCAGCCGGTCCCCGGCCGGTTCAAGGACTACATCGCGCAGCCTCGGTTCGGTGTGTACCAGTCGTTGCACACCACGGTGATCGGGCCGGACGGCAAACCGCTGGAAGTCCAGATCCGGACCTACGAGATGCACCGCACCGCCGAATACGGCATCGCCGCGCACTGGCGGTACAAGGAAACCAAGGGCACCCACAACGGGAACGCCATGGATGTCGACGAGATGGCGTGGATGCGCCAGCTCCTCGACTGGCAGCGTGAAGCGGCGGACCCGGGGGACTTCCTCGAGTCACTGCGTTACGAGCTCGCCTCGCGCGAGATCTTCGTGTTCACGCCCAAGGGTGACGTGATCACGCTGCCGGTCGATTCGACGCCGGTCGACTTCGCCTACGCCGTGCACACCGAGGTCGGGCATCGCTGCATCGGGGCCCGCGTCAACGGCAGGCTCGTCGCCCTCGAGCGCAAGCTGGAGAACGGCGAGGTCATCGAGATCTTCACCTCGAAGGCCGAGACGGCGGGTCCGAGCCGCGACTGGCTGCAGTTCGCCGGCTCGCCCAAGGCCCGCGCGAAGATCCGGCAGTGGTTCGCCAAGGAACGCCGCGACGAGGCGATCGAAGGCGGCAAGGAGGCCATCACCAAGGAGGTCCGCAAGGTCGGCCTCCCGATCCAGCGGCTGGTCTCCGCCGAATCGATGGGCGCGGTCGCCACCGAACTGCGGCATCCCGACATCAGTTCGCTGTACGCGGCCGTCGGCGAGGGCCACACCAGCGCGAAGCACGTCGTGCAGCGGCTCGTCGCGCTCATCGGCGGGGTCGACGAGGCGGAGGAAGAACTCGCCGAGCGCGCGACACCGTCCACGGTCACCCGCCGCCGCGGTTCGAACGACGTCGGTGTCGTGGTGAAGGGCGCCAGCGACGTCTGGGCGAAGCTCGCCCGCTGCTGCACGCCGGTGCCCGGTGACGAGATCCTCGGTTTCGTCACCCGCGGTGGCGGTGTCAGCGTGCACCGGACCGACTGCACCAACGCCGACGACCTGCGGGCTCAGCCGGAACGGCTCGTCGAGGTCGAGTGGGCGCCGTCGGCGTCCTCGGTATTCCTTGTCGCGATCCAGGTCGAGGCGCTGGACCGGCACCGCCTGCTCTCGGACGTCACGAAGGTGCTCGCGGACGAGAAGGTCAACATCCTGTCCGCGTCGGTCACGACGTCACGCGACAGGGTGGCGGTCAGCCGGTTCTCGTTCGAGATGGGCGACCCGAAGCACCTCGGACACGTGCTGAAGGTGGTCCGAGGTGTCGAAGGCGTTTACGACGTGTATCGGGTCACTTCGGCTTCGTGATCGCCCGCGGCATCCGGTTAGGTTCGGAACATGACTGACGGGTTCGAGTTCACTCGCGACGGCGAGGTCGCGCGGCTGACGTTCACCAGGCCGGAGAAGATGAACGCGATCACCTACGGGATGTGGTCGGCGATCCCGGACGTTGTGGCGCGGGTCGAGGCGGACCCGGCGATCAAGGTCCTCGTGCTGACCGGCGCGGGCGCGCACTTCTCGGCGGGCGCGGACATCAGCGAGTTCCAGGAGCTGCGATCCACCGCCGACGCGGCCGAGACCTACGACAAGGCCGTCGACGGCGCGGTGGCGGCGCTGACGGCGTCGCGGAAGCCGACCGTCGCCATCATCCAGGGCAACTGCATCGGCGGCGGATGCCAGATCTCGGTCGCCTGCGACTTCCGCTTCGCCGCCGAGGGCGCGCGCTTCGGCATCACGCCGTCGAAGCTCGGGATCGTCTACCACTTCGACTCGACCCGGCAGCTGGTCTCACTGGTCGGCCCGGCGCACGCGAAGTACTTCCTGCTCTCGGGTGAACTCGTCGACGCGCGGCGGGCGCGGGAGATCGGGCTGCTGAACGACGTCTTCCCGGCCGATGAGCTGGAGGCCGCGACCGGGAAGTTCGTCGACACGCTGGCTTCGCGTTCGCAGGCATCGGTGCGCGGGATGAACCGGATCATCGAGAAGATCGTGGCAGGACAGCAGGAATCCGATGCCGAGGTCGACGAGATCCGGCTCGGTGCCCTGCACGGCGAGGACTACGCAGAGGGAGTGGCCGCGTTTCTGGCGCGGCGGCCGCCGAAGTTCACCTACCGCTGAGCGATCCGAGCCGCTTCGCCGTGAAGGCCTCCTTCACTACCTTCAGGGTAGGCAAGGAGGCCTTCACGGACCCGAATCCGGGGCGAACTAGATCTCGTCCCAGGGATTGCTTTCGTACGCTTCGGCGAGGATCCGGCCGGTCTCCGGCGCGAACGGCAGCACGACGTCGTCCACAGATGCCACCGGCCAGCCGATCGACTCCGAGTTGGTCAAGAACATGGCGTCGAACCCCGGCAGATCGGCGGGGCGGACGTCGCGGATCTCCTGGGGGATTCCGTTGCGCTCGAGGCCGCGACGCACGAGTTGCTGGCTGATGCCGTCGAGCACCGGGGCCTGCGGCCAGACCACAGTGCCGCCTTCGAGGAAACCGACGTTCCAGATCGACGCCTCGCTGACCCGGCCCTGGTAGTCGACGAACAGCGCGTCGTCGTATCCCGCCAGCTTCGCCTCGCGCGTGTGGTGGAGCAGTCCGAACGTACCGACGTGTTTGACCTCCGGGAGCACCCGCTCGTAGCGCACGGATCGCAGGCGCAACGATGTCATCTCGTGCTCTCGGGGCGGCCCGATCCGGACGAGGACATCCGGTGCCGCCGGTGCGCCGGGATCGGACCAGTCCAACGCCCGGGAGAAGATCAGCACCCGCACGGACAACGCGTCTTCACCCCGGATGGCCTGCCGTACGTACCCGCGCACCGCCTCGGTGTCGAGGTCGTGGGCGAACATGCGCCGCGTACTCGTCGCGAGACGGCGAAGGTGGACGTCCAGACCGCGGACCTTGCCGCCGCGGACCTGCATCGCGGTGAAGTGGCCATAGCCGAACGCTCCCGCCAGGTCTTCCGACCGGGCGGGAGCGCCGTTGACTTCCAGCTTCACGTCAGGCGTTGACCGTGACGCCGGTGAACTTGACCTCGGTGTTGGGCGGGCCGGTGCCGTCGCCGTTGCCGGCCTGCGCGTTCGCGCCCGCCTTGGCGACCTTGTCGAGCACCTTCAGGCCTTCGTCGGAGATGCTGCCGAAGACCGAGTAGTCCGGGGACAGTTCGGCCTCGCCGTAGACCATGAAGAACTGGCTGCCACCGGAGTTCGGCTGCTGCGTCTTCGCCATCGCGAGGATGCCGCGGCCGTACTTGATCTCCTTGAACGCCTCGTCCGGCATGGTGTAGCCCGGGCCGCCCATGCCGCTGGCCTCGGGGTCACCGCACTGCAGCATCTGCAGGCCGGTGGTGCCGAGCCGGTGGCACTTGGTGTCGTTGAAGTAGCCCTGCTGCGAGAGGCTGATGAAGCTCTGCACGGCACACGGGGCGAGCGCCCGGTCGAGCGTCAGCGGGATGTCGCCCGCGGTGCTCTTCAGCACGACGTTCACCGTGCCGTTCGAGGAGACGTCCTTGCCTTCCGGCTTGTTCACCTTCTTCGAAGCCGGCTTGCTGGTGTCGTCCTTGTAGTCACAGGCCACCGGGTTCGCCAGCGGCGTCGGCCGCTTCGGCATCGGAGTGCGCTCCGTGGGGATAGTGACCTCGGGGGTCGGAGGAGCCGAACTGGGGGAAGCGTCGGAGGCGGCATCGTCACCACTGTTGCTGCTGACGATCCACCACACCGCGCCCGCCACGATGGCGACGACACCGACGACCGCTACCGAGCCGACGATCCTGCGCCGCTTGGCCTGTTCGGCCCGTCGCACGATCTGTCGCTCGAGCTTGCGCTTCGCGGCTTCGCGGCGCTGCTGGTTGGTCGGCACCCGCCCTCCCGGTTTCCACTCGATGTCACACGTCTGAGGTAGCGGGAGTCTATTGGCACAGCCTGTGAGGCCCCCGTACAGGGGCCGCTAGGCTTACTTGATCGTGATCAGGGCCATCCTGTCACCTGTTCGGCGGAAGAACTGAGGAGGCGTTTCGTGCTGGTTGTCGGTTTTCCGGCAGGCCCCCTCGAAGCCAACTGCTACCTGCTCGCCCCTGAAGGCGGCGGGGAGTGCGTGATCGTCGATCCCGGGGAGGACGTCGTCGAACCGCTCGAGGCCGCGCTTTCCACGCACGGCCTGACGCCGGTCGCGATGCTCGCCACCCACGGCCACCCCGATCACGTCGCTTCGGCGGACGAGATCGGTGCGCGCCACGGAATACCTCTCTATCTGCACGAGGCGGACCGGCCACTCCTGGGCCGGGACGCCGGAGAACGGAAGGACGGGATCGTGCCACTCGCCGATGGCCCGCTCGGGCTGGCCGGACTGGAGATCACGGTCTCCGGTACACCGGGGCACACCGCCGGTTCGGTGGTGTTCGGGCTGACCTCCGCCGAGGGCGGCCGGATCGTGCTCACCGGGGACAGCCTGTTCGCCGGTTCGATCGGCCGGTCCGCCGGGGACGGCGCCGAACTCGTGCGATCGCTCGGCGCCAAGGTGATGACGATGCCCGACGACACCGTCGTCCTCCCGGGCCACGGCCCGGCCACCACGATCGGGCAGGAGCGGGCGGGGAACCCGTTCCTGGCCGGGACGGGCGTGTGATGACCGAGCCGACCGGGACCCCGGAGACCCCCGAACGTCTCCCGCTGTTCCACGACGACCCCAAGCTGCGCCGCAGGCGCGGCTGCTCCAGCGTCGCCGGCGTCGTGATCTTCGCGGCCGCGTTCGGCGGGATCGCGGGACTGATCGGCGGTGAGATCGCCGGGCTGGTGGTCGCCGGCGTGATCGCGGTACCGCTGCTCTACGTCATGTTCTACAACCTGCGCCGCCGCGTCTGGCTCGAAAGCGACACGCTCATCGTGCGGACCTGGGGTGTGCGGCGGATCGACCTGACCGCGGCCGAGCGCATCGACCTGGTGATCAGCGACGTGCGCGGCACCCGGACGGTCAGCCTGCTGGTCAACGCCGGCAAGCGTCGCAAGGTCGCGAAGGTCGACCTGGCCGTCTATTCCGGTGCGGGCGGCCGGGAACTGGGCATCCTGCAGCTGCGCAAGCTGGCGAACGCGCTGCTGAACAACACCGAGGCGAACGGCCTGGTGTTCTCCGAACTGCTGGTGGCCCAGCTGAAATCGGAGGCGCGCGGGGACGCGGCGGCGGAGCGGCCGCTCTACCGGCTCGCCTCGGCGGCGCCCGCCGGGAAGTACATCCAGCGGTTCACGATGGAGGCGGTCAGCCGGTTCGTGGCGACGCTGGACTGAAGTTCGCGGGAGACGTTCGGCCTCGTGAGTGTTTAGGACGGTTAGAACCGTCCTAAACACTCACGAGGCTTCGGTGCGGGTCTCCAGCCGCACCTTGATCTCCTCCAGCTGGTAGACGATCTCCGGCAACTCGCCCGCGGCGGCGATCTTGGGCACCGCCTCGACGGCTTCCCGCGTCGAGACGAGCACGCGCCGTGCGACGGCGGTCAGCTGTCTGGGGACGGCGAACGCAGCGTCGAAAACGTCGAACATGGCCCCTCCGATCACGCGGCGAACCTCGGGTGCGGCCTCTTCGTACCCGACTCCGGCCCGTGATCGCGCGGCGGGCTCGCGCTTGTGGTTACAGGGACTCTTGGGGCTCCCGCGAGGCGATCAGCGCCGCCAGCACGGTGGTGACCGGGACCGCCGCGACGATGCCGACACTTCCGGCCAGCGTCCTGATGATCTCCTGCGCGATGTTCTCCGCGCCGAGGATCGAGCCGAGCCCGACTCCGGAAAGCGACGTGTACAGCAGCACCGGCAGCGCCGCCCCCGCGTACGCCATCACGAGCGTGTTGACCGCCGAGCCGACGTGGTCGCGGCCGATCCGCAGGCCCGCGCCGTACAGCTCACGCCAGCCGAGCGACGGATTCGCCCGCCGGAGCTCCCACACCGCGCTCGTCTGCGTCACCGTGACGTCGTCCAGCACGCCGAGCGCGCCGATCACGACGCCCGCCAGCAGCAGACCACGCGCGTCGATCCCGTGCCCGAGCGACCCGATCAGCTGCGAGGTGCTGTCGTCGAGCCCGGTCAGCGACGCCGCGGCCGAGAAGATCGCGGACAGGACACCGATCAGGACCAGGCTCACCAAGGTGCCCAGCACCGCCACCGAGGTTCTCGCGGACAGCCCGTGCGTCAGGTACAGCGCGACGAACATGATCGCGCCCGCGCCCGCGATCGCCACCAGCAGCGGGCTTTCCCCGGCGAGGATCGACGGCAGCACGAAGAACGCGAGCACCAAAAAGCTCAGCCCCAGCGCGACCAGCGCCGCGAGACCCCGCCACCGGCCCAGCACGATCACCGCGAGCGCGAACAGCCCGGCGAGCAGCAGCAACGGCGTACCGCGCTGGAAATCGACGATCTGGAATGACGCCGGGTTCGCGACGTCGCCGCCGTTGTAGGACAGCACCACCTCGTCGCCCGCGGCGAACCGCGGTGTGCTCGGCTCGATGGGAAGCGTCAGCTTCAACGACTTCCCGGCCCCGGGGCCGTCGGTCATCGTCAGCTCACTGGTGAGACACGGCTTCGCGTCCGGCGGCGGTTCGCCGACCTGCACCTGCCCTTCGGCGAGACACGGGCCGGTGATCGTCTTGGCGACCGTCGCGTCCACCGGGGTTCCCTGGGGGAAGACGCTTTTCGCCGGATCCTCGCCCCACGGGTAGAGCACGATCATGCCGACGACGGTGGCGACGGCGAGCGGGATCAGCAGCCACATCAGCAGGAGCCGGACCCGGTGCGACGCGGGTGCCGCCGGCCCGTGGCCGTGCGAATGCCCGTGACCGACCGGTTCGGGCTTCGGTTCCGGGGCGCGACGTCTGCCCGATTCCGCCTGACGCGGCCGCTGTGCCGGGGGACGGGAGTGCCGCGCCCCCTCGGGCGGGGGAGTCCGGCGCGGCGAACGGGACGTTCCGGGCGAACGATCGGACTGGGTGTCCGTTACCCGGCGAATCGGGCCGGTGTCGTCGTCGGAGAGGTCGCGGCGGTTCACCCGCATATCCTCCACAGTCCGCGCCGCGCGCCGCACACGGCCTAGCCGAACGCCTGCCGAAGGTGGACACGGCGATAGGCCGAAGGCGGGGTGTCGAAGTGATCGAGGAAGGCCTGGCGCAGTGTCTCGGTCGAACCGAAACCACATCGCCTCGCGATCGACGTCAGCGGGAGTTCGGTGCCGCACAAGAGTTTCGCGGCGTTTTCGGTCCTCGCCGCCCGCACGTACCTGCTGGGCGTGGTGCTCAGGTGGGCGTCGAAGAGCCTGGTCAGCTGCCGGGTGCTGATCCCGGCCCGTTCGGCGAGGACGGCGGTGCCGAGATCGTCGGCCAGGTGCTCCGCCACGTACGCGGTGATGTCGCGGACGAGCCGGTTCTCGGGCGGCGGGCCGGACAGGAACATGCTCACCTGCGCCTGGTTGCCCGGCCGCTGCAGGTAGGTCACCAGCATGCGGGCGACCTCCCTGGCCACGCTCGGGCCGTGGTCGGCCTCGACGAACGCGAGGGTGAGGTCGATCCCGCTGGTGACCCCCGCCGCCGTGTAGACGTTGCCGTCGCGCACGTACAGCGGCACCGGATCCACGTTCACCTGCGGGTAGCTCGTCGCGAGCCGGTTCGCGAACCGCCAGTGCGTGGTGGCGCGCCGCCCGTTGAGCAGCCCGCACGCGGCGAGGACCGTGGCGCCGGTGCACACCGAAGCGACGCGACGGCTCTGCTGCGCGAGCCTGCGGACATGGGTGACGACCCTCTGGTCGGCGGCGGCCGCCTCGTGCCCGGTGCCGCCCGCGACGATCAGCGTGTCCAGTTCGCCGGTCACCTGGTCGAGCCGGTGCTGGGCCTGCAGCGTCAGCCCGGACTCGCAGCGGATACCGCGCCCGTCGACGCTCGCGAGCATGATCTCGTACCCCGGCTTGCCGCCGAGTTTGGTCGCGGCGTCCAGGACGTCCGACGGACCGGCGATGTCGAGCAACTCGGCGTTGCTGTAACCGACGATCAACACTCGTCTGGGTGAACCCGGCATGATCGAACGCTACCAGTAGTGCCCGGCCGTCGGACGTTGTTCGCAGGAATCCGGACATCCGGGCCACCGCGGTCCCGCGCCTGCGACACCGTTGTCCCATGACAGACGACAAGAAGACGATCGCGTTCGTGGTGTACCCGGGGATGACCCCGCTGGACATGGTCGGGCCGCTGACCGTGCTGGACGGGATGGCGAGCACGGCACAGGAGTACCGGACGGTCGTGGTCGGTGAGACGAAGGACGCGGTCACCACCGACAACCCGCTGAAGCTCGTGGCGACCCACACCTACGACGAAGTCCCGTCGCCGTACGCGCTGCTCGTGCCCGGTGGCGCCGCGCCGACGCTGAAGGCGCTCGCCGACGAGAAACTGGTCGGGTACCTGCGGACCGCCGCGGCGAACGCGGAACTCGTGACCTCGGTGTGCACGGGATCGCTGCTGCTGGGGCAGGCCGGACTGCTGAAGGGCCGCAAAGCCGCGACGCACTGGATGTTCCGTGAACTGCTGGGCGCTTTCGGCGCGGAGCCCGTCGCCGAGCGCTGGGTCGAGGACGGGAACGTGATCACCGCTGCCGGGGTGTCGGCGGGAATCGACCTCGCGCTGCACCTGGTCGAGCGGCTCGTCGGCGCCGAGATCGCCCGGACGATCCAGTTCGTCATCGAATACGACCCCGAGCCGCCGCAGGGCCCGCTCGACTGGTCGAAGCGGCCGTACGGGGATCTCAAGCCTCTTCTGGAGCACACGTTGAACGAGGCACTCGCGGACGAGCCCGCGTTGCGGGACAGGCTGCTCGCGCACACCGGGAAGTAGAAGGCGGCCATCCGGGTGAGAAGTCGCTGTCACGGGGACGGCGCCGGGTTACATTCTGGGTCATCCGTCCAGGTGATAGGTGGTTCGTGGAGTTCAAGGTGCTCGGCCCGCTCGCGGCCTCGGTCCCGCTGCCTTCGGCGGCTCAGCCCCGCCGGGTGCTCGCGGTGCTCCTGGCCAGGCCGAACGAGTTCGTCCACCGGGACACCCTCGTGGACGAACTCTGGCCGCAGGGACCGCCGTCGAGTGCCGCCGCGGTCGTGCAGATGGCGGTCTCCAAGCTGCGCAAGGCGTTGTCCACCGGCGTGCCGGTGGACGACGTCCGGCAGCGGCTGCGGTCCGGCCGGAGCGGCTACCGGCTGACCGTCTCGGACGGGGAGCTGGACGTCACGGCATTCTCCGAACTGACCGCCGCGGCCGCGAAGGCGACCGGTGCCGAGCGCAGGGTGTTGCTCGAACGGGCGCTGGGGTTGTGGCGTGGCCGGGCCTTCGCCGACGTTCCGGCCGGTCCGCTGGTGGAGGCGCACCGGCTGTGGCTCGAGGACCAGCGGTGTTCGGTACTGGGCAAGCTCGTGGAGCTGGAACTGGCGGCCGGTGACCACAAAGCGGTCGCCGACCGGCTGGGACCCGAACTGGCCACCCGGCCGGGTGACGAGCGCCTGGCCGGGTGGCTGGCCGAGGCGCTGCACGGGCTCGGGCGGCGGGACGCGGCGCTGGCCGCCCTCGACCGGTGCCGTCAGGCGTTGTGGGAACACGCCGGTGTCTCGCCGGGGGAGGACCTGCTCGCGGTCCGTCGCCGGATCGCGGGCACCGGCTGGTCCGCGGGCGGCGGCGCGCCGTGCCGTCTGCCGCCGGCGACGCCGGATTTCACCGGCAGGACCAGGGAACTGGCGGACGTGGGACGCGCGCTGCGCGGTCCGGCGCCGGTCGTGCTCCATGGCGCGGCGGGGTCGGGGAAGAGCGCGCTGGCCGTCCAGGCCGCGTGGCGGGTGCGCAAGCGGTTCCCGGACGGTCAGCTCGTCGCCGATCTGCGTGAAACCGGCGACGTGCTCGCCGGTTTCCTCCGCGCGCTCGGCCTCGCCGAAGCGGAGATCCCCGCCGACCGGGCGGGGCGGATCTCGTTGTGGCAGAGCCACACCGCGGACCGGCGGCTGCTGGTGATCCTCGAGAACTGCCGGTCCGAGGCCGAGGTGCGGCCGCTGCTGCCGAGCGGCCCCGGCTGCGCGGCGATCGTCACGACGCGGCGGCGGCTGGCCGGGCTCGTCGGCGCCAGGCCCGTCGAAGTCGGCGCGCTGCCCGACGCGGAGTCACGGGACCTGCTCGGCGCGATCGCCGGAGAGGCCCGGTTGTCCGCTGAACCCGAAGCCGTCCGCCGGGTGCTGGCCTGCTGCGACGGTCTCGCGCTGGCGGTGCGGGCCGCGGGAATGAAGCTGCTGCAGCGGCCGAGGCTGAGCGTCGCCGAGTGCGCGGCGCGCCTGGAGAACGAGCGCCTGCGTCTCGACGAACTCGCCGCCGGTGACCTCGCCGTCCGGCCGGTGCTCGCCGACGCCCTCGCCGAGCTGTCGCCACGACAGCGGGAATCCTTGCGATTACTCGGTTTCCCCGGTGCCACCGAGTTCGCAGGCTGGTTCGCGGCCGCCATGCTCGGCCGTTCGGCCGTCGAGGCGGCCGAACTGCTCGATGAACTGGTGGACGACCACCTGCTGCAGGCCGAGCCCGATCGAATGGGCGTCCTCCGGTACCGGCTACCGGGCCTGATCCGGCTCGCGCTCCGGGAACCGCCGGATCCGGGAGCCCTCCGACGCGCGCTGACGGTCATGGCGGCGTCGGCCGAACACGCTTCCGCCGCCCTCGGCGCCAAGTACCCGCCGTCTCGGCGAGCGGACGTCCCGGCGGCGGTTTCGGACCGCGTCGCGGCCGACCCGATCGGCTGGCGTGACGTGGAATCCGCGAACCTCGCGCTCGCCGTCCGAACCGCGAAGAACCACGGTTGGACCGAGCTGGCCATGCGGCTGGCCGACGCCTACAGCGATCTAGTCGGCCCGAGGAAGGGCGGATCTCCGGCGTGGCTCGGGTTCGGCATCGTGCGTGATCGTGTCGATCTTCCCGCGGAGGCGGGGAAACTGCTCAAGCTCGGGCACGCCCACGCCGACGCGGGGGATCTGGCGCGGGCGCGGACCTGTTTCTCGTTGGCGGAGGGCAGGTTCCGCTCCGTGGGTGACCATCCGGGCACCGGGGTCGCGCTCATCGCGCTCGCCGACGTCGACGCGGACTCCGGGCGGACTGGCGCGGCGGTCCGCGCGCTGCGAGAGGCATTGGACCTGTTGCGGGATTGCGGTGACCTCGCCGGGCAGGCGACGGCGTCGGCCCAGTTCGGCTCGCTGTGGGACGACCTCGGCGAATTCCGCCGGGCGAAGGAATGTTTCGACGCGAGCCTGCTGCTCGCGCTCCATTGTGAGGACGGGCGGCAGCACGACAGGTCCGCCAAGCGGTACGCCGACGTCCTGCGCCGGAACGGCCGCATGGACGAGGCAGGCGAGCTGCTGACGAGCGCGCTGATCGGCACGCGCAGCTCGCGTGAACGCCATTGGGAGGCGCACGTCCTCCGAAGCCTCGGCGATCTCCACGCGAAGACCGGTGACGCGGGGGAGAGCGAACGATGCCTCTCGCGGTCGCTGGAGCTGTTCGAATACGTCGGGCACCGGCATGCCGCCGCCTATACGCACCGGAGCTTCGGCGAATCGCTACGCCTGGCGGGTGAACACGGCCGCGCCGCCGAGCACCTGAGCCTGGCGATGAGCACCTTCCGTGACCTCGGAGACCGCCGGGGCGGTGGATACGCCCTGCTCAGCTTCGGGCGTCTGCGGGCCGACGAAGGCGTCGCGACCGAAGCCGCCGAAGGGCTCCGGACCGCGGCGGGGCTGTTCCGGGAACTGGGCTTCCCGGTGTGGGAATTGCGCGCGCTCAAGGACCTTTCCGCCGTGGATCAGAGCGGACGCCAGCGGGACCGGGCTCGTGAAGCCTTGACGAAGATCCGCTTCGGGGCGACCTCGGCCTAGCCCGGGGGACGACCGCCGGCCGCGGCGTTTGGCGAAGTTATGGCACCGAAGTGTTGACTCCGGCTCAAGTGAGCGGACTTCGCGCCGCCCCGGATTAGCGGCACTGGGGGTGGCGGCGCGTACTCGTGGCCGGGTGACGCCTTCCGAGGGCAGGAGGCGTCACCCGGTTCGACTGCTAGGACCGGACGTGCAGAATCGCGTCCGCGTCGTTCAGGATCCCTTGGTCGAGCGGGAAGTAACCCTGCCGCGGGGTGAGGTCGGTCCGGACGCTCGCGGGCGGGACTTCGGATGCGGTGAGCAGGCCCCAGTCCGTGGTGACGTGCTTCTGAAGGAACCCTTCGTAGGTATCGGGCTCCGGCTCCTCAAGCGCTATGGCCTCGCTTCGGCCGAGGCTCGTCGCGACGAAGACGTAGCGGTCACCGAGCAGCGGAGCCACCAGCGCACCGGCGGGGAACCAGGTGGTCTCCGTCCCCGCCACCCGCATCGTGCTCGCCTGGCGGCGCAGGTGCAGATTGTGGGCGAAGACCAGCGTCCGGCCTCGGCAGGCTTCGGAGGCGCGGATGTCCAGCAGGTTCCGCGCCATGATGGCGTCCCTGGTCGCGACGAGGGGCGCGTAGCGCTCGTGCGGCTCCAGCGGTTCGGCGCATTGCCGGTGATAGCGCAGCAGATCGATGCCCGCCATGAGGTGGATCTCCGCCCGCGACCAGTCGTCCGTGACCGGTTCCGGTTTCCGAGAGCGGAGCGCGGCGAGCAGGTCGGCCGCGATCGCGCGCAGCCGGTAGGCGTCGGCCGTGGCACCGGGCGACGAAGCCGCGTCCATGACGGCTTCCGTGCGGCCCCAGCGTTCGTCGTCGCCCGCCGGGCCCGCGATGTCCACGTCGAAGCCAAGGAAATCGCGGGCGTACTCGAGGTAGGGCCGCGGGCTGGGCGCGGAAGTGTTCTCGGTCTGGGTGTCGAAGCCGTGGAACGAAAGCCGCTCCTCGGGCGGCCGGTTTTCGTTGAACTCGCGCATCCAGGCGATCAGTCGCCTATTCGCCTCCACAGTGCCGAAGACGTGCGAGAAGCCTTCGCTCATCGCGAGGTCGAGGGTTCCGGTGCCATCCCGGACGAAGTCGTTCGCGACGAGCGCGGCCACGCGATCCGTTTCGAGGACGATCGAGCGGAAGCCGCGGTCGACCAGCTGGGCGAACAGCGCGTTGCGGACGTCCGCGAAGACCGGGGTCGCGTGCGTCGGCTCGCCCAGGGCGAGCAGGTCGCAGGAGGGGGTCACGAAGTCTCGGATGTCTTGACTCATGAGATTCAAGCGTATCGTTGATTCTTCGGTTGAAACTTCGGTCGCTCTCTCCTGGCGACCTGTCTCAGAAGCTTCAAACGTGGCGTCAGGATGTCTGTCCGTGAAGGCCTCCATCCCTACCCTGAAAGTGGGGAAGGAGGCCTTCACGGACTCGACGATCGTCACGTTCGCCCCACCTGCGCCCAGCGGCGCGTGAATGACCCTTCCCTCGGCTCAGCCGAGGAAACTCGACCTTCGCGCCTTCCGCAATACATGAAGGGGTCCGTCAGGTACCTAGGGCGCCGGAACGTGGAGGGTCACTGCCGTGAGTGGCAAGGACGGTTAGAGCGCAATGTCACGTGGCTTAAGTTGATCGTGGATGGGGGTCTTGGTCGTAAGCGGTGAGGATTGCCGCAGGTCACGCGCTCGGTTGTCCTGGCAGACGGGAGCCGACTGCGTTCACGAGGGGGTCGTGGGGGGGGGTTTTGGTTTTGGCCCCCCAACACCACCCCCCACCCCCCCCCCCCCCCCCCCC